>NZ_ARWA01000001.1:760000-1455089 GCF_000385335.1 Methyloferula stellata AR4 | reverse complement strand
AAGGCCTCCGCGCCCGAGCTGTCGCAGCGGTTTCCTTTGTCCATCGTCTCGCCGAAGCCGCATGCATTTCTCAATACGCAATATGCCAATGAGACGCCGAAGCAGCAGCGGCAGGGCCAGCAGAAGGTCTTCATACACCCAGGCGATGCCGCGGCCCGCGCCATCCATACCGGCGATCTGGTGCGCGTCTTCAACGACCGCGGCTCTTTTGAAGCGCCCGCCGAACTGACCGAGGATGTGATGCCGGGCCTTATCATGGCAAATGTCGGCTATTGGCTGAACGCGAACCGGTCGGACACGGCCGTCAATTCGATCAGCTCCGATGTGTCCTCGGAAATGGGGAATGCCGGGTCCTTTTCGGACAATCTTGTCGAAGTGGCGCATGCCGGCGCATAGCGCTCAAGACTGCTTGAAGACGATGGCCTCATAACGCCGCAGCAGCGGCGTCACCATCGGAATCGACAGCATGGTGCTGGCCACGGCCATCAGCAAAGTGGCCGTGAAGGTTTCGCTGGTGATGATGCCTTTGTCCAAAAGGATATTGACGAAGATGATCATGATCAGCGCCTTGGTTTGCAGCAGCCAGCCGATGATCGAAGCCTCTCCCGTCTTCCACTTGAGGATCTTGCCGGCGATCTGAACGCCGGCAAGCTTTCCGCCGACGGAGGCCAACAGCAAGGCCGCCGCGGCGCCAAACACCGCCAAGCCGCCAACCTGCCAATTCGTGCGCAGACCCGTGCTCAGGAAAAACACCGGCATGACGGTGAGCAGGACGTGGTTGCGGAACTGATCCATCTGGTTCTGGTCGAACAATTCGGCTTCGAGCACCGCGCCGGACAGAAAGGCGCCAACCATGAAATGCAGCCCGGACCAATCGGCGGCGAAACCAATGGCGGCGAGCCAGATCAGGCCGAGATAGAAGCGGTCCTTGGCCGGCACCCGTCGCATCAGCTTGCGCATGCCGAAAGCGGCGACGCCAAAAACCACCAGAAAGGCGAGCTGGCGCTCGACCCGGCTCCAATCGAGAAGGATCAAGGCCAGGATGCCCCAGATGGCGACATCGTCGAGGCTCGCATAGCGCAGGATGCGCTGGCCGAGCGGCTGGCGCAGGATCTCCAGCTTCTCCATGAATAAGACGAGGATCGGCAGGGCCGTCACCGCGCAAGCCATGCCTATGCCCAGCACCACTTGCCATGTGGCGCCCTGCGTCCCGACCCAGCCTTGACTGAGGCCCAGCATGCCGGCCGCCGCTGCGCAGCCAAAAAGCAGAGGAGTTATGAGCGCCAGACCCGCGGTGATCCCGGTCTCCCGCCGCTTTATCCAGGCCTGTTTCAGATCGAGTTCGATCCCGGCGACCCAGACGAAGAGCATCACCGCCCACCAGGCGATACCGTTGAGCGCGGCGATCACCTGCGGATTGAAGACGAAACCATAATAGGCGGGGAATATTGCACCCAGAATGCCCGGCCCGAGCAATATGCCGGTGATGATCTGCACCACAACCAGCGGCGCATAATAGTCCGTCCCGCCGAGCCGCCATGCAAGATAGGGGACGGTGAGGATGATCAGCATTGCGATCAGGAAGACTTCCGAAGCGCTCACGTCAGGATGGGATCCAGCGCTACGCTCCAGAGATCATGGTCGGCCACGTCCTTGAGCGTGACCACCATCTGCCGCGTCGCGCCATCTATGCCGACATGGCCGAAGAATTGGTAGCCCGCCGCAGGTGAGAGATTGAATTGGCCGGGTGGCGGCGCTTTCATGAATTTCACCTGCGGGCCGAAGGTAGCATCAAGCCTGTTGGGACCAAACGTGCCGGCGTTCAAAGGCCCGGACACGAATTCCCAGAACGGATTGAAGTCCTGGAACTGGGCCAAGTTTGGATCATAATAATGCGCCGCCGTATAGTGCACATCGGCGGTGACCCAGATACAGTTTTTGATATCTGCGCGCTTCATGAAGGCGAGAAGATCGGCGATTTCGAGTTCGCGTCCAAGCGGCGGCCCATTGTCGCTTTGCGCCACGGCTTCCGAGCCGAAGTTGCGATCCATGTCATAGACGACGACAAGGCTCAACGGCATGTCGGCGGCGATGACTTTCCAGGTGGCTTTCGAGGCCTGCAATTCGCGCTTCAGCCAGGCGAGCTGAACCGGACCAATGAAATAAGAGTCGGGTCCATAAGTGGTCTGCCTATTTTCGCCATTCGGCCCGCGATAGGTCCGCTCGTCCAGCATGAAGACGTCGAGCAAAGGCCCATAGGAGATTTTGCGATAGACGCGGCCGGGCTCCGACGGCTCGAAGCGCATCGGCATATAGTCGTGGAACGCGCGGGATGCGCGAGCGGCCAGAATCAACCCGTTCTTTTCCGTGTATTTCTTGCGCACGAGTTCGGCGCGCGTCATCGGCTCGCCCGGCCACCAATTGTTGAAGACCTCGTGATCGTCCCATTGCGCCAGGATGGGGATCTGGGCATTCATGGCGAGAAGGTTCTTGTCCAAGAGATTATATTTATAGGCGCCACGAAATTCGGCGAGCGTTTCGGCCGGTTTCGACTTCTCCTCGGTGACGATGTTTTTCCAGAGCGTACCGTCGGGCAACGGCACCTCGGCCTGAAGCGGCCCGTCGGCATAGATCGTGTCACCCGAATGCAGAAAGAAATCCGGCCGGTTCTTCAGCATGGTCGCATAGATCGTCATGCCGCCGCGCGTCTCGTCGATCCCCCAGCCTTGGCCGACCGTATCGCCCGACCAGCAAAAGGACACGCTTCGCAGGTCGGCGGGCGCCGTCTTGAAATGGCCGACGCGCGCTTCGCCCGTGATCGCCGGTTCGAAGAGATCTGTGAGCGTCACGCGATAGAAAATATCCTGGCCTGCCGGAAGATCGTTCAAGGCGACTTTGGTGATGAAGTCGCTTTCGGGCAGCGCGTCGGCGAAAGTGCTGTGAAGCACAGTCTTGAACGTATCGGTCGTCGCGACCTCAATGATCGCGCGCGACGGTCTGTCGGCCCGGCTCCAGACGATGGCGGAATTGCCGGACACATCGCCGGATTGCAGCCCATGCGAAAGCTGCGGACGGTCGGCGGCGCGGCTGATGCGCGGCATGGCGATGCTGCCGGACAGCGCAAGGCCTGATGTCGCGCCAGCCTTGAGAAGAGAGCGGCGGCTCAAACGATAGGGTCGCGTGCGAGTGTCCATTGCCTATCCGTTGGTCGAGAGAGATGCGTTGCCTTTGGGCCGCGAGCGGACTGACGGCTTTCAAGCAAGCAGGCCATGCGAGAAGCGGACCCTACATTCATCACTCTGTTTGGTTTGCCCGGAGGATTATTCGCGTCGAAACGTCATAACCAATACATCGCGCCAGGCGGGTCGGGTTGGATCAAGTGGATGAATCGAAGTCACCCCATGATAGACGCGGGCGTCATCCACCAGAGCTGAATCGAACGGTTCGGTAAGGACAAAACCTCCGATGGAATTTCGCTGAAGATCGGCAATCCTGGTTTCGCCGCTGGCCACGTTTTCGCGTCTCACAAGCAATGCCAAGACCCAATCCACACCATCTTGATGCATACCTTCTGGCGTGGGTTCTCCTTTAATGTCCGAATTTGCCTCGATACGAAACTGATGCATCTCGACGTGCCAGCCATTCGGTCGTCTGTCCTTTGGTGTCAACGCAGTGAAAAGCTGGTCGCAGACGTGGATCGTGGCAAGCGTTACCGGATGTCTCTGTATGTCCTCGATGACCGGATCAAACCACCGCGCGATGCCGCCATTTAGCGGATTGTAGTCGCGACTTTGATAATGGGGCTGATGAAGCTTCCTGAGAACTTCGCCTCCTCGCACGGTGAATGTTGCAAACCGCCGACGGCGATACCGGCCTCCATCAGCCATATAGCGGTCGACGCCAAGATCGTCCCAGCTGGCAGCGAAGCGATCCCAGTCGGCGAGCCCCTCTGCTTGCAACGCCGCTCGCATGATTGGAGCATGGACATAAGCAAAGCCATTCGTCTTGAGCAACTTGGCCGCATTCTCCAGATGAGATGGAACCGAAGGAGGGGTAAACGTCATCTGATGATCCGCATAACTCGCTGGCTTGTCTTTGCGCCGATCACAAAAAGCCAATGACCGAAATTAAGCCTTCAATCGGTATCCGGTTTTGAAAACCCAACTCACGACTACGAGGCAGGCACCCAAAAAGAACAAGGTTACGCCAAGGCTGATCGCAATGTTCAGGTCGGATGCCCCAAAGAAGCTCCAGCGAAAGCCGCTGACGAGATAAACCACCGGATTGACCAAAGTCACAGCACGCCAAAACGGCGGCAGCATGTCGATGGAGTAAAAGCTGCCACCAAGGAAGGTCAAGGGTGTGACAACGAGGAGCGGAATCAATTGCAGTTTCTCGAAATTATCGGCCAAAATGCCGATGACGAAGCCGAATAGGCTGAAGGTCACGGATGTAAGTAAGAGGAAGAAAATCATCCAAACTGGATGATCGATCCGAAAATCCACAAAGAGCCTGGCTGTTCCCAGTGTGATGACCCCGATGATGACGGATTTGGTTGCGGCTGCGCCGACATAACCGGTGACAAGCTCGAGTGGCGAGACGGGTGCCGAAAGCAGCTCGTAAATCGTGCCAACAAAGCGCGGAAAGAAAATACCGAACGACGCATTCGATATGCTTTGTGTTAATAGCGCCAGCATGATCAAGCCAGGCACGATGAAAGCGCCATAACTTACGCCGCCAATTTGCGTCATATGCGAGCCGATGGCGGCGCCGAATACGATGAAATAGAGCGATGTGGATAGAACGGGCGATACGACGCTTTGCAGCAACGTACGGCCAGTCCGCGCCATCTCGAACATGTATATGGCTTGGATCGCGCGGATATTCATGGAGTGTCCCTGACCAGGCTTATGAAGATGTCTTCCAACGTGCTTTGTTTCGTTTGCAAATCTCGGATGGAAATATTTGCCATTACGAGATCGCCTAGAAGCTCCCTGACACCAGCGCGCGCTGTGTCATAGGTATAAACAAGTTCCAACCCGTCCGCGGAAATGGTCAGCGCGTATTTTGCCAATTCGTCCGGCACATGCGTCAATGGTGTCTCTAGAAACAGGGTCAACTGCTTCTTGCCGAGCTTGCGCATCAGTTCGTTTTTGTCTTCGACCAAAATCAATTCGCCCTTGTTGATCACGCCAATGCGATCGGCCATCTCTTCCGCTTCTTCGAGGTAATGCGTCGTGAGAATGATCGTGACACCTTGATCGCGCAACGAGCTGACCAAACGCCACATGTCACGCCGCAATTCGACGTCGACGCCGGCGGTCGGTTCGTCCAAAAACAAGATCTGCGGTTCGTGAGATAAAGCTTTGGCAATCATGACCCGCCGCTTCATGCCACCTGAAAGCGTCATGATCTTGCTGTCTTTCCTGTCCCAAAGAGACAGCTCTTTTAGTATTTTCTCGATGAGCGTCGAGTTGGGGCTCTTGCCGAAAAGTCCCCGGCTGAAAGTGACTGTTGCCCAGACTGTCTCGAAGGCGTCCGTCGTGAGTTCCTGCGGCACGAGGCCGATCTTCGATCGCGCTTGGCGATACTCCTTTATGATGTCATGCCCATCGACCTTCGCACTGCCGGAACTAGGTGTGACAATCCCGCAGAGGACACTGATGAGGGTCGTTTTACCGGCACCATTCGGACCGAGCAGGGCGAAGATTTCGCCGCGCCGGATGTCCAGCGACATTTCCTTAAGAGCAACGCGGCCGGACGCATAGATTTTTGAAAGATGGCTTATGGAGAGGATTGGCTGCATGAACAGAAGAACTTCTCAAGAGAGTGCCGACTGAAAACGTAGCCGGAGATTTGGGCAGGATGGTCTTGTCTGCTTTCAGGAACGCTGAACGCGCTGTCAAGCGGCCCATAGTGGGCGCAAAGCGGCCATCTGATGTCGAAAACCACCAAACACAAAATGTCCGGCCTCTTGCGAGACCGGACATTCCGAGGATCGGCACTTAAAGATCGGATCGGCGAAACTTACTGGTTGAACACCGGGGCGCTCGCCGTCGTGAGTTCGAGATTGGCGGCACCGAGACCGAAGGACACGCCAACCGCCATGGGCGCGGTCATCTGCTGGAAAACGACCTTGCTGCCGTTATCGCGGAACATCACCTTGCCGCCGTCGCCGACCCCGATGGCCGTTTCAGCCGAAGGGCCCGCATGGGCGCCAGCCAGCATGCCCGGCTCCGCGACGCCGCCCGGCGTATAGACTGCCCAGCGCATCGCCTGCTTCGGCATGACGCCGACATCGAGACCGACGCGCGACAGGGTCGCCTCATAGGTCTGGCTGTAGGAATTGGCGCCGGGATGATCAAAGATGCAGGTTGCGGTGCGGCTCGAGCCGACGAACATGCCGAAGCCCTGCTGAACCATGCACGAGAGCGTGCCTGCCTGTTGCAAATCGGCGTCCATGACGGCCGGCCGCACGGGCGGCAGCGGCACGGGGCGCATGGTGGCTTGAGCCCCCGAGACATCGGCGATCGAAAGAGCAGCGACAGCCGCGAAAACGATGTTTTTCATGATGAAGTCCCCCAGAAGCCGCCTTCGGCGGTTAGATTTAGCCGCCGGGATAACGCGCCAAACGCGGTTTGGTTCATTCCCGGCACCAGCGATGGTTAAAAATCGCATGCGTCCCAGAGGAAGAATGTGTTAACGCGCACAAGAAGGGCTCAGGCAACGATATCGGGGGTTTCCCAGGCGAGGTGCTGGCCGGCGTCGACCGCGATCATCTGGCCGGTGACATTGTGGGCCTCCGCCAGATAGAGCACGGCATCGGCTATGTCGTCCATGCTGACCGCCTGTTTCAGCGGCAGGCCCTGAACTTCTTTCTCAAACCCGGCCTCGCCCTGGGGACCGTTCGGCAGGACCGGCCCCGGCCCGATCGCATTGACTCTGATCCGGCGCGGCGCGAAGGCCTGCGCCATGGTCCGCGTCGCCATCCAAAGCCCGGCCTTACTCAAAGCATAAGAGAAGAACTGCGGCGTCGGGCGCAGCACGCGCTGGTCGATCATATTGACGATGGCGCCATGCTCGTCCGGCGGCAATTGCGCCGCGAAATCGCGCGCGAGAATGGATGGTGCCCGCAGATTGACCGCGAAATGCCGCTCCCAAAGCGCAGGATCGAAATGGTCGGCCGTGTCCGGTTCGAAGATCGAGGCATTGTTGACGAGAAGCGAGAGCGGCCCGGCGATCGCATTGGCCTCGGCGATGATCTCGCCTGCCCGCACCGGATCGGCAAGATCGCCCGCGATCACGCCTGCCACCACGCCCATCTGGGCGATGCGCATGGCGGCGGCGGTGGTCTCGGGCAGCGTCGCCGGGCTGCAATGTAAAATGACGTCATAGTCCTGCTGGGCGAGGCGTTCGGCGATCCGCAGACCGATCCGCCGCGCGGCGCCCGTCACCAAAGCCAAGCGCGATGGCGTCAATCGTATCACCTGAGCCCCCTCCATGTTTTTACGATCTTCGTCGGGCTTGGCGAGGCTGAGGTCAAGATCACTCACGTCGCCGGGCAGAAGAGCCCATTCGATTAACCACGCTAAACTCGCTAGTCTTAAAAGGAACTCGCCTGAGATCGTATGTATCAAGGAGCTATATTTTGGCTATTAGACAGAAGCCTAAAATATATATCTATTATAGTTAAGTTTTTTGGTTAAAGAACCACGCATCTCTATAATAAAAACTTTGGTAATATTGTTATTTCACTTTTAGATAACCGCATCACGGTAAACCTTTTCTCCGGAAGGCACTTCCCACGCGGTCTTCACCTGGCCGCAAAGCCCGGCTGACAGGCCCCCAAAAACGCGCGGATCGAAGCTGGCGCATGGCCCGCCCGGAAGGAGATTTAACATGAAACGGATCGCGCCGATCACCGGCATCGCAATGTCGCTCTTCACCGGTTCCGCCCTTGCGGCCGATCTGCCGATGCGGGACCAAGCGCCCTTTTACCCGGCGCCCATCTTCACCTGGACCGGCCTCTATGCCGGTATCAATGGCGGCCTTTCCTTCGGCGGCTTCACCAATGGCGGCAGCTCCTTCTTCGGCAGCTCCGGCGGCGGAATGGTCGGCGGAACGGTCGGCTATAATTTCCAAGGTGGGCCGCTTGTCGTCGGCGTCGAAGCCGACCTCGATTGGGCCGATATCAACGGGAGCGCCTCGCCCTTCCCCGCCGTCAGCGCCCAGGGCACCATCAACGAGACGAATACGGTCCGGGCGCGTCTTGGCTATTCCTTCGACCGCGCTTTGGTCTATGCGACCGGCGGCTGGGCCGGCGCCTCGGTCAGCGGCAATCTCTCGAACTTCCTGACGACGCCCGGTCTTATCATCAATCAATCGCATTACATGAACGGCTATGCGGTGGGTGCCGGTATTGAATATTCGATTACGCCGCGCGTTTCGGTCAAAGCCGAATATCTCTTCACGGCGCTCGGGCCGAATACTTATTTCGGCGGCACCTGGAACGCGATCAATACCGGCGTCAATTACTCGACCGTACGGGCGGGCATCAACTATCATTTCTAGGATCAGGACCTAATCAAATTAGTGCCTCGGCGTCATTGCGAGGAGCAGAGCGACGAAGCAATCCATGGGCAAACGCTGGATGTGGCCCTGGATTGCTTCGCTACGCTCGCAATGACAATCGAATAATTGAGGCCAGACCTTAGATAGGAAGACATGGAGCGGCGATCGCCGCTCCATCAAGGCTGCACGAAGCGCGTCGCCTCAAAGGCCGGAACCTCGGCCGAAAAAGCATTGAGCCAGCCGACAAGGTTCGGGTGCTCGGCGCGCCATTTGCCGTCAAATCTGAGATCGAGATAGCCGAGCGCGCAGGCAAGGCCGATATGGCTGATGTCGCGACTACCCTTCGGCGGCGCCGCCTCGAAACAGGCAAGCGTCCGGGCGACCTTCTCGGCCTGAAGGGTAATCCAGGCCGGTTCTTGTTTCTGCGGCTCGCGAAAGCGGTTTTCGTAGACGAGCAGGAGCGCCGCATCGGTCAGGCCGTCGGCCTGCGCCGCCTGCGTCAAAACCACGAACCGCGCGTCGGGCTCGGCCGGAATGAGGCGATTGCCGCCGGCGCGATAGTCGAGATATTCGAGGATGACCCGGCTGTCGAAGAAGATCCGGCCGTCCTCCAGAATCAGCGCCGGAATTTTGCCGAGCGGATTTTGTGTGCGAATCGAATCCGCCGGATCATTCGTGTCGGCGAGAACGACCTCGATCTGATCTCTCAATCCAAGGAGGGAAGCGGCAATTTTGACTTTCCGTCCGAAAGGCGACGGCAGGGAAGAACGCAGAATCATCATGAGCGACGAATTGTCCGGGAGAGCGGGGCAAAGACATCGCCATGATAACGAAGATTCAATTCCCTGAGGAGTCTAACGAGCGGCCGCTCATTTGCGCATCGGATGATCCAAAAGCCGCGAAGTGCCAGCTTCGGGGCCGATGCTCCGGCCGCAGCGTCCCTCAGTCGGCTTTGAGATCGACGGCCTTCGGGCCTTTCCCCTTTTTATCGGGCTCGATCTCGAAAGTGATGCGCTGGCCTTCGTTCAAGGAGCGCAATCCGGCCTGTTCAACGGCCGTGATATGGACGAAAATGTCCCTTCCACCGTCATCCGGCTTGATAAACCCATAGCCTTTGTCGGCGTTGAAAAACTTCACTACACCCTGTTGCGGCATCCAAGTCGTCCCTGCAAATTCCCTTTCGGCGAAGTCTGATGGCTCCGGTGACGTTTACCGGAGACGAACAAACCCGCGACGCTGAGTTCATCAAAGAGCATTCATGATTAACTAAGCGCTTTGGACAAACTGGGGCAGAGACAAGCTTTGACAAGCTCCAATGGCACAGATTGAAGACCGGTCTTTTCCGGGCTTTGTCATTCGCCCGCCAGCCATTCGATGCGATGGCCCGCCCCGGCATCTTCACCCATCGCCTGGCTGAGAAACGGCAGGATGATTTCGGCCTCGCCTGCGAGCGGAAATGGCGGATTGACGATCAGGAGCCCGTTCGCGGCCAATGGCCCGACCGGCGTCGGCTCGGAGATCTGCAACTCAAGCCGCAAAATACGTTTGATCTTACCGTCGCTGAGCCGTTTAAGCGACGATTCGACCTCTCTTCGATCCTTGATCGGATACCAGAGAAGAAAAATACCGGTACCCCATTTCCGCCAGGCGGATTCAAGCACATCAAGGCTGCGATCAAGATCGTCTCTCGCCTCGAAGGCCGGGTCGATCAAAGCCACGCCACGGCGTTCGACTGGCGGGACAAAAGCATTCAGGCCGGTAAATCCGTCGATCTCGATGATTTTAGCACGCCGGTCGCGGCCAAGGTAGCTTTGCAGCTCTTGCGCGGCTTTCGGATGCAATTCGCAGCAGATCATCCGGTCTTGCCGGCGCAAAAGCGCCGCGGCAATCGCCGGCGAGCCCGGATAAAAGTGCCGCGGATCCGCGGCCTCTTCAACCGCGGGCGCCGCCAATCGCAGATAGGGATCAATCAGTTCGCGCGCGGAAGCTGACGCTTCGGCAGCTATCACCTTGCCAAGCCCGGCGCGCCACTCCGCGGTTTTCCCGGCTTCCACTCCGAAGAGATCGTAAAAGCCGCTGCCGGCATGGGTATCGATATACCGAAACGCTGTCTCCTTCCTCAGGAGATGAAGCAGAATGCGGGTCAAGATGATGTGTTTGAAAACGTCGGCGAAATTGCCGGCGTGAAAATCGTGCCGATAATTCATTGTGACCACGTCAAGAGCGCGATAGCCGGTCCCATCTTCGAGCAACGGCCCGGCCGGCGCTCTACCTCATCGGCGGTACGGCGATATTCGATCCGTGGCAATCATGGCTCACGACTTCCGGACAGGCTTGAAACTCGCGCAGATCCTTGGAGAAGCAGATCCGCACTTCCTCCAGCGTGCCGCGCCGGCAGGCGACCGCCAGCATGCCGGGCCTCAGGCGCGGATTGGCGGCGATGAAGGCCCGCTCGATATCGACCGGCACCCAGGATTGCTGTTGGCTGGCGGTTTGGAACGCCGGCGGGATCGTGATCGCCTCGCGGGCGCGCCGCACATCGGCGAAATAATCGGTCGGACTTTTGCCCGAACAGGTCCCGTGCCTGCGCCATTCATAGCGGGCCAGCCCATCGTCCGGATAAAGGCCGTGCGTGGATTCAACCGCGGCCCGCGATGGAAATTGCGCCGACGTGCGGCAATCCGACGGAAATCCATGCTCATATTGCGGCCAAAGGCCATGGACGACGAAACCGAGATTGGCGCCGCTCTCGCACTGCGTATAGCTGCGCCCGCTACTGGTCGCGCAAAACCCGGGCGACCAGGAGAGCGACAGCACATAGAAGTCGAAACTGCCGGGCCGGCTCGGGCCGCGCGGCTGCGCCGAATCCGGCTCGGCCGCCGTCTGCTGCGGCTCGATGTCATTCACCGGATCCGGCTTGGCCGCAACGGGCTTTTGCTCGTTGGGCTTTGGTTGCGGAACGGGTTTGGGGCCCGGTTCCTTCTGATCGGCGCAATGATCGAGGATGCAATCCTCATCCTCGGCGCTCAGCGCCGCATCATTGATGCAAACCGAGACTCCAAAGGCAAGAACAGCGCCTGCCGTGGCGGCTAAGACTCGTCGGCAACCGGCAAGGCGCATTCCAAACTCCGATCGGTCAGGGCCGCGCCATCTTGCAATTCGGCGCATAGGCTTTCTCGCGATCGAGACCGGCGACGCACCATTCGACACCGAAGCCGAACCAGCCGATAATGCCGAGATCTTGTCCGATCGAGTAAGACACGGTGCGCAATTTCTGATCGTTCATGACGGCCTGTGCCACGCAATAGCGCCTTGGGATATAATCCACGCCGTTGCTGCGGTAGCCGATTTCATCGACCTGGTCGAAGCCGAGGATCGCTAGTCCGGAATGCCAATATTCGTCTTCGGCCTGACTGAATGTCGATTGAATGCGCGAAACGACGTTGGGATCGCCGCAATCCGGCAGGTTCGCAGCATAGGGATAACGGCGCGCCTCCGCGGGAGTCAGCGGGCGCGCCTGAACGGCCGCGAGGCCGATCACGTTCACTGTGAGGAGAGCGGCGAAGCTCAATATCGAAAACCGCTTCACTCGGTCACA
Source organism: Methyloferula stellata AR4 (assembly GCF_000385335.1). Lineage (NCBI taxonomy): Bacteria > Pseudomonadati > Pseudomonadota > Alphaproteobacteria > Hyphomicrobiales > Beijerinckiaceae > Methyloferula > Methyloferula stellata. Next base: position 1,442,920 of record NZ_ARWA01000001.1, on the reverse strand, counting down.
TAAAACTTGCATTCATAAACATCCTGCTGATGGCTCGAGCCGACGATGCTTCGGACAGGCGGAAGCGTCAAGAGGGGTCATCCATGACGCCAAGAAAACTCCTGTTCTATACGCATGCCTTGGCGGGCGGTGGCGCCGAGCGGGTTTTTGCCTCTTTGGCGAGCGGTATGGCCGCACGCGGTCACGACGTGTTGTTCGCCGTCGATTTCGAGGCGGAAGAGAATAGGCCCTATCTGTCGCCGGAGGTCCGGCTTGTTGTGCTAGGCCGCAATCATGCAAAGGCCGTGACGGGCTTGGCCAGGCTTCTGCGTCAGGAAAAGCCGGATGTCTCGCTTTCCGCCCTCAGTATTTCCAACCTGAAACATGTGCTGGCCGCGCTTCTCACCGGACGCCTCAAACGCAGCATCCTCTCTTATCACGGCTATTGGGTCAGCGAACCGCAGTTTTTAAGCCGCGTGTCCTATGCTCTGACGCCGCTTCTGACATGGCTCGCGGCACGCACGGTCTGTGTCTCGGCCGGATTGAAGAACTATCTCATTTTCCATTTCGCCTCGGTGCCGAGCCGCACGGTCACGATTTACAATCCGGTGCTTACGGGTCCGTTGGCGCCGCCCTCAAGCGCGCGTGAACTTTTATCGCGACCGCCTGTCCTTCTGGCGAGCGGACGTATGGTGTCCTACAAGAACCTGCCGCTTCTCATCCGCGCCTTCGCGCGCATGAACCGGAGCGATGCCGAGCTTTTGATCCTCGGCGACGGCCCGGAACGGCCGGCCATCGAGGCTGAAATCGCCCGCCAGCATGTCGCCGATCGCGTCAAATTGCTCGGCTATATTGCCGAACCTTGGGCGATCTACGCGCGCGCCCGCTGCTTCGTGCTGTCGTCCGATAGCGAAGCCTTCGGCCTCGTCGTGGCCGAAGCTCTGGCCAATGGCCTCAGCGTGGTTTCAACCAATTGTGATGGGCCGCGCGAGATTCTGGATCGCGGCCGCTACGGCTGGCTCGTGCCGGCGGGCGACGAAAAGGCCCTGGCGGTCGCCCTCGAGGCCGCCCTCGACGATCCGGGCGAGCCCGGCCCCCGGATCGAGCGGGCCAAAAGCTTTTCGCTCGACAAGGCGCTGACCTCTTATGAAACGCTCATCGAAGAGGTGCTGGCGCGACCCTGATCCGCTCGTGCTGCAAGGCGCGATGGCAGGCAAAAAGCCGCGTCATTTGATTTTCGACCGAATAAGGCTCGACGCAGGCATGGATGCGGCTTGGATCCAACGTTCCGGCGCGGATCTTGTCCCAGAGCGCGGCGAAAGCATCGACCAATGCGCTCTTGCAGGCATCGGCCGGATCGGTGCGGGCGACAAGGCTTCCGCTGATCCCTTCGATGATCAAGGGCTCATATTGCGGCAGGCGGATCGCAGCCACGGGACGCCCGGTCGATAGACATTCCAGAAGATAACAGGGCATGCCTTCGAAATGGGATGTGAGAATGCCGGCATGGCATTGCGCCATGATCGAAGCCACTTCCGCGGATGTGCGCGAGCCATGCAGCACGCTGAAGGGTTCGATCGCCGCGAACTCCGCATAGCGGTGCGGATCGGTCGGGCCGACATAATGAAAGGCGAGCCGCCCATCGAGGCGCGCGTGAAGATCGCGCAGGACCGTAAACATCAAGGGCGGGTCCTTGAAGGCATCGAGGCGGCCGGCAAAGACGATCTTGAAAATGCCGTCGCTGCAATCGAAAGGGCGCGCCGCGAAACGCTGCGTATCGATTGAAACGGTCATCATCTCGATTTTCCGCGCCGCCGACGGATAGAGCCGCTTGATACGCTCGACGATATTCGGATTCACGCCAAAGATATGACCGGCCAATCTCACCGCTATGCGCTCATTCAACAGATGGATGAACCAATAGCGTTTGAGAAGACTGTCCATTGCATCGTTTTTCGACCCCTCATTATGGATCATCAAAACGAAAGGCAGGCCGAGCAGTTTCGCCAACACGGCAAATTCATAGCGTTGCAGGTCCGCCGACGCCGAGCTCCCCTTGAGCAAGCTTTTGATGCGCGGCAGATAACGCAAGACGCCGAGCGCATAGCGCAGCGTGAGCGAACCGAGGATCGTTTTGCTGGCAAGATTGATCTTGTCTTCGGACATATTGATCACCGGCAGGAAGGCGATTTTTCTGGTGCCGATCGTCAGTTCCGTCACTTCGCCAAGCCGGCAATCGCCGCGTTCATCGACACCGACGAAGAGGATCGAGAAATCGCCCGGGTGTGCCGACAGGATCAAACGGACATGGGTTTCGATCCCGCCGAGCTTCGTGCCGCGCGGATCCATCGGATGGAAAAGGCACGTCCGATAGGCGTGACTGCGCATCAGGTCACGGCGCCCCCAAAAACGCTCAGATGCCGCAATGAGCGTCTGAACGACGGATAAAGTACGAACAGAGTGACCGCATAGGCAATGATCCCATCCCCCACCTTTAGGACGAGGGGAAGGATGGACGCGTTGTCACGATCCGGCGTCAGCACAACAACGAGCGCCATGACGGCCGTCGCAATCGTGATACGGGCGACGTGGCCCCAGGGAATGATGAGACCGAAGCGAAGACGCGAAAGGCTCATGCCGGCGATCGCACCCAGAAACGAACCGGCGAGGCATCCCGCCGCCGCGCCGACAATGCCATCGACAGCCAGCCCGATTAGACAGAATAGGATCACGGCAACGGCTTCGAATCCATTGACCCAGGTGGCAAGATCGGTGCGCTCGAACAGGAGAAAAGCCTGATCGCTGAAATGCAGGCGCATATTGCGAAGCGACCCGGCGATGACCGCTATGGGCAAGACCGCCACAGTGACGGCCTGGAAGGGCTTCGCGATCGTCAGCGCGATCAGATGCGGCGTGACCAGCACGAGGCCGACCGAGGTCGGCAGCAAAAGCGCGAACAGAAGTGCGCCGGAATTCGCCAATTGCCGCAGCGATTCTTCGCGCGATCCGTCATGCAGATGCTTGACTGCGAGCGGGAACGCCGCGGCCGTCACAAGCATCGCCATGGTCACCGCCAATCGCTGCCCGAGGCTCCAGCCGACGGAAACAAGACCCATGGCTTCCGCGCCTCTCGTCTCATTGATGATCACGCGAATGCCGTTCACGCTGATCCAGCCGACCACGCCTGCGATCACAAGCGGGATACCGAAACGCAGCGCCCGTTCCAGGGTTTCGCGGTCGAGCGTTCTGCTGCCGAACGAGAGATGCATCGCTCGTCCGAGAAAGAGCAGCGAAATCGCCTGTGCGATGGCAAAACCGAACAGCGCGTTTTCCGCTGTGGGTGCGATGAAGACAATGGCCGAGAAGGCCAATACGAAGCCGAGCGCCGGCCCCGCTGTTTGCGCAAAAGTGTAAAGCTCGATGCGGCTGCTGGCCCGGGCCCGTTCGCTCAGATGAGCGATCGCGGAACGCGTCAACGTGTAGAGAACAGTCGCCGCGATCAGTTCCGGCGTCACTTTGATGGATAGAGTCGCGAGGACCAGCACAGCCAGGATCGTTTGAACGATCGAGGTCATGGCGAGAACCGAGCCTTCCGAGGCGAGATAGCGGCGTTGCCCTTCGGCATCGCCGACGGCGCCGAGATAGCGCAACGTATAATACGACCACCAGGAAAGGCAGATCACGGAGATGAGTTCCTGGCCTGCGATCAGGAACAGCAAGGCGCCATAGGCATCCGGCGTCAGCCAATGCGTCCATATAACCGCCGCGAAGAGTTGCAGCGCGGGCCCTATCAATTGCGCCGGCAAATAAAGGAGGGTTTGACGGATCAGCATGGGATCGGCGGACCATCTTGACGACATGAACCGGCGATCAAGCCAAAGAGGATCGAGACGCTTCGCCGAGAGATTATATAGAGCCAAGGGAACATATAAGAGAGCATGCGGGTAGCTCTCTCACATCGCCAAAAGGGCAACAATCCGCTTCCTTGCCGCATCGTAAAAAAACTCATGCAAAATAGCCGGAGTTTTCGCGGCTTTTCGAGCTAGAGCCTTGCGTCTCGTCGAGAGGCATTGCATCCGCGGCGCCCCATAAAGCTTGAACGAAGCCGAGACGGATGTCTCAGACCCTTGATCCGAAAGCCTTCCCGCCCGGCTTGCATTCGATCCCCTGGGGCGTGAGAAGAAAAACGCGGTTAACGGCCCCGGCCATATCCATCATCTCGTCATCGTCTTGAACAAACCGGCCGCCATCGAGAATGACGACATCGAAATGCCCGCCTATGCCCTTGATGATGTGATGCGCGCGCGCCTTCAGAAGGCTTTCGGTCTCCTCGTCGAAAAGCGGAATAACCGAAAGCCTCGGGCGCAATTGGCAGATGATGCGCTTCGCTCCATTGAGTTCGATTAAATTCACACGAACGTTGGGGCTTATCAATGAGGCCAAAACGGGGCGCCGCCGATTGGCCTCGATCAACAAGACGCGCCGGCCAGCCTTCGCCGCCACATGGGCAAAGTTCACCGCGATGGTCGTCGCGCCCAATTTGTCTTCTTTCGAGACACATAGAACCTTCATCGTGCGGCTCGAGACGGCATTCGTTTCAAGCTCGAACAAATGTTCGATCGCGCGGCTGAAATCCGACCGGGGCCGGTCCATGACTTCCTGGCAGGCGGCATCGAGCGGCGGCTTCAGTTTCAGCCTCTCCCAAATCCACTCGCGCCTGATGCGCGGGATAGGAAAGACGCCGGGAGCGGCGTCCGGCGCTTTCTTCTTATCTGCCTTCTTATCTGTCTCCTTGACCGCCGGCTGACGCGGCCTGCTGAGCCAGCCCTTCGCCAATGTACGTCCGGCGCCGAACATGGAGCCAAGCATCAGCACGGCGCCCAAGGCAAAGCCGCGCGGATCATGCGTCGTGGATTGCGGAACTTGCGCCCGCATCATGCTCCAATTCGGCTGACTCTCCGCAGACCTTTCCGCTTTGGCTTGCAGCTCCAAGGTATGTTCGTAATCGCCGCGCGCCAGATCCACGTCCGTCTGCAGTTTTTCGATCGGTGCCTGAAGGGCATTGGGTCCGGTGTCGGAGGCCGCCCGCGTCTCGCGGCCGAAAGCCAGCAGACGGGCCTGCGCCAAGCGATAGTTGCGGTTCGCGCTATCGGCAGCCTTCTGCCATTGGCCATGAATCTCCTTTTGCAAAGCGCGAAGCTGGCCTTCGAGCGCGACGAGTTCCGGGTGCTTGTCACCCAAGGTCAATTTGCGTTTTTCGAATTGCTGCCGGAGTTCGTCATATTGAGCCGCCAAGCGATCGAGGTCCGGCGTCGGAAAATGGAGGTCGTTGAGGCCCGCGGTTTGCCCTGTCGCCAGCGCGTGCGCAATTCTATCGACGTCACCTTTTGCCTCAGCGACGACCGCCGCCGCATCGCCCGGCGCGCGGGTGCCAATCGATGCGGTCATATCGCCGTCTTGATCTTGCTGGCTTTGGGCATTCGCCAGCCTCTGTTGGGCCGTTTGCAGACGGGTCCCAAAATCGGCCACTGCATCGGCCACGGCCTTTCGGCTTTGCGTTGCTTTTTCAGCCGCCTGCTCTTTTTGGTCTTCGACCAGAGCCTCGGCCAAGGAATCTGCGATACGCGCGGCCTTGCCGGCCTCGATCGAGGCGACGGCAACTTCCAGCCCCTCTTGCGGCAGCGGCTTCAAACTGACGGCGCGTTCCAAGGACGATACGGCATGGCCCAGATTGGCATCGTTGCCAGAAGTGAAATTGTTCCATCCGAAAACAAGTCCAGCGCGCGCGATCCATTTCCATTGCTGCGGGACAAATTCCGGGTCGTCGGCGAGGCCTTCCGCCTCAACGACCCTCTGCAAAACCAGCTCCGGCACTTTTGAAAGAAATGGCGGTGCGCCAGGATGGGATTGCGCTGCATCGGGTGCGAGGATGATCGCCTTGGCGACGAACCTATCCTCTCGCATGGCGGCTGCGACGCTCAAAACGCCGAGGCAGAAAAAGCCCGCAGAGGCGATATAAATCCAGGACCGGCGGGATCGCTCGAGACGCCGGTTGCGAAACGCCCGTATTCCTTCGCTATCGGGAACCAGACGCTGAAGGTCTATTCGGCCGAAGTCCATGTCGATGCAGCTATTTGCCATGCGCTTACCCTGGCAAGAGCGGGATGAGGAAAAGCGGAAAGCGGTTTCCGCCCGCATTCCCCTCTGAATCTTTAGAATCGATCACTTCATGAAGTGATCCGGGACGCATGGTTCTTTAGCTAGACGCGGTTCGACGCGTGACCGTCATTCCCGCACGTCCGCTCGAAACACGATTGAAGAACCGAGGCGCCCCTAACCCGTGCCGCCGCCAGCGTTGCAAGAGCGCGGCATATCGGTCGTTCAGGCAAACTACCAAGGAGAGATTAAGCAAATCTTTACTATGAAAATCGCCGCCGTAATAAAGTTACATAGGCACGCGGGTTGCTCCACCTCCCCGAGAGGAGCTGATCGCCCCGGCAAGACGCTTCTTTTGCAACACCTCTGTTTCAAATCGAGACCTAACGCTTGTCCAGCCGCCATCAAACGATGGGCTTCTCGTCTCGTCAGGGCTTCGGGCCGCTGCCGCGTCTCGGCTGGGCTCTGAATCCCCGGATCAATACCAGTTTGATCCGAGGCGGTTTCGCACTGCTCGCCGTCCTGAGCGATCTCGGCGCGATCGGCGTCGCCGCGATGGCGACACGGCTTTTATGTTCCCCGGGGTCTGAGGCCGCAGGCGCGGCGCACTCCGGCCTGCCGCTGACATTGATCGTCACCATATTCTTCCTCGCCTCGAACATGATGCGAAGCGAATATAAAATCGTGCATTACCTGGCCTATAAGGACTGCACGCAGCGCGTCTTCCTGCCTTGGAACATCGCGTTTCTATGTGTCTTCGCGATCAGTTTCTGGACGCGCACGGCCCTCGACCATTCGCTTTTTCAAGCCGCCGTCTTTTACGGCGCCAGCCTGTTCCACCTCATTCTCGCCCGCGCGCTGCTCGTCAAATGGGTGCGCTGGCGCGCCGAAGCGGGCAGTATCGCGACAAGGCGCGTGCTGCTCGTCGGCTTCGAAGATGAGGTCACGCAATTCTCGGAAGATTACGAACCCTGGCGCCTCGGCATGCATGTCAGCGCCGCGTCGGTCCTGCGCGGCCGGGAGCATTTGAAGGAAGATTTGGCGCTCGCAAGCGCCTATGCGCGCATTTTGCGGCCTGACGATATTTTCATCCTGGTTCCTTGGTCGCATAAGGAAACGATCGATGAATGCATCAATGCCTTTTTGCGCATACCGGCCTCGATCCACCTCGGCCCGGAGCGCGTGCTCGATCGTTTCATGGATGCACAGGTGTGCAAGATCGGGCAGATGGTCAGTCTCAATCTCGTCCACCGCCCGCTGTCGCCGGCCGAGGTGTTCGTCAAACGCGCCCTCGATGTGACGCTGGCCGGCATGGCATGTCTCGCTCTCTTGCCGTTTTTTTTGGCCGTCGCGATCGCCATTAAATGCGATAGTCCCGGCCCCGTCATTTTCCGGCAGCGCCGTTACGGCTTCAATCAGGAGCCGTTTCGCATCTTCAAGTTTCGCTCGATGACCACGCTCGAAGACGGCGCCAATGTGAAACAGGCGACGCAAAACGATAGTCGCGTGACGCGCCTCGGACGTTTCATGCGCCGCTTCAATATCGATGAACTGCCGCAATTATTGAACGTGCTGCGCGGTGAAATGTCCCTCGTCGGCCCGCGCCCTCACGCGCTGGCGCATGACCAGCTTTTCGAGCCCTTCATCGGGCTTTATGCCAGACGCCACAATGTGAAGCCCGGCATCACGGGATGGGCGCAGGTGAATGGATTTCGCGGCGCCTTCACGGACGAAAAAATCCGGCAGAGAATAGCCTACGATCTCTACTATATCGACAATTGGTCTTTGCTGTTCGACATCCAGATTCTCTGGCTGACCGTTACGTCGAAAAAGGCCTATAGCAACGCCTATTGAGGTCAGAACCCAATTATTTCGACGTCATTGCGAGCGAAGCGAAGCAATCCAGAACCGGCTCCTTCACCCCTGGATTGCTTCGTCGCTTTGCTCCTCGCAATGACGGGCCGACGGTAGGTTCTGACCCTCATTCAACCGCGATTATAAACATCCTCGATGCGGATGATATCGTCTTCGCCAAGGTAGGACCCGGTCTGAACCTCGATCAGTTCGAGATCGATCTTGCCGGGATTGGCCATGCGATGCGTCGAGCCGATCGGCAGATAGATCGATTCATTCTCATGCACGAGATGCAGCTCGTTGTTGCGGGTCACCTCGGCGATGCCCTTGACGACGATCCAATGTTCGGCGCGATGGAAATGCTTTTGCAGGGATAGACGCTCGCCGGGCTTCACGACGATCCGCTTGACCTGGTAGCGCGCGCCTTCATCGACCGATTGATAATAGCCCCATGGCCGGTAGGAGCGCTTATGCTCGAAAACCTCGCGGCGGTTCTCGCATTTCAACTGGTCGACAAGCTGTTTGACCTCATTGGCGCGGTCCTTGTCGAGAACGAGCACGGCATCCTGCGTCGTCACCACGATAATATTATCGACGCCGACGACGGTCGTCAGAAGCTCTTCGGAGCGAATATGCACATTGTTCGCGTTCATGACGACGCCGCGGCCACGGATCGAATTGCCGATTTCATTGCGTTCCGAAAGCTCCCAAACGGCCGACCATGTGCCGACATCCGACCAGCCGATATCGGCCGGGATGACTGCGGCCTTATCGGTATGTTCCATGACGGCATAATCGATCGATTTCTGCGTCGCCTGGGCGAAGGCGCCCAAGTCGAGAACCGTGAAATCGAGATCTCTTTGCGCCTTGTCCACCGCCTCGGCGGCCGCCTCGATCATCCGCGGCTCGTAATGCTGCAGTTCGGCTTGCATGACATCGGCGCGGAAAAAGAAATTGCCGGAGTTCCAAAGGTAGTTCTCGTCGACATAGCGTTTTGCCGTGGCCGCATCCGGCTTTTCGACGAAGCCCTCAACCTTCAATACGCTGCCGTCGGCGAAAATCGGCTTGCCCGTCTTGATATAGCCATAGCCCGTCGCCGCTTCGCGCGGTTTGATCCCGAGCGTCACGATGAAGCCCGCGGCAGCCGCGACCGCCGCTTCTTTGCACAAAGCCACAAAGCCGGCGCGGTCCTGCACCACATGGTCGGCGGCTAAAACGGCGACGATCGTGTCGGGCGACATCCGCGCCGCGAGTTCCGCCGCGACGGCGACGGCTGGACCTGAATCACGGCGTACGGGCTCGAGAATGATTTGCGCGGACCGGCCGATGAGCTGCAATTGTTCGGCTGCGAGAAAGCGGTAATCGCGATTGGAAATCACGATCGGCGTTTCGAACACCGGATCGGCGAGATTTTCGACGCTCATCTGAAAGGTGGAGCTGCTGCCGACGAGCGGAATGAATTGCTTGGGCAGACTTTCGCGCGACTCCGGCCAAACCCTGGTTCCCGTTCCACCGCACATGATCACCGGAAGAATTTTAAGCACGTTCTCTTGACCTCGATAGGCATTGACGCGGGAATGCGTGCCTCAACCTGGATAAATCGGCAGTGCGCGCCGATCAGCGAGACGATCAACTCCCTGCATCGATATCACACCCTTTTTGCGAAGCGGGAATGCCTTTTTCCAAAGAGACCCGTCGGCTGATGCAATCTATCGCCGAAATCCTAAATGCCCTTTCAAAAAAGCGCGGAACGCCACGATCGACCCAAGTTCCATGCAGTCTGTTTAACGGATCGACGCCGTGCGGCTCCGCAAAACCCATGCGTAAGGGCGTCGGATCGGATCGCATCCGGCAGCAAGGCCAGCAAAGCTGCTCATCTTTGATAGGAACACTCAAATAAGCCTGCAAAACAGGACAATAAATAATGGCAAGTGGCTCAATGCCTTAGCAATAGAGGAAGGAGCCTTCCCGTCTAAGCTGGACCGATCAAGGACTCTATTTCCACAAATTAATTGGAAACAGTCAAACATTCGTGTCTGACTATCCAAAATAGCCATAATCACGCCTTCAGTCTTTGACTGTTACATCCTGAGCAAATTTCTGGATGGGCCTTAGACTGAGACGAACTTCCCCGCTTTCATCAAATCTTTTGAAAGCGGCTTAAAATAAAGTGATCGAAGCGATCCCCCTGATGGAAGCCGCCGCGCGGCTCTTCGCGGACGGATCGAGATGGTTGCGAGGCGTGTTGAAAGACCTGACGGCGTGAACATTCTCCAGGACAGCCATCTCGCGATCGCGCCGAGCGGCCGCCTGCCCTCGCTGAGGCAGCCCGTCGTCGCGCGCCTCCTGCGTCTTGGCGCCTATCTCATGACCATGCTGTCGATCGTCGTTTTCTTCACCATATCGCCGCTCGTTTTGGCCAAGTTCGGGATCAATTACGAGACGGCCGGCGGATCGCCGTTCGAAAAAATGCATCCGGGCACTCTCCTCGCCATGCTGGCCCTGGCGCTGCGTTTGGCCTCTTCCGGCGAGCCGCTCAAACTGCTTTGGCATTTGCTGACGAATCGGATGGGTCTTTTTCTGTTTGCCGGCTCCTATCTCGTCGCGACCGTCTATACCGTGCTGTTTCTCAAAGTGCCGTTCACGCCGATGGTCGACACGTTTCTTTTGCCGATCATCTTCGCGCTTCTTCTGCAGGATCTCGATGAACGCGCAGCCAGACTTCTGGCCTTGGTGCTCGGTCTCGTGCTTTGCGCCAACGCCTTCATTGCGCTTGCCGAATATCTCTTGAACTGGCGGCTGGTGGCGTTCAACCTGCCGGAAGGCGTGACCGGCGATCCGTCACGCACGGATCTCATCTTCGACTGGCGCGCGGCGCTCGAGTTGGAGTGGCGCGCCACGGCGCTGCTCGGCCATCCGCTGCAAAATGGTCTGATCATCGGTTCCTTCATTCTCATTCTCGCGTCGCCTGGGGCCGGCTGGATTCCCAATATCGTGCGGCTGCCTTTGCTGCTTATCGAACTCGCCTCCATGGTGACGTTCGGAAGCCGCGTTTCGCTGATTTTGACGATCCTCTTCGGCAGCCTGCTGCTCGTGCGTCGCTTTGCCGTCTTTTTGCTGCAGCGCGAACGCGTGAGCCGCAATGCTGCGATCGCCGCGGTCTTATGCGTACCGGTCTTCGCCGGCTTTTGCGCCTACCTTGCTGAGGCCGGGTTTTTCGATCGCCTGATCGAGCGTTTCAGCAGCGACGCAGGCAGCGCGGCGACGCGCGTGACGATGTTTGAAATGTTTCGCCCCATCTCCTTCTACGATCTGCTGTTCGGACCGGATCAGGCTCTGACCGCAACTTGGCAAAGGATGGAAGGACTGGAATTCGGCATCGAAAGCTTCTGGGTCGGCATGCCTTTGATCTATGGCGCACTCATCAGCGCCGTCATCTTCATCGGCCTCGCTTGCTTCTGTCATGCCATGGTCAAAATGAGTGGGCGCGGTACAGCCTTGATCCTACTAACCTTTTTCCTCACGGCCAGCACCTCCGCTTCGCTGGCAGGTAAGACGCCAGCGCTCGGCATGGAAACCGTCATGATCCTGCTCTTCCTGCGCAAGGACAGGTCGGGTGCAACTGGCGGCCCCGGTCGCCGGTCCCAACCGGTAAAAGAATTTGGTAAACAATCGCGTGCGATAAGTTAAAATGCACCCGATATCGCACCACGCCACGTTGCGGGCGGATTAACCAATGGCGGCGCAGAGCTTCGGCCTCAGCGAATTTTCCGAAAAACACCTTCCCTCCAAAGCCTGGGAAGACGATCACGCGTCGAATGATTTCGATCTCCGCGCGTTTTTCAGGACCCTTCGCCGGCGCAAATTGACGATGCTGATCGCGTTCCTCGCTATCATTGGCTTGGCGCTTCTTTATCTCGTAATCGCACCCTCGCATTATTATGCTTCGGCATCGATCCTCATCGATCCGCGCTTAGGGCGCGGGCTGAGCGTCGATCCGTCTCAGCCAAATACAAGCTCCACCGATGCGAGCACGATCGACAGCCAGGTCAAACTTCTGACCTCGCAGGAGGTCTTGCTCCGCGTGGTCAAATCGCAAAACCTCGAACATGATTCCGAATTCGGATTGAAGCCGCCGGGACTGCTGGCCAGGCTTTTCGGCCGCGCCAAGGATCCGTCGAAGGAGGATCTCACACCTGTCTTGAAGGCGCTCGACGAAGCCATCACCATCAAGCGCCCGGAGCGGACCTATCTCGTCGAAATCCAGGTCAGCTCGGTCGATCCCGTGAAGGCGGCGAATATCGCCAATGCCATCGCCCATGCCTATATCGACAACCAAGTCGAAAACCGCATCGAATCCGCCACAAGCGATTTGAAATGGGTGCGCGAGCGGATGGATACGCTGCAAACGCAGATCCAGGCCGCGAGCGACAAAGTCGAAGCCTATAAGAGCGAAAACCATATCGTCACGACCGAAGGTCTCGCTTCGAACGAACAGCAGATATCCGACCTCACGAAAGAATTGGGCTTTGCCCGCGGCCGGGAGTCCGAGGCCAAAGCCAAATTGGATCAGATCCGCCGCGCGGCGCGCTCCAATCAGCTCGATGCGCAATCTGGAGCTTTGAACTCGGCGACGATCGAAAGGCTGCGCTCCGAGCAAGCTATGGCGGAACGCGACGTCGCACGATTGTCGAACACGCTCGGGAGCCGCCATCCCGCCCTGTTGGAAGCCGAGGCCTCGGCGGCGAAAGTCAAGCAGCTCATCGCCAATGAGTTGCAGCGCATCCAAATCGGCGCCGCCGACGATTACGCCGCGGCTCACGCCAATGAAATTCAGCTCGAAGCGCGTATCGATCAATTGAAAGCGCAGTCGAACACGGAGAGCATGAACCTCGTTCCATTGCGTCAATTGGAACGCGAAGTCGATGCGCTGCGCGGTTCCTACGAACGCTTCGCCAAAATCAGAGACAATCTGAACGAACAGGAAGCCGAAAGCCCGCCGGCACGGATCGTCACCGTGGCGCGGCCGCCGCTCAACCCGTCGAGCCCGCGCAAGTCGATCATACTTTTTCTCGGCGTCGGTGGCGGCCTTTTCACCGCGATGGCTGCCGCTCTTATTCACGAAAACCTCGCTGGTGAAAGGCCGATCTCGGGTGCCCCGCCAATTCCGGCCAAAGCCGCGCCGCCGCGCAAGGGCTTTCGCAAACGCCGCTACCTTGATGAGACGAGCGACGATTTGGACGAGACCCGCTGGTGAGGCAAACACGCAGCGACTGTCTCGCGCTGCTTGGTGCCGGTCTTCTTCCTTTTAAAGCAGCCGCCGCCGCTGGGGGCGCCAGCCCTTCGCGAACGCGAGATCTGACAGGCGGGCCAGGCCGGTTTACGAGCCGCCAAATCCGACGTCGATGGCGAAGTCGCGTTGCGCCCCCGCCGGCGGAACCGGGTAAGGCGCGGCCCGAGCGACCATTGCAAGGCCTTCGGCATCGAGATCCGCCTCGCCGCTCGACCGGAGCATCTCGATAGATTGGGGCTGCCCATTGTCGTCGATCGAGAAGGAGATGACGACATGTCCCGTCGCGTGACGCGCGCGCGCGCTTTGCGGATATTCCTTGACGCGCTCGAGCATCCCGAAGACGACGAGCTTATAAGGCACCGCCTCCGAGTCTGCCTCGTCGGTCGGCATCGGCGCTGGAATGGCGAGAGAGAGCTTGTCCTCGGGCTGATAGAATTTCGGCATGGACGCGGCCTGCTGCTGTTGTTCGGCCGGTTGCGGCGCCGGTTGGCTTTGCGGCGGCTGTTCGGGAAGGATACCCGCGGCCTCCAAGGCCCGGCGCGCCTCCTCGCGTGATTGCATCGGAGCTTGCGCTTGCTGCGGCTGCGCGGGCTGCCGCTGCGGCTGAGGCGAGGGTTTCGGCGCGGCTGCTTGCGCCTTGGGTTCTGCCGGTTTCGGCGGCTCAGGCGCAGGCGCCGGCGGCTTTTGAGCAACGTCCTTCTGCGCCGGCTCGGGCTTGGTTTCGGCCGCCGTCGATTTACTTTCCGGCGATTTACTTTCGGGCGGCTTATTCTCCGCCGGCTTTTTCTCTTCCGGCTTTTTCTCTTCTGACTTTGATTCTTGCGGCTTCCGGTCTTCCGGCTTTTTGTCCTCTGCCTTATTTTCAGCCGGCTTGTCGTCAGGCGCCTTGGCCTGTTGCACTGGCGGCTCAGCCGGTTTTTCTGCCTGTGGCTGCTGAGGTTTTTCCGCCTGCGGTTGAGGCTTTTCAGTCTGGGGCTCTTGCGGCTTTGGCTCTTGCGGCTTGGCCTCAGCCCCACCGGGAGCCCCGCCCGGCTTGTCGTTGGAGGCCGCCTGCTTTGCCGGGTCGGGCTTCCCGGCGCCTTCCGGGGGTGAACCGCCGCCAGACTTTTGATCTTGCTGCGCAGGCGCCTTGGCCTCGGAGGCGGGCTGACCCGAACCGCCCTTCGGCCCGGTCTGATCCTCGCTCACGAGCTCGACGGGAATTTCGACGGCCTGCGTCGACAATTGCCGTGTCGGATCGAAAAGGACCACGAACGAGATCAAGCCAATGTGAAAAACCAGCGAACAGGCGATAAAAATGACAAAGAAGTGACGCTGACTCCAGGACCGCGCCGGCTGGGGCAGGCCTTCATCCTCGGCCAGAATCCGGGACATGTCGGGGTCTTCCGGATCCTTGGACTGAATTTCCTCGGACGGAAGATCTTTGGCCTGAAGATCTCGGGACTCGCGAACAGACGTCATGGAGAGACCGTATCGTCCTGCCTGCCTGATTTACTCACTCATCCTCCGATGACCCGGCAAGACGGCATCTTGTCATAGACCGGATGCCAAGCGAGGCAGAACAGCCTATCCCGAGTTTCGCCGCCAAACCATATTGCCTGTCGATCCTCGCGCGCATTTGCTTTTTTAGGCAGGATTTCGTCAATTCGGCATATGACGTTAAAATCGATTCTATGATCGACAAGCTTGAATTTCTTCTGGCCTTGGCGCGCGAGCGTCATTTCGGCCGCGCCGCGGAAGCCTGCGGCGTCACCCAGCCGACCATGTCCGCCGCCATAAAGCAGCTCGAGGAGAGCTTGGGCGTCCTTCTCGTGCAGCGAGGCTCGCGGTTTATCGGGCTGACGCCCGAGGGCGAACATGTGCTCGAATGGGCGAAGCGCATCGTCGGCGACACGCGGGCGATGCGCCAGGAGATCAGCTCGCTCAAACGCGGCCTCTCCGGCCATTTGCGGATCGCCTCCATTCCGACGGCGCTCGGCATGGTGGCGGCGTTGACCGCACCCTTTTGCGCGCGCCACCCGGACGTCAAATTCACGATCCTCTCGCGCCGGTCGCACGAGGTTTTGACCCTGCTCGACCAGCTCGAAATCCATGCCGGCATCACCTATCTCGACAATGAGCCGCTCGGCCATGTGAACACCGTGCCGCTTTATCACGAGCATTATTGCCTCTTCATCGCGCCAGATCAGCCTTTGGCGAAGAAGGAGCGGGTAACATGGGAGGAAATCGGCGCGCTGCAATTCTGCCTGCTGACGCCCGACATGCAGAATCGCCGCATCATCGACCGGCGTCTTGGACACGCCGGCTTCAAGGCGGTTTCGACGCTCGAATCGGATTCGATGCTTGCTCTTTACGCCCATGTGAAAACCGGCCATTGGGCGAGCATCATGCCGGCCAAGTTCGCCGAAACCATCGGCGTCACCGACTCGATCCGAGTGATTCCAATCGCCGAAACCGAAGCGGCCAACCTCGTCGGCCTCGTCGTGCCGCATCGCGAGCCCATGACGCCGCTGACCGCGGCCCTTGTCGAAACCGCCAAGAAAATAGGCCCCAATCTCGATGGCTGATTGGGCATGCCCGGCGTAGCTTTGCCATTTCCGGACGCCTCCGCCGCGCTCATCGCCCTGCGATCGAAAAAATCACAACGGGCAAAAAATTTTTCCCCGAAGACCTGAAGCGTTTCGGCTTTGGTCTCTGCTCGCCCCGTACGCCGGTGTCTACCGAGGTAACAGTGGCATACAAGCTATATTTCTTGATATATAGCTGGCCCTTATACTCAAAGTGCACATATCCTGAGCGATAGATGTTCGCTATTGCTCAACGGATTAGCTTTATTGATACGCCCGTGGGCAGCGGTCAGATTGCCGCAGCAAAAAAACGGGCAAACCCATGAATCCTTACGAACCTTGGAGCGAAACGCGGGCCTCGGCCATCATTGCCGGGCAATTGGGGCGCGAAGGCCCCATGCTGCCGATCCTCCACGCTTTACAACATGCTTTCGGTTATGTGCCGGACGAAGCCATTCCGCTGATCGCCACGGCGCTCAACGAAACCGGCGCCGAAGTCTATGGCGTCGTGACCTTCTATCATGATTTCAAACGCTCGATGCCGGGCCGTCATGTGCTGAAACTCTGTCAGGCCGAAGCCTGCCAGGCCTGCGGCAGCGACGAGCTCGCAGCGCGGGCCAAAGCGGCGCTCGGCATCGGCTTCGGCGAGACGACGCCCGACGGCCGTGTCACGCTCGAACCCATCTATTGCCTTGGTCTTTGCTCTCTGTCGCCCTCCGCCATGCTCGACGGCGAGATCGTGGCGCGGATCGACTCCGCAAGGCTCGACGAACTTCTCGCGGAGACAGATCAATGAGCATCCGCATTTATGTTCCGCGCGATGCGGCAGCTATCGCGGTCGGCGCCGAAAAACTCGTGGCGGCGATCGAGAAGGAAGCCGCCGCCCGCAAGATCGACGTCGAGATCGTCCGCAACGGCTCACGCGGCATGCATTGGCTCGAGCCTCTGGTCGAAGTCGTCACGCCGCAAGGCCGCGTCGGCTATGGCCCCGTCGCCGCGCGCGACGTGCCGGGCCTTTTCGACGCCAAATTCCATGAGGGCGCGGCGGCCCATGCCCTCCATCAAGGTCTCGTCGAACAGATCCCCTTTTTCGCCAAGCAGACGCGGCTCACTTTCGCGCGCTGCGGCCTCATCGATCCGCGTTCGCTCGACGATTATCGCGCGCATGGCGGCTATGTCGGGCTTGAAAAGGCTTTGACCGCGGGCCCCGTCTCGATCGTCGATCAGGTCTTCAAATCGGGCCTGCGCGGACGCGGCGGCGCCGGCTTTCCGACCGGAATCAAATGGAAAACCGTCGCGGAAGCCAAGGGCAGCCAAAAATATATCGTCTGCAACGCGGATGAAGGCGACAGCGGCACATTCGCCGACCGCATGATCATGGAAGGCGATCCCTTCCTCTTGGTCGAAGGCATGACGATCGCGGGTCTCGCGGTCGGCGCGACGCGCGGCTATATCTATCTGCGCTCCGAATATCCGCATGCGAAAGTCGCACTCGAAGCCGCGATCGAAGCGGCGAGCCGCGCAGGCTATCTCGGCGACACGATCCTGGGCTTTCCGCAAGCCTTCCATCTCGAAGTGCGCGTCGGCGCCGGGGCCTATGTCTGCGGCGAGGAAACCTCGCTGCTCGAAAGCCTCGAAGGCAAGCGCGGCCTCGTGCGCGCCAAGCCGCCCTTGCCCGCGCATGTCGGGCTTTTCGGCAAGCCGACCGTCATCAACAATGTCTTGTCGCTCGCGGCCGTGCCTTTCATTCTGGCGGAAGGGCCGGAGGCCTATGCGGCTTTCGGCATGGGGCGCTCGCGCGGCACCATGCCGATCCAGCTTGCCGGAAACCTGAAATATGGCGGGCTTTTCGAAGTCGCGTTCGGCATCACGCTCGGCGAACTTGTCGATGAGATCGGTGGCGGCCCGTTCACCGGACGGCCGGTGAAGGCCGTGCAGGTCGGTGGCCCGCTCGGAGCTTACTTCCCGCGCGCTTTGTTCGACACGCCCTTCGATTATGAATCCTTCGCCGCGAAGGACGGCCTCATCGGCCATGGCGGCGTCGTCGTCTTCGACGATTCAGCCGACATGCTGAAACAGGCGCGCTTTGCCTTCGAATTCTGCTCGCATGAAAGCTGCGGCAAGTGCACGCCCTGCCGGATCGGCTCGACGCGCGGCCATGAGGTTCTGGACAAGGTCATCGAGGGCAAGAGCCCCGAAAGCAACATGGCTCTGGTCGAAGACCTCTGCCAGACGATGAAGCTCGGCTCGCTCTGCGCGCTCGGCGGCTTCACGCCCTATCCCGTTTTGAGTGCGATCACCCATTTTCCCGAGGATTTCGCCCCTAAAAAGCGTCACCTCGAGCCAGCCGAATGAGGAAACGGTTCCATGGCCTATCACGCTGCAGATGATTTCGGGACGCCGGCGTCCAAATCCGAAAAGACGGTAACGCTCACCATCGACGGTCAGTCGATCACCGTGCCGGAAGGCACCTCCATCATGCGTGCCGCCGCCATGATGGATACGCAGATCCCGAAACTCTGCGCGACCGACTCTCTCGACAGCTATGGCTCCTGCCGCCTCTGCCTTGTCGAGATCGAAGGCCGCAACGGAACGCCCGCCTCCTGCACCACGCCCGTCGCGCCGAACATCGTCGTTCACACGCAGAGCCCGCGCCTGAAGCAGCTCCGCCGCGGCGTGATGGAACTCTATATTTCCGACCATCCGCTCGATTGCCTGACCTGCGCCGCCAATGGCGATTGCGAATTGCAGGATATGGCGGGCGCCGTCGGCCTGCGCGAAGTACGCTACGGCTATAATGGCGACAACCATTTCAAGCCGGACAGCCATTTGGCCCTGCCGAAGGACGAGTCGAACCCCTATTTCACCTATGATCCGGCGAAATGCATCGTCTGCTCGCGCTGCGTGCGCGCCTGCGAGGAAGTGCAAGGCACTTTCGCTCTGACGATCGAGGGCCGCGGCTTCGACAGCCGCGTCTCCGTCGGCCAGACGGGCGAATTCCTGACCTCCTCCTGCGTCTCCTGCGGTGCCTGCGTGCAGGCCTGCCCGACCGCGACCTTGTCGGAAAAGGCGCTGATCGAAATCGGCACGCCGGAACATTCGAAAGTCACGACCTGCGCCTATTGCGGCGTCGGCTGCACCTTCAACGCCGAGATGCGCGGCGAAGAACTGGTCCGCATGGTGCCCTATAAGGACGGCAAGGCCAATCACGGCCATTCCTGCGTCAAGGGCCGCTTCGCCTGGGGTTATGCGACCCACAGAGACCGCATTACCCAGCCGATGATCCGCGAATCGATCCATGAACCCTGGCGCGAAGTCTCCTGGGAAGAGGCCATCGGCCGCGTGGTTTCGGAGTTTTCCCGCATCCAGAAGGCCTATGGCGCGCGCTCCGTCGGCGGCATCACCTCGTCGCGCTGCACCAATGAAGAGAGCTTTCTGGTCCAGAAGCTGATCCGCGCCGGCTTTGGGGTGAATAATGTCGACACTTGCGCCCGCGTCTGCCATTCGCCCACGGGCTATGGCTTGAAGACCGCTTTTGGCGAGTCGGCAGGAACGCAGGATTTCGACTCGGTCGAACATTCGGACGTGATCATGGTCGTCGGCGCCAATCCGACGGACGGTCATCCGGTCTTCGGCTCACGCATGAAGAAGCGCCTGCGCGAAGGCGCCAAGCTCATCGTACTCGATCCGCGCCGCATCGATCTCGTCCGCTCGCCCCATATCGAGGCGGCCTATCATCTGCCCTTGAAGCCCGGCACCAATGTCGCCGTCTTGACCTCGATCGCGCATGTGATCGTCACCGAAGGCCTCACCAACGAGGACTTCGTGAAGACCCGCTGCGATGTGCATGAATTCGAGGATTGGAAGGCTTTCGTCTCCGAGCCGCGCCATGCCCCGGAAGAGGTCGAGAAGGTCTCCGGCGTTCCGGCGCATCTGATCTATGAGGCAGCACGCCTCTTTGCGACGGGCGGCAACGCGGCGATCTATTATGGCCTCGGCGTCACCGAACATAGCCAGGGTTCGACCACCGTCATGGCGATTGCCAATCTCGCCATGGCGACCGGAAATCTCGGGCGCCCCGGCGTCGGCGTGAACCCGCTGCGCGGCCAGAACAATGTGCAAGGCGCCTGCGACATGGGCTCCTTCCCGCATGAGCTTCCGGGCTATCGGCACATCTCCGATGCGGTCACCCGCGCCTTGTTCGAGTCCGCCTGGGGCCGTCCGCTCGACAGCGAACCCGGCCTGCGCATCCCGAACATGCTCGATGCCGCCGTCGAAGGCACGTTCAAGGCGATCTATATCCAGGGCGAAGATATTCTGCAGTCGGACCCAGACACGCATCACGTCTCGTCCGGCCTTGCTGCCATGGAATGCGTCGTCGTGCAGGATCTCTTCCTGAACGAGACCGCCAATTACGCGCATGTGTTCCTGCCGGGCTGCACCTTCCTCGAAAAGGACGGCACCTTCACCAATGCCGAGCGCCGCATTCAACCGGTCCGGAAAGTGATGGCGCCGAAGAACGGCTATGGCGACTGGGAAATCACACAGTTGATCGCCAGAGGGCTCGGTCTCGATTGGCATTACAATCATCCGAGCGAGATCATGGACGAGATCGCGCGGCTGACGCCGACCTTCACCGGCGTCTCCTATGCCAAACTCGATGAACTCGGCTCCGTGCAATGGCCCTGCAATGACGAGGCGCCGGAAGGCACCCCGATCATGCACATCGAAGAGTTCACCCGCGGCAAGGGCAAGTTCGTCATCACCGAATATATCGCGACGGACGAGAAGAGCGGCCCGCGCTTCCCGCTTCTGCTGACGACCGGGCGCATCCTGTCGCATTACAATGTCGGCGCGCAGACAAGGCGCACCGAAAACGTCGCCTGGCATCATGAGGACCGGCTCGAAATCCATCCGCACGATGCCGAACAGCGCGGCGTCAAGGATGGCGATTGGGTCAAGATCGCGAGCCGCGCGGGCGAGACGACGCTGCGCGCGCTCGTCACCGACCGCGTCGCGCCGGGCGTCGTCTATACGACGTTCCATCATCCTTCGACGCAGGTGAATGTCGTGACCACCGACTTCTCGGACTGGGCAACGAACTGCCCCGAGTTCAAGGTGACGGCCGTACAGATCTCGGCCTCGAACGGGCCGACCGAATGGCAGGAGGAATATGAGGCTCTGTCGCGCGAAAGCCGCCGCATTGCCGCCGTGGCCGCGGAGTAATAGATATCGTTCATGAACGATGATCTGCCCGCGGATGACCTGCCTCCGCCCGCGCCTGCGTGCCCTGTCGCGACCCTTGCCTTTCGAGGCGGGGCCGTGGAGGAGCGCGTGCGGGTGGCGCCGGAGGAAACCGCGCTTGCGCTCACCTATGAAGGCGGGTCCTACGCGGTGATGATGGGGACGCCCTCCGACTTGGAGGATTTCGCGGTCGGCTTCAGCCTCAACGAAGGCATTATCGCCAAGCCTGCCGACATCACGAGCTTCGAAGTCATCACTCATGCGGAAGGGCTTGAGCTTCGCATGTGGCTCGGCCCGGTCGAGGGCGATGCTTTGAAGCGCCGGCGGCGGCAGAAGGCAGGCCCGGTCGGCTGCGGACTTTGCGGAATCGAAAGCCTGGAAGAGGCCGTCGCGCCGCCGAAACCTGTTTTGGGCGATCTGCACATCGACGCCGCCACCGTTCATGCGGCGATCGACGCCTTGGCCGGCGCACAAGTCCTGAACCGCGAGACGCGCGCCGTGCATGCGGCCGGCTTCTACGTTCCAGGGCAAGGCCTAATCGCGGCGAAGGAAGATGTCGGGCGCCATAATGCGCTCGATAAGCTCGCAGGCGCGCTCGCCCGCGCCGATGTGCCGGGGGCCAGTGGCGTCGTTGCCGTGACGAGCCGCCTCTCCGTCGAGATGGTTCAAAAGGCGGCCGTGATCGGTTCGCCCATCCTCGTTGCCGTCTCGGCGCCGACGGCGCTCGCCATCCGCATGGCTGAAGCCGCGGGCATCACGCTTGCCGGTATCGTGCGCGGCGACGGATTTGAAGTTTTCACGCATAGGCACCGGATCACATCCGGCGCGGACATACCCAAGGAAGTACGCCATGTCATCGCCTGACAAGTTGGTCTATATGGCCAACCAAATCGGCAGTTTCTTCGCGACCCAGCGTTCGGAAGACCCAAGAGCCGGGATTGCCAATCACATCCAGAAATTCTGGGAACCGCGCATGCGCGAGGCGATCTTCGCCTATATCGACCATGGCGGCACGGGCCTGCAGGAGATCGTGCGCGACGCGCTTATCGATCTCAAAGCCAAGCAGCAGGCCTGATTTTAGCGAGGCTTCGCCGTTTGCGCGGTGGAATTGCGTCTTTTTTGCGTTATCCTGCTACAAATGACGTGAAAACCGTGCCGTCCCTTCCCTGCCCTCCCGCTCTAGGCTAGACCCTGCGGCGGGGATGAGAACAGTCAGGCGGAGAACGGCGTGGCGAGAAGCCCATTCGATCAAAAACCGAACAGCCTTACCGGCGATCAAGCCCTAAAGCGCCTGAGTTTCAAGCTGGCGCTCGGGGCTGAAAGATTCGGCCTCGTCTCGCTGCGTTTCCCCCGGGTCATGCTGGCCGTCTTCATCGCTTTGGCGATCACCGCCGCCTTCGGCGTCGGCCGCATCAAGGTCGACGACTCGCTCAGCCAATTGTTCCGCTCGGACACCCCGCAGTTCAAGCAATATGAAGAGGTGACGAAGCGTTTTCCCTCGAGCGAATTCGACGTGCTCGTGGTTGTCGAAGGCCCCAATCTTCTTGAACGCTCCTCGCTCGAGAAGATGCGCGATCTCGTCACCGACCTGCAGCTCGTCGATGGGACGCGCGGCATCATCTCTCTGTTTTCGGCGCGCGAGGCGCCGGTCGGCGATCATTTGCCGGCACCTTTGTTTCCGGAACCGTTGCCGGAAGGCGACGCCTATAAAAAGCTGATCGACCGTGTGATGAGCAATGACATCATCCACGGCAAGCTTCTCTCCGACGACGGTACGCTCGCGCTGATCGTCCTGGCGCTCGATCCAAAAGTGGTCGAAAGTAAAAGCCTCAGTCAGGTGGTCGGCGAAGTCCGAAAGACCATGGACGAGGATCTCGCCGGCACAGGGCTCATCGCGCAGCTCTCCGGCGTGCCGGTGATGCAGCTTGAAATCCGCAATGCCGTCGAGAAGGATGCCCTCGTCTATAACGCGATCGGATTTATCGCTGGCTGCGCCATCGCCATTCTCTTCTTCCGCCGCGTCTCCTTCATGATCATCGCGGCCGGGCCGCCGCTCGTCGCCATTCTTCTGGTGCTTGGCTGTCTCGGCTGGGCCGATTTCCGGCTGAACATGTTCCTCAACGTGATGACCCCGCTCATCATGGTCATCAGCTTTTCGGATTCGATGCAGCTCACCTTTGCCGCGCGGGACCGCCTCATAGCAGGCGAAAGCAAGGCGACGGCCCTGCGCGAGGCGATTCTGATCGTCGGCCCGGCCTGCGTTCTGACCCATGCGACGGCAGGGCTCTCCTTCGTCGCGCTGATGTTCACGCAGTCGGACCTGATTCGAAGCTTCGGCGAGGCGGGGCTCATCGCGACGGTGATCGCACTCGCCACAGTGCTGACGCTTGTGCCCTTGTTCGGCATGTTGCTTCTGCGCAAGGAAGCGGCTTTCGCGGCCAAGTTCCAGGGCGGCGACTTCGCGGTCGATCTTTTGCGCCGCTTCTGCGGCTGGATCGCGGGCGCCATGGTGAAACGCCCCGGCATCTACAGCCTGATCGGCGTCGCCGTCGTTGCGAGTCTCGCCTTCGTCTACAGCAATCTCGAACCGCGCTACCGTCTCGCCGATCAGGTGCCGGACAAGGAACAGGCGGTCGAGGCGAGCGGACGGCTCGATGCCAAGCTCACCGGCGCCAACCCGGTCGATGTTCTCATTCAATTCCCCAAGGGCGCCTCGCTTTATGCGCCGGAGACGCTCGATACGATCGCCGAAGTCCATCAGGTCGTCGAGGACACGGCGGGCCTCGGCAATGTATGGTCGGTCGAAACCTTGCGCCGCTGGCTCGCGACGAAACTCGGCAAATCCGATGTCACGACCCTCAAACAATATGTCGATGTTCTGCCAGCCTATCTGACCCGCCGCTTCATCTCGGCCGATCAGGATGCCGTCATCGTCAATGGCCGCATCCCGGATAAGGACGCGAGCCAATTGCTGCCGATCGTCGATAGGCTCGACGCGGCGCTCAATGCGGTCAGGGCCAAGCATCCGCAATATCAGATCGCCGTCACCGGGCTTGCCGTGATCGCCGCGCGTAACAGCGCCGATATGATCAACAAGCTCAATCGCGGGCTGACGATCGAGATCGTCTTCGTCGCGGCCTTCATCGGCCTCGCCTTTCGGTCCTTCATCGTGATGCTGGTCGCGATCCCGCCAGGCATTTTTCCGGTCGTCGCCTCCGGCACTTTGCTCTGGTTCATGGGACAAGGCTTGCAATTTTCGAGCGTCGTCGCGCTCACGGTCTCATTCGGGCTGGGCTTAAGTGCCACGATCCATTTCTTGAACCGCATGCGGCTTGAGGAAAATCCAGATGAAGATCCGGGCGAGAGCGTTCAGCGGGCGACGATTCTCGTCGGACCGGCCTTGATCCTGACCTCGGTGGTGCTTGCCTGCGGATTGGCCGTCACGGTCTTCTCGGACCTGCCGTCGCTGCGGCTCTTCGGCTGGCTCTGCGCCTTTGCCATGCTCGCGGCGCTCGTCGCCGATCTTTTGATCCTGCGCCCGACGGTGATGTTTCTGCGCCGCCTCACCTACCGGCCGAAGGCCACCCAGCCAAAACCGCAGCCCGCGGATTGAAATCGTCTCGCCACGCAAGAGCACATGGCGAGACGCATGTTGAAAAACCGATCAGCTCTTGCGCATCGTGATCGTCACATCGCGAATGTCGGTGCCGCCTGTCGGCCGGATCGTAACCGACTGCGTTCTACCGTGAGTCGTGAGCGAAAGTCCGGCAGTAAAGCCAACACCGACGATCGTGCCGCTGACCCGGCCGTCACTGATGCGGCCCTGAATATTGCCGGTAGCGTTGCGCGTAGCTTCGCTCCATGAACCGGAAACCGTGCCGCCGGACACCATGACATTGCTGGAGATTTCGAGCTTATAGCTGTCGCTGGCGCAGCGCAGGGTTTGGTTGAGCGCGTTACCGCTCGCGTCGACGGCGTAGGTCGCCTTGCAGCGGATGCGTTCGTTGGCGCCGTTTGCCACGGCGATCGTGCCTTCACCGGACCAATAGCCGGCATAGTCCGCAAAAGGTCCGCCAGCGGCCGAGGCCGTGCAGGTGAGACCGGCGAGGACCACGAGCGGTCCCAATACGGAAATAGTGGATTTAGAGTTCAAAATAGACATGGGACCCTCGTAAATGTCGGCATTCCTCGTCGCCCGCATTGGTCAAGGTGTAAGACCAATGCGGATAGTTTCGAACCGGCCTAGCTGCAAGCCGGTGGCGGCTTTTCGATTAAAACTCACAATTTTGCCGTGCCTCATGGCACATGTTAGCGCATTTTGAGCTGTGTGGGGCATCGCGCAGTCCCGATCTTGGCATAGCCGCGACCGGTCCCAGCGATGATCAAATCGAGCCAGCCCGGTTTGATGCGCCAAACGCTTTTGCTATTTGGTGGTTGGACGCCGGATATACCCGGTGCCTCATGACAATTTGATTTCACCTCTTAGATCCACCCGCGAGAACCTGCGCTGCGTGGCAAGACGCATGGCTTTTGCGGCCGGTTCCTTCCAAGATCGCTGGAGATTTGTAAAGGCCTCGCGGCCTTGCGGGAGCGCTTTCGCCGGGAAAATAGGTTGAAGAATGCCTATTTTGCGCCGACATGGCTTTCCACGATGGCCAAGGCCGCGGCGAAAGCGGCGTCGACATCGAGCTTCGACGTGTCGAGACGATATGCGTCTTCGGCCTGTTTCAAGGGTGCGATCGGCCGGCTCGCGTCCAAGGCGTCGCGCTGGCGGATATCGGCCAGAATGCTCTCGTAATCGACCTTCTCGCCGCGCTCCTTGAGCTCCAAAGCCCGGCGCGTCGCGCGCGTCTCGGGATTGGCCGTCACGAAAATCTTCACATCGGCTTCAGGGCAGATCACCGTGCCTATGTCGCGGCCGTCGAGAACGGCGCCACCGGGACGATGAGCGAAAGCCCTCTGCATCTCGAAGAGCGCCGCGCGGACTTCCGGGATGGCCCCGACGAGGGAGGCACCGGCGCCGACGTCGCGGCCCCGCAAAGTCTCTTCCTTGAAATCGGTCAGCGCCAGACCGCGCGCAGCGGAAATGGCCGCCGCCGTGTCGGAGAGATTATATCCTTGATCGATCAAGGCCCGCGCGGTTGCGCGATAAAGCAAGCCGGTGTCCAGATGCGGAAGGCCGTAATGCGTGGCAAGCCGGCGCGCCAACGTGCCCTTGCCGGAGGCCGCGGGACCGTCAAGCGCGATGATCATGAAAATCGCGCTCCGAGATTTTCCATCAGAGCACGGAAGCCTGGAAAGCTCGTCATGATCATCCTGTCGTCGTCGACCGCCATCGGGGCTTCCGCCGCCAGCCCAAGGCACAGAAAACTCATCGCGATGCGGTGATCGAGATGGGTCTCGACGAGGCCGCCGCCGCGCACAAGGCCTGCCTGTCCTTGGACGATCAGATCGTCGCCTTCTATCGCCACCTCGACGCCTGCCTGACGTAGACCTTCGGCCACGGCGGCGAGGCGATCCGATTCCTTGACGCGCAGCTCATGCAGCCCGCGCATGCGCGTCTCGCCTTCTGCAAAAGCCGCGGCGACGGCCAGAATCGGATATTCGTCGATCATGGACGGGGCGCGGGCGGCAGGCACATCGACGCCGCGCAGCGCGGAGGCGCGCACGCGCAGATCCGCTACCTCTTCGCCGCCCTCGATTCGGCGGTCGAGGACCTCGATATCGGCGCCCATTTCGCACAATGTCGTGAGGAGACCGGTCCGTAAAGGGTTCATCATCATGGCTTCAATGATGATTTCGGATTCGGGCACGATCAGAGCGGCCACGAGCGGAAAGGCCGCCGAGGACGGATCGGCGGGAATGATCACCTCCGCCGGCATGAGCTTCGGCCGGCCTTTCAGGATGATTTTGCGGCCATGCTTGCCGTAAGCCTCGCTTTGCACCTCGGCACCGAAATGCAGCAGCATTTTTTCGGTGTGATCGCGGCTGGCTTCCTGTTCGATCACCGTCGTGGAGCCCGGCGAATTCAGGCCGGCCAGCAGAACGGCCGATTTGATTTGAGCCGAAGCAACGGGCGTTTGATAGGTGATCGGGCTCGGCTCATTCGTGCCGGCGAGTTCGATCGGGCAACAGCCGCCCGGAGCTTCCGAAACGACATTTGCCCCCATCAGCGTGAGCGGATCGAGAATCCGCCGCATCGGGCGTTTGCGGAGCGACGAATCACCATCGAATCGCGCAAATATGCCGTGGCCGCCGACAACCCCCATCATCAGCCGGGACCCAGTGCCGGCATTGCCGAAGTCGAGCGTATCGCGCGGCGCGAGCAATGAGCCGAGCCCGGCGCCCCAGACCGTCCATTGGCCGGGGGCCAGCCTTTCGACCTTGGCACCCAGCGCCCGGCAGGCCGCGGCCGTGTGTAAAACATCTTCCCCTTCGAGCAGTCCTTCTATATGGGTCCGGCCGATGCAAAGAAGCCCGAAAATCAAAGCACGGTGGGACATGGATTTGTCCCCAGGCGGTTTCAGGCTGCCGCGCAGAGGGCCGCACGGCAGAGCCGTAAGCTTAGCTGGAACAGAGGCGAGAGACGTGCTTTGAGATGGAGACAAATCGAGCTTAGCCTTTCCCAGGATCTTTGCGCTGGTAACATGCCGAAGAAAAGGTTGTCATCAAAGACAGCCTCGCCTGCAACTTCCATTTGACAGCGGGGCCCGGCATCACTAACCGAGCCCGGATGTTTTTCAAGAAAGGCGCCATATGGCACGCCCTCAGCCGATTCTAGAGGCCAATACCGTGACGAAACCCGAGCTCGGCAACAAGCATCAATGTCAAAACTGCGGCACTAAATTTTTCGATTTGAATAAAAACCCGATTACCTGCCCCAAATGCGGAACGGTCTTCCATGCTGTCGCACTGTCACGCGTGGTTCAACGCGCCACAGTCGTCGACGACGACGAGGTCGATCCGGAGGCAGCAGCCGATATCGTGTCCTTGCAGGACGTCGAGGCCGGCGAAGACAAGGTCGCGGCAGACGTTGATGACGAAGTCGAACTCGAGGATGAGGAAGCCGATGAGACCTTCCTCGCCGAGGAAGAGGAAGACAATGACGATGTCTCGGACCTCATCGACGGCGATCTAGAGGACGACGAAGACCGCTGATCGCCAGCTTGAGCGGGCACGCTGCGAGGTGGTGCTTGTGAAGCGCCGCCGTTGCGGTTATATCACGCCCGAATGACGGTCGCGCTCGGGCAGAAACCTGCGGGCGATGTTGTCTGGGCATGGGTCACGGATAGTTTAGGTCCGAGACGGGTGCCGTCTGAAATGAAGACGTCAGGTTCCACCCAAAGAACCTGACCGGCGGAAAATGAGTTCGGGGTCATAGCTCAGTTGGGAGAGCGCTTCAATGGCATTGAAGAGGTCGGCGGTTCGATTCCGCCTGGCTCCACCACCCACTCGATTTCTCCCGTCAGGGAAGCTAGCGATTGGCTGAACGCCATGATTTCACCGCATACGCCGCCCGGCACGAAAATCGTCTGCATCAACGACAAGCGTGCGATCGCGCCGATTAAAAAGAACGCGGTCTATACGGTCGCCGAAATCGTTCCGGTCGAGAAATCGCCAAGCAAGTTTCACGTCATTCTGGTCGAGATCGATATCGACATCACCTGGCAGACGATGACCGATGCCAAGGGGTTTTCGCTTCACCGCTTCCGCTATCTCGATTTGCCGCGCAGCATCACGGATCTTTTGAACGTTCAGCCGGTGAAGGACGATGCCGACCTGGAAGAAACCATCGTTTAAAATGCCGATCTACAGATAATCATTATCCTGATCTTCTTCTTCATCATCGACGTCGACCTGGGCGGCTGGATCGCCCTTCAGACTTTCCTCCAAGGCCAGGCAACGATCGAAGTATTCTTCGTTCTCGTCCTCTGTGACGGCGCCCTGCTCATCCGGTTTCATCGCGGCGCGAATGGCATAGGCAAGACAAGCTCCATTGCTCGCGAGGGCGCCATTTT
Source organism: Methyloferula stellata AR4 (assembly GCF_000385335.1). Classification (NCBI taxonomy): domain Bacteria; kingdom Pseudomonadati; phylum Pseudomonadota; class Alphaproteobacteria; order Hyphomicrobiales; family Beijerinckiaceae; genus Methyloferula; species Methyloferula stellata. The sequence goes on along the minus strand of NZ_ARWA01000001.1, from coordinate 1,413,809 downwards.
CAATGATCGCCATGCTCCAGACCTGGGTCTTGAGATTGAGGAGGCTGAGGACGGCGCGCTCGCCATCGCTCAGGACTTCCGCGTGAAATCCAACTTCCTCCGCCTGCTTAGGGCCTGTCGCCCCCTTAAACGTGTCCGCCATCGATCCAATCCGAGACTATCCCATTTTCTGGTGACATATCACGATGGTTGCATCCGGTGAACCGGGCAATCATCGCCTCACTCATGGCCAAAATGGCGCCGGGCACGGCGGGGATCGACCGCTTGATAATCGGCATGTTGCGCCCCTGGCGGCTTGCCGGTCGCGGGCTCGGGCAATGCGGCCTCTTTCCACTCATAGGCGACGGTGCCTTGCGGATGCTGGTACCAGCCGGGATCGGCGTAATCGCCTTTCGCGAGACCCTGCCTGATCTTCAAGACGGTGAACATGCCGCCCATTTCGATCGCGCCGAACGGCCCGTCGCCCGACATCATCGGCAAAGTATTTTCGGGCAATCGCATCTGCATATCGGCCATGGCGCTGCCGGTCCCCATCGGCATATAGCCCGGCACATACTTTTGGATGCTCTTCGCCGTGCGATTGAGATCGACGCCGATATAATTTCTGACCTGATGCCCCATCGCATTCATCGTGTGATGCGACTTGTGGCAATGCACCGCCCAATCGCCCGGCGCCTCCGCCACAAATTCGATGGCGCGCATCTGACCGACCGCGCAATCGACCGCGACTTCCGGCCAGGAGGCCGCCGGATCGACCCAGCCGCCATCCGTGCCGGTGACACGGAAACTCGTGCCATGAATATGGATCGGATGGTTGGTCATCGTGAGATTGCCATAGCGCAGGCGGACCTTGTCGCCTTGCGCGGCAACGAGCGGATCGATGCCCGGAAACACCCGCGCATTGAAGGTCCAGATGTTGAAATCCGTCATCTCATTGACCTTTGGCGTATAGGCGCCAGGCTCTATATCATAGGCGCTCATGAGGAAGACGAAATCGCGATCCACCCGGCGGAACTCCGGGTCGCGCGGATGCACGATGAAAGATCCCATCATGCCCATCGCCATCTGGACCATCTCGTCCGAATGCGGGTGATACATGAAGGTGCCGGAGCGCTTCAGCACGAATTCATAGACGAAGGTCTTGCCCGGCGGCACGGCTGGCTGCGTGAGGCCGGCGACTCCATCCATGCCATTCGGCAGGACCTGTCCGTGCCAGTGAATGGTCGTTGCCTCCGGCAGATGATTGGTGAGGAAGATGCGCACCTTCTCGCCTTCGACCGCCTCGATGGTCGGGCCTGGGCTTTGGCCATTATAGCCCCAAAGATGCGCGCTCATGCCGGGCGCGATCTCGCGCACCACCGGCTCGGCAAGAAGATGGAACTCCTTCCAATCGCCATTCATCCGGAACGGCAGAGCCCAGCCGTTGAGCGTTGCGACGGGATGATAGTCGGGCCCGCTCGACGGCGCGACGGGCGGCTGCATCTTGGCGTCGCGCATGATCGGCGCCTCCGGCAGAGCCGCCGCCTGCGCGCGGCCGCTGATCATCGCCGCCTGTGCCAGCACAAGGCCGCCGGTGCCAAGAAGGCCGCGTCGCGTGGGTTGTTCGAAGAGCGCCATGGTTTTCCTCCTAATTCGCCGCGTCGGCGACCGCCGGTACCGGCGCGCCTTCGGACTGAGGCGCCGCATCCGGCCCATTGCCGACGAGCGCCGCTTTGAGTTCTGCTTCCGCGATGAAGAAATCGCGCCGCGCATTGAGCGCATTGATGCTGCTCGCGATGCGGTCGCGCGCGTCGATGATGAGCTGCGGAATATCCACCAGCATCCCGTTATATTGCAGCGACGATTGGTCGAGTATCGTCTGGCGCAAAGGCAGCACGCGCTCCGCGTAATAGCGCGCGAGATCATATTTGCCGCGCGCGCGCATGTAGGCTTCGCGCGCTTGCGAACGGACGTCGATCGCGCGCTGCGCCAGCCGGTTCGCGGCGGCGAGATAGGTCGCGCGCGCGTCGCGGACCTTGCTCTCACCGAAATCATAGATCGGAATCGTGAAATTGACGGTGAAGCTGCCGCGATCGAGCTTGCTGTTCGGCGGGGTTCCGAGCTTCGATCCGCCATTAGGGCCGGCCCATTCCACATCGTCGCCGGCCGCGAGGCTGACATCACTGACATAACGCGTCGCGCGCGTCAGCCCCAACCTGCCCGCGAGCGCATCGAGATCGTGACGGGCGGCCTTGAGATCGACGCGCTCGGCCAAAGCCGTCGCCTCGACATCGTGTTCCGTCACGATGCGCTTCGGCAAAGGCGGAAGATCCTTGGCCAATCTGAATGAAATATCCTGGCCCCAAAGACCCATGAGCCGCGTAAGCTTTTCACGCTCGGCTTGCGCGGTCAGCCGCGCGTCCGCGAGCTTCGCGCCGAGCTCGGTGTAGAAAGCATCCTCGCGCGCTTGTTCGAGCTTGTTCAGATTGCCGGCTTCACCAAGCTGCTTTCCAAGCTCGGCCGAGGCTTGCGCCGCGGCGACCGATTTTTCGAGGAGCGCGGCTTCGTTCCGCGCCGCGACAGTCATGAAATATTGACGGTTGACCTGCCGCGCCAAAGTCATGACTTGGCCCGCGGCCCGCCATTGCGCCGATCTGAAGCGCTCCGTCGCGATCTCCTGACGTTCCGGCAATGTCGCCAAGGCATAAAGGCTGATCATGATCTGCCGCACGACTTCGACATCGCCCTCGCCGGCGAGCCGTTCGATCGAGACCTGCGGTTCGGGCGGCAGGCTTGCCGCGACGAAACGGGCCTCGGAGACGCCGAGATCGTTGAAAGCAGCTTGCAGGTCCTTGTTGCGCAAAAGCGCGACCTCGACGGCCGCGTCGACCGTGAGCGGCCTGCCCAAGAGCTTGGCGACCCGCGCCTGTGCATTCGCTTCGTCTTCGTCCGAACCGATCTTGACGATGGTCTTGCCCAGCCTTTCGGCGGCGACATCGGCCGCGGGCGCGAGGCCGCCGTCCGGCGAAAAGCCGACGCAGCCGCCAAGCGAGAGCATGGAGATCGCAATGCTCGCACTATGAAGGCAGCGCATGAACGAGCGGCACCTCATTTTTCGCCTCCCATTCCATTCATGCCGCCGCCCGGCATCGCGTCACGGTTCAAGCCGCGCCAATCCTTCGGATCGACGGGTGCGAGCCGTTTCAATCCCGCTACCGGGGACGGCGGCGGCCGCCAGCCTGTCGCAATACGCGGATCGTCCGGCGCAAGCAGCAAGGAGGGCCCATCCGGCGCACAGCCGGACGCGGCAAGCCCGATGAGGGCGGCCAAAGTAACGGGGCACATGTCAGCCTCGGTAAAATGATGTGAATAAAGCTTCGGCGAAGCGGATCTTGCCCGCGGCGGCTCAAAGCAAACGCGGCGGCCGCTCGAGCAGGCCGGCGCGGCTTTCGCCGGCCTTCGCATCCAAAGGCAAAGGAAGCGCTGTCTGGTGCAGAGAGACGCGCAGCGGCAATCCATAGGCGCGCGCATCGAGGAACCCGGAGCAACAGGCGCCAAGGCAGCCGTCGGCGCATCCATGACCGGCCTGATGGCCGTGCCGATCGGCATGGGAGATAGGGCCAGCCATCGCAGGATGACCAGCATTCGCAGTCACCATGGCATGGTGATGGTCGTGATGATCTTGCACCGCTTGGCCGGACCCATGACAGGCTGATGCGGAAACGGCGGCCGGAACGGCGGCCATCGCCAAGATCAGAATGATTGCAATGAGATCGCGAAGGGCTCGCAAGATCCGAAGACTCCGCCAGGATCGACAGGTTCGATTATAGAGATCGGCCTTGGATTCCGCAATCTAACGCGGTCAAGCTGTCAACCGCATCCTTTTGGCCCGTCAGCTCCAAAATCGCTTTTGCTTCAAGAGTTGCGTCTGCGCGGTCTCCGCCGTTTTGATCAAATCCCCTTCCGACGCCTCCGCCTCTGCCAGCCGCGCGGCATCTGGGTCATGCGTCACGCCGGTCCATTGGGCGAGCTTCTGCTGCATGAACACACGATCATTGAGCTGGCCCAGCGCGTCCTGGAGATCTTCGGTCAGCTTGGACATATCGCGTTTGCGATGCCGCGCCTTAGGGCCATTGAAAAGATCGCCAAAGAATTCGCAGGCATAACGAAGTTTCTTCGCCTGGATGCGAAGCTTATGGCGTTTCTCCGCTTCGAGATGCGACGCCGCGTTGAATTTGCGCATCTTCTTGCGTTGGCGTTTCAAGATAAGAGCGGCGTGCGAGCTCAGCTTTTCGGCGCCGCGCGTCTTTCGACCGGCCTTCATCCAAGAGCCACATTCGACAAAGTTCAGAAGGTCGAGCATGGTCAGACAAAAGGGCTGCGACCGCAGCAAGGCCATCAAACGCTCATAGGCCGCGTCGCGCTCCTGCTGGATTTGCGTCAGAATGGCCGCCGACGCATGCAGGCCTTCGTCCGTCCGCAAAGCCGCCAGGAGGACATCGAGATCGCGCGCCGTGCCAAGGCTTTTGAAGAGCCGGCCTATCTCGACGCGAAGCGGGCCGATCTCTTCGGCAGGCAGCATATCGTCGAAAAAAGACATCAGCGAACGCAGCCTGCGAATGGCAACGCGCATCTGATGCAGGGCTTCAGGCATGCCTGTCGCGAGAAAGACCCTTTCATTCGCAGCGAAGTGGTGAATGCAAAGCGAAGCGACCGTCTGAAATCCGGTCGCCGCCGAAGCCTTGCGATCGAGCTTGATCGCGCCGGCTTTTTCGATCTGCGGACCGTCGCCCTCAATGAGATGATAGCCGCGAGCCGCCTTGGTCATGACTTCGAGCCGCAAGGGCACGGTCGCTGCCAATTGCCGCGCGAGGCCGAAGGCATCTTCGATCCGGCCGCGCCCCAATTCGATTTCGATCTCTTCGATGGGCTCGCCACGGGACTCGGTCTTGATCAAACCTTCGTCGAGCGCGACGCTCAGCGTGCTCTCTTCCCATCGGGCGAGCCATTCTGTTCTTTGCACTTCGACGCGGAAGACAGGCACCAGAGGGAATTGAAGCTTTTCATATAGGCTCGGCGGGCAATGCAGGCGCAGATGATCGAGGTCGGGCGTATCGCCTGCAACCTCGGTTTCATATTCGCCGCGCGCGAACAATCCGTCCGAGCGCCCGTCCGGAAATTTCAGCGTCTGGACCGTATGATCTTTGAAAGCGCGCAGGCGCAGCGAAAATCGGGCTTTGCTAAGTACATGATCTGGCGTGTCGAAATAGGTTGAAACGAAGGGTTTGACGTCAGGCTTGATCGAAGCCAGCAAGGGATGCGCCTTGAGCCGCGCGGCGTCGCCGGGCTCCAAGGCAAATTTCAATTCGCGTTCCAATGCATCGGAACTCTGATGCGAAATGGCGTCCATCATCACTCAACCACTTGACTTAACCACTCGGGACCAAAAGCGTTCGCAAACTTAGCCGCTCGATCGGCGCGACATTTACGCCGGCTTGATTGGCGGGTGAAACCGCCGCAAGGCGAGAAAGCCGAGAAGCACGAATAAGATCAGCACCGCGCCTTGCGCTATGGCAAAGGGCGGCTCGGATTGGGTCGGTGCCAACGGCTTTAGAAACGCCAGTTTCTGAAAGCTTTGCACCACGCCGACGAAGGCATTGAGATAAAGCGCCATGACGGCCGCAACGACATAGACCGGACGCCAGATGCCGGCCAAACGCAAGGCGTAAAGCGACAGAACCGCGATCACCAGCAGCACAAGCGAGATGGTACCGACGACAAGCGCCGGATCGAACGTCTTGAACGGAAAGAGAAACCCCGTGACGCTGGTTGCAATCGTCGTGACAAGAAACAGAGCGGTCCAGGCTGGGGCGCGTTTGTTATCTATCATGGCAGCCAAAACGATGAGGCCCGATGCGATGCCGATCAGGCTTAAGACGACATGAAATGTGGTAAAGGCTGAAAGCGACATCCCCAAGATCATGACGGTCTCCACCCGGCTTTTTTATCGCTGTCGCGACGATCTTCGGCCAATCCGGTGTCAGGTCAAGCTGCCGGTGGCAGTCTTGTTTTGAGACGCGGCACGGCAAAATCGAGGAATGCGCGTAGTTTCAACGGCAGAAGGCCCTGCGCCGCGTAGACGAGACTGACCGGCCGCGGTTCGGGCTCGAAACCTTTGAGTACGACGACGAGTTCGCCGGCCGCGATCGCTTGCGCCGCCTGATAGGAGAGGACACGCGTCAGGCCGATACCTGCAATGGCCGCATCTATGGCCGCCTCGCCGGTATTGATGCTCAATCGGGGACGGGTTTGGATCGCGATTTCGGATTTGCCCGAACCGAACGTCCAGATGGATGACGCCAAACCTTCACGGGTCACGCAATCGTGACGCGTGAGGTCGGCCGGCGTTTTGGGCGTACCCCGCTCTGCGAGATAGGCGGGGCTCGCGCAGATGATATGCCGGATGAAGCCGATCCGCGTTGCGAGAAGGCCGCTGTCTGGAAGCGGAGCGATCCTGACGGCGAGATCGATATGATCTTCCAGAAGCTGAACCAGATGATCGGCCAGGACCAGCCTGACATTGATCTCGGGATAGGCACTGAGAAATTCCGAAACGACCGGCAAGACGTGGAGCCGCCCGAACACGATCGGCGCCGTTATGATGAGGTCGCCCTTCGGCGCGCTATATTCGCCGGTCGCAGCACGTTCGGCTTCGTCCACCTCCTCAAGAATGCGCTTGCAGGCCGCGACATAAGAGCGTCCCGCATCGGTAAGGCTGAGCTGCCGCGTCGTGCGCGTCAGCAGCTTCGTTTTGAGATGCGCCTCAAGGTCCGACACTTTCCGGCTGATGGTCGCGAGCGGCATGCCGAGGCGCCGGCCGGCTGCCGAGAGGCTGCCCGCCTCGACCGCCGCCACAAGGAGGGACATGGCCTCGAACCGATCCATCGATCCTTCCATAATTTGAGAGGATATATATCAAATATGCCACCTACTGCCTCTTAATGGAAGAACATAAATCCCCCGCGCAGGCCGATCCGGCCGCGATCCGAGGGAGAGCCAATGTCACGTATCGAAATCCCTGCCACCGTCGAGGCCGCCCCGGCCAAGTCCCAGGCGATGCTGGAGGCCGTGAAGAAAATGCTCGGCAGCGTGCCGAATCTATTTCGCCTTGTATCGGTGAGCCCCGCCGCGCTCGAAGGCTATCTCGGCCTCTTCGGCGCATTGAACAAAGGCGCCTTGCCCGCGCCGACGCGCGAGCGCATCGCGCTCGCAATCGCCGAGATCAATGGCTGCGACTATTGCCTGTCGGCCCACACCTATCTCGGCAAGAACCTCGCGAAGCTTGACGATGCCGAGATCACCGCCAATCGCAGCGGTTTTTCCAATGATCCGAAAGCCGATGCGGCCGTGCGTTTCGCGGTCAAGGTCGCGAAGGCACATGGTCACGTCAGCGACGAAGACGTCCAAGCCGTCAAGGGCGCGGGCTATGACGACGCGCAAGTGATCGAGATCGTGCAGCACGTCGCCCTGAACGTCTGGACCAATTATGTCAACGAGGTCGCCAAGACCGATATCGATTTCCCGGTCATCACCGCGCGTAAGGCCGCGTGAAGAACTCGGCCGCCGCCCGGAGGATCATCCGGGCTTGAACGATGTCGGACTCTAGAAGGAACAGGCTCATGGAAACAATTCGGACCTATCCAAGGCAAGTCTACCCGAGCGACGTCGCTTTCACGCCTACCGTCAAATCGGTGCAGACCCGAAAGGGCACGCGTCACGGTTACGAGGCCATGGAAACAATGCGAGGCTGGGAGACCAGCATTACGCCGGATCTCGCCGACTTCATCGCCGATCAGACGAGCGTTTTTCTCGCCACGGCAAATGATGAAGAGCAGCCCTATATTCAGCATCGCGGCGGGCCGCCCGGTTTCCTGCGCGTGCTCGACGACAAAACGATCGCCTTTGCCGATTTCGCCGGCAACGGGCAATATATCACGCAGGGCAATCTCTCAGACAATGCGAAGGCGTTTCTGTTTCTGATCGATTATGAACATCGCCGCCGCGTCAAAATCTGGGGCGAGGCGCGTGTCGTCGAAAACGATCCCGCGCTTATGTCAAAGCTCATGCCGCGCGGCTACAGAGCCCGCCCCGAGCAAGTGATCCTGTTCACGGTCGGTGCCTGGGACACGAATTGTCCGCAGCATATTCCGCAGCTTCTCGCGGCGACCGATGTTGCCGCGGCGCTTGCGGAACGTGACAAGCGCATCGAAGCGCTCGAAGCGGAGGTGAGGCAGTTGCGCGAAGCCGCCAAAGTTTCGGCCTGACGGGCGCCTCAGGATAGATGGACGAATTGCAGCAGGGCGCCGAAAACCACAATGGCGACGAGGCCGCCGAAAAAAATGATCCGCTGCGTCCGCGTCCGCAGAATAATTTCGCCCTGCCGCGCTTTTTCGGCCGAAACGGTCGGCTGCGTGGAATAGTTTCTGTCGGTCATGGCTCTCCTCCATTTTAGGAGGAAAACCCAGGTTCGGCGCGAATGTTCCGAACCTCTGCTTGTGCAAATGGTCGAAAGGCGAGCCGGGAGCTTCCGAGGGCCGCAAGGAAGCTCCCAGCTCTTTCTGAGGTTCGGTGGCGCCTCAGAAATCCACTCTGGCGCGCAGCATCCCCACTTGTTCGACATAGCTCTGCCGCACGATCGCATTGTAGCTTACCGAGAGAGAGTCGCCGATGCGGGGCAGAGACAGGCGCAAGGCCGCGCCGAGATCGGCCATGTCGCGGGTCGGCGTCGGTCCGGTGGTAAGGAAGCTGCCGTCGCCGCCGACAAATCCAGCCGAGATGCTCTGCGCCGTATTTTCGAATTCATGCTGCCAGACGGCGCGGGTCTCGAGCGCGGCGCCGAACGTCGCCGAAGCATAGAAAGGAAAGATCGCCTTGAGGCCAAGGCCCGAGCGGACGGAGTCCGTCGATTGCTTGGCGATCGTGAGGCCAGAGCCTGCAGCGCTCAATTCCGTGTAGGCGTCCTGATCGACATGCGCATAAGTGACCGCGGCGACGGGAACGAAAATGCCGAGCGAGGTGACCACCGGATAGCCGGCATCGAGCCGTCCCGAATAGATCATACCGCCATAGGAGGCTGAGGCCACATCGGCGAAGCCGGGGAAATTGATGGTTCTCTTCGTGTTATATTCCAAGTTGCCCACACCGAAGGAACCGTTGACATAGCCCTGCGGCAGCACGAGCTGGCCGTAGACCAGCCCCTGATAGGTTTGCAGGGACTCGCGGTTGCCGAGCAATACACTATTGTTGATTTCACTGGTCGCATAGCCGAAGGCACCCCCAAGCCGGATGGTGTTTTGGAAAAGCCTGTCATAGCCGGCAATGAAGCCGCCCGTATCCGCCCTATATCCGGCGACAGCATCGACCGTGTGCTGCTGCGTGTTCGCGCCGAGGCCGTTCACCCATACGCCATTGTAAGGCTCGATGATCACCGGCGCGCGCGGCGGCGAATAATCGGCCGAACGGCCCTGCTGCGCCGCGAGCGCGCCGAAGAAGAGCGAATCGAGACGGCTGCCGATCTGCGATTGAAACGCATAGGTAATGTCGATCGGCACCTGGATCGTGGCACCGCTGACATCCGGACGCAATTGTTCGCCGGCGTTGCGGACATCATTCAGCGAGGTGAGGCTTTCGACCGCGCCGCCGAGCGCCTGCAAGGCCGGATTGCTGCCGGAAGAGCCCAAGAGATTGGCCAGCGTCGCGCCACCCGCTTTGGAAATGCCGGGCACGGCAGCGGGATTCATGACCGAGGCGTCGAGCAGCAGGGCGCCGGTCGATGTGTCTGCCCTCATGTTCACCAAGGCGCTCGTGTTCTGCACAGTGATCGGCCCGGCGGAATCGACGGAGGACGCGAGTTGATAGACGTCACCGTTGCGCGCTATGCCCGCGAAGGTCGGGACAATCGTCGTCGCGCCTTGCAAGGTGAGCGTGTTGGAGGCGTTGCCTCCGACAAAGGCCAGCGACCCGAGATTGGTCGAGGGCGCCGCGGTCGTGCCGCCCGCGCCGAAGATCGTCGTTCCCAAAGTGGCGCCGTCGACAAGCGAAACACCTTGCGTGACGGTGGTCGCGTTCGGGGTGACGGTCACCTGCGAGGTGGTCAGATCGAGGAAGCTGAAATTATTGACGCTGGCGAGATTGCTCACGCCACTCAAGACAAGCGAATTGGAGCCGGTACCGTTCAGCGCGATGATATTGCCGCTGAACCCGGTGTCCGTCAGCGTGATGGAATTCACCGAGGTTGGCTGATCATTGATTATAATGTCGCCGTTCAGCGTGCCTTCATTGGTCAAGGTAAAGGATTGCCCGCCGACGAAGGTTGCGAGCACATTATGCGTCCCCGCGCAGCCTGGATTCGTTGTGTCCTGGCCGGCCGTCGGACAGGCATTGCCGTTGAAATCGGTCCCTCCTTGGCTGAGGTAGGTTCCTGCGGCGCTGCCCGCGTTCGGCGTCGCAAAGGACGCCTGACTGGCGCGCTGGTCGACATTGAAATTGCCGTTGATCGTGGCGCCCTGCGCATTGTCGATGACATGAGTGCCCGAGCCGAGATAAAAATTGCCGTCGATCTCGCCGAAGTTTTGGATATTGGTGTCGCGCGGACCGGCATTGCTGCCGCTGATCGCGAGCGGGAAAGTCGCGCCGCTCGCGATGCCTGCCGCGTAGACCGTAGGCGTGATGTCGAGCGCGAGAATGTCGCCCTTGATGACGCCGGTTTTATTGTTCGTGATGGTCGTCGCGGACGTATCCTGGATCGTGACGCTTCCATCGCTGTTCAAGAGAACGACGGTGCTGTCCGGGTTCGTGTTGGGCGCGGTTACGTAATCGGTGCCAGCCCAGGTGGCGATGGCCCAATGGCCGGTTCCGATCGTGTCGCTCGGCGTCCAGGACGTATTGGCGATCGTTCCCGAATTGGTGATCGTCGTATCGGCACGGCCGTAATAGACCGTGGCGTAATTGCCCGTTGCGAGCAGCTGGCCCGAGGCTGCGTTATTGATCACGAATTCGCTGGTATTATCATCGCTGTAGAGCGCCGCCATGTCGTTTAGCGTGGCGCCGCTGTATTTCGCTGCATAGGTCGCAGGCGAACCGCTCGACGTCACCGACAAATTGGAGGTGTTGAAGGTCCCGAAGAAATTCTGTGTGACGGAAATAGTGCCCGTATTGTTGACGGTAAAGGTATTGACTTGACTGTCGGCTACGATCGTTTCCAACCGGCTCGATGAGATCTGCGAGGTCGTAAGGCCGATCGATCCCGCGTTGTTGAGCACGACATTATTGACCGCTGGATTTTCCGTATTCGAAAAATTCGCTGCGACCATGCCGCGGTCGGCGAGCGAAGCGCTGGAATTCGTCGTGATGTTGAAGACAGTCGTATTGTCGAAATTGAGCGTGACCGTCGGCGGGTTCGGATCGTAGCCCGGGTTATTCGGGTTGCTGGCGGCGGGAAAAGCCGGGTTTACCGGCGTATAACTATTGCTGCCATTAACCGGCTGAAACGCTGCGGCCGGATCATAGACTGTAATAGGCGTCGTCAGCGTTCCGCTGCAATTCAGAGTCAGCAGATCGGCTGAAGATGTGCAAGCCGCCATGGCGTCGTCCGCAAGCACCGCGCACCAGACTGGCACGCTCAGCATCAAAGACAAACGCAACGGCAAAGATGGAGAGATTCCCCGATAAACTGAAAAACGCATTGCAAGCCCCCCGGCCACTCTTTTTCTTAGGATTTGATAATATATATTTGCGAAATAGCCGCACAAGGTAAGTACTTCATCTAGTCATTAGAATATATCTTACTTATACTTGGAAAAATTCCTGGTTTCTTTCCTTGTCGCCTCTCGATTCATGCTGACGAGAAGTTGAGGGTCGAAGGTGGGCTATTACCGTTTCGCGGATGACTGTGATCTTAAAGACACAAACTCCCCCGCCATTTCATGTCGCCTTCGCCCCCCGTTTTCGTTTGATCGCCTGTCTGGAACGCTTCAGACTTGGCTGGCGTTATCGGGAGCCGGAATGGAGTTTGAGCGTGGCGCCGCGTGCGATTTGGAAGGGCTATCTGAAGGTCGGCGAGCTCGTCTGCCCCGTGGCACTTCACACCGCGGTCTCGGCTTCCGAGCGCGTTTCCCTACACATGCTGAATCGCGAGACCGGCCATCGGCTCCAGCGGCAATTCGTCGATCGCGATACCGGCAAGGAGGTCGAGCGCGACGAACAGGTAAAGGGCTATGAGGTCGGCCCGGAGGATTACGTCACCCTCGAACCCGACGAGATCGCCGCCGCCATTCCCGAAAGCGACAAGACGCTTGCCGTCGATTCCTTTATCCCTTGCGATCAGGTCGACGATCTTTATTTCGACCGGCCCTATTATCTGAGCCCGTCCGGCGCGGGCGCCGACAAAGCCTATGCGGTCCTGCGCGAGGGCTTGCGCAAGAAGAAAGTCGTGGCTCTTGCGAGCGCCATTCTCTTCCGCCGCGTCCGCACCGTGCTCATCCGTGCTCATGATCAGGGCCTTGTCGCGACCACGCTGAATTTCGATTATGAAGTGCGATCGGCGGCGGAGGCCTTCGACACCGTTCCTGCGATCAAGATCAAGAAAGACATGCTCGATCTCGCGCGCCATATTATCGAAACCAAGAAGGGCACATTCGATCCCTCAACCTTCGACGACAAATACGAGGTCGCTTTGGTTGAGCTCGTGCATGCCAAAATGGAAGGCCGCGAGATCAAGGCACCGAAGGCACCGCCGCGCGGCAAAGTAATCGACCTCATGGAAGCTTTGCGCCAAAGCGCCGGAGCGAAAGCCAAGACCAGCACGAAGACGGCGGCAAAGAAAAAGACGGCGCAACGCAAGACCGCCACGCGGAAAGCGGCGCAGCGCAAGGCAAGCTGACACATGGCGCTCGAAACCTATCGCAAGAAGCGCAATTTCGAGGTGACCAGCGAGCCGCGCGGCCACAAGGCGCGGGCTGCCGGTCATCACTATCTCATTCAAAAACACGCGGCGCGCAGGCTTCACTATGATCTGCGCCTTGAAATGGATGGCGTGTTGAAGAGCTGGGCCGTCACGCGCGGCCCAAGCCTCGTGCCGGGCGAAAAGCGGCTCGCCGTGCATGTCGAAGATCATCCGCTAGACTATGGCAGCTTCGAAGGCACGATCCCGAAAGGCGAATATGGCGGCGGCACGGTGCTGCTCTGGGACAAGGGAAGCTGGACGCCGATCGGCGACGAACATAAAGCCTATCAGAAGGGCCATCTCGAATTCGAACTCCACGGCGAAAAACTGCATGGCCGTTGGCATCTCGTGCGCATGCATGGCAAGCCGGGCGAGAAGCACGAGAACTGGCTCTTGATCAAAGGCGAGGATGCCGAGGCGCGGACCGAGAAGGACCCGGATATTCTGGAAGAGCATCCGGAATCGGTGAAGACCGGCCGCGATCTCGCCGACATTTCGACAGAAGCGCCCGGCTGGTCGTCGAAGACTGGCAAGATCGCGAAGCCGCGTGCCCGCAAGCCGGCGCAGGCGAAAGCCGCCGCGGCTGCTCCCGCGAAGCGAACGCGTAAAGCGGCTGAGCCCATGGAGGGTGCAAGGCCCGCCCCCCTGCCCGAATTCGTCGAGCCTGCGCTCGCGACGCTCGTCGGCAAGGCGCCGGCCGGCAAACGCTATGTGCATGAGATCAAATTCGACGGCTATCGTCTTCAGGTGCGGATCGACAAAGGCAAGGTGAAACTTCTGACCCGCAGCGGGCTCGATTGGACCACGCGTTTTGGCAAAAAGCTGCTCGACGCTTTCAAGGCATTGCCTGTCTCCACTGCCTTGATCGACGGCGAGCTTGTCGTCGAAAACGACTCCGGCGCTTCGAGCTTTTCCTTGCTGCAGGCCGATCTCGCCGACAAGAAATCCGATCGCTTCATCTTCTATGCCTTCGATCTTCTCTATCTCGATGGGCAGGATCTGCGCGCCGCGCCGCTCATCGCGCGCAAAGAGGCTCTGCAAACAATCATCGCCAGCGGCTCTGACCCTTTGCGCTTCAGCGAGAATTTCGAAGCCGAAGGCGAGACGATTCTGCGCCACGCCTGCCGGCTCAGTCTCGAAGGCCTCGTCTCGAAATTACGCGATGCGCCCTATCATTCCGGCCGCTCGAAGGATTGGCTGAAATCCAAATGCACGGCGCGGCAGGAATTCGTCATCGGCGGCTATGTGGTCTCGACCACTTCGTCAAAGGCCATCGGCTCGCTGGTCCTCGGGCTTTTCGAGGACGGCAAACTGCGGCATGTCGGGCGTGTCGGCACGGGTTTTTCGGCGCGCGTCGCGGCCGATCTCTTTAAAAAACTCGCCGCTTTGAAGCAGGATAAAAGCCCCTTTGCCGGAAAGCTTTCCGCGGATGCGGTGCGTGGCGTGCAATTCGTTAAGCCCACTTTGGTCGCCGAAATCGAATTCCGTGCCTGGACGGGCGACGGCAATCTACGTCACGCTTCGTTCCGAGGCCTGCGCGAGGATAAGCCCGCCACCGAAGTGGTGAAAGAAGATGCGGCGCAGGCAACGCCGCCGCCGCGCCGGAACAGCAGCGTGGTACTGACCCATCCTGACCGGCTCTATTGGCCCGAGGAGGGCATCACCAAGGAAGGGCTCGCGAACTATTATTCCGAAGTCTGGCCGCGCATCGCACCCTTTATCGCAGCGCGACCGCTTTCTTTGCTGCGCTGTCCGGATGGCGTCGGCAAGGCCTGTTTCTTTCAAAAGCACGCGTGGCGCGGCATCAACAAATCGATCAAGCTGATGCAGGACCCGATGGACGCCAAGGCCGAACCCTTTCTCGTCATCGACGATCTCGACGGATTGATCGCGCTCGTGCAAGCCGGCGTGCTCGAAATTCATCCTTGGGGCGCGCCGCTGGCCGCGCTCGAGACGCCCGACACGATGATCTTCGATCTCGATCCGGCCGAAGGTGTCTCTTGGGAAGACATCATCGCCGCCGCGCGCGAGATCAAGGATCGATTGGCAACGGTTGGCCTGCCCTCTTTCGTCAAAACTTCCGGCGGCAAGGGCCTGCATGTCTATGTCCCTTTAAAGCCAAAGGCGGGTTGGGACGAGATGAAAGGCTTCGCCAAAGCGCTGGCCGAATCAATGGCGAGAGACGATCCAGACAAATTCATCTCTGTTGCGACCAAGGCGAAGCGCAAGGGGCTGATCTTCGTCGATTATCTGCGCAATGGGCGGGGCTCGACCGCGGTCGCGCCTTATTCGACGCGCGCGCGTCCCGGTGCCGCGGTCTCCATGCCGCTTGCCTGGACCGAGCTCAGTGAGACGATCGGTCCGGCCTATTTCACCATTGAAAACGCGCCGGTGCGTCTTGCCAATCTGAAGAGCGATCCGTGGGGCGGATTTCGCGCGGCCGAAATGCCGCTGCCGGTGGCGCCGAAGGCCAAGGGAAAACGGGCGGCTTAAGCATCCTCCGTCCCGTGCTTACGCCCAACTGTCAAAACAGGTCGCCCTCGTCCTTCGAGACGCGGGCTGCGCCCGCTCCTCAGGATGAGGGCTAAAGGCCATATCTTCAATCCCCTCATCCTGAGGAGCTTGCATCCATTTTCGGTTTACCAAAATGGATGCAAGCGTCTCGAAGGACGAGGGATCGTATCCGGTTAATCCCACGTCCCGTAAACGCTGCTAATGCCGCTTCGCCTTTTCGGCCGCCATGCTTTTCTTCAAAGCATCCATGATGTTGATGATATTGCTCGCGGGCACCGGCTCCTTGGCCTTTTTCTTCGGCGCCGCTTTGCCTTTCTTTTTCGCCGCGATGATGGCTTGCAGATTTTCCTGCACCGGATCGCGGACCAATTCCGGGCTCCAATCTTGCGTACGTTTGTCGATCAGAGCCGTCACCAGCGACAGAAGTTCAGGCTCGACTTTTTCGGGCTTGATATCGGCGAAATAATTTTCGGGGTCACGGACCTCGTCGCCATAGCGCAAAGTCCATAGAACGATGCCCCGGTCGCGCGGCTGCAGCATCACCGCGCGCTCGCGCCGGTAGAGCACAAGGCGCGACAGACCAACCATGCCGGTCGCAGCCATCGCCTCGCGGATCACCGTGAAAGCCTCCTCGCCGACAGGATCGTCCGGCACGAGATAATGCGGCTTGTCGTACCAAAGCCAGGAGATCGAATCCTTCGGCACGAACATGTCGATATCGATGGTGCGGGTGCTTTCAAGCGCGACGGCGCGCAGCTCGTCATCTTCGAGCATCACGTAATGCTCGGCGTCTTGCTGGTAGCCCTTGACCTCGTCGTCGTCTTCGACCGGCTCGCCTGTCTCAGCGTCCACATAACGCGCCTCGATCCGATTGCCGGTCGCGCGGTTCAACGTGTGGAAGCGGATCTTCTCCGAGTCGGAAGTCGCAGGCATCATGGCGACCGGACAGGTGACCAGCGACAGCTTCAGATAGCCTTTCCAGAAGCTGCGCTGCGCCACCTGCTCGTCTCCTGTTCAGGATGCAATTTCTCAGGAATGATATCAGTGCGCGTGATGTTCGGCATTACGCTTGCGCGTCGCAGCCGCCTTTTTCGCGGCGGCGGAGCGCGCGGCTGCCGGACGGGCCGCCGCGGCCTTGCCGCCAATCGCACCGCCGCGATGGGCTGCCGGATGGCTGGTCGACTTGCCCCGGCCTGAGCCGCCCTCTTTCTTGCCGCCGCCATCGTCCTTGTTGACGGTCGCCCAGGCACGCCGCTCGGCTTCCTTCTCGGACAGGCCGTGCTTCTCATAGCCCTCGGCGATATGGTCGGCCTTGCGTTCCTGCTTGCCGGTATATTTGGACTTGTCCCCGCGTGGCATGGCATCCTCCATCTTACCTTTGCCGCCTCAACGACAAGCGCGGCACGCCGGTTCCTTGGAGGATTGATTTGTGAGCGGTATCCGCGCCGGACTCGCCAGCGCGGATTTTTGCAGCAGCCCTAGTGGGCGTAATAATGGCCCCAGTGCGCCTGCGCCCGAGCCGAGCACTCGATGCCGCAGGGCGTGCCATTAACGTCGCGCGTGAAATCGGAGAGGGAATCATAGGTTCCATCCGGCTCCTGATAGGAGCTGCCCAGAAAGCGAATGTCCGGCGCGGCATAGCCATAAAACTGCGATGGCCCGACCGCTTCCGGGACAGGCGCACCGCGCGCCGCAGACGGTTCGACCGCCGCGGCAAGGAAACCGCCCGCGATCGCGAGCAGAGCAAGTGTTTTTCGAACGTTCATTGGAAACACTCCTTTTGGATTTTTTTCGGCACATGCTGCTGGAGCATGTTCGCTTTCAAAACCCGCATGGAGCGCAACTGGTTTCGTATATCTCGTCTTTGTGAAAGTATATGAAATGCGCTTTATTGTTCTTGAGCTTAATTGCGTTGCCAAGAACCACGATAATCACTGCATCAATATTTCATTTGTACAGTCGATTATTTCAATCGTCATATTCGAACGATAAATCTCGTTACTCCGGCGAGACTGCCACCCAGGAACCTTCGCCTGCGGCAACGGTTAAGGACCAACGGGAGAAATGCCATGACACATGTCCACTATCACATCGTCCAACATGCCGAAGGCTGGGCCTATAAACTCGGCGATGTCTTCTCGGAAACCTTCCCATCGCATGAGGCGGCGTTGAACGCCGCGCGCGCCGTGGCGGCCCGCCAGGAGATCGGTGGCACGACGCAAGTCATCACCTATGAAGACAAAGACGGTGTGTGGCACGAGGAAATTGCCTCGGGCGGAGACCGGCCGGAAGCCGACGTGATCGATACGCCTTAAGGACGGCCTGCCCTACCGACCCCATGAAACAGTCTGGCTCGATCAGCATCGGGATTTCCGGCTGGACCTATGCGCCCTGGCGCGGCTCGTTTTACCCGAAAGGTCTGCCGCAAAGCCAAGAGCTTGCCTATGCGAGCCGGCTGTTTCGCGCTATCGAGATCAATGGGACATTTTACGGCCTGCAAACGCCGGAGGCTTTTCACCGCTGGGCCGAAGAAACACCGGAGGATTTCACCTTCGCGGTGAAGGCGCCGCGCTTCATTACCCATATCCGCCGCTTGAACGAACCAGCCGTGCCGCTCGCAAATTTCATGGCGTCGGGCATTTTGCGGCCCGGTCCGAAGCTCGGACCGATCCTCTGGCAATTTCCGCCGAACTTCCGTTTCGATGCGGAGAAGCTTGAGGCTTTCCTCAAGCTTTTGCCGCACGACTCCGAAGCAGCCGCGGCTTGCGCCAAGCGCCATGACAATAGACTCAAGGCCCGGGCCTTTGCGCGCATCGATGCCAAAAGGCGGCTGCGTCATGCGATCGAAATCCGCCACGAGAGTTTCCGCGACAAGGCCTTCATAAATCTGCTGCGCCAATATGATGTTGCGCTTGTTTGCGCCGATACAGTCGAATGGCCGCGTTTGATGGATCTCACATCAGATTTCGTCCATTGCCGCCTGCATGGATCGCAGGAGCTTTATCGCAGCGGTTATGGCGATAAGGCGCTCGATGATTGGGCCGCGCGTGTCCGCGCCTGGTCGCAAGGCAAGCCTATGCATGACGGTTGTTTCGCCGAAACCAAGCGGGTCAAGGCCATGAAGCGCGACCTGTATCTCTTCTTCGACAATACCGACAAATTGCGCGCGACGCGCGACGCGAAAACCTTGATGAAGAAGCTCGACCTTTTCGAAGAAGATGAAAAGCGTCACGCGCATGCGATTTGATCAAGCTGCTCGGAACTCCATCTGAAGCAAGGGCGTTCGCAGGTGGGGCTGTCCTTGCATCATTTCAAATGGAGCACGACCATGCCGAATATCCGTGACGCACGTTTTCTCATCCTCGCCGCCAATGGCTTCGAACAAAGCGAATTGATGACCCCGCGCGACGAATTGCGCAAGGCTGGCGCGAAAGTCGATGTCGCAACGCCTGACGGCAAGAAGATCCGCGGCTGGAAGATGACGGACTGGGGCGATATGGTGGACGCCGATCTCAAGATCGCCGATGCGAAGCCCGCCGATTACGACATGCTGGTTCTGCCCGGCGGGCAGATCAACCCGGATCTTTTGCGCGTCAATCCCGACGCGATGAAGATCGTGCGCACCTTCGTCGAAAGCGGCAAGCCGATCGCCGCCATCTGCCACGGGCCTTGGCTGCTCGTCGAAGCCGATGCTTTGCGCGGTAAGACGGTCACGTCCTATAAATCGATCAAAACCGACGTCAAAAACGCCGGCGCGAATTGGGTCGATCAAGACGTTGTCTTCGATGGCGGCATCATCACCAGCCGCAATCCGGACGATCTCAAGGCCTTCGTCGGCAAGATCAAGGAAGTGGTCGAGAGCGGGCAATCCCCGCAACGCCGCGTCGCCTAAGGCGCGCGTGAAGACCAACGCAGCTTTGACGCAGCTCGCCGCGGAGGCGGCGGGCTGCGAGCGTTGCCCGCTTTATAAAGATGCCACACAAACGGTTTTCGGCGAAGGTCCGGCATCGGCATCGATCATGATGGTCGGCGAACAGCCGGGCGATCAGGAAGACCGCACTGGGCATCCTTTTGTCGGGCCCGCCGGTCAAATCCTCGACCGTGCGCTCGGCGAAGCAGGCCTTGCACGCGAGACGATCTATGTCACCAATGTCTTGAAGCACTTCAAGCACGAAATGCGCGGCAAACGCCGACTGCACAAACGGCCAAACCAGGACGAGATCAAGAAATGCCGCTGGTGGCTCGACAAGGAAATCGCCATCGTCCAGCTGAAATTGATTGTCGCGCTCGGCGTAACGGCCGCGCAGGCCTTGACCGGCCGCAAGCTGACGCTGACACGCGAACGCGGCAAGACTTTGGATCTCTGGGACGGCCAACAAGGCATGCTGACCGTGCATCCCTCATCGATCCTTCGAATGCCGGACGAGAGCGCGCGGCACGAGGCTTTTGCGGGACTCGTCGCCGATCTTGCGCGGGTCTCCGAGATTGCCGGGTAGGCCAATCGATCTAACGCGCCAAAAATCCCAAGACCTGCTCGATCGCATCCTTCCGCGCCGCCTCATTGGTGCCGGTATGCGCCGAGCCGCCGCCCGACGCGGTGAAAGCGAGATGTTCGACGACGTGCACCGGCAGGTTCGGGTGGTCGAAATCGTGATAGGCGTCGGGATAGGTCTTGATTTGCACCTTTTCGCCTTGCGCCGCGGCCTCTTCCGCCAATGTCTTGCAAGGCGCGACGGGCGTCCAATCGTCCGCTTCGCCCATCAGAATCAAGAGCGGCAGCCGCGCATGCCAGCGGCCATTCTCGAGCGGAACGCGGCAGCCGGGATAAAAGGCGATCGCACGCGCGAAATCGCCCTTCGCCGGCACATTCTTGGGGGCAATCGCATAAAGCACGGTCGAGCCCCCGTTCGACCAGCCGAGCAAATTGATGGCGCTCGGTTTCACTTGCGCCAGACCGGCGACATAATCGAAAGCAGCCTTGACATCGGCGACGCGCTCGCGCGACGGGCGGACTTCGCGTTCGCTGTTCCTGCATTGCGGTCCAAGCCCGCGCGATGCAAAACTATCGGGTAGAAGCACGATAAATCCTTGCGCGGAGAGCCGCTCGGCCCAATCGCGATGGCGCTCGCTCAACGCGCCAGTCTTGTCGCGCAAGCCGGAACACCCATGCATGGCGATGACGGCCGGAAAAGGCCCGGTGCCCTTCGGCATATAAAGC
Source organism: Methyloferula stellata AR4 (assembly GCF_000385335.1). Lineage (NCBI taxonomy): Bacteria > Pseudomonadati > Pseudomonadota > Alphaproteobacteria > Hyphomicrobiales > Beijerinckiaceae > Methyloferula > Methyloferula stellata. The sequence continues at coordinate 1,393,095 of NZ_ARWA01000001.1, read as the reverse complement.
GCGGCCTGCAGCACCACGTCGTCGGTGCCTGGAAATTGCACGGATGTCGGCGTCTGCGCCGCGACGGAAGAGACGAGAGCAGCGGCAAACAACACGATCGCGACGGCGATGGCGCGCCGCCAAATTTCTTTTGCGAAGACATCGGCTTCAAAAACATAGGGCATGTTCAATCCTTAAGCGTCGGCGCCGTCTCAATATGTTTCATTGACAAGGCCAATAAATAACAGCGTATCGGGGACAATATATTTTCGTTTGATTGGATCTGTGTTGATCGAAGATTGCAATGCTTTCATCCGCGCCAATACGAGGCTTTCGCAGGTCTCTTCGCTCTCGTGCATAAAACTCTATCTTGCTGCTGAGGGAACTGCGTTCTGGCAAGAGATCGAGGATGAAATGGAACGCGGGCTTGGCGCGCCACCGTTTTGGGCCTTTGCCTGGGCAGGAGGCCAAGCCCTCGCGCGATATATCGGCGAACATCCCATAGAGGTCAGCGGCAAAAAAGTGCTCGACTTCGCGGCCGGCTGCGGGCTGGCCGGCATTGCCGCCGCGCGCGCCGGCGCAAGCCATGTCGAAGCCAGCGATCTCGATCGCTTCGCCGAAGCGGCGATCGCGCTCAATGCCATCGAAAACGCAGTCATCGTCAAAACGCGGCTCGATGATCTGGTTGGCTCCGACGAACCCTTTGATGTGATTTTGGCGGGAGATGTCGCTTACCAAGGCGGCATGGCGCCCCGCATAACGGACTGGCTCGAGGCCCGCGCGAAGGCTGGCGCTCTCGTCCTGATCGGCGATCCTGGGCGCGGCCACCTGCCACGCGAAAAGCTGCGCTCGCTTGCGTCTTATGACGTCGCGGTGCCGCTGATGCTCGAAGCGGTCACGATGAAGCGAACGGATGTCTGGCGCTTCATTTGAAAGCTTGAAACATGCGCCGCGGCGACCGACCTGCCGATGCCAGGATCGACTTGCGGTTCGGCCTCATTCCGGTTCGGCAGAATGTTTCTCTCTCCCGAAACTATTTCGGCAGGACGATTTTCCTGACAAAACCATTTCAATAGGACATGTTATTCCCACAGTAATATAGTTCAGATGCGAAGTTTGCTTCGCTGCTATTTGGAATATTGTGTACCATTACAGCGTAGCTACAAAAGCCAATAGTCAAATGTTATTGTAAGTAGTGGTTCTTGAATGAAATATAGATCGTAAAAAATTATTCATTGAAACTAATTTCACAAATTAAATGTAGATTTAATGCCTTCAAACTGCTTACTCTCACACCATGTTGGCTTGCTACCGGAAGATAAATTTCAGGCAAGGTGCAACCGGGTTTCAATAGTCTTTGCAATTTAGATGGCGGCAAGTGCCAGAACCCTCGCCGAATCTCAGGCAAATCCGCGTACGCCCTAGACTCAAAAAGCAGGATTAAGCGGAAACGTGTTGGCGATGCTAGACAAGGCGGAACACGAGAAATCCCTAAATGCCGGGAAGCAACGCATCCTGCTCATCGAAGACGAGCCGGATATGGCGCGGGAAATCGCCAGTGAACTCGACCGGCTCGGATATGGCGTGGAGATCGCGGATAATACCGCCGCGAGCCTCGAAGCCGCACGCTCGGAACCTGCGTCTCTCTTGATCGTCGATCGCATGCTGCACGGCGAAGACAGCCTGCCGATGGTTGAAACTTTGCGCAGCGAAGGGCTTCATGTGCCCGTGCTGTTCGTCAGCGCCCTGGCATCGGTCGATGAACGCATCCGAGGTTTGCGGGCCGGTGGAGACGATTACGTCACCAAACCCTTTGCCATGGGCGAGCTCGTCGCGCGGATCGAGGCCATGTTGCGCCGCTCGCAGGACAGCCAAATAACCACATTGCGCGTCGGGCCGCTCAAGCTCGATCTCATCGAACGACGGGCCTGGCGCGCCGGACGCGAGTTCTTCTTGCTGCCGCGTGAATTCAAGCTGCTTGAATATTTGATGCGGCATCCGAATCAGGTGGTCACGCGCAGCATGCTGTTTGAAGACGTGTGGAACTATCACTTCCCGCCGCAGACGCAGAATCTGGTTGATGTCCATATCGGTAAAGTCAGACGAAAAGTGGATGGGCCCGGCGAAACGCCTCTGATCCAGAGCGTGCGCGGCAAAGGCTTCAAGCTTCATGCGGCTGACTGAACTTCTCAGGGCCGGGACATTTCGCGTTGCGATTTTCTTTGCGCTGGCCGTAACGCTCTCGACTTCGGTCGTCTTCCTTTTCATTTATTGGCAAGTGGCAACTTTCGATATCAAGCGTATCGAAGTGCGGCTGCCTGCCGAGGTTGCAAAGGCCCTCACGGAACCGGAGGACAGGCTTAAACAAGCGCTCGACTTGCGCCTGACCAGGGACTTGCGGCTGATCGATTATGCCGGGCTTTTCGACGCGCAGGGCAGATTCATCTACGGCAATATCGCCATGCTGCCGGATAATCTGCCGATCGACGGCGCATCTCATGCCGTCGAAGCAACGCTTGTCGGTGCTCCGGCCGGAACCACAGAGCCCGGCCTGTTCGTCGCCGGCAAGCGGCCGGACGGCAGTATCGTGCTGCTCGGCCGCAGCCTTTACGAAGTCTATGCGCTACGCCAGCTCGTCGTGCATGCGCTGCTGATCGGTATCGTCCCCGCGATCGTCCTCGCCTTGCTGACCGGCCTCATTTTCAGCTGGCGCAGCGCGCAGCGCCTGCTGGCCATAAATCAAACGATCGTGCGCATCATGCACGGCGATCTCTACGAGCGCCTGCCGACGCGCGGCAATCGGGACGATATCGATTATGTCGCCGCTGCCGTGAACCTCATGCTGGATGAGATCGTCCGGCTTCTCGATCAGATCAAAAGCGTGGGCGACAATATCGCACATGATCTGCGCACGCCGCTCGCGGTCGCACGGATCAAGCTCGAACGCGCTCTCGAATCGGATGAGGACGATGGTCTCCGCGTCACGGCGCAGCACATCCTGTCCGATCTCGATCACGCGATGACCACGGTCACGGCTTTGCTTCGCATTTCAGAAGTCGAGTCGGGACGCAGGCGAAGCCATTTCAAACTCGTCGATCTGGCCGAAATCTGCGCCGATGTCTTCGATCTCTACGAGCCTCTGGCGGAAGCGAAATCGATCGTCATGAGCTTGGACGCTCCGGCCCCGGTGCAGGTCATGGGCGATTTCGATCTTTTGATCGAAGCGGTCGCCAATCTTGTCGACAATGCGATTAAATTCGCGCCGCGCGGGAGCGAGGTGAGCATCGTCGCAAAAATGATCGATCATAAGCCCGTCGTCCGCATCGCGGATCGCGGCCCCGGTATCGCACCGGAAGATCGCGACAATATTTTCAAGCGCTTTTACCGGTCGAATCAAAACAGCGACCTACCGGGCAATGGTCTAGGATTGAGTATGGCGGCAACCATTGTCGAACAGCATGGGCTTTCGCTGCGCGCCAAAGACAACGGACCGGGTGCGCTGTTTGAGATAGCAAAGCGCGAGGAAAGCGAACTTTCGACAGTTGGCGCGGAAGCAAAACCTTTACGCAAAAACTGGTGGCCACTCGCTGGATTGACGAATTTCTACGGCTCTCCCTCGGATTGCATTCATAATTGAGCACGACGTCAAAAATTGTGCGATAATTTATGGCATGGCGATCGGGGTGATTTTCCTGTCGCGCATCGTTCAAAACCAGGGCCAATCACCGCCATGTCGGATCAGGAACGGCGGATCGCGACCAAAACACGCTCCCTGCGCAAATATGAAGGCGATCCGCAAGCCTTCGTACCAGTAGAGGGCGCACCAGCGATCGACCTCTTATCGCCGTTTGGGCCGACGATTGCGCGCACCAGCGTGCCGCAAGCGCTCACCGACGATCTGAACCGTTTCGCCGATACGATGCAGCGTCCGGGGGAATTCCTGGTTCCTCCAGATATCTTGACGGCTGGCGGCAAGGCATCGCTGCAGCACCTCATCGAAACGGCTGTGAGTCGTTACGCAGAGATCCACGAAGGCAAAAAGCCGGCGCGCGTTCACGTCGATGTCGCTTGGATCGTCTGCCAACCCGCCGAGACATCGAGCCCCGCGCACTTCCACTCGTGCGACGTATCGGGGGTTCTTTATCTGGGGCTACCGCCGGGCATAGACGACGAAGCGCAAACCGCGAGGACATATATATCGGGCCGAAAGGCCGGCTATATCAACTTTATCCATGGAGATCGGCAGCGATTTTCACGCTCGCTCGTCAGCTTCCGGCCGAGCATCGGCGTTTTATATGTCTTCCCTGGTTGGCTGCTGCATGTGGCAGAACCATTCCTTGGCCCAGGCGAACGCCGTTCGCTTTCGTTTAACGCCATTGTCGGCGAATGAGCGGCGCGTTGCCCTCATTCTCAGCTCTCTGTCGACTCGATGCGAATGATGGTCTGAGGTTCGAATGAACAGTCGGCGCCAACGCAAGACCTTTGCGCACAAGGCGGGTGGTCAGTGCACGACGGACGCGTTTTCACGGCTCTCCCACACATGCGACTCTAAAAAATAATTCAACTATTTCAAGTACAACTTCTAGTGCTCCGGCATCTATATTTCGCCGCGCCGTATAAGGCTCGATGATGATGACTGGAGCAGTCCCATGCAAACAACTATGAAAAACAAAATCGTTTGCGTCAGTCTGCGCCTCTTGGCTTGCGCCGGTTCGATCGCAATCGCTTCGATCGGAGTCGCGGCGGCACAACAGGCCTATCCAGACCAGCCGCATCGATATAATGGCGTCTACCAGGAGAGCCACGGCACCGTACCGGCATATTCGCGTCAGGATCGCGCCGACTTCGATCGCTCCGGCACGCGCGGTCGCATGGGCCTCGGTGCGAGCCCCCTTCATCCCGAAGGGGCCGGCAATCCCAACTAATTAATGCCAGACGCGAACCGGCTATAGCGATCTGCGCATCATGCACAGGCGCGGCTTCCCATCGCGCCCACATTCTTTGCTCGCGAAAACCGGCATGAGGAACACGCAGGCTTATCACACATAGCGGCGCCATTTGGATTACGGAGTCGCACACATGTTGGGATATGCAGGTCGAACCTCTTAGAATGACGACCGTTTGACAAAAAGAGCGATAAAAACGCCATCAAGGCCAATGCGACAAACCTGCAACAGGCGCTTTCAAAACTTAAAACTAAATTTTTTTTCAATGGTATCCCAGCCCATCCGTATTGATGCTGATACAGCAAAGACCGGCCCGTTGCCGGCTTGAGGTTGGGGGATCTCATGAATTTTAAGAACAAGCCTTCGCGGCTGACGAAGGCTATACCTTGTCCGGCGGAAGATAATGACGCGCGGACCATCCGGTCCATGACCGACTTTGGCACGAGGGCCGCTCGCTATTGGCCCCTGGGCCTCGCAGCAAGCCTCATGCTCACCTGCGCGCCGGCTGCCCTGCACGCCGAGCCGACCGTGACGGTGCAGGAGCTTGCCGCGGAAATCGCGGCGCTGAAGGCCGAAAACCGCGAGATGAAAGCCGCGATTTCCAGCATGAAAGGCGAGACCAAGCGCACGCAAGAAAAGGTCCGCAAGGTTGAAGAGCAGCGGCCTGTCTATGTGGCTCAGCCTGCCGCCGCCGCGATCCCGCCGGGAGCACTTCCGGCCTTCGTTACCGCCGATAAGAAATTGGTGTTTGGCGGAATTACCCTTTCGCCCGGCGGCTTCCTGGCCGGCGAAAGCGTGTTCAGAGGCAAGACGACCAATTCCGACATCAACAGCGCCTGGGGTAATATTCCGCTCGGCAACAATCCGCTTTCACACACGAACGAATATCGTCTGACGGGTCGCCAAAGCCGCGCCGCGCTTCTCGCCGAAGGCTATGTCAATCCGGCGACCTTGGCCTCGGGCTACGCCGAGTTCGACTTCCTCGGCGCCGGCACGACGTCGAACGCGACGGATACGAACAGCTACGCGCCGCGCATCCGCCAACTCTACGCAGCCGTCGATTGGAACGACATCGGCGTGCATCTGGCGGGCGGTCAGATGTGGTCTCTGACCACGCTGAACAGCAGGGGCATCACCCTGCGTAACGAAGTGCTGCCGCCGGTCATCGACGGCCAATTCCTGCCGGGTGTCATTTTTGCGCGTCAGGCAGGCGTCCGCCTGACGAAGAATTTCGGCCAGGATCTGTGGTTCTCTCTGGCGCTTGAGGAAGCTCAGACAACGTTCGCGACAAGCGCATGCAGCGGGGGGGCCATCGCGAGTGGCGTCGGATCGACAGGTATCGGATCGGGTGCTGCCGTTACGACACCCGTCGGAGGACTGACGGCTATCTGTTCCGCAACCGCGAGCGGCGCCGGTTTCAGCCAATATGGTCAGCCTTACTCGTTGAACCATGTGCCTGATGTGATCGGCAAAGTGGCCTATGAGGCCCGGTTCGCCGACCGCGATATCCATCTCGAAGCGATGGGCATTTACAAGGATCTCTACGATGCCTCGTATATAACCGGAACGACGGGAGTCCTCGCAAAACACGATACGACGGGCTACGGCGTTGGCGGTGGTGTCGTCGTGCCGATCATCCCGAAAATGCTCGACTTCCAGGGAAGTGCAATGGTTGGGCGCGGTATCGGCCGCTATGGCGCTGGTCTGCTTGCCGATGCGACCTTCAATCCCGACGGCTCGCTTCGGCCGATCGGCGAGGTCATGGGTTCCGCCGGACTCACGTTGCATGCCACTTCGGCGCTCGATATTTACGCCTTTGCTGGCATCGAGAAAGAAAACCGCGCCTACGGAACCTCTTCGACCGGTACCATCATTGGTTATGGTATCCCGAATGCCGACAACTCCGGTTGCGGTACGCTCAATGCCGCTGGCGCGCTGTGTTCGGGTCAAACCCAGGCTCTTTGGGAAATCACCGGCGGTTTCTGGGATAAGGTCTATAGCGGCTCCTTCGGTGAAGTCCGCGTCGGCCTGCAATATTCCTTCACCCAGCGCGATATCTTTACAACTCAGACAGCTCTGACGGCTCCCTCCTATTCGGCAAAAGCGGACCAGCACATGTTCTTGACCAGCATGCGCTACTATCCGTTCGCGGCTCCGCCGGTGGCGCCGCCGCTGGTTGCGAAATACTGAGCCTCAACCAGGTTGAGACGAATCTTGAAAGCGGGCCTCCGGGCCCGCTTTTTTCTTGCCGTCGTCACGGCCATATTTGCGCGAGCGCCGCTGACTAAACGCGATTTCAAATGAGAATACGGAACATGCGCCACGGCATTCCCGTTTTGAGTTGAAGCGAACAACGAAGTGATTCGCTTTGCTTCAACGGGAGGCGCTCAACATGAAACGGACCATAGCTTTTGCATTGCCGTTGTCGGTTGTATTAGCCGGCGGCTTGGCCATTTCCGCGGCACATGCGGCGCAAGTCTTCTACCCGCCCGCATATCAATATGGCGCAACCTCCGCGCCGGATCAGTATCAGGGGCCGCACGGCAGATATGGCAGTCAGACCGACTTCATCCGGTCGCTCGAAGGTATTCCTTGCGGCTTTAGCTGCTCCGCAAGAGCGGCGGCGCGCTGGCATCGGCCTTATTGACATCGGCGAAGTGCAGCATTGCACCGCCTCGTCTATGGACGCGGTTGCGGACCGAACAACTGCCGCGCAGCCGCAATGATCGCCGGCTGCGGCTGGCGGAGCGGCGGCAGCAGTTCATTGAGCGGCCAGCCTCCCCCAAGCGCTTTGTAAAGTGCGATAAGCTCTTGCGCAGCCTTGCGGCGAGCCGCGACCTGTTGCTCCTCAAGGTCGAATTCCTGTCGTTCGGCGTCGACGACATTGAGGAAATCGGTCAGGCCGCGATCATATTGTTCCGTCGCAAGCTTCGTGGTTTTGTGGGCCGCCGCGAGGGCGCGATCGAGATTTCGCAGGCGGTCCTGCTCGGCACGGAACAGGGCGATCGCATCGTCGACCTGCTGTACGGCCGCTAAAATGCTCTGCCTGTAGCTGACCATCAGCTCGTGGGTTTGCAGGTCGGCGATTTCGATTTTGGCATCGAGCGTGCCGAAGTCGAGCACCGGCCAATAGAGCGCCGGGCCAAGCGATCCGATCATCGTCAAGGGAATGACCGAAGCGGACGTCCGCGGGCCGCCTTGCGCGCCGCCGGCGGCGCTGACGATCACGCTTGGAAAAAGATCGGCCGTCGCGACGCCTATGCGCGCCGTCGCCGCCGCGAGGCGCCGTTCAGCCTCGTGAATATCGGGCCTCCGCCGCAGAAGATCGACGGGCAGGCCGACGGGAATATGGGCCGGGAGGACCGGGATAGGCCCAGGCTTTGCCAATTCTTTGGCGAGGTCCTCCGGGAATTGCCCGAGAAGAGTAGCAATCACATGCTGGCTGACCGCGATTTGCGCTTCGAGCGGTGCGACATCGGATTGCAACGTCGCCAATTGCCGTTGCGCCAAGGTCACATCCATCTCATTGGTGAGGCCTCGGTTGAAACGCGTCTGAGCGAGATCCAAACCGTTTTGCGCGACTCGAATGTTCAGTTGCAAGACGCTCAACTCGCCTTGAAGCGCCCGCATATCGAGATAGGCGCGCGCGACGTCGGCTGCGACCGTTACGAAGACCCAATCGCGCGCGTCGGCCAGGGCTTCGGCATCGGCATTCGCAGCTTCGATCCGGCGCCGGAATTTGCCGAAAATATCGAGTTCCCAGCTCGCCGCGAGACCGCCAAGCTCGTCGATGCGCGTCAGATTGGTCCTATTGTCACCGGATCTGAGCAAAGATAAAGCGCGGCCGTTCGTGTTGTCCGTGCCAGTGCCGGTCGCCGCGCCGCCCGAACCATCGACGCTCGGAAGCGCCTGCCCGATCTCGACACCCATCTGGGCCTGAGCTTCCTGCAGCCGGGTCAGCGCTATTTCAAGATCGAGATTCGATTGAAGCGCGCGAGCGATCAGCGAATCAAGTTCGCGGTCGCGCAGAGAGCGCCACCATTGGTTGAGATCGACGCTCGGGCGTTCCTCGGATTTCGAGACATGCTCGACAGGCTTGCCGATGAACGTCTCGGGAACCGACAGAATCGGCATTTGATAATCGGGCCCGACGGCGCAACCGGCCAAACCGGTGGTGAGCAAAAGCGCGCCAGCGAAAATCTGCCGCCTCACGCTCGCCATTCCAATGTCGAGACGCCCCGCCGGAGAGGATTATGGTGCTGAGGCAGCATGCTTGGGTTCCTGATCGATTTCGTTGGCTTGGACTTTTTCTCCCGCCACGATCTGGCTGCTCATATTGAGTGCCACTTTGTCGCCCATTTCAAGTCCGGAGCCTATATCGACCACGTTCCCATTATCTCTGGCAATCGAAACGCTTTGAAATCTAACTACGTTCTGGTCATCCACGACAGCGACCTGCGGACCGCCGGAGCGAAACAAAAGCGCCGCTGCCGGCACTTGGATCAGGCCGCTACTCTTAAGCCTGAAAGCGACCTGCACATACATTCCAGACACAAGCCTGCCCTTCGGGTTGCTGATATCGACCTCAACCCGAAGCGTACGCGCCTGCGGGTTGATGGCGCGCGCCGTGCGGGTGACTTTGCCTTCGATTCGCAAATCCGGCCGGTTGCTCGATGTGATCGTGGCTGGCGTACCAAGCTGCATCAGCTCCTGCGCGGCACTCTGCGGCGCGTTCACGAAGACGCGGATCGGGTCATCCTGCGTGAGCCGGAAAAGCGAAGATGTGCTGTTCGTGCTTCCGGCCGTCACAAGATCGCCTACGTCAATGTGCCTCTGCACGATCGTGCCATCAAAGGGCGCCTTGACTTTCTTGAATTCGGTCAGCGCCGAGAGCCGGTCGACCTCGGCCTGCTGAAGCACAACTTGGGCGCGCGCCGCGTTGAGTTCGGCAACGGCTTCCGCGCTTTCCGATTTTTTGGATTCCCTATCCTGGTCGGATACGACTCCCTTAGGCGAGTCCCGCCAGCGATCATAGGTCGTTTTAGCGAAATCGGCACGCGCCTGCCGAACCTGCACTTGCGCTTCGCTCGCGTTCAATTTTGCTTTCGCAGCCTGGAGCTCGGCGTCGAGTTCCGGCGTATCGATCGTCGCAAGGACCTGTCCGGCATGGACGCGATCGCCGATATCGACAAGCCACTTGTCGACATAACCGTTCACACGTGCATAAAGCGTCGTCGCATACCAGGCCGCGGTTTCGCCCGGCAGCGACAAAGGTTCCGCTGTCGAAGATGCATTCGCCGTCACAACATCGACGGTCGGCGGTGCGGCCACGTCTTGCCGCGTCGTTTCCGCCAGATGCGCCTCAGCCGTAGCTCTCTCACGATGTGTCAAGACAAAGCCGACGCCGAGCGCGATTGCGACCGAGGCCGCGAGCCAGATCATGCCGCGCCCGCCCGCAGGCTTGGCCGAAGGTCCGCTTTCGCCATCTCTCGAATTCGGATTCGCGGCATCCCTAAGCGACATTATGATTCCTGCTGATTGAAAGGCTGCGCTCATGCATTCTGGAGACTCCTGTCCAGATGAAATCCGACTTCAGCCTTGGTCTTCGGCCGCAGCGTCCGATAGACGACCGGCACAAAAATCAAGGTCGCGAAAGTTGCAAAGAGAAGCCCGCCGATAACGGCGCGTGCGAGGGGCGCATTTTGTTCGCCACCCTCGCCGACGCCCAGAGCCATGGGGATCATGCCCAAGATCATCGCACCGGCCGTCATCAACACCGGCCGAAGCCGCGTATAGCCAGCAACGACCGCCGCGGTCGCCTTGTCGTCGCCTATATCCATCCGTTGATTGGCGAAGCTGACCACAAGAATACTGTTCGCGGAGGTGAGCCCGATGCACATCAAGGAGCCCATCAAAGCCGGCACGCTGATATGGGTCCCGGTGAGGAACAACATCCAGGTGACGCCAGCCAAAGTGAAAGGCACCGCCGCAAGCACGATGATCGGATCGATCCAGCTTTGGAAGTTGATGACAAGAATAAGATAGACAAGCACCACGGCGACCGCCATGCCGGAGAACAGGCCGTTGAAACTTTCACGCATAGTCTCAACCTGCCCGCTGAGCGTCATCGTAATGGCGGAGGCCGGCTTATCGGCTGCAAGCACCTTGTCGATTTCTACGGCCGCCGAAGCCAGATCACGGCCCTGCACATCGGCGTTCACGTCGAAGACGGGCCTGATATTAAGCTGAGACGTCACAATCGGGACGTTCTTACGTCCGAAGTTTGCAATATTCATCAGCAACTGATTGGGCGCCTCTCCCGCCGCCGGCGTCACGGGGATGCTCGACAGATCCTGCGTTGAATTGATGCGATAGGTCGGCACCTGCACGACCAGCGGATAACTCACGCTGTTTTTCGGATCGATCCAGAAATTCGGCACCGTCTGGCCGCTCGAATTCGTGGTGACGAGCACGTTTTTGACGACTTGCTCTTCGCTCAAGCCGAGTTCCCGGGCCAGCGTACGATCGACATCGATCGTGAGCGCCGGCGCGTCGGGCACCTGAAACACATGCGAGTCCACAATTCCCGGGATCGATTTGAGATCGCGCGCGACCTTCTGAGCCAGCGCATAGGTTTCATGGGCGTCAGGACCCGAGACTCTGACATCGATCGGCGCGGGCTGTCCGAAATTCAGGACCTGATTGACGATATCGGCCGGTTGAAAGAAGAATTGCAGATCGGGAAACCGCTGCGGAAGCATGCGCCGTAAATCGGCGACATGTTCCGCAGTCGGCGTGTGCTTTTTTTTGAGCGATATCAGGATTTCGCCGTCCATCGGACCGACCGTCGCGGAATCGCTCAAGGCGATATTGATGCCACTATAAGGCAGGCCGATATTGTCGAGAATCACATCGATCTGGTCCTGCCCCACGATCTGACGGATCGCAGCTTCGACCTCGGCGAAATAATGCTGCGTCTCTTCGATACGCGTGGCCGGCGGCGCCCGCACGTGAAGGCGCATCTGGCCTGCGTCGACCTGCGGGAAAAAATCCCTCCCGAGCTGCGGGAAAAGCATCAAGGAACAGACGATCAAAAGCAGAAAGAACAGGCTCGTCACGCCGGCCCGCGCGACGCAAAAAGCGACGCTGTTGTGATAGGCCTCGCGAAACCGGTTGAAGCCTGATTCAAACCCGCGGTGAATCAGACTGAAAGGGTTGGGGATGCGCCGGCGCACCCGCGCCGCCGGATGGCTTTGCTGATGGGCTCCAACCGAACCACGCATCAGATAGGCAAACAGCACCGGAACAAGCGTGAAGGATAGCGCGAGGCTTGCGATCAACGACACGCAGACCGAGAGCGACAAGGGGGAAAAAAGATATTTGGCCGTGCCCTGGAGCAAGAAAACCGGCACGAAGACGATGCAGATGGCCAATGTCGACAGCACTGTCGGCACCGCGACTTCGCTGCAGCCGGTCACGATCGCTTGGATTAAGGGATCGCCCTCATGTACGTGGCGCTCGATGTTCTCGATCACGACCGTGCTATTGTCGACGAGAATGCCGACGGCGAGCGCGAAGCCGCCAAGCGTCATGGTGTTCAAGGTCTCGCCGCCAAGATAGATCACCAGAACCGCCGCGATGATGGCGAGCGGAATTGTCGCGAGAATGATGAGCGTCAGACGCCAATTGCCCAAAAACAAAAGGATCATGAGCGCGGTCAGTCCGGCCGCCATAGCGCCACCCATGAGCACGCTATCGAGCGAAGCCTTGACGAAGACCGATTGATCGAAAATCGGCTTGATGGTCACGCCCGGCGGCAGCAATTTGGCGATCTGCGGCATAGCCTCCTTGATGCCGTCGATCACGGCAAGCGTCGAGACGCCGCCGGTCTTGCGTACCATCATCAATGCGCCGGGGCGCCCATCGACGGCGACCGAATTGGTTTGAATCTGATAGCCGTCATGAACATGCGCCACGTCGCCGACGAAGACCGTCCGCCCCGCGACCTGCTTCACCGGAAACCGGTTGATGGCAGCAATCGCGTCAGGACTATTGTTCATCGCAAGCGTGTAATCCTTAGCGCCGATTTTCACGTCGCCGGACGGCAGAATGACGTTTTGCTGCTGGATGGCCTGGGCGACATCCGATGGCGAGAGGCCGCGTGAATCAAGCGCCTCCTGATCAAGATCGACCATGATGACGCGGGGCTTGCCGCCATAAGGATAGGGAACCTCGGCGCCATGCACGACCGCGAGATTGGGGCGGATCGTGTTTTGACCGAGATCGTTCAGCTTCGTGTCCGGCAGAGAGCTGCTTGAAAGACTGAGCTGAATGATCGGCACATCCGTCGCGCCATAGCGCAAGACGAGCGGCGGCGTAATATTCGGCGGCATATATTTTAAAACGACGAGCGCGCTGCTCGCCAATTGCGTGATGGCGCGGGTAACATCGGCGCCTTCGTGCAAGTAGACCTTTTCGACGCCGACACCATTATAGGCCGTCGCCTCGATCCGGCTGATGTCATCGACGAGCGACGCGAGCTGACGCTCATGTAGCGTTAGAATGCGGTTCTGGATATCCGGCGCGCTCATGCCGCTATAGGTCCAAACGACGCTGACAACCGGTATGTTGATTTCAGGAAAAATATCGATCGGCATGCGCAGACCCGCGCCAATGCCCATGATGCAAACAAGCATGAGACCGGCGACCACCGTATAGGGTCGTTTGAGCACAAACAGGACCAGCTGCATTAGGATCCCAAAGTCGAGTGCGATTTAAAAAGGATCGGGTTCAATTCACTCTCTGCCCAAACGTGAGGCATGAATCGTGAAATCGTTGTGCTCTCCAATGAATGCCCGGCTGAGTAGGGCGCCATCATTTGGTGCTGTGAACATCTGAACAATTCGAGTTGTTTGCTCCGGCATTTCAGACATGGGCGGCAAAGGTTGGGAGGGCGGTAAACCTATACGCCGTCTATACATATCGGTTCGTCACCGGACCATTGAAATAAATTTCATCTCAACCAGTAGAAGCGCTGCATAAGCTGCCGGTGTGTCAGACGTTGCTATCGATTGAACGCGCTCATCTGAAATTTAAATACTTACGTTGCTGAAAGTTGCAGTGAGAGCATCGAACGAATCCAGGCAAATTTGCCGACCGGAGGGAGCTTTCATCAATCTATTCGATGGGTGAGAGGCTGGGCCCGCAACGGAGCGTCAAGCCTATGCTTCGCTCGATGAGGCTTTCATCGAACCGTCACGGATGACACAAAACTATGAATTGAGCCGATCCCGCCGCTGCGCTATCGAACGGCCGTCGATCCCCCAGATCGTCACGACTACTGGCCCCGCTGGCTGCGCTAGCGGGGCTTTTTGCGCCTTACGTCGGCGCGGCTGTAGAGGCCGGATTGGAATGTGCGATTTCGCACAGCGCGCTTGGCGCGGATCGCCAATCTTTTAGGTTCGTCGAATCACGCTTGAAGATCGGCAGAGCAGCATGGCTGAGCCCAATCCTTCTATCTATCGAGTCTTTCGTCTTGATATCGAGGGGCGCATCACAGGATCGGAGATCCTGGAAGCGGAAGACGACCTCGATGCTTTGACGAGAGCGCAAACCAAAATAGACGCGTTCGGCATAGAGCTTTGGGACCGCGACCGGCTGATTGCACGGCTTGGGCCGGAAAAGCTTTCAGCAACGCAGTGAGCCTTCTCCAGCCGCCTGTAGCGTAGCCGGCAGGCAATTGCCCAAAATCATAGGCTTCCAAGCGCTGTCCTTAACAGTGATGATCGGAATACCGTGCGGGTCCGTGGAAGCTGCTAACTGCGCCGGCCGGCGCATTGCAGAGCCACGCTGAGCTGTCTAAAAGCAGAGGCGCCAACCTTGTCGAGATCACGCCTCAATGCGCATCTTGCACGTGAGTTATCTCCATCCCGCAATAACGCCGGGCGGCGCGCAACAGGTCGCATTTGAACTCTTCCAGGCCAGCATCGACCAAGGCCACGAGGCCGTGCTCATCAGCGCTCTCGAAATCGGACACGAAGACGCATTCGGCAAACCTGGCGCACCGATTGTTCCGTTTCACGGACAATCCAATCAATATTTGTTTTTCCCTCAGTTCTACGAGTTCCCGCATCTTTCGACCGGCGATTGGCGGTCGGTGCAGTTCTTTCGGGAATTCGTCGAGCAATTCTCGCCCGACGTTATCCATTTTCATCACTATCATCGGATAGGCGTCGAATGTATTCGAGCCGCGCGGCTCGGCGCGCCGCACGCGGTCATATCGCTGTCCTTTCACGAGATGCTGGCCATATGCATGGCCGATGGTCAGATGGTGACGACGAAAGATCGGCAGCTTTGCCATGCGGCGACGCCATTGGCCTGTCACCTTTGCTTCAGCCATCTGCGGCCTGAATTTTTCACGCTGCGCACACAGCGGCTGCAAGCCTTGTTGGATGAATGCGACGCCTTCATCTTCCCGTCGGAATTCCTGTCCGACCGTTATTTGTCCTGGGGACTGTCCGGTTCCAAGTCCGTGGTCATTCCGAACGGTCAAATCGACCTGAGTGGCGCCTTCAATCGCACGTCGCATTCGAAAACGCTGAATCGCTTCGGTTTTTTCGGCCAGTTCATCGACAATAAAGGGATAGATATCGTCCTCGAAGCCCTGATCCTGCTTGCTCGCGAAAAGCGCGTGCCGACAGGCGGGATCATCTTCGAAATCAACGGCAGCAGCAAAAATTTCGCGAGCGGCGCTTATCTCGAACGGATCCAGCAGCTTTTGGAAACCCTGAGTTCGATGGAAAATACCGGCATCCGCATCATAGACCGCGGCCGCTATGACCGGCATGAACTGGCGGGGCGCATGAGCACGATCGATTGGGTCTTGGTCCCCTCGACTTGGTGGGAGGTCTTCGGACTGGTCGTGTCGGAAGCGTGGATGTTTGGGCGGCCTGTCATCGCGGCGGCGATCGGCGGTCTGGCCGAGCGGGTCAAGGACGATGTGAACGGCTATACGTTTTCGCCCCGCGATCCAAGATCGCTAGCGGATCGGCTCAGCGATCTGATCGGAAATGAAGAGCGATGGGAAGCCGCGCATACGGGTTGCGAACGGCCATGGACCCATGTCGACATGTTGAACGCGCATATCTCGATTTGGCAGGAGATGCGCCGGCCGAAAATACCGCCCCTGCCGCCGCTCAAACGTCAAGCCTGACTTGCGGTCAAGAAAGCTCTCAACTTCGGCACGCAGATCCGCTTGGCATCATAAGCGGCGACGACTTTCGCCCGGGCCTGTTGGGCCCGCGCGCGAAACGGTTTCGGATCGCGTAGAATCTCAACGACTTGAGCAGCAAGCGCGGCATGATCGAAAAACGAAACGATGGACGCGCTGTCATTGTCGAGCAGTTCGCGAACCGGCGCGGTATCCGAGGCGACGATATTGCACTCCGCGCTCATCGCCTCGACGAGAGACCAGGACAAGACGAAGGGATAGGTCAGATAGACATGCGCGGTAGAGATCTGAAGCACCTTCAGGTAGGTCTGATAGGACGTGTGACCTAGAAAATGGATTCGCCTTCGATCGATCTGCCCGGCGATTTCGTTGAAATAAAGCGCCTTCCATGTCGTGCCGGGCGGCGGCAGCGCTCCATAAGAAACTTGATCCCCGCCGACGATCACGACATGGGCATTAGGCCGCTCCCGCAAAATGCGCGGGATTGCTCGCATGAATATGTGATAGCCGCGCAACGGCTCGAGATTGCGCGAGACAAAGGTGACGATCTCGTCGCCCGCCCGAAGAACCCGGCCAAGGGGAAGCTTGAGTTCGGCATTCGAGTCGGCGCGCACGAGATCGACATCGACGCCTTCATGCACGATTGAGATTTTGGACTGAAGCTCCTTTGGATATGTCGATTGCTGCCAAACCGTCGGCGTCAGACCATGATCGCAATCGATAAGAGCGAGGAGACCATTGGCGTTCTTCGCCGCGAGAGCGACGAGGCCGTCTGCGCTCAGCTCCGGGAATTCGGGATCGAAATTGACGTCCTGTCCATGCGGACGATAATAAAACTCGCAATAGCTGATGATGCGCGCCTTTGGGAAAATGGCACGCAACGGCAGATTTTCACCCCACCCGCTGTGAACGACGATGATATCGGGCCGAAATCCGGTTCCTGCGAGGAAGGACGCCGTATAGAGAACCTGTTCGGCGCGCCGGCATTCGAGATCGAACCGCCGCGCGAAAGGATGCGTCAGCACCACGTCTTGCTTTTCGAGATCGTAGCGATGGAGATCGACGCCGGGCATGGGCTGTGCCGTCCGCGCACCGATCGCCGCGATCTTGCAGTCGGGCTCTTTCGCAAGCGCCTCCACCAGATGTTTATATTGTGCCGGGAAATTATTATGAACGAAAAGAATGTTCATCTTCGACCGTTGGATTCCGTCGTCACGCCATGAGCACGCGCTCGGGCGTATTCACAAGCCAGGATTTAACGGCGTCGAGGTCTGTTTGCGGCAGGCTCATCAAAGCCCACAGGTCATACATTCTTCCTTTTCCCATCCGCACCTCTAAAAATCCGGCCTCTATGGCAGCATTGGCCAGCGATTGAGCCGTGAATCCGCTGTTATGGCACATGAATGTATTGCCGACGGCGATCGAAGCCGCGTGACCAAAAAGCATATCCGCGACTTTGATCGGGCCGGCCGGCGACATGTAAATATCCGCATGCGGCCCTTGCTCCAGCAGAAGCTGGCAAACGGCTTCGAGATCCGGACAAGTCAATAGAACGAAGCCTTGCGGCTTGAGAATCCGGCGGAAGTCCCGCAAGGCAGGGATCACCTCGTGAAAATGAAGATGCTCGATATTATGCGACGACCATATGGCATCGAAGCTTCCATCCGGGATCTTGTCTCGCATGTTTTTAATGTTTGCGAGGACATCTGGATTGACACCTGGGTCGATATCGAGGCGGACCTCATCCCAATACGCGCGATCGAACGCGGGATGCAATTTATTTGGAACAGAGGGGCCGGACCCGGTGTTCAGGACTCGTCGAAGCGGATGCCTACCGTGCATGTGGCCAATATCCTATTGCCATTGGCTCGGTTGAAAGCCGCCGCCAAAACATTTCAAGAATTCGCTTCTGTCGCGATCGCCTTTTCAACGCAGGATCTCATCTCGAAAACGCGCCTCTCTATTCCGCGGAGGCCAAGCCAGACCCGAAAACGGCACATCGAGCGATAGGCACGGATTGTAATAGGGATCGCGCATCAGATCGTGGCCCCAGCGATGACGGAATGCGGCAAGCTCTCGCGTGAAATTCGCGTGTGCTTCAGTGCTCTCAAGACAATCGGTCTTGGCTATTCCATGTGAAACCGCCTTCACGCGCGGTGTTACCACCGTTCGGCGTCCAAGCTGATCCTGTCTGAGACAATAATCCGCAACGGCGAAGACATGAGGAAACGTCTTATGATCGAGACCGCCCGCCTGGAGATAATGATCACGGCGTGTCAGAAACGGCACGGCCGAAAGCGCGGAGCATTCGCGCGCGGCCGCGAGCATGTCGGCAAAACCAAAGGCCTGCGCCGCATAACCGGCACCGCTTGGCGCGAGACTGAAATTCGGCCCCAATACAGCGCCAACGTCACGGACAGTTCCACCAGGCCAAGTGAGGCAAGGGCCGACGGCTCCGACGTCCGGCCGCGCCTGGCGTGACATAAGTTCATCGATTGTGCCGTGATCGCCAAGTTCAACCTGATGATCGAGGAAGAGCAGGTAATCTCCGCTTGCGGCGGCAGCTCCCTCGTGAAACATCGACATCAACGAAGCAGAGGGTTTGAAGCCTATAAATTTCGCGGGGTGCCCTTCGATTTCGTTCAAATAGTCCAGACCGCCAAGCTTGGATGATGCACCCTCGAGTATGATCAATTCCAACTCATGTTGCGTATCCTGTGTCCACAGGGACTCAAGGCAGGCGCGCAGAGACTCAGCGCGGTCGCGGCAGCAGACGAGCACGCTCAAACGCTGGCGCGATGACGAACGCGAGATGTGTATGCTCGGAAGAATCCAGCCACTCGCAGCTTCGACACGTGCCTCGGTTCCCTTTTGTTCGAGATGGTCTTTCGCCGCCGAAAGGAGAGCACCGCTCAATTTATCCGCATCGAAGCTCGGACATTCCGCCAGGAATCCGGGAAAATGGATTGGCATTTTCCGATCGGAAGCGTTTTCATCGGGGCAACTATCCAGCAACAGATGGAAGAGGTTTCCCTGCCCCGCCGACAAGGCTGCGATCACGTCGCCGCGTCGCATGGCGAAAAGATAGATCGCATAGCCCTGCTCAAGCAGACGCTCGTAGTCGAAAGCGGGCAGAGCGAGAGGATGACGCACGCCCCGCGAATCGATCACAACAACATCGCCATAGGCGAGGCTTGCTCGTGGAAATTGCTCAAGCGCGAGTGCCAGCGTTTGAAGCGCTTCGCTCTCGAATATACTTCCGGCCCGCGCGAAGATGATGTGCTCGCAACTCGCACCTTCGTTCGACAAGAACTCCAAGAGCTGATCTTGGTGGAATAGTCCTTCGCCGTCGGAAGACGTAATATTCGCGGCGATCCAATCTCCAAGACAGCGCTCAAGGCTCGCCAGACTGGCCTCGACGTCGAACTCCCCCATGAGGATCACGGCAATGGGCGAAGCAACGTCAACATCGGACGCAAGCGGGAAACGCTTCCGCCAAACGTCGAGCCAGGCAAACGGCATGGACTGGGGACTCAGAGCCTCCGCCAACCGCCCGCGGAGCGCGTCGGGCGCCGTCTCCGCATGGGCTTCAAGGAATCGTTCAAGCCCGTCGGGAAATGCGACGAACGGCACTGGCGAACCTCTCAAAGGTTCCCCGCATGCGTTGACGACTTGAAGCCGCCGCACATGCCCGTCGGCAAAATGCAGGGGAAGATGAAAATCGAAGGTGGGAACGGATTGCCCAGTCGGGCCATAGTCCTGCACCGCCCATCCGGAGGCCATGATGTCGATGACGATCACTTCATCGATGAGGCCGCGAATGCTCGAAGGAATGTCGCTCCTTGGTGCCAGCCAACCGCTGAACCGGAGGCCGCCCTGCCATTTGATCTCGCCCGGGCCCAGCGCTTCGCCAGCCTCCTCATCGGAAAGCCGATCGAGCCCGAACTGATCCAAAACGATGTCGGTATTCGCAATCCGGATTTGCGCCATCGTCTCCGCCAGGCACAGCCCCTCCGGAAGGCAGAACAAAAACCCATGAAAGGCATTCGATACGCCGGTCTCTGCAAGCTGCTGGCTGAAAAGCTCGGCCCTGCACAATTGCGCATGCCATCCGTTCAGGCGCAGTTCAACCGCAAAGCAGGTGTTCTCCCATTCGGGATCGAAGACGAAACCGCTGATCGTGGCCGCATGCGGAAAAACAGCCGAGCGCAACCGGCTGAGCGCGAGCGCCGAACGATCATGCTCCGTCATCGGCTCATTGCCGAAAGAGTGAGTGAACCCAAGTGGCAATTTGTCGGCTTGCTGCATCATCACAGACTCGCGGGTCGATAGCGAGATCATGATCCCGTCGCGACATCGCGCCGAAAGACCAATCGAAATAGGCTTGCGGGCAAGCCAAGTCCTCGCTCAGCCGATCCGCCACCGTAAAGCCTGCCCAACGGTGCGGAAAAAATAAGGCGTCGATTTGGTAATTCCGCAGGACGTCGAGATAATCGTCCCGTGGCACAAAACCTGTGACGAAGGCATTGCCGGCGGACATAAGTCGCAAATCATCCAATGCGTTTCCGATTACCACAACGCGTATATCCAACCGCATGTGCGCAATATATTGGATCAATGTCAGCAAGAGCCGTTCCGTTTCGAATGCGGACTTGAAGTTGAGAATGCCCAATACATTTTGCACGTCGCGCGCTGATTCTGTCGTCATCCCGCTACCGTCGGATCGAAATTCCGGCGTGGCCTCGATGCGGAATTTTTGCGCCACCGCCGCGGCCATGCGGTTGGTGACCACCGTCCGCATTCCGGTCGATCGCATCGACATTGCGATGAAAGACTCCTGCGCCGTCGCTGCCCGCATTCGCTTTGAAAAATCGTCGCTGCAGCCGGCGCAAGGCCGCCCTTCGCCGGGGCTTTGGCAGGGATGATGATAGGCGGGCGAGGCTTTTATGGGCGCCCCATCGAAGAGCAATGTTGCTTCCATGGGCTGTTCGAGGATGAAATCGACGAATTCTTTTGTGCAAGGCGCGCTGGCATCGAGTTCGATTTGCTTGATGTTCGATCGCAACAAATAGGCAGTCAAATTCGAAAATCCGTCGGGATCGCATGCGAAATCAATTACCCATCCATCGTCATCCGAGGAACGCAGGCAAAGCCCACACGGCCCCGCCTGTTGCAGATCGAGATGAAAGACGGTCTTTCCCTGAGCGTTGAGCCAGGCCGTTCGCTCCGTCTTCAGGCTCGAACCGGCGCCAAAGAGCACGATAGCTTCGTCGACTTTCTCCGGATGGGCGGAGGCCAGAAGAGCGCGCGTCTCAGCGAGAGGATCGGCCTTCATGAATGCGGCGCTTTCGGCGCTATGATCGGGAAAACGCGCCGACAGAACGCGCAGGTTGCGAACCACAAGCGCTCGTTTGGAGATCTTGAACGAAGCGCTGCCTTTATGGCCGACATAAACGTCGGCCGCGCAAACATTACGGAACCCCGCATCCCGCAATCTCAGGCAGAAGTCGACGTCTTCGTAGTAGCCGCGCCCGTAATAATCAGGCAGCCGATTCGAGACAGCCAAGGCGGCATGTTTAATATAAAGGCAAAAGCCGATGCCCGTGGGAAGGGTGATGATGGCGCCCGCGTTGGCTTTCGCCAAAGTTGCGTTGATGGCTTCAATCTCGTCGAGGCTTTTGAGGGGATTTGCCTTGAAGGCCGCCGGAACGCTTGTCAGTTCTCCATTATTCGTCAGCGGCGTGACCGTTGCGATATCACCAGCCGAATAGGCAGCCTTGTGGAGTCGTTCGACGCCGCCCTCGGGCAGAATAATATCCGAGTTGAGGAGCAAAACATCGCCGGATTCGATTTGCGCCAGCGCTCTATTGATCGAGCGGGCGAAGCCAAGATTTTCCGGGTTATCGACCACACGGAAACCGGCGTCTTGCTGCGCCTCCTGCGCAAGAGCCTGGAGCTCAACATGGCCCGGATTGTCATTGACCAATATGCAGTCGATCTTGATCGACGCCTTCTGCTTCTTCAAATGCTCCAGGCAGACTCGGGTCATGTCGACATCGTCGTAAAGCGGTACGACGACGGTACAGAGATCAGCCTCCGGCGCCTGTGCGGTACGATGGTTCACGCGCGGGGACTGGGCTTTCAGCGGCGGATCTACATGGATGAAGATGGGATGAAAGGACCCATCCGGGTCGGAGATACGAATGGAATCATGGTCGCCATCTCCGATCGCGACCGCGAAATCCCTGGCGTGGAGGCCTCCTTTCGAAAGCCGATGATGAGGATCACTCTCGATGATCAATTCCTTGGCTTGAACTTCGTCATGATCCGATAGACTGAGAGTCAGGATCATGGAATCGCTGCCACGCCAAACAGCCCATCCATTCAGCGTGTTCGATTGAGGTGAGATGTGGACGACAGCTTGATAGGCCGCTTGCCAAAACACGTTCAGCGCAGTGTCGAGGGCGGTTTCTTCCGCGCGGGGCGAGGCGATTATGTTTTGCGCGAGTTCGATCGGCTCAACCGCGAAGCCTTCCTCCAAAATGGTCTGATTGATTCTCGCGTCGGTCGGATCGAGCTCGTAGGCCCGCATAAAGTCTCGGCGCGCGGCCTCCCTGTCATCCAAAGCGCTTAGGCACAAGGCTCTGAGAACATAGTCCTGGGCGCCCGCGCGGGGAGATATGCGGCATCGCCGATCCGCGAACATGAAGGCGGCCGCCGCTTCGCGCCGCGTGAGATAATGCGCGGCAAGCCTGACCAGCGTCGTCGGATGATAATCTTTATTGGTGAACCGGTGCGCAGCCGCTTCAACGGAGAGCATGAGGCGGCAGCTTATGAAGGTATTTTCGCAAATCACCTCCCCATGCAAGGAGCCGTTTTATGTGTGAACCGGGGCTGCGCGATGCGCACAGCCCCGGTTCGGGATTGGAGTGGAAAGGTGTTCGATTAGGCGAACTCGCTTTCCAATCTGTCTATTCCGGCATGCTCAGATCCGCTCATCCCTTGTGGAATGGATCGGAAGTGCCGATGCCAGATCCGCTATGATGCTGATCTGGTTCACTTGAACCAAATCCATGGGACGATGGATTGGATGCATTCCCAGCCACGCCGCTCTGACCGAAGTCATGGTCATGGTTGCCGGTCCCGCCATCATGGGGATCCTGACCATGTTGGCTTCCATCAAATCCGCCATGCGGCAGGTGGGTGTGACCACCA
This sequence comes from Methyloferula stellata AR4, assembly GCF_000385335.1. Classification (NCBI taxonomy): domain Bacteria; kingdom Pseudomonadati; phylum Pseudomonadota; class Alphaproteobacteria; order Hyphomicrobiales; family Beijerinckiaceae; genus Methyloferula; species Methyloferula stellata. The sequence goes on along the minus strand of NZ_ARWA01000001.1, from coordinate 1,369,725 downwards.
CCCTGAGAGTTGCCGCCCTGGTTGAGATCGGTCTCGCTGCCGTCAGACCAGTAGATCGAATTCACATCGCTCAAGGTCTCGGTCTGCGAGCTATTATCGAAGGTAATGGTCGTTACACCATGCGAGGTATGGATGTTCGCCTGATCTTCAGTGTAGCCGGTGAAGATCACCGAATTCGTACCGGCGCCGCCATCGATCGTGTCATGGCCGGAACCGTTATTCACGAAGACGGTGTCATTGCCGGCGCCGCCCTGAACGGAAGTGCTGCCCGCGCCGATTTCGTAATCAGTGGCATTGTGGTTGCCGGTGAGCGTGTCATGACCGGCCCCTGCGATGAGCGTGTCGTTCGTGCCGGAATTGGTCGTGTCGGCATAGAGCCTGTTGTTGCCTTCGGAAACGCTCAAAGTTTGATCGTCGCCGGTTCCGGCGATCAGAGTGTCATGCGCGTGCTCGGAACTGCCGCCAAACAATTGGCTCTGCCCGGAACCGCCGACGAGCAGGCTGTGACCGCCGCCGATCAGCGTATCCGACCCCTGTCCACCGAACAGATCATTATGGCCGCTTCCGGCAATCAAAAGAGCCTGACCGTCTGGCGACGTGCTGCCATATAAGGTGTCGGCGCCCGAGCCACCCATCACGGTGGAAGATCCAGATCCGGCATGAAGCTCGTGATCGCCGCCATTCGTGCCGGCGAAAAGGAAATTGTTGCCCTCGCCTCCGTAAACCGTCGAGGCAGCGGGGTCTCCGGTGAAGAAAAGGTCTCCGTGTCCGCCGACGACTGTCGTCGCCGCGTCACCTGTGAGCCGGATATCGGTCGAGGCGCCTGCCGCATAAATGACCGGATCGCCGCTCGCATCGATGCTGTTGACGCCATGGTCGTCGATGACGAGCAGATTGACGCCTGACGGCGGCGTGATGTTTCCCGCCGTATTTATGACGTCGACCGAAACCTCGGATAAACCTCTAAGCGATTCTTCGATGGCGTGTAGCGCAGAGGGCGGGACTTGACCGGCTAAGATCTGATCAAGTTGGCCTTGGGGGAGATCATAAACTGCCATTAGATAATCCTTCGTCGAGTTGCCTGTTTATGCCGACGTCGAAACCCGATCACGCGACGCACGAAAAACGCGGACGCCACTTCGCGTACGCTCGTGATTGAGTGTGGAAAGTGCACTCTTTGGCATTGCACTCTCTTCAGCCGCAGGTCCCACGGACCTGGACCGAAGAGCAATCGACTCGAGCTTGATTTTGACGCCGATGAGGGGATCAATCCCAGCACCGCTTCGAAACTCGAGATTCGCACCACTCTTGCGAATGACGGTGGTACCGAGGAAAAGCGCCTCCACGGCTAGTCGATACCTTGATGCTAAAGGACCCGTAAGCCGCACATGAAATCCGGTCAACGACCGCGCATGGCCGCGCGAGCCCGCGAATTCATGCCCAGGACGCCACGGCGTCCATTGTGCATCGCCTGCGATCAGAACGCGCTGTTCTACAAACAGACCGTCGATGAAAGAGCCGGTAAATTGAAGACCCTCGATCGGCGCGGGCGCATCCGGGCCGCCGATCCAATCGCCTAATTTCTGAAAGACATCGCCGCGCCGCGCGACATGCGCCATCAGCAACAAGTCTTCCGGCGGCACCGTGGCGGCCATCGACCTTTGCAAGGAAGGACGCGCATCGCCGTCCTGAGTCGCACTCTGCTGCACGGACACGTGATTGAGGGGCTCGATTTGCAACTTGGCTTGGAGGGAACCGCTCGCAGCATTCGCGCGAACGGTAATTTGCAGTGTGGACGGCCGTTCGGCCACGACGACCATGAGATCGCCGGCGGCCATGCAAGTGTCCGAGCAGCCTGGAGTGGCGACGAGCCGGATGGACTGCTCGCTCCCGACGGAAGGTCTTACGAAAACCAGGGGGGATCGCGGCTGCGCCGCGGAAACATATCTGAGGACGTGGAGTCCGGGCTGTACTGCGAGCGAGGATGTCCGTTCCTGGAATTGCATGATCACCCCAGCATGAACCTAACTCGAGAACTGGCAGCAGGCTATTGAGCGCGCCCTAAAGACCTTTAAAAGGTACAGGACGAATTTGAAAGAATAAACAAAAAGCATTGTCCTTTTTGTGGCAAAATACGTATTCGCAGAGAAAACAAACGTATGACTTGGCTGTATAATACCATATGCAAAACATTTGTGCACTGCATGTAACTTAATCATTTGAATTTTAAAATAAAATAAGATCTATCTAGAAGCATATAGTACCGCTTGGTACTCAATTACCCTCTTTATGTTCCCTAATAAGCACTTCTTTACTTTGTAAAGTAGCTGCAAAAATACATAATTCAGTCATATATACTATGATACCACGTCAAAATAACAGAATAGACTGTATTTTTATCGCTATCTACTGATACAGAATAGCGTGCTTATATTCATGCGGGCGAAGGCATAATATTTTCCTGCATGGATTCAATTCTTTTCAAGTTCTCCTTGGCGGCCTCGTTACCCTGTTCCGCCGCGCGCGAATACCAGGAACGGGCGGCCTCGAGATCAGGCGTGTAACCGTCAAAACCGAGTGCGTGCATGCCGGCGGCGGCAAGCTGAGCTTCGAGCATGCCTTGCTCGGCAGCCCTCTCGAACCATGTGAGAGCGGTCTTTTGATCCATCGGAGCGCCCTGTCCCTTGGAGAGCATCACCGCCAAATTATATTGCGCGAGCCGATGGCCAGACATTGCCGCTTTTTCGTACCATGTCAGCGCCTCCGCAAGATCGACGGCCACGCCGCTTCCCGTGCAATAGAGAACGGCCAGTTGAAATTGCGCCGAAGCATGGCCCTTTTCGGCGGCGCGTTTGAACCATGCAGCGCTTGCGGCATGATCCTGAGGGAGTTTGCGTCCTTCGGCATAGAGCGAACCCAAGATGACTTCTGCATCGGCCTGACCGGCCGCAGCCGCGGCCTCAAACCAGCGCACCGTTTCGGCCTGGTCGGCCGGCTCCGAGTTGCGATTCGAAAATAAAAATCCCAACTGCATATAGGCGGGCGGATGGCCTCTACCAGCCGCTTGGCGCAAAAGCGCTTCGGCCCGCGCCGGATTTGCATCAACGCCTTCGCCATTCAGATAAAGCAAAGCAAGTGCCGTCTCGGCATCGGGATCGCCAGCCTTGGCCGCGCGCGCGAACCAATAGGCCGCCGTTTTCGTGTCGCGTTCGACGCCTTCTCCGGCCAGATAAAGCCGACCGAGCTGCACTTGCGCGACCCTGATATCCGCTTCCGCAGCTTTCGCATACCAGATGGCAGCGGCAGCGCTGTCTTGGGGAACGCCCATCCCTTTGAATAGGAATACGGCATAGTTGAACGCGCCGGTATCATGCCCCTGTTCCGCGGCCCGATGAAAAAATTTGGCGGCTTCCTGCAGGCTTTTCGGCAGGCCTTCGCCACGCGCATAAAGCCTGCCTACGATGAATTGACATTGCACGTCACCCATTTCGGCACCCTTCCGGTACCAAAGTGCCGCCTCCTCCAGATTCGGCGCGATGCCTTCGCCACGGCTGTAAAATTCCGCCAAACTGATAATGGCAGGCAGATAATTTTGTTTGGCCGCTGCTCTTAGAAACGTCTCGGCACGCGGTACGTCCTGCTCTACGCCCTCGCCTCGCAAGAGGAGCAGTCCGGCGGAATGTTGCGCGCGCGCGCTCTTCTGCTCCGCCGCCTTGATAAAAAAACTGGCAGCCATCTCCGCATCGGCAGGCACGCCAACTCCGGAGAGATAAAATGTGCCGAGCGCAATGCGAGCGGGAATATCGTCGGCCTCTGCGGCTTTATGAAACCATTCGACAGCCATCGTCGCATCGCGCGGTACGCCAAGGCCATTGGCATAAAGATGACCAAGGCCCGATTGCGCTTCCGTGATATCGGCGGCGGCAGCCTGCTCAAGCCAATGGCGCGCCGCCTCATAATCGCGCGGACCGCCGAGACCGTGCATCAACATTCGGCCAAACGTCGCCATGGCTGCGAAATGGCCCGCCAGCGCCGCACCTTCGGCAAAATGCCGCGCGGTCGCGTGATCTGGTTCGACGGCGGTACCTTCCGGAAAGAGCAAAGCGTTCATGTCCGCCGCCCATTTCGCATCGGCTTCGGCGGCCGCTTGCTGCCAGCGCACCGCGGCGCTCGCCAGAGGCGTAGGCCGGTCTCCCTGAAGATAAATGAGAGCCAATTGAAATTGAGCCTCGGCATGGCCGATGTCCACGGCCTTGCGATACCAGACGACCGCATCCGGAACGCTACGGATGACTCCTTGTCCCCGCGCGTAGAGAAGCCCGATATTATAATGAGCATCCGCGCTCCCAAGCTCCGCGGCCTTTCGCCAGAACGACAAGGCTCGCGTGTGTTCTTTTCGCGATGCCGCCTGCGCTGCAATCGCACATAGCCGATCAGGCCGGGTTTCCAGTGAAAGCGGTGGCCATTGGTGCATCAACCGCTGAAACATCATCACGGCTCACGCATCGCTTCGCCCAGCCCGCGCAAGGCCGCACCGATCACGTATCGCGCGAGAGAGCGCTGCCCGACTTTGATATCGGCGCCCATCGTCATGCCGGGAATAAGACGGAAGTGGGCGGGCACGCCGACGAAATGAAACGCATCGATCGCGATACGGGCTTTGTAATAGGGATCGGCGGGCGACCCATTGTCGTCGGTCGTGAAAGCGCCCTCGCTGACCCATCTCACCTTACCCTCGGCCGTACCGTGTTCGGAGGCATTGAAGGCATCGATTTTCAGCGTGGCCGCATCGCCGGTCCGCAGGAAGCCGACGTCCCGCGTCGTTATATGCACCTCAGCTTCGACCGGTGTCCGAAGCGGCATCAGCGTCATGAGCGAATCGCCCTCCTTCAGGACGGAGCCGACGGACAGTTTGGCGACCGTCAGGACGACCGCGTCTTCCGAAGATGTCAGACGGACGAGATCTTGATGCTTCGATGCTTTCTCAAGCTGCGATAACGCGCCATCGCGCGTGTTGCGCGCCGTAACGAGTTCCTGGCTCGTCGTCGCGGCCCATTGCTGCTTAAAAACTTCTGCATCGCTGTTAAGAGACGCAAGCTGATGCTGGGACTCGATCAGGGCGTTATGGTCGTTTTCAAGGGTGCGCAGCATTTCGAGACGCTGATCGGTCGCGCCAAGCAAGTTCAAAAGGGTACCGGCCTGCCGTTCCATCAGGGTCTGGCGCATCTGCTCGATTTGCTTCGATATGTTTTCGCGTTCCGAATAGCGGCCTTCGTCGTTTTTCAGCTTTGCGATTGTCGCCTGGGTCTGATCGATCTTTTGATTATAACTCTCAATCTGAGCCTTATATTGCGCGGCGCGCTGCAAAAAGAGCTTCTGCTGAAGCGCATTGTAACGCGCGTGGGCTGGGTCGTCCTTTTGCTCGAAGTCGGGGGTCCGATTGCTGAGCTCTGCCTCGGCACGCTCGATTTGCGCATCGAGGCTCGCTATCTGCAATTTCACCTGCTGGACATCCGCGGCGGCGAAGGTTTGATCGAGCGTGGCTAATAATTGGCCGGCAACGACTCTTTGCCCCTCGCGCACATCGATGCTTTTGATGATCGAAGGGTCGAGCGCCTGAAACACGTTGACTGACTCGGTCGGGACGATCGTGCCGGATGTGCTGCTCACCACACGGTCGACAGGTACGAAGACGGAGATGATCAGACAGCTCACGATAAGTCCGGCCAGGAACCAGATCGCCAACCGCGGATGCAGCGGCACGGGCGCCTCGCGAATGGCATCCGTCTCGGACTGAAACTGCCGGAGCGTGAGATCGGCGGATTGGCTAGGCGGCACTTGGACCTCGCATAGGCTTTTCTGCCAGCGCTTCGCCGACATGGGCGTTCTGCTGATGCCAAAGGCCACTGTAAATATCGCAGCGGTCAAGCAGCTCGTGATGACGCCCGATGTCGTGAACCTCGCCTCTATCGAGTACGAGGATCGCATCCGCGGCGATCAGAGACGACAAACGATGCGAAATGATGATCATCGTGCGGCCGCTGGCGATTCGCTTGATATTGGCGTTTACGATCGCTTCGCTCTCCGCGTCGAGCGCGCTTGTCGCCTCATCGAGAATAAGAATCTTCGGATCGGTGATCAGTGCGCGCGCGATCGCGAGACGTTGCCGCTGGCCACCCGAAAGATTGGGCGAACCTTCGTAAATGAAGGTTTCATAGCCGCGCGGAAGCTTGTCGATAAATTCCTCGGCCCCCGCGAGCCGCGCGGCATAGACCATCTCATCGAAAGAGGCATTGCTTTTGGCCGCCGTAATATTATCGCGAATGGTGCCGCTGAACAGAAAGTTCTCCTGCAAGACGACACCAAGGCTCCCACGCAGGTGATCGACATCATATTCGCGTACGTCGATACCATCGATCTTGATTAAGCCTTGATAATCGGAATGGAGCCGTTGCAGCAGCCGCGTGATCGTCGTCTTTCCGGAACCGCTGCGGCCCATGACGCCAAGCGTCGTCCCTTGCGGTACTTCAAACGACACCGCCCGCAGCGCGGGATTTAGGCTGCCTTTATATTTGAATCTCACATTCGAAAATTCGACCTGCCCCTTAAGCGGTGCAAGAACACCGTGACCGGAACGCCCTTCTTCCTCCGGCTGGTTGACGAGATCCGCCACGACGCCCACGGCGGTTTGCGCCTCGTCATATTGTTGCACCAGATGCGCCATCTGCATCAGCGGCGCTGCGATTCTCTGGCTCAGCATCAGGAAGGCGAATAATGTTCCGATATAGACGGGATCATTCGACGTGATCGCGAAATAGACCCCGAGCGCGAATGTGCCGCTGACCATCAGCCGTTCCATCGGCCGCACGCCCGACTCGATGAGGTTACCGAGAGTGCCTTCCGCCAGACGCGCCTTCGAGACGCGCGCGGTCAGCACATCCCACTGATGCCGCTGGCGTGAATCGAGCGCGAGCGATTTGACGGTCCGAATTCCATAAATATTTTGCGAAAGAAACGCGCCGCGAGCGGCCTCGGCACTCTCAACGGCCGATGAGCGGCGCCGGTAAGCGGGCAGCATGACGATCAGCCATGCCGCGATGATGGCACAAACGCCTAAGATGATGGCGGTCAGCACCGGGCTGAAATAGAACATTACCGGCAGGAAAAAGAGAAGGACACCCGAATCGAGGACGGTGCCGAACAGCTGTCCCGTGAGGAAGGTGCGGATGCGCGAAATCTGCGCCATTTTATAAGTGATCAGACCGGCCGGTGTGCTTTCGAAAAAATCGACCGGCAGGTTCAACACTTTGTCGAACATATAAGTCGATAGCCTGATGTCGACCTTGGTTGTGAGATGCAGGAGCAAATAACGCCGCAAGGCGAAGAAAGCCGTCTCGAATGCGATCAGCACCGCCATGACCAGACACAGAATGGCAAATGTGTTCATCGCGTGGAAAGGAACAACCCGGTCCGACATGAGTCGCCAGAACATGATCGGACTGAGCGCTAAGAGGCTGAGTGCCAGAGCTGCAATGACGATATCGACGACGAGGTGCCGCTCTCGGAATACCAGCGTCGCAATAAAACTGAGGCTGAACGGTTTGGTCTCATCCTCGATTTCGTAATTGCGCTTTATGAGAATGACATCACCGGACCAGACCGCCTCAAATCGCAGCCGGTCGAGAGTCAAGGTCGTATCGGCATCGGTCTTCGGGTCAACCAATACCACCTGCGGAATAGGCGAGTCGAAATCCACACGCAGCAAAACGAGATAGCTGCCATTGGTGAGCCGCACCTGCGCCGGAAGCGCCTTCTTGATTTTGCCAAGCGACTCCCATTTGAGCGTGATGGCTTTTGCAACCAAGCCGACACTTTGCGCGCTCTTCAATGATTCAACAGGCGAAAGTTCGCCGCCTGTCAAAAGGTTGGCGCGGGTCAGTTGCTCTGCCGTCAAGTGGAGGCCGTGATGACGGCCGATGTAGATAAGGCAGCTCAGCGCAGATGGAACGCCGATTTTCGATTCCATGCTTGCGCTCCTTAGAGTCGTGTGACGCGATTAGAAACGAGATCCATTGAGCAGCATCTTATTAATATCGCATTGCAGGTCTGCTTTCAAGATATCGACGCTTGTTCCGTTGATCGAGGCTTTGCATTAATTGGCATGAAATATGAGTCGCTACATATGCATCGTTACAATTCTAGAGATGACAAATGCGAGCGTTGCATGCCGATGCAAAACGAATGCAAGCGATGCTTGTGAACAGACTCACGATGACAAGAATGGCTCCGCCAAGTTATAAGCGTGCAATCGGACTCTGTTATTGTAGGCATCAGATACCGTCAGCACTCGAAGGCGGCGCAAAGCAAATTCAGGGAACACAGCATGCATGGCCGGCTTAACAATTGGCGCCATGCGCACGTGCCTACAATGCGGCGCATATGAAAGGCCGTAGCGTTTATCCTCTGAAATCATAGGCGTGTCACCGACGCGACCGATTCCGGAACGTAAGTTTTTGGGGCCATTGCCGTGAACACGAACAGCCTTCAGTTCCTTGCGTTGTCGATTGCGCGAATGGAACATAAGCTCAATGAAAACATCCGGCTTAAGCAGGATTATCTGAGATTAAGGCTCGAGGAATTCGACCGTTCAGAGACAGAATTTTGGCGAGATACGAACATCAACATTTTATCCGGCTTTGAACCGGAGATTTTGCTTCGAATTTCACTGATACAATCAAGCGGCTTATTTGATGAAGCCTATTACAGGACGCAATTCGACGATCGATTCACATTTAATATGAATCCGCTTCTTCACTATGTGACGCGGGGCTGGACCGAATTCAAAAATCCAAATCCGTTATTTTCCATACGATATTACCTCACCCGATACGCGGACGTGAAAGCGGCGGGCATCGAGCCGCTCAGTCACTACATCGAATGCGGATCGTCGGAGATGCGCGATCCGCATCCATTGTTTTTAAATTACCACTATGCGTCACAACGGCGCAAAGTTCGGATCGATGGCACGACCTGGCTCAAACAATTCATCGACACGGAAGCCTCGGACACGAATGACAAACGCATAAGTCCGACGCCGCTGTTCGATCTCGAATGGTATAATGCTCAGGTTGGAAAAAAATTTTCGAGCTGCATAAGCGCATACCGTCATTATCTGTCGGAGCCGGATGCGAACATAGATTTTTCGCCTCTTTTCAAAAACAGCTTCTATCGGAAGCAAATCGGCACAAAGACCTCCGGGCTCGACGCCTACAGCCATTACGTGCTTTTCGGCGTTCCGAATCGCGTCGATCCGCATCCTTTCTTTGACGTCAGCCACTATCGAGGCCTCGCCACCGACTGCCCGTCTGATCTCGACCCGCTGATTCATTTTCTTTGGAAAGGGGCACGCAAGGGTCTTAGCCCCCATCACATGTTCTCTCCGTCCTTTTACGCGGAGAGGCATACCGCGAAGGATGGACCGGGCCGCGCTTTTTGGCATTTCGTTACAGAAGGGTCACAAAAGGGATATGACCCCCATCCAGCGATCCATTTACCCGAAGTCCTTTCTTTAATTCCCGAAGAGGACCGCGCGCCCGCGCTGTCAAAATGCGAGCGGCTGTTCATCGAAGGTCTGCCGGCTACCGACGGCCATGATCTTTTGGCCTTATTGGGCAAGCAAGAGGATCAACAAGAGCCCTCGCGGTTTTTGTCATCGGCCGTCATGCGAAGCCGCGTGAACACGCCGGAGGCGAAAGATCAAATCCAGGAATTTTCCGGACGGGTTCACGCGCAAAAGGATTGGCCGAACATACTCATCGTCGCACATTTCGTCGGCGAGCATTATTTCGGCAGCGAGCGCAGCTTTCTCGACATGTTGGATGCGGCCGGCGCTCTGCCTGCGAATGTCATTGTCGTTCTTCCGAAAAACGTTCCCTCTTACACGAATGTCGTTCGCGAGCGGTGCAAGCGCGTCTTTGCATTCCGCTATGATTGGTGGCGCGCGAATCAGGACATCGATCCGGGGGTCGTTGCCACGTTCCGCCAGATCATTCAAGATGAAGACATTGCCATTGTTCACGTCAACACGATCATGCTGCGGGAATGCGCGATTGCCGCCCGCGAGCTGTCGATTCCGGTCGTCGTCCATATCAGAGAATTGATCGCTCACGATCAAGCGCTCTGCGACATCATTGGGACGCAGCCGCAGCAGATCGTCAGCGACGTCTGCGAACGCGCCGATTGGCTTATCGGTAATTCGCATGCAACCGCCAAAGCCTATGACAAGCCCGGGCGTATTTTCGTCATTCCCAATACGATCGATTGGGAAAGCATGTCGAAGATCCCGCGACCCGATGGCGAAAGGCTGCGGTTTGGCCTGATCAGCAGCAACATCCCGAAAAAAGGCGTGTTGGACTTCGTCGCTTTGGCCCGGCTCTGCCAGAAGCAAAACATCGAAGCCGAATTCGTCCTTATCGGACCATCGACCGCTCTGGTCGAAGATCTGCGATCCGGTCGAAGCAAGGAGGAGGTTCCTCAGAACCTTATTTTTGCCGGCTATGCCGAGAGCCCGTCGATCGCCATCGCTCAAGTCGACGTCGTGATGAACCTCTCCCATTTCGCAGAATCGTTTGGCCGGACGATCCTGGAAGCCATGGCGGCCACGCGGCCGGTCATTGCCTACGAATGGGGGGCATTGGTCGAGCTTATAGAGCCGGACCGGACCGGCTTCCTGATACCGTATAAGGATCCTGCCGCGGCAGTTCCTCATGTCAAAGGACTGTGCGAAAACCGCCAATTGGTGGATGAACTTGGCAGAGCGGGCCAAGCAAGGGCGCGCAAATATGACCTCAACAGTTTCAAGCAGCTCGTTGCGAGCGCGTATCGGGATATTCTCGCAGATCGCCCGAAGGCATCGGACGCATCGCCTGTTGAACCAATAGTACTCAGAGCCCGCACTTGGCCGAGGGAACGCGCGGAAGAGCCGCTACGGCTCGCTTATTTTTGCTGGCATTTCCCGGTCCCCTCCGAAACCTTCGTGCTGAGCGAGCTGGAAGCCCTCAAGCAGAGGGGCATAGATGTCATCGTCTTTTGCCGTCAAAGCCCGCACAAGACGTTCAAGCCGGATTTCGACATCGAGTTCAAGCAAATCGTCTCCGTCGAAGATCTCGCTGAAAAGCTGATCGCGACGCGCCGCACGATGGTGCATGCGCATTTCGTCTTTCCGACGGTCACCAATATGGTCTGGCCGGCCTGCGAGCGGGCGAATGTGCCTTTTACCTTCATTGCTCATGCGCAAGACATCTTCGTTTATAAAAACGATGAGCAAGCCAGATTGGCGGAGATCGGCGCGTCGAAACTTTGTCTCCGACTCTTCACCCTTTCCCAGTTTCATTACGATTATATTCTGGCGCGGAATTTTCCGCGGGAAAAACTCGTCATCAATCCGAATGCCGTCTCATCGAGAAAGTTCGGTGAGCGCGCCGGACGCGAAAGAGCGAATGGTCCCAAAAAAGCCATCGCGATTCATCGTTTCGTCGAAAAAAAGGGCCTGCATCTTCTGATTAAGGCGGCCTCGCTTCTGACCGACCTCGATCTTATCGTCGAGATCTACGGTTATGGCGATATGGAAGCGGAATACCATGCCATCATAGCCGACCTGAAACTGACCAATGTGATCCTTAAAGGACCGCTTCCGCATGACGAAGTGCCGGAGGTCATAAGCACCGCCGATCTCTTCGTATCTCCCTGCGTGCGGACGGCGACCGGGGACATGGACGGGATTCCGACCTCGGTGGTTGAAAGCATGATGGCCGGTATTCCCGTGCTCACCACGCCTATCGCAGGCATTCCGGATCTGATCGTCGACGAAGTGACGGGTCTTATTTGCGAGCCAAACCCGGCAAGCGTCGCAGCAGCGATTCGGCGTTTCTTCGATTTGAGTTCCTTGAAGCTGCGGGCCATCGTGCAGGAAGCCAAAAAGCGCGCGGGACAGCAACATGACGTTTCGCAGCTTGTCGATGTTTTGCTGAGAGTCTGGCAGCAGACGCCGATAGACGTCGTCGTCGTCAGTTGGAACAATCTGAAGGAATTGCGGCTCGTCCTCGACCGTATTTTGGCCTATACGGCCCTGCCGCTCCATTTGATCGTTTGCGACAACCGCAGCCGCAAAGAACCAGTACCCGCGTTTCTGGATCAGATCTGGGCGCAGGACGACCGCATCACTGTCGTTCATAACCGCAACAATGCAATGGTCGGACCCGGAACGAATCTTGCCGCGATACAAGGCAAAGGCGACACGATCATCTATGTCTGCGGCAAGGAAGGCATGAGCTTCAAGAGCGGCTGGGAACTGCCCTTCGTTCGCGCCTTCGAGAAAGACGAGAAGATCGGACTGGTCGGCACGATCGGATATTCGCCGAGCTATATGACAGGCGCCCAATATCCAACCGGCATCCGGCTTTTTGAGCATTTTCGGAATAAGGACTTCGCTGCCAAAAACCCGGATCGCGTTTTTGGCCATATCCAAGGTGGCCTTTTCGCATTTCGCCGCAGAATGTTTGAAGAGATCGGCGGGTTCAGCGAGGCCGTACCGCACGACTACACAGACGTGGAATATAGTTTCTACGCCGAAAGCATGGGCTGGAAATTCGCTGAAGCCGAAGGGGTTCTCGCCCTCTTCAACAAGACGCGGCCCAGCCTCTCTCAACGCTTTGATGAAAACGTCATCGTGGCGCATCCCGTCTTGCCTGAGCAGATCGCAACTTTCGAAGCCGTCCGGACCGGCAAACTCATGCATTGCAATATCTGCGACTGGTATGGCCCCGCCTTTTCAGAAGACTCCGGCTGCCACTGCCCGCAATGTCTCGCAAGCGCCATGGACCGCACGCTCTATCGCTGGATGAGCGAAACGCATTACATGTTCCGCCGGCTTGTCGCGCTCTCCGTCGGTCTTACCAACAAGATGGAGAAAGTATGGAACGAGCAATTCCAGGGCCCGAAGCTTTCGCTCGATGCGTTTCTGGCGGAACTCGCGGCCAAGGGGAAGCTGCCCAACCGGCCCGGCGTTTCCCAACTGGCATTCGCGCGAATGCCGGCTTCCTCATCCGACAAGCTTGAGATGATCGCGAAAGAACTCGCGCGCCTTCTCGCGCCCGGCGCGCCTGCCATCTTTCAGGCAACGATTGACGCCGCCGATGCCTGGGACTCTTGGCATGGGGAGCTGACGGCGATCATGCGCGACAAGGGCTTCAGGTTCGAACGCGATATCCGTTATTCGAGCAAAGCGGTTGGCTTGGATTACCGTCCATTATGCAAATTCGTCAGAGCGTGAGCCCTTCAACGGCCGGGAGATCGGTCATCCGGTTCAGCGTCGCAGAGGCAGCGACATCCGCGGGAGATTGCCTATGACTGTTCCGATATGTCCCATTTGCTCCGGTACGGAATTTCGCGAATTCAGGGGCCGGGAAAATGCCTGGTGCGTCGGCTGTCACTCCTTGGAGAGAACGAGGTACATTTGGCTATATCTGACGAAGCTGAACATTTTGAGCAAAAGCAGCGTCGTTTTCCATTTCGGCCCCGAGAAGGGAGTGTCGAATAAAATAGCCGAGATCGTCGACGCCCATAACTATTACCCGCTGGATTTATTCCCTCAGACCTATTCGGGCAATCAGGTCCTTCCGTATAAATTCGATATTTGCAACGACATCGCGCACGAGCCGGATTCAAGCGTCGATCTGCTCATTGCCAACCATATTTTGGAGCACCTCCCGGTCTCGGTCGATTGGGTGATTGCCGAGTTCGCGAGATTATTGAAACCTGGCGGAAGCATGATTCTGTCGGTTCCGATGACATCCAATCCTGCCACGGTTGAAGATTTATCCGATCTTCCAAAGAATGAACGCATCAAGCGTTTTGGTCAGGAAGACCATTGGCGCGTCTTTGGCTGGCGGGAGTTCCCGGCGATGCTGGAACGCGTTCTCGCCGCAGAAACGATCGTGCGGCGCGATGAGCACTTTACGGATAGCGATCTTCATCGCGCCGCGATCCCGATAGAAACTGTCGGGCATCCGACGTCGAATACGCTCTTTCACTTCGTCAGGAACGAGCGGACCTCAAGGCGTTTCGAGCGGAGCACTGACGGCCGCCTCGTAAGGCTGAGGGCCTAACTGCCCGGCTAAAGATGCCGAGGTTCTGCAACCGCCAAGATCGCATCGGCCGGCATTGTCAAAATTGAACCGGTTTTGCCTGCTTTCGATAAGTTTCCTGCTTCACCATTGAGGAGAGATATGGCGCGCAGAATCGGATTTTCGCATCTCACAGTTATTCTGGTCTTTTCGGTGGGTGCTACAATGGCGACGGCTGAGCCTGACACGAAGCTGCAATTTTCCAATCAACATTACGTTGACGACGCGGAAATCGCAAAGCGCGATCGCACGAAGCCTTTCTACTTCCACATGCTGGATCGCAAGGACGGCTCAAAAAGCAATCCGCCGGCCTTTACCGTGGACAAAGGAACATCTTTCAATGTCTGGCTCGATAAGCAGGTTCCGCACTCGGCGTCGAAGCTAGGCAATGCCCGCTCTTTGGCCATCCAAATCACCGCGGACCATGATGAGAATGTGAAGGACAAGATTTTTCTTGATGCCGTTCCGCATTGGTCCAATCAAAAAATGCTGGTGAACGGCGGACCGCGGTATATCTCCTTCGATTTCATGCTCGACCCGCACTATGAGCTGCCCACCGCCTGGGCCATCCATCTTCAAGCCTGGCAATGCTGCGGCGGTCATCCGCCCTTCGCGATGAGCATCACGCCGTCAAAGGACAAGAATGGTCCGGCCGAGCTTTTCTTCGGCTTTCGAGACGATCTGCTCGAGCACCAAAAGGGCAGCCCGGCAAAAACAATCTACAATATGAATCTAGCCCGCGGCGAATGGAATAATTTCGTTCTCCAATTGGATCCGGAGACGGACGCCAGCGCGCAGCCGGGCGTTCTCGCGATGTGGCTGAACGGCAAACCGCAATTTTGCTTCAAAGCGCATTGGGGCTTCGATCCTGGGCGCGTTGGCGACGACGGCCATAAGATCACAAACGCGATGGGTGTGGACATCGGCGTCTATAGACGCCGGCAAGCGACGACGCAGACGGTCTATTTCGACAATATCCGATCAGGCGCCACTTTTGAGGCTGTATCGAATTACCCCGTTGGAGCACCGCTCCAATGTCAAAGCATAGAGCAGCCTGCGGCCGGTCGAGCGCAGCCCTCAGACGGTCTCGAGCCAGAACGAGACACCGGGAATCCGCGCGGCATTATTGTAAGTGAGCGGTATTTTTCCCTTTGAAGAGTCGAGCACGGCATCGACCTTTTCGACCAATTCCGAATCGGTGCAGATAAAAAAATTCGGCAACAGCACCTGGAAAGGCGGCGTTTTGCACAACAGCATTGCCGCAAGCATATATTGCTCGGAATAGAGCCTCTCATTCCATGTGGCGACGTAGTCGCTCGGAAGGAATATATCGTGGATATGGACGAAAACGCCCTTTTTCAGTCGCGGCAAAACCTCGAGAAAAAAGACGGTCACGTCCGAATTTTCGAAGACGCGATGTGAGCCGTCGAAGAAAAGGATGTCGCCTTCGTCCAGCTCGTCAAAAATCTGAACGTCGCATTCTTCCAAGGGCTTTCTGATGACCCGGTCGCAGAGGCGATCAATATTCGCGCGCGGTTTTGGATCGACCGAAATGATTGTGGTATCGAGGCGCTGTTCCTTGATCGTGTGGCGCGCAAACATGGTGCAATAGCCGGAGCCTATTTCCAGATAGCGGCGCGGTTTTTTGCGCGACAGAAAATACACCAATGACGTCGCATCGAGATTGCTGAACCATGTATTCGACCAATAGGGTATTTCACTATTTTTTTCATCCCCGCTCATCGGTATGGCGTGCAGTACCGGCTTGATGTTCAGCATATCGTCCAAAATATCGCTGTAGATATGGCGCCGTTCATTCAGAAGCTTTGTCAGCTCCGGATGCGTGGGCTTGCCGTGACCCCATCTGGGAGCAGGCCTGACGTCGTAATAATCCTTTACCGTCTCGCTCCACCGCATCGCGATCCCCTCTCCATATCCATGTCTTCAGGTTAAAGGGCGAAGATCATTCGTTTGAGATCATCAGCGAAACACTAAGACTCGGCATGGCCGCGTTTCGACAAAATATCTCAATGCGTGGATGCGTTACGCTAAAGCCCGTAGACCTCGGCGACCACCGCTCGGTTGGCTTTTTCTTCCGGCGTCTTCGCTTTTTCTTTCGCCAGGAGAAAAAATGCGTCCGCTTCGACCATATCGCCTTCGAAATGGTTGATCGGACTCAGCCTCATCAAAGTCAGTCCGAAACGCCCCAAAAGGGCAACCAAGTCATGCAAGAGCTTCTGCTCCCGGTAGATCGGATAAAAATGCGTTTCGAGTTCGATGCCGATGCAGCCGTCGAGAAGATCTCCGAAGCCTTCAAGGACCTCATATTCGCATCCCTGAACATCGATTTTTATGACATCTGGCTTCGGCACTTCGCCTTTCGCAAAAAGCTCGTCGTAGCGATAACAATCGATCGTTTTTTCGCCGACGACCTTAAATTGCTTGGCGATCGGATATTTCGAAAGAATATCAAAATTAGGCTGGCGCAAGGACACGCATCCCCAATGCTGCGTCAAATGCAGAGTCCGCTGTCCCGACACATTGAACAGGCCTCTCTCCACCACTCTGATATCCTTGTGAGCACGATATTTGTCACGGATCTTGTCAGCTTCCGTGGTATTCGGTTCGAATATGGTCGGCGCGATCGATCCGAGACGCGCTTCCCATTTTCCCTGCAAACCGCCTGCACCGCCGACATCGATCAAATTAAGCATCAGTATTCTCCTCGCCTGTCATTAGAGCGACGGGTGGTCTTGGCATGCTGGAACATTCATTGCCCTAAATTTTAGGCTTAGCGTCGCAGCTTTCCAGTGCGAGGTTGAGGTCGCATTCGAACTTTTTCGCGCGCTCCTCGCCACATTCCAAAGCGACGTCCTCGCGTACCACTTTATCGTAGGTGGCGAGCAGCTCTTTTGGTGCGACGCGCTTTTTGATATCGGCGGCGAGCCTCATCTCCAGCTTTTGAATGAATTCGTCGCCAGATAAAACGGGATGATAGAGCAACTCGTCGGGCTTGGCCGCCATCAGGCGCCGGAGAGATAAAGGCGGCGTCAATTTCAATGTCTGACGCGTATAGGTCGACGGTCCCAAATCGTTCAAATCGCGACACGTAAAGCCGGCGTTCGTTGCAACCGTCGCGCAAAAAATTTCATCGTTCGGCCACAACTGCCGATCTTTAGGCTCGGTATCCATGTAACGCGCCGATATGTCCTTTCGACGCTCGTAAAGGCAGTCCGCCGCGCGGCCGGAAAAACCGACGACGGGAAACACGCATTGATAAAGCTGCGATGAAAACGGAACCATAGCGGAATACCAGGCCCATGCCGGCTTGGCATCGTGATAGCGGCTGCCGATGAAGTCCGCATCCTTGAACCGCGAGAGCTCCATGAAAAAATGTCCGATATCGCGCGTGTTGACGTAGACGTCTCTCTCGATCATCCAAAAAAATCGCGCCTTCGGATATTTGGCTCGAACAAGATAGAGGCAATAATCTCCGCAACGCCATAAGGTATCATGCGCGACAAAAAGATTCATCGCGCCATAGATTTCAATTGTTGCGACGACATGATTGATGTCGGTCAGGAGATTCGCTTCAATCTTCTTTCCGTCCGCGGCCAAGCAAATGCGGAGATCCGTTTTCTTTTCCACATCGGCAAGAAAACCGACAAGCGTATCGTCGATCTTGTCGGTTCTGACAATCAGAACCGTTCCATCGAAATCAGCGGCCTCTTGAACAGGCTCGAAGCTCATGTCTCGTCCTCTGGTGTCTTTCCGCATGATAAAGGGTGAGGTAACTCTCGATCTCATTCACCCCAAAGCCGCTTGACTACTCTTTCCCTATCGAGAGGTTGCCTGAATAGTCGATCAGCTTTCCATCCACGCAGAAGTCGCCTTGCCAAATACCGTTTTCAGGATTGCAACTCACCGACTGCATGAAATGGTCGAGGAAACCTCTGTCATAAAGTGCCAATGGATCATTATCCCGCGGCCGGCTGTTCAGCCATTTCGCATAACTCTCCAATTTCGCGCGGCCATCGGCATAATAAACATATTCGTTTGAACCCGGCCGAACCTTATCGAGCATATTGGCAAACCAGGCGATCCTGCCTTGAATATCGGCGAACTTGAGATGCAGCAGATAAAGATCGTCGAAATATGGACGCATATTTGCTGCGTGGAAACCCGCGGCCCAGACCAAGGGTTGCGCGACCACCGCCGTCTTATTGAGGGCTGCCGTCCGGATGCACCAATGCCGTTGATCCAATAAAGAAGAGGCGTGCAGATCAAGCTGCGCGTCATCGGCGGTCTCGACGACGTCAAGGCCGATCGCGGTCACGTAGGGATGTTCTAAATTCTCGACATAGGCGGCAAGCGAGCCATGCTTACGACGATCCGGAACTAGAAATTCGTCGACATCGCAGCGGATCACGACGTCATTGGTTTGCAAAAGGGCCGAAACTTTTTCGCTGATCGCGGTCGCGCGAAACTCGTCATCGTAAAAACTTTCGGACTCGACAACGGACCCCAAACCCAGGTCCACGAAAGCCGAGCCTAGACCCCGGTAGGTCATGGCATGCAGCTTCGCAACGCCAAACTCGCCCGCATAGTAACGAACCCAGTGAGGGAAAAGATAGCCGGCCGATGTGGCGTCTGTCAGAACTGCTACAGTCTTGGTCACGCAAATCCCGTCTCTCGATCATTTCGACAATGCGGTGAGCTTAATTGCAACCGCCGCATTTAAGTTGCGGATCGCTGCCCGTACAAAGCAAAAATCGCCTTTCGGCATGAGCTCCGATTTTCAACCGGTACAGCAGTAAGAAAGATGCCCGTATCGCCCCGGTTCACCACATACTGCTCACATGCGCGAGATCAATACGGGTATCGATCTTCTAAACCCAAAATATGGCAAAGCCTGTTAGATACGGAAGGCAAGTTCCCTCATCCTCTTTTTGCGGCCGAGACTCTGTCGCCGCTCGTCGAAGAAAGCCCCGTGCCGCGCCGTGAAAAAGAAGCGATTGGCAAGCGCGGCACCGCTATATTCCAGCCCATGTGCCTTTGCGCCTTGTCCCTCGAGATGCACCAGTCTCAGAGCCGGGTCGATTTGCAGCTGCTTGTTTTGTTGAGTCCAACGCAAGCAAAGATCCGCATCCTCGTAGTGGCCATAGATATAATCTCCCGAAAAGCCGCCGAGCTTCTCAAAAGCGCCGCGCTCAAATGTCATAAATGCGCCCGTGACGGCCGTAGCCGGCATGGGCGTTTTCCAGGCTTCCGGTACAAAGGGGACACCTTTGTCATAATGCTCGACGCGCAGGAGACGGCAACAAACGGCAGCCTTGGTTTCGCCGGCGCCGTTCGGTCCCGTGTTCACGACAAAGAGGTCGTCATCCAAATACATGCCTGAATGCATGAGATTGGCGGAATCGTAAAATAAAAGCCCCCCACACAAACTCGTCCCGAGCTTTTCCCGGCCGAGGCTTTCTCTCAAGAGAGAAGCATATCCGGGAATCGGATAGACATCCGGGTTGACCAGAACGATGTTGTCGCTGGCCGCGGCAGCTACAGCCAGATTGTTTGCCGCGCCAAAGCCGATATTATCCTTGACCAATATGACGCTGATCGAGACATCCCAAAGATCGGATATGAGCCGTGCATAACGAAGGGTAGCCTGCGCCTCTGGCGGTGAATTGCAAACATATATCCATTCGCCGAAATCGATGCCGGCCGACCTGAACAAAACAGGCTGCATCATCACCGGTTCCGCAGAACCAAACAGCACCGTGATGAAGGAGCGCGAGACGGCACGCGGCCTGAAACGCTCAACGTGAAAACCGGCTGATGACGCCATCACGTGCGCGCGAAACAGATCGATCGCAGTCGCTCCGCCCGACTGGGTCAGCAACGCATTCAGCGCGATTTCACGGCCCCTATGCGCCTGAAGGCCGGCGATCATTTTCAGAAATCGGTCGAGGAGCCGCTTATCCGAGACAAGCTCCGGTTCGATCTCAACCTGGAATAGGCTTGCCATCGTACTCGCTTCAAAGCGCATTCCGCCGGGCCCGAAGCCGTCGGGGAGCTGCGTTAAGGCGATAAACCCATAGTCATATCCCCTGATACCAAGCGCGTCTGCAACGTCATCGCGCGCGTAGCGCATTATGCTGCTTGCCGGAAAGGTCGCAGCGGTGCCGCCATCGTGAAGGCGCATGACGGGCAGACGATCGCCTTCGTCGGACAGCCAGCCAATCAGAAGGCACGTTCCGTTCGGCGAAACGAAAATATGGTCCAGCGCGCCATCCAATGCACGGCGTGAGATTTCTTCATCCCCTGAAGGAGACTCTGGGCTAGCTGGCAATTGGCGCATCGAATCTCGTTAGAGTAGCCGGCTGCGTTGCTTATCCTCGGAACCGTCTTTGGGGGATGTCGCGCTTGATCCTCATAAGCCTACTCCGCGGCCTTGATTTCGGTTTTGAGCGCGGCGGTGGCGTTGCGGCCGACGCTCGTATAGGCGAAGCCATATTGGGCCGCGAGTTCGGCATTATAGACATTGCGCAGATCGACCAGCACGTCGCCGCGCATCGCATTGCGCAGGCGGGTGAAGTCAAGCGCCCGGAACTCGTTCCATTCGGTCATGATGACGACGGCGTCCGCGCCTTCCGCGCAGCTATAGGGATCGTGCGCGAATGTCACATCGCTCAGGAGCTGCTTTGCCTGCTCGACGCCTTGCGGATCATAGGCGACGACCGCGCCGCCGCCGTCCTGCAGAACCGTGATGATCGTCAGCGCGGGCGATTCGCGCATGTCGTCCGTGTTCGGTTTGAAG
The DNA here is from genome assembly GCF_000385335.1 of Methyloferula stellata AR4. NCBI lineage: Bacteria > Pseudomonadati > Pseudomonadota > Alphaproteobacteria > Hyphomicrobiales > Beijerinckiaceae > Methyloferula > Methyloferula stellata. Next base: position 1,348,725 of record NZ_ARWA01000001.1, on the reverse strand, counting down.
GTCAGCCCCAGGATCGCGATCTTCTTGCCCCGCACCGACCCATTGCAGGCCATGATGATTTTGCGCGCCATGGTGCGCTTGCGATAATCGTTCGAGGCGGCGACGACCTCGACGATGCGCAAGGGCGTGCCGGCATCCTGCCCGGTCTTGATCAGCGCCAAAGTGTCCTTCGGAAAGCACGAGCCGCCGTAGCCGGGCCCGGCATGCAGAAACTTGCCGCCGATGCGATTGTCGAGACCGATGCCGCGCGCGACATCCTGCACATCGGCGCCGACGCTTTCGCACAGATCGGCGATTTCGTTGATGAAGGTGATCTTCGTCGCCAGAAACGCATTCGACGCATATTTGATGAGCTCTGAGGTCCGCCGTGCGGTGAACAGGATCGGCGCGCGGTTCAGATAAAGCGGCCTATAGACTTCCGTCATCACCGCGCGGGCGCGCTCGTCCTCGGTGCCGACGACGATGCGGTCGGGCCGTTTGAAATCCTCGATCGCCGCGCCCTCGCGCAGAAACTCGGGATTGGAGACGACCGCGACATCGGCGTCGGGGCGCTTCGCTCTGATGATCCGCTCGACCTCGTCGCCAGTGCCGATCGGCACGGTCGATTTGGTGACGACGACGGTGAAACCTTGGATGAAGGGCGCGATCTCGGCGGCGACCTCATAGACATAGGTGAGATCGGCATGGCCGTCGCCGCGCCGCGACGGCGTGCCGACCGCGATGAAGACGGCATCGGCCTCGGCCACCGCCTCGGCCATGTCGATGACGAAGGACAGGCGTCCTGCATGGATGTTCGTCGCGACGAGTTCGGGCAGGCCCGGCTCATAGATCGGCACCTTGCCGTCGCGCAAAGCCGCGACCTTCGCAGCGTCCTTGTCGACGCAGGTCACGACATGACCGAAATCCGCAAAACAGGCTCCAGACACAAGCCCGACATAGCCGCTTCCAATCATCGCTATCCGCATCGATCACCCTTCAGATTGACCAGACATTCAAAAAAAGCGCACCCGACCAAATCGCTTTGGTCATTCGTGCATGGGATATCTCTTCCACCCGAAAAGTGCATTCAAGGCCCGGGCCATGATCGTCGATAAGAATTGAATCTATTCGTTCACATGTTCGGCAACAGCGCAGTTCTGATGAAGCTCCCACGCAGCTATGAAGTCTGCCATCGAAAAACGGCGCTTCTTAGCACTCCTTTGCGATGTTCTAGAGGTATCTCCATAATCCAATGGATCGTTGCAGCCGGCTGTTGAAAATGACCCGCTTGGCGCTGGTGATCGTGCGACGATCGCTGTCTTCAAATTGGCCTTGTGGGAAAGGTACCTCGATAGTCACGGAAGATTATGCCGCACGTCATGAACGCCCCGTGCTTGGAAAGAAAACGCAAAGCCAGGCCAATAGATTCACGCGGCTGCGAACTCGGCAATGCGCAGCCGTCCTTGGACCGGTGGCAAAGATAATTCGGCGCGGCGGCGGCTTCGTTCGCAGCTGACGATTGGAGAACCGGCTCGAAGATCCAGCGAGTTCCAAACCTAAGGTTCTATTCGAAGTTTGTCCGAGGCAAAGGTGATAGGTCCGGCGTAAAACCGACGAATGGAGGTTTCGACTTCGCCGCGGTTTTCGTCAGTCGCAGGTGAGAGATGCGCCAATAGAAGGCCATGCACTTTGCTGTCATTAGCCAAGCGTCCGATCGCCTCGGGCGGACTATGCAAAGTGTAGAGAATGGGCGGCGCTTCCGGCGGATCCAAAACAACGGAGTTGAAAACCAGGAGCGTTGTGTCCGTGGCTATCTTTCGCAAATTGTCCAAGCCGTCAGCGTCTATATCGCCGGAGAACGTCAAACTTTTTCCGCCGTGGTCGATGCGATAGATCACCGAAGGCGCGTCGCGGTGATGGCCGGGAATAGCCCGGATAACCAAGTCGCCCTCGGAAAATATGATCACCGGCTGCTGCCCAGGCCGCGGCGTCGCGGGCAGATCCTTGACCTGAAAAGTGATATGGCCTGCGAAATCGGGCAGATAAGCGAAGGCGCCTTTGGCGCCGAAAAGCAGTTCGATCAGACGGCTGGTCGAGGGAAAATACGCTGCCTGACCTTTTGCCTCATGCCCCTCCGGTCCGAAGATTTCGAAACGGATCGGGGCGTGCACGGCGACGGCACGTGCCTTGAACAGACCGGGCAATTCACCGGCGTGATCGGCATGCAGATGCGTCAGCAATTGGATATCGATTTTGTCGAGCGGGAGCCCCGTCTCTCCCAGCCGCACGAACGAGCCTGGCCCGGCATCGACCAGGATGCGCGGCACTCCATCGACGAGCACCAAATGACTGGATCCCGCCCGGCCCACGGCACCTGGGCCGCCCGAGCCAAGCACGACAAGGGCGAGCGCTGGCACCTTTGCCGTCGCGCGATCAGCAGGCAATTCCTGTCCGATGGCAGCGGTCGCCAACCCGAACAGGGTCAGGAACAGATAGAAAATACGGCGACGCTGGCGATAGTGGGTCATATGCGGACCTGCCGATCGGTGGATGTGGATAAGGCTTTCATCTATGCCGTTTCGAACTTTGCGAGACCGCACGGCGAGCTTTGTGCCCGCTCCGGTCTTCGGCGTCTGAATATCAGCGCCATTCTTATACGGCGCAATCCGAAGCATCTCGAACGGGTTTTCGCCGGCTCGGGAGTTGGTTCGACGCTCATGAAGTGCTCTTACCGACGATGTATCGACATCGGGACATTTTGCCGTCTTCATCCCGGTACTGGAAGGCGCGCGTCTGACCAACCCTCCATCGCCCGTGCTTCCCTCGACCGGACGACATCCTCAGCTTCCGATCAAGTGCGTGTAGCCCGGGAGCTTAAACCAGCCGTGCACAAGTCACTGCTCGGGACTGACAAAGCGGCAAGTCACGGATTTGCTTTGGCGAGTTTTATGGCATGCTCAGGACATGCCGTAACGCACAAACCGCACGCCCGGCATTGATCCGCTTTTGGTGTATAAGAAACCCTTCCGCCGTGAACCCTAATTTTAAACTTCGAGAAGAACCCCAGATTTGCGTAGTCAGATGGTTCAATTTTTCGAATTTCGAATACGTCGTAAGGGCACACCTCCGCGCAAGGACCCTTCGCTTCACAGCGAGAAAAATCTACGACTGGTATAAATTTACCCTGAGGCTGTTTGCTGACCTCATCTGTCATTCATTGCTCCAGTCGAACGCGGCCATGATTGGTTCGCGCAAAATCTTCGATAGTTGTCGTTGGCTTTGCCCGTTGCCGGCTATCACATGGGAACGATCACCAGCTTGCCCTTAGGAAAGCCTGTCCTCTCGAGTTCGACGACGGCCGAGATCGCCCCAGACAGCGGCACGATGCGGCCGATCGCCGGGACGAGCTGGCCCCGCTCGAGCGCCTCAGCGACGCCGGCCAGGGATTGTTGTGTCGGATTGCCGAACACCAGGTGATGTCGCGACGGGAGCAGGCAGCCAATCAGCTTGGCAAACGTAGGGACGATGTGTAGCGACATGCCGCGGCGTTTCAGCATCGCGCCGCATTGGCTCAGCGACAGCGCGCCAGCCGTATCGAAGATCACGTCGAAGCGATGTTGATACGAAGCGATGTCGAAGGCGCGATAATCGACCACCTCGCCCACGCCCAGCGCCAGCGCTTCCTCGCGTCCGGACGCGCTGCAACTGCCGACGATGTTTGCGCCGCGCATGTGCGCAATCTGCACCGCCGCACGTCCAACCCCGCCCAAACACCCGGTGATAAGGACCGACTGGCCAGCGCTCAGCCTTGCCTTCTCAACCAGCGCGTTCCAGGCCGTCACGCTCACTATGGCCGAGGCGGCCGCCTGCTCGAACGAGATGGATGGCGGCTTGAGCCCGACGTTTGTTTCGTCTGCGACGACGTATTCGGCAAACGCGCCCGCTTGACGGATGGAGGTGACGCCGAAGACTTCATCGCCCTCCTTGAGGCGCTCCACCCCCGGCCCGACGGCTTCGACCACGCCGGCGAAATCATGGCCCAGGCCGCGCGGAAACCGGAACCCGGAAAGCAACTGCATCTCGCCCCGGCGAATTTTCCAGTCCATCGGGTTGGCTGCTGCTGCCCTGACCTGAACACGAATTTGGCCCTGACCCACATCGGGCGGCGTCACCTCGTCCAGCCGCAGTTCCTCCGAGGCGCCATAGTGGAGATATTGAACGCGCTTCATGAGGGCTCCCCTCGCTCAGTCATGGCTCACATGGCCATCCGGCGGATGCATTTTTGAGGCTCGTGGCGTTACAAACTGCCAATTGGCGCGCTCGACTGAACGGCGCCCAACGATGCTTAAAAGTTAGAGGTCCGGACCGGCGTTGATCGGAACAATTGCCACCCTCATCGCGCATCGCCTACTGCTAACTGTGTGAAGCCATTGGGCTTCGGACCGGATTCTAGGTGATCGCATTCAGACGATCTATGTGCAATCGTCCAAAATCTATTGGAGATCGTCCAAAGATGGATCCGCTGTCCGATGTCATCTCGTCCCGGAGCCGAGAAGCTATCGCGTCGGCGGATTTGAGGCAGGCGGCGATTGGTCGATCCGCTTCGAGGCGAATGATGGGATCGATCGCCCTATGTCGAGAAATCCATAGCCCATGATGGTGTGTCCTATCCAAGAGAAGCCAGTTGGCGGCGGCACGGCCGCCAACTGCCGAGCGATCACGCTGCTTCGGCGGCATGCACGACCGGAAAGTCGATCTCGGTTCCAGCGACAATGTTGACGAAGTTCGTGAATATGTTCTCAGCCACGACCGCGATGATTTCGACGATCTGGGCGTCGGTGAACCCGGCAGCCCTGACCGCCTGCAAATCGGCATCGCTGACTTTGCCACGCGCCTCGTTGACCTTGGTGGCAAAGGCGACGGCGGCATTGGCCTTGGGTTCAGCGGAGGTGCCATTGCGGTTCAAGGCAATTTCGGCCGCATCGATCTTGGCGAGGTTCAGGCCGATATAGGTGTGCGCCGACAGGCAATAGTCACAGCCGTTGCTCTGCGCGATTGCGAGCGCGATCCGCTCGCGGGTTTTGAGGTCGAGCGCCTTCACCAGAGCGCCATTCAGGCCGAGAAGGCCCTGCAACGCAGCCGGGCTGAGCGCCAGGAGGCGAAAACTATTAGGAACAACGCCGAGCTGCTTTTCAACAGCCGCGAGCATGGGCTGCGAGGCGGCCGGGGCGGTTTCACGGGTGGGAACGGCAATGCGCGACATCGGTTTATCTCCTTTTTCAACCACCATTTGCGGTGCAATCGAAATCTAGGACCGAAGTGCCGGCGCGATAATCGCCTAAGTTGACAAAACTTTATTGCTGTTTATGCAATAATAAATGGACAACCTCGAAGCCATGCGCATCTTCGTCTCCGTCGCCACGCAAGGCAGTTTCACCGAAGCGGCCCGGCGCATGCGGCTGTCACCTTCCGTCGTTACGCGATCGATCTTACAGATCGAAGAGAAGCTGGGTCTATTGTTGCTCAACCGCACGACTCGATCGGTGCAGTTGACGGAACGCGGCGTGATCTACCTGGAAGATTGCAAACAAATCCTGGAAGACGTCGAGATGGCGGAGAGGCGGGTACGCGGCGAGAATGCGGAACCCCGCGGCACCCTAAGAGTCGCCGCGCCTCTCCTGTTTGGACGTTTGTACGTGTTGCCCCTCGTTAACAGGCTTTTGAACGAGCATCCTGCTCTATCGATCCATCTCACCTTATCGGATCGCAATGTACATCTGGTCGAGGAAGGCGTCGACGTTGCCGTTCGCGTCGGCGAGCTTGCCGATAGCAGCCTGATCGCGGTGAGGCTGGGTCTCGCCACCCCGGTGCTCGCCGCCAGCCCCGCTTATCTGCAAAAACGGGGCGCGCCAGCATCGCCAGCGGCGCTCTCATCGCATGATATCATCCTGTTCGAAGGCATCGGCACCACCAATGAATGGCCTTTTGGCCCCAATGGAAAGACAGTGCGGGTTGAGCCTCGCCTCATTGTCAACAGTGCCGACGCAGCGATCATAGCCGCGGAGGCTGGAGTTGGCATCGCGCGAACGCTGTCCTACCAGGTCTGGGACGCCGTGCGCGCCGGTCGTCTCAGTCTCGTTCTACAGAAGTTCGCGCCGCGGCCACTGCCGGTCAGCGTGGCCTACCAGGCGCGCAGGATTGCCTCTGCCAACGTAGCCACATTCGTCAAAGCCGCGCGAGAGTATTTCAAAGCCAATCCTCTCGCGCAGTTCGACGGAGCGTAAAGCTCGATTCCGTTGTCGGCCATTTCGGCGAGTCGCGGCTCTTGCTCCAAATCGGTGAGTACCATGATGGCGCCGAATGGCACGGCTGGGAACCCGGCGGCCTCGTCTATCTCGTAATCGGCGACGCAGATCTCGCCGCGGGGGTCCTCGTTTAAGAAGCCCAGGATTCGGCCGTTGTCTGCTGAGCCTCTGGAGTCCTTCCCCCGCGTGATGACCATTGTGCTGATATCCCGCTTTTCGAAGGATTTACCGCGACAAGTGCTCATATCGATTGCGTCGCTGCCTTCATCAACGCCAATGCAGTAGAATGGATAGTGCGACCCTTCGAATCGAAGCGCCTCGTTGAGAACTGTGTGATAGAGCAAAAGCAAGATACGCAGGCATAGGGATGCGACAGCCTTCGAAAGGATTCTCATGCGCAGGCCTAGCCCGCGCATGAAGGTTAAACGCACCTACATTCAATGCATATGCATATGATTCATGTCCATGGGCGCGCCCTCGTCACCGATGCCTCCAACCTTGAAGGTGACGTCGACTTTGCCTGCCTTAGCGAAGCTCAATGTGCCGTGAATCGAAGCGCCGGCTTTCAACGGCTCGCTTAGACCCTCGAACATCAGATGATAGCCGCCGGGCTTAAGTTCGACCGTCTCACCAGGTTTGATCTCTAGACCGTTGGGCAGCTCCCGCATGCGCATCGTGCCATTGTCCATGCTCATCTCATGAACAGCACCGGTTTTTGCTATGGGGATGGAAGCACCAATGAGGCGGTCTGACTCGGTTCCCTTATTGATGATGCGAAGATATCCGCCCCCGACCTTGGCGCCGCCAGGCGTCGCGCGCAACCAAGGTGCCGCTACTTCGAGCGAGCCCACTGTCACAACGTCCGACCCATCTTCTGCCGCAAGAATGCGTAAGCGCGCGGCAGGCATCTTAAGCTCAGCTTTCTGGCCTGCTTGAGGAACATCGGTCCAAGCCATTACGGTCTCGCCGCAGCTTTGGATCGACGGAAAGTAGGCGATTGAGTCCGGCTTCAACGTATTTGAGATATGCATGGCAATGACGAACTCGTCATATTCGTCGTCTGGCAGATTGCCACCGCTCCAGCTAATCGTGCTCACGCCTTTTTCGTTCTTGGCTTCATTCAAGGTCCAACCCGGCTTCGGCATAGGCTTCGCGCCAGTGATGCCATCCGGCACCTCGACCTTGAGCGCCGTGGTCGCTTGGCCGTGGCAGCCGTGCGGCACGCGAAAGACACCTTTGTAAAAGCTGCCAGCCGCAGCTTGCGGCGTTTCCAAAAGCACATGGGCGTTCGTCTGTGAAGAGGCAAAGATTATCATTACGGCGCAGACTGCGCCCGTCGTTTTGCTGGTCATGGTCGTCCCAATCCTGAAAGAGTTTCGATGTCGTTTAGGATTGGTATGGCGGCCCTCTCGCGTAAACGAGCTTTATCGGATTTGGTGAAAGGCTCGCTCGGTGTGGAGTTGTCCAGGTGACGACAATGCCAGCACGGAGGGGATCTTTGATGACGTTTAAGACAACCCGCGGCAGAACGTGATCTGCCGCAACAAGGCAGCAGTCCAAGATGCAGCAAGAACGGTCTTGTGGTACTCTCCGGTCATTCTTTGCCGGATCGGAGCAAATGGGGGAGACGCCCATGGCTGCAGGACAAGCCCGGACAAGGATGGGCTGCAAGGCGAAAGCGTAAAGAAGCACAGCAACGATAAAAGGAAGCCCCGCAGCTTTGATCTGCGTGCCTTTCAAACCGCTCAAATAAGCGAATATCCTCAGCTTATGGACCATCGTGCGCCGGCTCACCTTTCGGCGATGGTGAGTATGGCACCAGGGGAACCTCGGTCAATGACGTCATCACAGTTCGCCTGTGAGCCGGTCCTGCGACAAAAAACCTAAGTCTCACATGCGGCTTCGTCGGTTCGCGCTTTAACGTGGCAAAATGCCTAGTTGGCGGAAGCCATATGAAAAGACACGGATGAGTATCCTTTGGGGCTTGATCGACACATGGCGCCTTAAGCCAGACATAGACTCGCGGCTCACCGCCCTCCTGAAGGTCCACCCACGGCCTAAATTCCTTAGGCTTCCGGCTAGTTCGCGAGCTTGCATTGACTTGCTCGCGTTCAAGCGTGGATGGGTACGCGCACGCCGAAGCTATCCATGATCGAAGGCGCGGGGACGCATCCACTCACAACGCGATTGAGGTCACATGAACAATAATGGATACTTTGCATTCGGCATGCTGATTGCCGTCAGCATTGTAATGGGCGGCGTTGGCATGGCCGGTATGCTTCCGGCCTCACCCGCATCCCGAAATTCCATTCTGCGCGAAACATTCACGCTCGTCGATGCCAATGGCACAGATACGCAAGCCACGCTCAAAGGCAAGCCGAGTGTAATTTACTTCGGCTACACATATTGTCCAGAATTCTGCCCCACTACACTGACGGATCTATCACGATGGATCCAAAAACTGGGCGCGGATGCTAATGATTTAAACTACATCTTTGTGACCGTGGACCCAGAACGGGACACGCCAAAGGTCTTGAGCGAATACCTATCTTCATTCAATAATCGTATTCACGGCTATACTGGCACGCCCGATCAGATCGCCAAAGTCGCCAAGTCCTATCATGTCTATTACAAGCGCGTGCCTTCTTCCGATGGCGGGTATTATCTGGATCACAGCGCGGCCATCTATCTTATTGGACCTGACGGCAGAGTCGAAGACATTATCCCTTATAAAGAGGACGATGACGCCGCGGTTGCCAAACTTAAGCGCCTTGCCGGCAGGAAGGCGGCGGACTCGAAAAGAAGACCGGCTGCGGCCAATTGCGCGCCAGCGAAATCTTGAAAATGGATAATCGCCTTCGCAATTGGCGACAGACGCAGCGTTCAGGCCCCAGTCCAAGCGCAGATAATGGAGTCCTGAAAATTGATCTGGCTTCAGGCCTCATCGCATCACATCTCGCAGTGCGGCACAGACTTTCTCCAGATTCGCGTAGAAAACCACCCTCAAACTTGGTCCTGGCTCGGCGCGGCAAAATGTCTAGTTGGCGTTTTGATCACGAAGCAGGACGAATGCGGACTTCTCTGGACTTAACCGAGTCATGCTGCCACTGGCCGGACATAAAATTGCGCGGCTAGCCGCCCTCCTGTTGTATGTGCTGGCAAGCACGACACTCGGGTTTGCGCATCGCTTTGACCGGCTGGCAACGCCCTCCGACCTCGCGCAATTCGCTCTACCGGACGGCACGCTTCCCATCATCTGCGGAAAGGGCCGCAGCAGCGGTCATGACGAGAGCGGCGGTCACGCTTCCTTTTGCGGCGCCTGTTGCCTGACATCCGCGCCGGGATTGTTGTTCGCGCCCCTCGCCGTCTTTTCCGCGCAAGCAACATCGGAGAAATTCGATTGGCAGCCCTACAGGGCGGCCGGGCAATTGCCGCGTTTCTTCGCGACGCTTGGCGCGCGCGGACCTCCTTCAGCCTAACGTGCCCAGCCTCTGATAGACGGCATTCGCCACGTTCACCGCTGATTCGCTTTCGTTTCAGCGAAACCTGACGCGCGTCCTCTGTCCGTCACAAACTCATTTCATCGGCAAGTTCGCAGCATCCGCTGGCCAGGCGGGGCGAAGCGGACGCTTGCCTTCTGGAAACGTTAGGGACTTCCATCATGAACATCATCGGGATGTACCCGACCTTTTATGTGCCTTACATCGGCACAGCCTGGGTCATGGGTATAATCGGCGTCATACACGTCGTCGCATCGCACACTTCAGTAGGCGCTTCGTTCCTATTTGCGCTGCTGGAGACAAAGGCCTATCGGGATGACCAGCCGCAGCTCCTCGACTTCATAAAAAGGTTCGGGGTCTTTCTGCTGGTCTTCTCCTATATCATCGGGTCGATCACAGGCCCCGGCATCTGGTATGCGATCACGGTCACGAGCCCGCGCGGCGTGAGCGGGCTGATTCATAATTTCGTCTGGGTCTGGGCTGCCGAGTGGGTCTATTTCACGGTCGAAGTGATCGGCGTCTATGCGCTCGTCTATCTTATCGGCAAAATCGACGCGAAATCGCATCTCAAACTGACGTGGTCATTCGCGCTCGCCTCTTGGTCGACGATGCTGCTCATTGTCGGAATCCTGTCCTTCATGATGTGGCCGGGTAACGAGGCCTGGTACCAAACAGGCTCGACCAACGATGCCTTCTATAATCTCAACTTCTTCGCACACCTCGGCATTCGAACCGGCTCCATGCTCGTCATGGCCGCGGTGGTTGGGCTGCTGGTCGCGGCGAGCATGAAGGACAAGAACCTCAAGCGGGATGTCATTCGCCTGATAACGCCGGTGGGGCTCGCAGGTGGCTTCTTCGCGACGGCGATGTTCTTTTACTATCTGCAGACCGTTCCCACCAACGCTCGCATTATGCTGAAATATAATCTCTTGCCGCAATATGCGGCGGGCATGATCGCGGTCGTGGCCGTGACGACGGTCTATCTGATCCTCTCCTGGCTTAAGCCGCAATATGTGAGGACTTGGGTCGCCGTGCCGGCTTTTCTCTTCATTGCCATCTTCGGCGTATGGCCTGAGGAACGGATGCGCGAAAGCATGCGCAAGCCTTTCGTGGCGGGACAATATATTTACGGCAATCAGGTCATCGCGCGCGACGTGCCCGGAAAAGGCATCGTCGGGGAAGTCGATCTGATCGCCGACAAAGGCTATCTGAAGCTTCACCCCTTCATTCCGGAGCGGCTTCGGACCATCACGAATGAAAACAAGTTGGAGGTCGGCGCACTTCTGACGAAAATCGCGTGTGCGAACTGCCATGCGCTGGAGCCCGGTGCACCGCTGCGTTCGCTGCCGGACAAGTTCTTTCATTCAACCGATAAAGACATGATCGCGGCCTTCATAGCAGGACCGCTCAAGCATGGAGCCATCCCGTTCATGCCGCGCATCGATCTGCCGGAGGACGAAATCGACGCGATGGCGAGCTATATCGCAGAAGTCAACCAGAGCGTTCCGAAGCCCGCGAGTGAGCCTGAAAAAATCTCCTCGAACGACAAATCTCTGATCGGGAGCAATTAATCATGGATATCGGTTCCGTCATGCACGCCATGCGCGATCAAGCCGGCATTCCGGCGATACCCGCGCTTTTCCAATTCCTGATGGTGTTCACCTGGATCTTTCACATCGCCTTCGTGACGCTGACATTGGGAGCAGCGGCCCTATCGATTTATGCCTTCTACGGACATGCAAACAACGCAGACTGGCAGCGCCTGTCGATCGCTTTGACGAAAGTTGCGAAGGTCGGTGTCTCTTTGCTGATCGTTCTCGGCGTAGCGCCGCTGCTTTTCACTCAGGTGATCTACGATCCGCAATGGTACGCGGCGAACGTGCTTTCCGCGCGATGGGTTATCGGCTTCATAGCATCCTTGATCGTTGCCTATTGCCTCTGGTTCGCCTTCTATTGGGGCAATCACGAAGGGGCGAAGCGCCACATCGGCGTGTATGCAATCTTGGGCCTTCTACTGTTCCTCATGGATGGCCTCATCATGCATGTGCTGTCCTACCAAGCCATTCAACCGCAGCGATGGATGGATTGGTATGCGCCGGGCGGAGTCGTGGATACGAGCGGCGGCACGCTCCACGCAATCGAATGGCCGAGATACTTATTTATCATCTCGCTTTCGATCCCGGCGATTGGCGTCTTTCTTGTCGCCTATACGGATTATTTCGCCGATCGGGCGGATAAGCCGAAGTCCTATCTTGCATTTGTGCGCAAACTTGGAAGAAGGCTTGGATTGTGGGGCTTCCTGATTTCGACGCCTCTTCTGATCTGGTGGCATTTCGATCATCCCCCGGAGACGCACCTAGCTTCACAACCTGTCGGATGGCTCATGGTGATAGCTTTGCTGGTGATGGCAAATGTCATGCGTGATGCCAAGGGCAACGTACACGGCTATGCGCTCATCGGCCTCGGAGTCGGAGTTCTCGCCATGCTGGCAGTGTGGCGCGAGATCGTGCGCGCGACCTATCTGAAGCCGTTCGGCTACGTGATCTCGGACTACAAGGTTAATGTCGATTGGCCGTCGCTATTCCTGTTCTTCGCGACACTCGTCGGGGTCGGCGGGTTGGTCGGCGGCTACTATGTCACCCTCCTTTACCAATCCGGAAAAGTCGCTGGGCGATACGAAGCTAATGGCACCGTAGCCAAGCTCGGTACTGGCGCCGTCGCCGTCCTCGCTGTTTGGATCGCCGTCTTCTTTGCCTATGGCGCGGCGATCTACATCCGTAACGCCCTTGTCTGATGAAAAGGCCCAATCCTATGAACAAGCTCTACTTTGCAATCTCCAGTGCTATCTTGCTCGCCGCGGCCTGCCTCAACACAACCGCTCGGGCTCAGTCGGTCGACATTTCAAAAGGCCGGCAAAAAGCCGAAGTCTGCATGGCCTGTCATGGGCCTGATGGATTTACGACGGCGGCGCCCGGCATCCCGCATCTCGCAGGCCAAGATCGTGATTATTTGATCAAAGCCCTGACGGCCTACAGGATCGGAGAGTCCAGAACAGACGAGACGATGACTGCGATGGCCAAGCCGCTGACGGATGCCGACGTCCAAAATATAGCTGCCTTCTTCAGCACTCTGCCGCCGCCCCGCCAGTAAGCCACGATGAGGTTGCCGAAACATGGAGAAGCGCTCGTGGGGCAGCGCTTCTCCAACTCTTAGGCATCTGGCTTGGGCATCGGCTTGCGTTGAAGTAAATCGCGTTCAAGACGCTCCGCGGAAATCGCTTCACATCGAAAATCGGGTTCAGCCAAGCATCTTGAAAACATTGAGCAGTTTTAGATCGACTCTAAAGAGATAAGTATTCGTTGAACTTCGTCCGGCTCGGGCGTACGGCCAATGGAAAGTAGCGTTTCCGCCGATCACCTGAGCATTCGATGACAAAAGAACAAGTCCGCCTTGGCAGCGCGCCATTAGGGTATCGAGGTTATGTCGAGGCGATCGAACCGCGCGACAGTAATTCTGGAATTTCACCTTTGGAGCTCGAAAGCCGGCTGATCGAATTAGGCTTCATCGAAGGCGCATCCATCGAGGTCCTGCACGAAGGCTTCTTTGGCCGCGACCCCATAGCCATCCGGATCAACAATATGACTGTCGCTCTGCGGAGGCGCGAGGCCATGGCCATCCTCGTGCGCGATCGGGAGGCACATATTTGAACATCGCGCTGCTCGCAAAACCTTACGTCTTCGCGCTTGTCGGTGCGCCCAACTGCGGCAAGACGGCGCTCTTCAATGCGCTGACAGGTAATCATCAGAAGGTTGCGAATTATCCGGGCGTGACGGTCGAGCATAAAAGCGGCCGATTGAAATCGCCCTCAGGCTGGGACATCACGCTGATCGATCTGCCTGGCACCTATTCGCTGCGTGCACGCAGCCCGGATGAGGAAGTCACGCGCGATATCGTGCTCGGGCATATGAAGGGCGAGTCGCAGCCGGACCTCATCATCTGCGTTGCCGACTCGACAAACTTGCGCGTGGGATTGCGTCTTGTCAGCGAGTTGAAGCAAGTCGGTCGGCCATTGGTGCTCGTTCTCAACATGATCGATATCGCGCAAAGACGCGGCATCGAGATCGATATCGATCGCCTATCCAGTGAACTCGGCATAGACGTGATCGCAACATCCGCTGTCCAGCGCGGCGGCACGGACGATCTCGTCTACCGGCTTGATGAACTCGCGGCGGCGGATTGGCCGGCGGCCACCGAAAGCAAATGGGTCGCGCCTGAACCACGGGAACTGCGAACCATCCAACGCGAGGCGGATGCTCTCATCGCAAAGGTGATCGGTAAGCCTACAACGCCCGATACTCTGACGAAGCGCCTCGACAGGGTTCTGCTTCACCCGCTCGGCGGCCTTCTGATCCTATTGCTCATTCTCTTTACGATGTTCCAGGCCGTCTTCACTTGGGCACAGCCTGCCATGGACCTGATTTCCAGCGCCTTTGATCTTTTAGGCTCGCTTGCGCGCGATCATTTGCCGGATGGTTTGTTCGAGAGCTTTATCGAAAACGGTGTGATCTCGGGCGTGGGCAGCGTCATCGTCTTTCTCCCGCAAATCCTGATTTTGTTTCTCTTCATCCTGCTTTTGGAAGATTTCGGCTACATGGCGCGGGCCGCCTTTCTCATGGATCGCATCATGGGCGGCGCCGGTCTCCACGGCCGCGCCTTCATTCCGCTGCTGTCGAGTTTCGCTTGCGCGATTCCGGGCATTATGGCGACGCGGGTGATCGACAATAGGCACGACCGGCTCGCGACAATCCTGGTTGCGCCGCTGATGACCTGTTCCGCTCGTATCCCCGTTTATACTTTGATCATCGCGGCCTTCATTCCGGCGCGCAAAGTTTGGGGTTTCGTCGAGTTGCAAGGCCTCGTGATGTTCGGCCTTTATGCGGCGGGCATCAGCAGCGCGCTCGCCGTTTCATGGGTGCTGAAGCATTTCTTCTGGCGGGATGATCCGACGCCGCCTTTCATGCTGGAGCTTCCGGATTACAAGCTGCCACGGCCGCGCAGCGTCATCATTGCGCTTTTGACGCGCGCACAGATGTTCCTCTATCGCGCCGGGACGACAATCTTCACGATGATGGTGCTTATCTGGTTCCTTGCATCCTTCCCAAGGCCGCCAGAGGGCGCAACGGATCCGGCTATCAACTACAGCCTTGCCGCCAGGATCGGCCACGCGCTCGAACCAGTTCTCGCGCCGATCGGCTTCAACTGGCAGATCAACATCGCGCTCATTCCAGGAATGGCGGCACGCGAGGTCGCTGTCGCTTCCTTGGGTACAGTCTATTCAATCGAGGGCGGCAAGGAGGCGGCCGAACAAATTGGGCATGCGCTTGCCAATAAATGGACGCTGGCCACGGCTCTCTCGCTCTTGGCCTGGTATGTGTTTGCACCGCAGTGCGCGTCCACTTTAGCCGTCATCCGGCGGGAGACCGGCGGCGCACGATGGATGCTCGTCACATTCGCTTATATGCTGGCGCTTGCCTATTGCGCCTCTTTCCTAACCTATCATATCGCGCTGCTGGCCGGCGCCGGTTGAGGACAATGGCGCCGGGCACACCGCTTCAGACGGCCGTTGAGGGGCTTGAATGCACGAGCGCTGCCACCTCAGATTCTAGCTCATTAAGTCTCGCTTAGTTGGGCATCCACAAAAATATGCAGCATAAGGCGGGCGGTGAACTCATCACGATGTTCCACTTCCTATTGAGTTCCATGAATAATGAAACCAGTATTAGCGGTCAGAAGTTCATCGCGCCGGCCGCAGTCAATGATCCGACCTTGATCAAGCACGATGACTTCGTCAACAGCGGCGATGGTTGAGAGCCTGTGCGCAATGACGAACGTTCGCGGCGATACGACAATGCAATTCCGGTCATACATTCAGGGTTCAACCTTATCCATTACGTTTCGCAAGTTGATGCTTTCACCAGTACCGGCTGATCGCTACTCGGCAGCGGCTTTGAGATTCTGGCGACCAGGTCAAATGAGGCCGTTTCGGAATGCCGGGCTTGCATCGCGTCGGGTCCAGCCATTTTGCTAATGAGACCTCGATAGAACGGTTTCTGATACTTCGCTGCATCGGGGTGCCGGACGAGATTTTCTAGCCAAATGGCGCGGCGATCCAACAAGGCCCAACTGGGCAACTAGCCGCACATCAAGACTGAAAAAAAGCCCGTCATGGCAAACCATGACGGGAGAAGAGAAGGCCACCTGATGCGACCGCACCCTATCAAAATGTGAGTATATGTCAAATATATAATTTTAAAGTGAAGTATTATATTACGCATAACAGATAATTGTAAAGTATATATACGAATGTATACTAATGATACATCTTTTGTGCATATTATGCACACGCCTTGCCCCGCTGTTGCCCGCTTTGCCTGATCAAGGCGATTGGTATGGGAATTGATCGCGCCAGCTCAGATCTGAAAAGAGGGCGATGCGACGTTGATTGGCTACGAGACAAGTTCAGTTCACGGCTATATGCATCGCGGCACAGGCGCGCCCAAATTTTTAAAAGCACGGGCCCTATTCACCCGTTGGCGCTTCCGGCCGTCTAGGAAGCGCCTATCGCTCGCCGCTCTTTTTTCCAGCGCCAATCAGCTTGCGAGGGGCGAGACGCTAATCGGCGGAACGCCAGCCCCGCGCGTTGAGGCCGCTTATCCGACAAAAGTCAGCTCGCTTGATCGAGCGGAAGAGCCCGAGAGCTTCAGGCGCGAGCAAGCTTGCGCATTGCGATCTTGCTACAGCAAATTATGTCGCGATCTTCTCAATCGCGAGCTGCACCCATCATGTACAGGAGCTACAGGAGATGCTCTCGTCGCGCATCATCGTGAAATAATCGCGCAACTGCTGGCAGCAAGTCCCGGTCTGAATGGGTTACGCGAGGATCTTTTTATGCAAGCATACCAAGACGAACGCCGGAAACTGGCCGCAGTGACGAACATCGCAATTGCCAACGCAAAATTTCCACATCAACCGCCGTTTTCGGTTGATGAAGTGGAATCACAATTCTTCTGGCCTGCCAGTACAGCATCCATATGAGCCGTGGCATCCTATAGAATCAAATCGAAGAAACGGATCGACCTCTCGTTCCCGCGGAACCCTACAGATCTGCTGCTATGGCAGGAAGTTGAGCCGGACCGCACGAGAGATAACGAGCCTATGCTGGTCCTCATATCGAACCAGAACCAGCCACCCGCGACCGCCATAGACCAGACGCGGGTGACAGTGCGTTGCACTATATAATTAGGACACGTAGTTTAATAGCCATCCGCCTATTGAACTGCGCAGGTATCATATCCCCACATGAGCCCGCAACGCACGCCATCCCGAGAACGGCTTCCATCCGCATCCACAGTGACGCCAGAAACGGGTGGCCTGGCCACGGTCGCCCGCCATTCCGACGACGAATGGCTTTGTTCGGCACTCACAGTAGTACGGCAGGTATCGACTCCCCACATAAGCCCACAACGCACGCCGTTCACAGAGCGGTCCCCATTCGCATCCGTGTAAACGGTTCCGGCTGCCATCTGCGCCGCCTGACGAGTGTCTTGGGCATATGCCGAGCCAAGCACGCCGGCGGAAATCACCACGACGCCGATAAGAAGGACGTTTCTACCTTTGCTCATAATGTGTTCTCCACTTCGTCAAGATTGGCGGGATGCTCTCATTTGAGATCGCTGGTAAACCGCCAATTACTTGCCGTCATCGCAGAACATGTGCCATGTCTAACGAATACTATGATTATTATATATGTTGTTGTTATATAATATATTTTTACAAAATTACACGTTAGCAAATTATGTATAGATCCGAGCACGACCTAGAATAGCTCCAAACTGTATAATAAATCGAAGATACACTGTATTCGAAATAAACAGTCTATACGGCGAGCCTTTCGGCTGCTGATCAATCCTCGAATTTCGTTTATCAGCAGAATGACAACGGCGACGCGCACGCGCCGATGGCTCGATTGCTCGACACTCATAGACCCGTGAGCGACAGCGCGCGTCAAAATACAGGAACTAACATCATGGATGTCATGCGCTACGCGGGCCCTGTGGACCGCAACCGAGGTAAACTGTTCCGGCTTGCAATTATAACGGCGCCATAGTCCTCGACTCGCATGCGCGCGATACGATCCCGATCAACGGCGCGGATCTTCTCTAGTTGCCGCCGCCCATTCGGCCGTATAGCCGAATGTAGGATCATCCGGAGGCAGGCTCGCAACGACGCATTCCGTCGTCATCAACGTGCTGGCGGTGGCGGTCGCACTCTGCAAAGCCAAGCGCGTGACTTTCACCGGATCGATGACACCCAGATCGAAGAGATTGCCAAATTGGCCATTTTGGGCATCGAAGCCCCACAATTCATCTTCCGCCGCGACCGTTATGGAGACGACGGCATAAGCGTCCACTCCAGAGTTCTTCGCAATCTGCCGCAAAGGCTCGCCCACGGCATCCGCGATGATGTCGATGCCATGCCGAACGGCGAGATCCGTAGAGGAAAGTCCTTTGAGCGCTTTGCGGCAACGCAATAGGCCGGCGCCACCGCCTGGCAGTCCACCTTCGGCAAGAGCCGCGGACACGGCGTTCCTCGCGTTTTCGACGCGTTGAAGACGCTCCCTTATTTCTGCCTCGCTATTGCCTCCGACCTCAATCGTCGCGGTGACGTTCGACAAATTGCCGATCCTTTCTTCGAGCTGTTCAAGCTCACGCGCGTTTCCTGTCGGAGAGCCCCTGCGCGAATGTCCGTTGCGAAGAAGGTCAGCTTCGGCGCGTAAGCCTTCGAGCCGGGCGGTAATCTGCGCCACATCGCCGGCACCGCCAAACAGCGCCGTGGAACTCTCGCCGATTTGGACCGATTGTGCCCGGCCAAGATCTTCGAGCTTCACTTGGCCGAGAGCATCGCCATTTTCTTCCAACAAGACACGGCCGCCGAGCAAACAAGCGAGGTCCGTCAGGGTTTCTTTCCGGTGATCCCCATAGGCCGGCGGTTTTACGGCAACGGCTTTGAGCACACACCGTATGTGATTGAGCAAAAGTCCGGTCAAGGCCGCATCCTCGACATTTTCGGCTATGATCAGGAGCGAGCCATCGACCTGACGAACCTGCTCCAAAATCGGGATCAACTCCTCGAAATGGCTGATCGTACGATCATAAAGCAGCACATAGGAATTTGAGAGCTCGGCGAGTCTGCGGTTTTTGTCGGTAACGAAATAGGGTGAAAGCCAGCCTTGTTCCCAGCATGCGCCTTCCTGAAAGGCGACGGTATCAGTCACACCATTGCCGGGCTTGATGCTGACGATGCCATTAGGACCGACTTTCGCAAAACTGGAAGCGAGGAGTTTGCCTATGCCGACATCACCATTGGACGCGGTGGCACCAATCTGAACGATCGAACGCTCGTCAGCGCAGTTCCGGGCGCGCCGGCGTAAATCGTCTATGGCGGCTTGGGTCGCAAGCTCAATTCCCATTCGCAACCCATTGGGATCGAGCCCCGCACTCATGGCCTGGAGCACTTTTCTCGCTATATGGCGCGCCAACACGATGGTGGTTGTTGTCCCATCACCACATTCTTTTGACACCGCCGTGGCCATCTGCCCGAACATACTGATTCCAGCGCTTTCGAAGTGATCCTTCACCTCGATCGACCGGGCGACCGTGACCCCATCCTTGGTAACGATCGGCGGAAAGCCCGCGGTACGATGCTCGATCATGACATTGCGACCACGGGGACCGAGCGTCACTTGGACGGCATCGGCCAAAAGATTGGCGCCAGCCAGCATCCTGCGGCGCGCATTGTCGCCGTAGCGAATGTCTTTTTTCATCGTTTCCTCCCATGGCTCGCAGCCATTCATTTTTATATGTTACTTTTACTTCTGGTTGCAGACCGCCGTTCACGCGCCGCCCGATTCCGTCGCATGCTTTCGCGTCCCGACAATCATCTGTCTGTCAACCGCGTCCTGCTGCCCTCGCCGCAGCTATCAGTGAAACAGGTAGAATATTCAGTCGCGTCCGCGAGGCTTGCGCATCGTCTCCCGGGGAGGAACTGATGCACTTGGCTGCTGACTATGAATCATATAGGCGCGGCCCGCGGCGGCTCGGCGCTCGCGCGAGCGTTCAAGGCGAGACCATGTCCAGATCAGCTCTTTATCGTTCCAATCCATGTAGCGCTTGATATCTTCTTCATCTGCGGGATCGAGTTCATTTGCCCAAAGCTGTTTCAGTTCTCCGGCTCTTTCTTGGCCGACGAGCGCGCGGAGTCTCGCCTCCTCTCGCTCAAGCTCCTGAGTGGTGGCATCCGCGCCGCGTGCCATTTCGGTGAGAAACTGCTGGATTTCGTCGCCCATTCCTCTGCCCTTCCATCAGGCCCGACAACCGGCCCTCTATTTTCTCAGTCCGAGACGCGCCATTTTATGATAGAGAGTCGCACGCGTGATTCCGAGTTCGCGTGCCGACTGCGAAATATTGCCGGATGTCTTCGCAAGCGCGGAACGGATCGCCTCAGCCTCCCAAGCAACCAACGCCTTGACCTCAGGTAGGGCGCGCGCCCTTGGCCACGAGACCAGTTCACTTCCGCCATCTTCTTCGCATTGCGTCGAATCATTCATTTCCCGGAGGAAATCTTCTGGTAGGTCCGAAACCTGCGTCTGATCACCAACCGTCATCGCCAAACAGGAGCGCAAAACATTGCGTAATTCACGAATATTACCTGGCCAGGGATGACGCTCGAAAATATCCCAGACCTCAGTGCTGAGCGTCTTGTCATTCTCAATGCTCTGGGCCTTAATCTCCTGGTTCCACATATATTGGACCAAGCCCAATTTATCGGGACGCTCTCGCAGAGAAGGCAACCAAAACTGCGCCCCGTTTAGCCGGTAGTAAAGATCACGCCGGAAGGTGCCTTTTCTCACGCAATCAGCAAGATCACTATTCGTCGCTGCGATCACCTGAACATCTACCGTCACAGGCTTTGATCCACCTACCGGCACAATTTCCGAACTATCCAGTGCACATAAAAGCGCGGTCTGAAGATCAAGAGCCATGTCTCCAATTTCATCGAGGAACAAAACACCCGTATGAGCCTCGACGAATTTGCCGGGTTTGCCGCCATTGCGAGCGCCGGTGAAGCTGCCGGGTGCATAGCCAAACAGTTCGCTCGATATGAGTTCGCGCGGAATTGCCGCGCAGTTGACGAGCACCAGGGGACGACCCTTCCGCATTCCATTCGCATGAATCATACGAACCAAATGATCTTTCCCGACACCCGACTCGCCCGTGATCAGGATCGGGATCTTCTGCTTCTGCAGATTGATCGCTTTCTGCAAGGCGGCCTCACCGACCGCGTCATGCCACGGCTCCTGAGCTGCGCGCTTTGCGACTTGTCCGGGCGCATAATAATTCGCGCGGCGCACAGCCCCTTTTGTCGCCACGAGGTCTCGAACAGGCTGCACGGCTTCGCCTGCGCCAGCTTGTCGAACAATAAGCTCGATCCTTAAACGCCAACCGGAGAATATCTCCAGCTCGACAGGCTCACAGCGGCGTGCGCAGGCACGTAATTCGTCCACTGCCACGCCCAGAACCATTTCTACGGGGCGGAAGAGAATTTCAGAATGGCGTTCGACCCGAAGGAGATTGAGCCCGGCGCGTGTGGCCCCAACGATCTTTCCCGCCGTGTCGAGAGAGATCAGCCCGTCGAGCAGACAATTCTGCTCGTCTGAGCCGACGCAGATTTTGTTTAAGCGGAGCCGGAGCATAAACGCTCCCGGCGCCTGACATTCGAACAGATTGGTTTCGATGAGGTAGCCAGCAATTCTGACAAATCCGAGAAGCGTTTGCGCAGAGGAGCGCTGATCCGTAATCAAGCCGAGTAACGCTACCAGCGAGCCGTCATGAGCGAACAGCGGATGTCCAACCGTCGCAAAAGGATGCAAGACAGAGGAGAAATGTTCCTTTCTTTCAAAGGCCACAGTCTCGCCCAGAACTGCGGCCGTCCCCAATCCATTGTTACCAATGATCCGCTCATTCCAACTTTCGCCGAGCCGGACAAGGCGACGGCCCATTGGCCCGAGGCTCGATCCCGATTCCATCGCATGGATAAGCGTACCCGCTCCATCAGCCAGGAGCAGGCTGACGCTCGTGCCTCGCAAGACAGGTTGCAGATTGAAGGCCATGGTCGCCAAAGCCGTGCGAACGTCCAGGTTAGTGGCAGGAGCGGTGCGCACCCCACTCGCAACGTCAATGATAGCGTGCGGCCATAGCTGGTTGACGCGTGGTATGAGGCCATAATCCTCGATGCATCGATCCCAGGCTTCGGCAACTTGAGGTCGAACCCAATCTGCCCCTTCCGGTGCTTGATTGGTTTGCACCATCCAATCCCAGGCGACGCCCGGGCGATCGACACCGAACAGCCCAGCGTCGAGCTCTGGCTTGTCCGCCTCCCACATTTTGAATTTGTTCGGCAACTCGACCACGGAATTCATCGCTGAAGCAACCTCCGCCTATGAAGCCAGAAGCTATTCTGCGGCCGCGGCTTGCCCACTGGCAAGGAACTTTTCGACATACATTTGTTCTGGGGGAACACCGTATATTGCTGCAGCCGCGAAGGCCGCATCGATCATCGGCGGCGGCCCGCATAAATAAATATCGGGCTTCGCCTTTGCGTCTTGCAATTGCTTGGTCAACTCGTCGACGACTGTGCCGGTGCCGCCCTGCCAGGCCGCGTCAGCTTTGATCACTGTCACGTATACCTTCAAGTTCGGCATTTCGGCTTCGAGCTTTTCCAGTTCGTCGAGATAGAAGAGTTCGTGCTGATGCGTCACGCCGAAAAACAACTTGGCTTCCTGCGGATGTTGCTCACGCTTCATGTAGCGGATCATCGACAGGACTGGGGCCAGACCTGTCCCGCCGGCAACGAAGTACCGGGCACGAAGTCCGTTCTCCCTTATGTTGAAACCGCCAAAAGGACCACGAAGCCTCATCACGATGCCCGGCTCAGCCTCGCTCGACAGAAATTGCGAAAAGCGACCGCCAGGCAAAATCCGGATTAGAAAATCAAGGCGGGGGTCGTCATCGATCGTTGCCATCGAATAGCACCTGCTCGCTTGCGTGCCAGGAATCTCGATGTCTAGATATTGCCCTG
This sequence comes from Methyloferula stellata AR4, assembly GCF_000385335.1. Classification (NCBI taxonomy): domain Bacteria; kingdom Pseudomonadati; phylum Pseudomonadota; class Alphaproteobacteria; order Hyphomicrobiales; family Beijerinckiaceae; genus Methyloferula; species Methyloferula stellata. The sequence continues at coordinate 1,325,744 of NZ_ARWA01000001.1, read as the reverse complement.
GCACGAACGGGATCGTGACAGCCTGACCATTCTCAGGGTCCTTCGGCACAATCTGCAGTTTCGCGACATTCGATGCGATCTTTTCGACCGCAACGATCTCACCCTTCCAGTCCGTGTTGACCTTCTGGAAAGAGATGCGTTCGAACGTATAGGGTACCTTGAACACGAGATCGCTTCGAGGGTAGGTCTGACAGAGAAGAACGACAGCTGCTTCTTCTTCGTCGGGAGGCAGGGCCTGCACGCTGCATCGTCCCAATTCATAGTCGCCTTCAAGGCATTCCGCCTTGCATGTGGCGCAGCCGCCCTCGTGGCAAGACGAAAGGAGAATCACGTCGCTTTTCACACCGGCGGAGATGACGTTCTCGTTCGGTGGACATTCGAACGTTACCTCGAAATCGTCTTCGGTAATAACGGACACTTTGTACATCTTTGCCTCTTCTGAAGTTTAACCGACGGCATTGGTTCGCGCCGGTGTCCAAATTCACGCTGTTTTCGCGTCTTTTAGGACCGCCATTGATGGTGCCGGCGCGCAACTAGAGACCGCCCATGCGAACCCGCATGCGCCATTGACGATTTGTTGATTTTTACCCGACCGGGCGAAACCGGACGCGACCCTAGAGCCGCGGGGCCGCGACTATTCGCAGATTGCCGGCTCGGCAGCCTGCCTCTCGTCGCGCCGCCGATAAAACGACATGACATAACCCACAGCTTCGCGGGATGATCTCTCGCTCAACGAACAGCCTTCCTGAACGAACTGGCCATCCCGGTGAATTTCCCAGCGCCAGACGCATTCAAGATCCTGAACGAAGGCGCTGTATCGGCCGTCGTTGAAGATTTCGACCGGCGCAATTGCCGCTTCTGCGAAGCCCGCGATTGCTGCGGACCCTGCGTTCCCCTGAAACGAACTCACCGATGCCGGGCCATCGGGATCCTCTTCGATCATCAGCCTTTTCATGGACCACCCTGTTTCGGTTTGTTCGGGCGCCTGGCGAAATCGCGCGGGCGCCCGAACGTTCAAGCGCCTGTCAGGCGGCGTTGCCGAGTTTCAACACTTTGACGCCGCGCTTCTTGCGCAACTCTTCCAGGGAATCCGCATAATAATCGGCATTGCGCAGTTCCATCAGGCGGCTTCCGAGATGCGTGTCGACTTTGAAAAACACGTTCACTGGAAGCACCGGCGGCTTATAGAGCTGCCGGAACGTAATCAGGATTTTTTCGGCAGCGAACTTGTCTTTCTCCGCGTCCATTTTGGCGATCCAGGTATCCGCGACCTTTTGGGCCGCTTCCCCGGTGGTAGCCATGGAAAAGAGGTCCGTCGCGGAGTATGTCGAAGTCTTCAGCACGGCCAGCCGCTCCTCGATCTTCGCCTCGATGAAGAGATAGTCGACGTCGAGTGCATAGCTGGTACGAAACGGCGACGTATATTTCTTCCGGAAGTCCTGTATGAACGCAGTAGCATCCTTCACGGACTTCAATTCACCGATCTTCTCCTGCCACTCAGAGCGGACGGGATTGTCGTGGATTTTGTAGTTGGGCATTTTCGTCTCCTCCCTTTCAATCCCTCAGATATCGGTGAGCTTACGATCGAGCCCCATCAATTCGGACGTGATCGTGAACGTGTTGCCAAGCGTGTAGGCCCGGCCGATGGTCGATGAGACATTCACGAGAAAATCGTAAATGCTATAAGTCTTACCGAGCAGATCGGCAGCCTTCTCGGTATCGACTTCGATCTTGCCGTCGGCCTTGATCCACCAGAAGCCGGCTCGATCCTCGACGACGAGAGTCGGGTTGCGCTTCGCCTCCTCACCCAGAATGATGTCTTCCACGATGGCATCGATCTCGTCGCTCTTCATGAGCACCAGAACGACCGTATTGGATTCATGGACGACCTGGTTTTCTTCGGCAAAGAATTCCTTGGCGAAAGCCTCGCCGTTTTTCTTCATGATGCCGGCGTTATATGCATTACGCGCTGTCATTTCAGTTTCCCTTCACTTGACGTCACGAGTGATGCTGGCGACGAGTTGATCGGCATCGACCTTGAAGTCGATTTTCTTGGCATAGTCCTCGACCCAATCGTTCACGACACGGGACACAGCGGCGATGATGCCGGCTTTGTCGCTGAGACCGGGTACTTTCTCGACCTTTGCGTAGATGCCGAGGAAGTCGTGCAAGGAATCCGCGGTCATCTTCAGCCATTTCTCCGTCCAGGCACGGAACCATGTCCGGTTGTGATCGCCGAACTCCGGGTCATCCCCCAAGGAGTAAAAGAAGAGATCGCTCATGGCGGCCTTGGTAGTCTGGAAGTAGGTCTGCGTCTGACTGAGGAAGAACGGCGTCAGCGAGTCGCCGTAATGGGCAGCCATTCGACCGAAGAATTCACGCCGAGCAAACTGACCGAACAACGGATCATAGACACCATGCACCGCCCATAGAATCTCGCTGAAATCCTGGATACCTTGCCAGAACTCTTCTACGGTCGTACGCGCCGACTTGTAGATCGGGTCGCTCAGCCAGATGTTCTTCGGACCTTCCGTGGATTCCGGGAAGCCGGGAACGACCTTGGCCAGGAAGTTGCGCTCTAGCTGAATCATTTGAGCGCAGTCGACCTTGTCGAGCGCGGCAAAGGTCGCCGTGGAGCGGATCGTATCCGAGAGCGCGTCACGCGCCACCGATGAGTGTGCGTTGAACTGTCCATATTCACTGAACAGAAGTGCGCCCCAATATTTGGCGAGAATTTCATCGCGCCATTTCGGATCGATGGAACGCACCGCGCCTTCCGCCGAATAGCCCTCGAGGAAGCGCGTCGTGTAGCGCCATTCTTCGGCTTTGTCCTTAACGTAGGGCGCATGCCACCGGCGCGCCGGATCGCGGTGACGGAACCAATCGGTCGTCCGAAGCTCGGTGCTCTCATTGCCCCACGACGGACGCCCGCCATGAAATTTCTGGGTCCAATCGCCCCAGTCGAGGCCGCCGGCGATCCAATCCGGGTTCGGCTGAGTATAGGACGTCAGGATTTCATATTCGCTGAGCCGCTTCCAACGCGGTTCAACAAAATAATTCATCCTGCGTTGTGTATCGAGTTCATGGTCTGGGATAGCTGCAAGGATCTTCGCGGCCCTTTCAGGGTCCGTGAGCCCACGCTTCGTCGTCGTCGCTGTGGCGATAGCCATCGGTCGTTTCCTCCGTTGATTTCTATTCATGGTCTTATGTCGACCATGCCGTTTATGTGTTTGATGCGTTCGTCAGACCGGCCCAACGCGGCCGGTCTGACGAGATTGTTGCTCAAAGATCGGCGAGCGGATCAGCGAAGACGCAATTGGCGCGCTTGAGATCTTCGACGGTCCACAATTGATCGCCGTGCACATGCGGCTGACCAATCAAGGTCTTGCCATCGGCTCGAACCCCATGACCTTCGACGACCACATCCGAGAGTTCACGGCCGCCATATTGCTCGAAGATGTTCTGGCATTCGTAGCGTTCGGGCTCAGCCAGCCATTGGCGCTCGCCCCAATCATCGGCGAAGGCGTGCTTCTGACCGTTGAACTCGTGTACCCTGAGCGACCCCGAGCACTTGGCGAGAGTCGGGCAGAACGGCACTTGCGACGGGCGATCGATATAAACCTTATGCCCGTGCTCGATGAGCCATTGGATCGGGAGGAAACCGCTCTTGGGATCCTCGCAGCCAAGCGCCTTCCATTCGCGAAGGATCTTGCCGTAATGCTCATCCCAGCCCGGATAATTGGCCTCGAACCATTCCATATCTTCTTCATCCGGCAGCGAAAGCCGGAAGAAGCCGGTCGGCCACAGAGCATAAGCAAGCAAGAACAGATCGTGGTGTGCCCAATAAGCATCCTTCTTTGCATCGCGGAGGCTTGGCGGTGAATTGACGCCGTATTTCGCGAGGCGGCCGATCCAGATCCCACCCCAATCCTCGTAGACCCAGCGATTCCAGGTCTTCACCCAAGGCTCCACCTTGAACTTCGAACCATATTCGAAGAGCATGCCGAGCACCGGCGTGAAATATTTCTGCTGGGTCCAGAATGCATTGTTGAGATCTGTGTTCAGATATTTCTGAGCCGCGGGATCATTGGCAATCGAAACAACCGTCTGATAGCCGTTTGCCATATGGCGCAGCTCGTCTGTTTCAATCGACAAAAACACCGTCGGCGTGATCTCGTCGCCATTGGCCGATGCCCATTCGGTGATAGCGACGATCAAAGGATTGGTGAAGCAAGCTTCGCCGACCAATTGAAGGTTGACCGAGCATTCAACCGCGTCGCCGGATATGAAGCCGTCGGCGAACACCCGCTTCATCCCTTTCCAAAGTGGTCCGATGGCACGGGTGCGACGGGCATCGTTATGTCCAGCCGGGTCATGGTAGTGCTTGGCAAAATAATAGTTGATGAAACCGCATTGATGCGTATGGCGGATCTCGTCGAGCACCTGTGCAAGATAGCCGTTCTTCTGCTCGGCGGCGGTCGCCGAATCCCACAGCATACCGGTGGCGGCGATCGCATTATATTCGCCGACTTCAAGGAAGTTCGACGCGACCTTCATCGTCTCGCCCCAGCGCGGATGCACGCGATTGCCGGCTTCGAGACGGGTCAGCCCATCAAGCAAGGTGCCGAACTGCCGTTCGTCCTTGACCGATTCCATCCGTGCATATTCCTTGGCGATGAGCTTGAACTGTTCCTTCGTGTCATTCGCCATATGATATTTGGTTGGATATTTCGTCCGGTTCTGAGCGAAATCCCAATTGAAACTCTGCAGCCAGCGGTGGACTTCCTGAGGATTGACGCTGGTCGGCGCGCGATTGACGCCGAGCGCGTCCGTCGCCGCTTTGGTTGCGGTACTTATTGCCATGAGTCTGGTTCTCCTCCCTTGCACAGTCATCGCTCTGGTGCTTTGACCAGATGCTTCACCTGTGACGCATCAAATTCAAACGGATGACGCGTACAAAGATTAGCGCAAATGCGGTGCCAATCTCTCGTGACGATGAAGTTCTGCCGACACTTCGAAGCTTGTCAAAGACTTAAACAGAATGCACGGAGAATCGAACGAAAGCGCATAGACGACGATCTGAATCGATCCCATCCATGCACGTGTATAAAAATTTGACACTGAACATGCCGGAAGAATTATTCGAACTCAGCTGCATTGTAACAATCGACTGTGTGCATCGCGGACAATCTTCCGCGTCGCAACAAATTGGGGCGATAGTCGTTACCTGAACACCACGATACTTTTAGACAGCGCCAACATCGATGATCGTGCCTCAAACAATGCCACGCCCGTAAAATAGCTAAGCACGTTAGGCCCCTGTTCGATCTCCTCGTCCAAGACCTCACCGAGTCGTGTGGCTATGGTGTATTGCTCGTCGGAGGCGCCTCGACGGGCGGTGCGGCGCGGTTTCGTCCGCCTGCACCTGCGCCGAAATGGAGCAGTGTTCTGGATGCGACGCGCACGCCAACGATCGCGCTATCGGGAGCCAGTCGTCATGTCGGCATAGCAGATTAGGCGCAGCCATCAGCGGTGCCAACGATGTTGGAAAGGGCGGACAAGCGTACCGGCAAGAATCATGTCGCCAGGCGACGAAGCCCTTCAAAGCGTCTTTAGATATTCGATCAGCGCAGCCCTTTCATCACCCGACAAGGCAGTGCCATATTCATGTCCGCAATTGCTGTCGCCGGAGTTGCGATCCTCGCAGCCAGTCGTTTTGAAAACAAAGCCGCCGGCTTGTTCGGTCGCGAGACCAACTGTCGGCGTATCGTATTTCGCACCCACTCTGAACTCTTTGACGCGTCGTACCGCCGGCTTCAGCAATTCGACAAGGCTGGGGACCGAACCATTATGAAGGTAGGGAGCCGCGGCCCAGATACTTGGCAACGCGCGCGCTTCATAAGCGTAAATGCTGTTCCATTTCTCCCACGTCCCAGCCGAAAAGGGAGCCGCTAAATAGCTCCTGCGCACTTCCATCCCTTGCCATATTAGACCATATGGTCTAATATGGCTTTATGAGAACCAAGACCTTTGATCCTGATGGCGCGACGAAGCGTGCGCTGGAGGCGTTCTGGCAGAACGGTTATGAGGCGACCAACTTGCCCGAGCTGCTGACGACAATGAGCCTCGGAAGGGCGAGCTTCTATAATGCGTTCGGGTCGAAGCATGAGTTATTCGTTCAAACGCTCGACCTCTATTTTCAGACGCTAAGAGAGCATTTCGGGCCGCTGATTTCGCGTGAGCCCACTGCGCGGCGGGCGCTCGAAATGTTGGTGGACGGTATCCTCACCGTCGCGCGAAGAGATGACGGGCAGACAGCGAATTGGCGCGGTTGCTTCATCGGCAATACCGCGCTTGAGCTCGGGTCAAGTGATCCCGACGTCGTGGCACGGCTAACGATTGGCGTCGACACGCTTCGCTCCCTTTTTGCAGCGGCATTGTCGCGCCCAGCGGCTGGGTCCTCGCGATTCTCGGACGTCATCGTTCGTCAACGCGCGCTGCAGTGTGTGGCAAACATCCAAGGAGTGCTGGTCTTAGCGAAATCAGGATTGTCCGACGCTGAGATCACAGAAATGCGCGACGCGATGATCGCGGCGGCGCTTAGAGGGGAGAAGTGAGATGAAGATAATATCAAGTGAAGCGCACGCAGCCCTCGACTATCTGACAGTCGTCATATTCACGCTCGCGCCGACGGTCATTGGATTGACTGGCACATCGGCAATAATTTCTTATGTACTCGCCGTTGTGCATTTGTCGATGACGCTCGTGACCGACATGCCATTTAGCCTGGTCAAAATCGTGCCTATTAGGTTGCATGCCCTTGTCGAATTAGTGGTCGGGCTGGTGCTGGTGATCGGCGGTTTGCTGTTGGAGTTGCCGACACCGGCTCGAATGTTTTTCGTCGCGATGGGCGTCATCATTTTTGCAGTCTGGCTCCTCTCGAGCTACTCCCGCTCGACGGGGCAATCGGGAGCGAAACTCGCATAGGGCGAGAAGTGGTTCGCTAGTATAATCTCGCGCTGGCGGTCCCGAGACCCCGCTCGGTCGTCGGTTTCGTCGGTCAGGCCGCTGGTCCGGCGAGATCTTCCTTGACGCCGCGCGCGACGATCCGAAGCGTCCCATCCGGCAACGGGCGCTGCAGCTTCAAGGCTTCATGCGAAGGCGCCGTCATCCAGGTTTCGACTTCTTCCGGCGTAGCAGGAAGGCGTAGATGTCGTTGGTGGTCTCGCCCTCCTTGACCTTCCGGACCGAGGTCCAGTTGGTCGAGATGCCAGCGAAACAGGCGAGGGGGCGCGATCCGTTCGATCGCGAACCGGATGTCCCACCCTCGGCCACGCTCCGCACTGGTCAGAAGCGTGGCGTCGATGACCGTCGAGCCGGTACGAGATCACTCCACATGTTGGCCGCTGCACAGCGGCCTTTCGTATTTGCATGGAAGCTCGATGAGCGGGGACCGTGTCGTCGACCAGCAAGAGCCGTTTTCCACAGCCTTCGAGGCTCCGCAAAAGCCCGCACCGCTACCCAAAAACAACCCTTGCGCTGCTTCCGTGACCGGTGAGGCGAAAATTTCAGAGTGGCTAAGTCATTGATTTCTGGCGCACCCGAGAGGATTCGAACCTCTGGCCTCTGCCTTCGGAGGGCAGCGCTCTATCCAGCTGAGCTACGGGTGCAAAAAGGCTTGAATAAGCCCCAGCACGTTAGCCGATCCGTCCGGCGGCGGCAACGGTCCAGACCGCGGCTTCGAAAACCCGCCGGATTTTCGCATGGATCCTTGAGGCGAGACATGTCCGCAGACCGCCCGCCGGCCGACCGGAACACACTATAGCGGCCCGTGCGTCATCAACGCGCCTCACTGCCCTGGTTTCCGCCAAAGGACCCCGATAAAACAACACCGATGGAAGAAGACCTTCGCCTCCACGCGCCCGCGGCGCTGCGCAACCGCGATCTCATCGTCGACGTCTTGCAGGATCATCTGCCACCGCACGGGCTTTTGCTCGAAATTGCCAGCGGCTCGGGGCAGCATAGCGTGCGGTTTGGCGAGCGCCTTCCCCGGCATGTGATTCAGCCGAGCGATCCGAGCCCGCAGGCGCGTGCCAGCATCGACGCCTGGGTGGCCTCAAGCGGCGTCACCAATGTGCGCCCTGCCCTCGACATTGATGCCAGCAAGCCCGATTGGCCAATCAGCCAGGCCGACGCAATCGCCTGCATCAATATGATTCATATTTCGCCCTGGGAAGCCACCACGGGGCTTTTCGCCGGCGCCGCCAGAGTGCTTGCGCCGGGCGGGCTGCTTTATACCTATGGGCCCTACATGCGCGACGGCGCGCATATGTCCGAAAGCAACGCGGCTTTCGACGCAGATCTGCGCCGGCAAAATCCGCAATGGGGGGTGAGATCGCTCGAAGCCCTGACCGCGCTTGCAGCGACCTGCGGCTTCGCGGCGCCGCGCACCACGCAAATGCCAGCCAATAACCTATCGCTGATGTTCACGCGCCGCAGCTAAGCGCGTATGGCGCTTGCCTCCCGAAAAGCCACGGCTTTCGGGATGGGTCTTCGGCATTCAAGCCTGGCACAGCGCAGGCGGTATCATCCGAGCCTCGGCCAAAGCCGCCGCCGGACGATCCTGCCCTGGTGGGCTGCTTGATTTAATGAAAGGTCGGGAGAGCGACTTCACATCGCAACTTGGCGATTTCGTCTTTGAGGAGAAGCTTTTTGCGCTTGAGTTCTGCTAGCCGCAGCTCATCCGTGGCCGGATGGATTAGTTCTTTGGAGATTTCCCGGTCCAGCGCGTCGTGACGCCGTTCCAGTTCAGCAAGATGGTTTTGGAGAGCCATGCAATACTCCTTCAAAAGCCTCTTAGAACGTAAGTCTGCCACAGCGCCGGACAAGGGCAAGGGTCGAATGGGGTCTCCACATCACATTTTTTTTAGTCCTTGTTCATAAGGTCAGGCTCACGCCAGCCAGCTCGGCGATTCCGCTCTGCAGCGTGGCTATGACGAGGTCCGCCGGTCGCTGGCGGCACCGCGGCATTTTTGCCTGAAAGTGGTTTTCACTTCGAAGGATTGATGCTTAGTCTGCCGCGCCTCTTTGGCTGGTTCATTGCATGGTCGTCGTGCGGGTTCGGGATCGATGAGTGACGCATGATCTCCTCCGGAAAGTCTGCAACTTTCCGGGATCATGCTGTGGGGGAAATGGGACATATGGCGAATAAGTTGAGCGATGAGGAACGGGCCTCGTTGCAAGCCGAACTCGAACATATGCGTGAGGAGCATCGCGATCTCGACGCGGCGATCGAAGCCCTGACCCACCTTCAGACCGGCGACCGGCTTCAGGTTCAGCGCTTGAAAAAACGCAAACTCGTGCTGCGCGACAAGATCGTCTTCATCGAAGACCAATTGACGCCGGATATCATCGCCTGACCTTGCCCAGGCATCGTCTTTGATCAAGGCAGCCCCGCGCAAGCCTAGGCTTTTAGGCCTTTGAGATGACCGATCATCGGCGATGGAGCCTATGAGCCTTTCTTCTCAGCGCGCGGAACAGGCCGAACAAGAGCCTTCCTCCGCTCAACTCCTGACGATCGCGCTCGACTTCCATCATGCGGGACTATTGCCCAAGGCTCGCGAAATCTACCTTCGCCTCATAGCCGAGGATTCGGCGCATCCTGTCGCCTTGCACCATCTTGGCCTGATCGCCCACCAGACCGGCGACAATGCGACGGCGGCCGGCCTTCTGCGCCAGGCAGTCGCCGCGAAGCCGGATTATTTTGAGGCTTTCTCGAACCTCGCCGCCATTCTACGGACAATGCGGCAGCCCAAGGACGCGATCGAAGCCGGGTTGCAGGCCATAGCGCTTAATCCGGCCTATGCTCAGGCCTATTCCAATATCGGCAGCGCCCATGAAGATTTGGGCAATGATGAAGAAGCGCTCGCCTATTATCAAAAAGCGCTCTCGCTCGAGCCGAATTTCGTGGAAGCTCAGACCAATGCCTCCAATCTCCTGCGCAAAACCGGGCGCTACGAAGAGGCCTTGTCGATCTGCGAGGGCATCATCCTCCGGCGGCCGGATGCCGCCGACCCCTATTTCCATCTCGGCAATATCCTGCGCGAATTGTGCCGCTCCGACGAGGCAATCACGGCCTATCGGCATGCACTCGCGCTCAGGCCGCAATTCGCCGAGGTCTATTGCGGTCTCGGCAATATTCTTCAGCAGCAGCAAAAGTTCGACGACGCGGCAGCCGCCTATCAGGACGCCATTGCCTTAAGGCCGGATCTTGTCGAAGCCCATTACAATCTCGGCGCGACGTTCGAAACCCAAGGCAAGATCGCGGAATCCATCGCCGCCTACCGGGCTGCGCTCGATCTGAAGCCGGACCTTCTCGATGCGCGCATCGAGATGCACCATCAGCGCCGGCATGCCTGCGATTGGGCCGGATTCGACGCGGAAGAAGCCGAACTTCTCGCGCGCATCGCCAATTACGATAAGCCGATACCGCCCTTCAGCATGCTCAGCATGCATGCGCGGCCGGACGAACAATTGCACGTCGCCCGCCGCTGGGCGCATTGCTTCGACAAATATAAAAGCAGGCGCTTCGATCACGCGCACCGGCGGCACAAGAAGGACGCCGCGCAGCGGATCAAGATCGGCTATCTCTCCGGCGACTTCCATCGTCACGCGACCGCGCATCTCATGGTCGAGCTTTTCGAACGCCACGACCGCCGGCATTTCGAACTGATCGCCTATTCGCACGGGATAGACGATCAAAGCGAGATGCGCTGGCGTCTGCGCGACGCCTTCGACCGGTTCGTCGACATCAAGGACATGAGTTTCACCGACGCGGCGCAGATGATCCATGACGATGGGATCGACATATTGGTCGAGCTCAAAGGCTATACGCAGCACGCCCGCAGCGAGATCGCATCGTTGCGGCCGGCGCCGGTGCAAGTGAGCTACATCGGCTTTCCCGGCACGATGGGCGCGGATTTCATCGATTACATCATCGCCGATCCCTTCGTGCTGCCCTTCGACCAGCAGGCTTTCTACGACGAGAAAATCGTTCATCTGCCGCATTGCTATCAGCCAAACGACACGCGCCGCCGGATCGCCGATCAAACGCCGACGCGCGCCTCCTGCGGCCTGCCGGAGAGTGGCTTCGTCTTCTGCTGCTTCAACAATGCCTATAAGATCACGCCGCAGATCTTCAGCATCTGGATGCGGCTCTTGAATGCGCTGCCCGACGCGGTGCTCTGGCTCTTCGACGCCAATCCGCTCGTCAAGGACAATCTGCGCGCCGAGGCCGGCAAACGCGGTGTCAACCCCGACCGCCTCGTCTTCGCGCCGCGTGCACCGAGCCCGGACCATCTGGCGAGGCAGCGCCTCGCCGATCTTTTTCTCGACACGCTTCCCTATAATGCCCATACGACGGCAAGCGACGCGCTCTGGGCCGGGCTGCCGGTCCTGACCTGCACCGGCGAGACTTTCGCGGGGCGCGTCGCCGGCAGTCTTTTGCATGCGGTCGGCCTGCCGGAACTCGTGACCCATTCTTTGCAGGACTATGAAACGCTCGCGCTCCGGCTCGCGAGCGAGCCCATGGCGCTCTTCGCCTTGCGGCAAAGACTTCTCGTCCAAAGGCTCACGGCGCCTCTGTTCGACATCACGCGCACGACGCGCGATCTGGAGACGGCCTATATGCGCATGTGGGACACTTGGACCTCCGGCGCCGAACCGCAGGCTTTCGCGGTCGAGCCCGTCGAAATCGACGCCGACGGAAAGCCGGTGCTGCTGAGAGAGCCGCCGCGTTTCACACGTATCGCATATGAGAGCTGCCCGCTTTGCGGCAGCCACGATATTCCGCAGATGCTCGGCGCCGATTGCACCAAACATCCCCTCTACCGGCCGGGCCTGCCCGAGACCATGATCTGGCATGAATGCGGCGCCTGCCATCATGTGTTTACCGAAGGCTATTTCGGCGACGATGCTCTGGCCGTGATTTTCGGCGACACGCATCAAAATCAGACGGTCGGCCATGACATGGAACGCCAGCGCGCCGTCTCGGCCCGCATGGTCGAGCGCGTCGCGCGCCATGTTTCAAGCGGCGATTGGCTGGATGTCGGATTCGGCAATGGCTCGCTGCTCTTCACGGCGGAAGAATGGGGCTATCGCCCCGTCGGCATCGATCTGCGCAAGGATGGCGTGGCGATGATGCGAAAGCTCGGCTACGAGGCGCATTGCATCGATCTTGAGGCTTTGGCCGAGGACGGACGCTTCAGCATCATCAGCATGGCCGATGTGCTGGAACATATGCCCTTCCCCAAAAACGGGCTCACAGCCGCGCACCGCCTGTTGCGGCCGGGCGGGATCTTGTTTCTCTCCATGCCCAACATGGACAGCATGGTCTGGAAGCTGCTGCACGCCAATAACGTGAACCCCTATTGGGGCGAGATCGAGCATTATCACAATTTCAGCCGCAAGCGGCTTTATGCGCTCTTGGCCGAGCATGGATTCAACGCGCTCGAATATCAGATCAGCGAGCGCTACCGCGTCGGGATGGAAGTGATCGCGGTGAAGGCGTGAGCGGGCAGCCGTGGGACTTCGCTCGGCCGGGTTTGACCCCTAGCACGCCGGTTTGAACGGCCGCTTGGCGCCGATGCCGGTAGAAGTCAGCCTTACCACCGCCCGGAAGTAGAGATCACGGATTGCCATACAGGAAGTTCGCGGTTGCGACTTCGGACAATCTTCAGCCGATGCCAGTTTGCACGGACTGATAGTCGTTTCTGCGCCGAATGAGACGACGACTTCGAATAGCTTGGTCATCATGCGCCTTTTCGCCCTCGCGAGGGCCAGCACCGGGCTGAGGGCGCGATTGCGCAGCATATTGACAACAGCGTCCTTTCGCGTTGCCGATCGATTTGAGGCTTGGGCATCTATCCAGAGCGAGCTGGGTATGAGCGTTGACCCTCCTGCTGGCGCTACCAGCTATCGCGCGAGTCTTTCTGTCTCGATCTTCGCGGCACTTTCCAAGCTCACCTTTAACGCTGACAGTTCCCCAATCCGACGGTTGCAAGCCACTATTCGGAAGGTTGCCTGGGACCAGTACTGGATCTATCGCGAGAACGGGCGTGGCGTCCAGTTTCAGTTCGGCGACCGCGCGTTCAATACGTTGCCCGGCGACATCATGGTCGCGGATGCCGATACGCCGTTCCATGCGCTGGCAACACATAGCTATCATCACGATCTCTGGATGATTCCGCGCCCGGTCCTGGACCGTCATTTGCCGCCGCTACCGCGTCCCCTCGCGATCCATCTGCCGGCATCCGCGGAATTGTCCGTGTTACTCGTCGCTTATCTCGATGCACTGTCACAGATGGATGATCTGTCGGACGAAATGAGCGCGCTGGTCGCGGATCACTTGGCCCGGCTCGTCGCAATCGCCTGCGGGAGCGTGTCGAGGGGTCATGGTGAAGCGCTTGGCGTGGCCAGGCTGGAACAGGCCCGGCAATATATCGAGCAGAACCTTACGTTGCATGATCTCGCTCCGGAAAAGGTCGCGGCGGCGCTCAAGATCTCGGTTCGCCAACTTCATCTCTATTTCGAGCCAAGCGGTGAAACATTCAGCCAATATGCCCGACGACGCCGTCTGGAGGAGTGCCGCGCCACCTTGGAAAACCCGCTGTTCGCCAGACGATCCGTCGCTGAGCTAGCCTTTGCGTCCGGCTTCTCCAGTCTTCCGACGTTCTATCGGGCCTTCCATAAGGCGTTTGGCATTGCGCCGGGTGATGTGCGCGTCATAGCGATGGAGAGCGTCAAACAGCGCGAGGAGGAATGAACTTTGAATATGGCGCCTATTAGATCATAGTTTTAAACAGACGGAACGCTTTTGTCAGTTTCCCGCCGTCGTTTATTCCTTCTGGCTCGTAACGGGTGACGCAATTGCATCAAGATACTGTCAGCCATTGGTCGACAGACGATGTCGATCCGAGCGAGCGCTTTGCCTATTGGCGCGAAACGTTAAGCGCCAATCTGATCGGTATCACGCCGGAGGCCCCGTCCGATCATCGGCGTCACTTCGAAGGATCGATCACCAGGATACCGATCGCCGACACCGGCGTCATGCAACTGCGGATGGATATTTCGCAATTACGAACCGAGCGGACCGCAGCCGATATCCGCAATGCGCCAGGTGACGGGCTTTTTCTCTTCCGGACGATCGACAACCCTATAAACTTCTTGTTCCCCGAACGGGACGGATTCATGACGCATCCCGGGATGACGACGATCGGCGGGCTCGATCGCGAGCGGTTTTCCGTGGCTGAAGAGCCTGTAGTGCACCGGGTCGAGGTGCTGCGCTTGCCGGCGGCGGCGTTTCGCGGAATCCTCGACAATCCGGAGCGTCTCGATCCGCGGCCCGTTGCGGAGGCAACGGGCGCCGACGCTCTCCTGCATGGCTTTTTCCAGTCGTTCATGCGTGAACTTCCACGGCTCGACGCTCAGGATCGCGGCGCGGCGCTTGCGACGCTCGCCAACCTAGCCATATCAGCACTACGGCCCGATCGCAGAACTGAGGAGCCGCAGCGCGAAGCCATACGCCGCGCAAAATTACAATCTGCTCAGGACTATATCGCACGCCATGCGGCAGACCCCGCACTGACGCCAGAGATCGTTGCAGCGGCGTTGGGCATGTCAACGCGCCAATTGCACGGTCTGTTCGAAACGTCCGCCAAGAGCTTTTCGCGCCATCTTGCCGCCGAGCGAGTCGATCGGGCGGTCCGTGCCCTGACATTCGACCCCTCTCGCAGCATTACAGAGATTGCCTTCGCCTGCGGCTTTGAATCGTTACCGACATTTTATAGGGCATTCCGAACGATTGTCGGGATGACGCCCACCGAGCTGCGCATTTCTGCAACTATCGCGCACTAACCGCCTATCTGCGCGGCCTGAGATTCCGCCCTGCGCGGATCGAGACGACAGCAACCCCGACCCTACGCGAATGTCGTCCGGCTTGGTCACGATTCCTGAAATCGCGGCCCGATGGTTTCGCGGGAGCTCGATGACACTCCGTCCGGCGATTTTGTTTGATTATACGAGGTTTCGATATGAAGGTGACGAACCACCTGATTTTAGGCTCGGCCGCTCTGGCTCTGTCCGTCCTAGCCCTGCCGCATTTGTCTTCGCCTGCGCGGGCGCAATTCGTCTGCGGACAAGCGACGACCGGCGACCCTCAGGGCGCTGCGGCGACTGGCGTGAATGCTTTCGCTTGCGGCGCCAATAGCAATGCCAGCGGAGCGGATACTACAGCCATCGGCTCCTTTAGCGCGGCGACGGGCTTGGCCGGCACAGCCACCGGCGCGGCTAGCAAAGCCAGCGGGACAGACAGTACAGCCAGCGGAACAAACAGCCAGGCCAGCGGCTTCAGCAGCACGGCCACTGGTGTATCTAGCACGGCCAGCGGCGATTTTAGCACAGCGACTGGCGCGGCCAGTATTGCCAACGGCAACTCCAGCACGGCCACCGGCTATTCCAGCTCGGCCAGCGGCATCAGCAGCACGGCAACAGGCAATTCGAGCTCGGCTAGCGGAATAGCAAGCACGGCATACGGCGCTGGCAGCTCGGCCGGTGGTGCTGGATCGGTCGCGATCGGCGCTTCAGCCTCCGCCGCGCAAGATAATACGGTGGCGATCGGCCAGAGCGTCGCGACAACGCGCACCAACCAAGTCGCGATTGGTAGCGCAACGAACACCTATACTCTCGCCGGCATCGCCTCAGCCGCGAGCCTCGCAGCGCAAAGCGGCCCAACGAAATATGTGACGACAGACGCCAACGGCAATCTCGCGGCCTCCAGCTTTGGGCCAGCTGACATCGCGGGTCTGAGCAATAGTATTTCGTCCTTGCAAGCCAATGTGGCCGCCCTGCAAGGGTCCGTACGCCGCGCCTATGAAGGCACCGCGATCGCCATGGCCATGTCGGGCGCGGCCCTGCCGGATAATAAGACCTACGCCGTCTCCGCCAATTATGGCACCTTCCGGGGTGAAAACGGCTTCGGTGCTATCGGCCAGGTCCGTATCAACGACTATCTCGTGGCCTCGGGCGGCATGGGTATCGGCACCGCGCGCGGCGGTGTCGGCGGCCGTGCCGGACTGACATTAGCGTGGTAGTTTTGAGGCGTGTTGAACATAGCCGCGTGATGGTCCGGCGCCTCATGTTTGCCGGCCTGCTTGCAAGCTTAGGAGGAAACGCGCTCGCGGAGCCGTCTAAGCAGGCTTTGAAGCCAGCACAGATCGATCGCAATGGTGTTTTGATACTTTTGCGATCCTCGCTGACGGCGCTCGATCAGGCCAACAAGACCGGTAATTACACCGTGCTGCGCGATCTCTCGTCGCCCGGTTTCGCAGCGGCCAATAGCGCCGCGAAACTGGGTGAGATCTTTGCCTCAGAGCGCAGCAGCCATCTCGATCTCTCCGGCACCTTGGTGCTCGATCCGCAGCTCACGGTTCTGCCGGAGACGGATGACATGGGGCACATGCGCTTTGCCGGGTTCTTTCCATCGGCACCGACGCAGGTGGAATTCCATCTGGCTTTCGAGCCAGTGAACGGTCAATGGCGGCTCTTCGAACTCGGCGTCAATCTGGTTCCATCTGGCCCGTCCGCGCCGGTGCCATCGGCTCCACCGCCGACCGCGGCTAATGTGGCGCCGACAGTCAAGGCACCCATTACCACCGTGCGGCAAGCACATCCGGCGATGCCCCCAGTAACGCAACCGCCGCTTGCGAACGCTGAGAAGGCCAAATGAATCACGGGCGCAATATTAGCCACAGGCCACGCATGTGCGCCTGACGTGTTGAGACTTGACCCGTCGCATGCCCCGCCGACTTCGCCTCGATCAACCCACCGCGACCAGCATCTGCGTCAGCTTCTCCGGCTCGATCACCATCGCGTCATGGCCAGATTCGATTTCGAGATATTGCCAGCCCGCCTGCGCCTTGGCATAGGCGCCGCCCGGGTCCATGCCGTGATAGATCGGCTTGACGCAGCGGATATAGGTCACGGGCAGATTATTGCCCGGCGCATGCGCGAGCTTCAACGGCGTCGTGTAGCTCGCGAGCGGATGCGGCACCAGCCTGCGTTCGACCCAGGCGGTGTCGTCCGGGTCGGTGACGCCGAAGGCGCTGGCCTTGGGCGGCGGCAGGATTTTGACGCCATTCACGTCCTGCACTGTCTTTAGACGCGCCTCGCGCGCTTCCGGCGCGATCGTATCGAGAAATGTCTGGCCGTCCTGCAAGATCGCCGCGTCAAGGAAAACGACGCGCTTCAGACGGTCGGGCACGCGGTCGGCGACGCCGATCACGATCGGCCCGGCGAAACTGTGGCCGACGAGATAGACATCCTTGAGTTCTTCGGCCTCGATGACATTGACGATGTCCTGGACGAAAAGATCGAGGGAAATGTCGGGGTAATTGATGAGGTGGTGGCGCTCCCCGAGCCCCGTCAATGTCGGCGCGAAGACGCGATGGCCTTGATCGCGAAGCCGGTCGGCCACTTTCCGCCAGCACCAGCCGCCATGCCAAGTGCCATGCACGAGAACATAAGTCCGGCGCGGCGTTGCCTGCGCGGCGGCGCGTCGAGGCGAGAGCGCCGTGGCAAGCATGGGCCCGATCGCGGCAAGTTGCAGCAGAAAGCGACGCGTAGCCATGCCATCCCCCGAAACGCCGTAATACCGGCCTTTTTTAACTTCTTTACAGGATGAAAGTATTTCGGCCAACCTGAAACGGGGTTCCCGCGGTTTCATCGCTTGCGCGGCTAGGGCGCTTCGTTTATGCCGCTGCCTTCCGAATCGAACCCCCACGGCCAGCCCTTGTCTTCCGCCGAAAAGCCGATCGCCCTCATCATGGGCAGCCAGTCCGATTGGGCGATCATGAAACATGCCGCCGATATTCTGGACGCGCTGGCGGTCGGCCATGAGGCGAAGATCATCTCCGCGCATCGCACCCCGGAGCGGCTCTACGCCTTCGCCAAAGGCGCCGCCGCGGCGGGTTTCAAGATCATCATCGCTGGCGCTGGCGGCGCCGCGCATCTGCCCGGCATGACGGCCTCCCTGACCGCCCTGCCCGTCTTCGGCGTGCCGATCGAAACGAACGGCTTTTCCGGCCAGGATGCGCTTTTATCGATCGTCCAAATGCCGGGCGGGGTACCGGTTGGGACTTTGGCGATCGGCAAGGCCGGCGCCATCAATGCGGCGCTCCTCGCCGCGGCCGTGCTCGCTTTGTCCGATCCGGCGCTCGCCGCGCGCCTTGCCCAATGGCGCGCCGCGCAAACCGCCGCCGTTTCCGAGCTGCCGTCGGACCCAAGCTGACCCACATGGCGCAGGAAATTGCTCCCGGCGCGACGATCGGCATCCTGGGCGGCGGTCAGCTCGGGCGCATGCTGGCGATCGCCGCGGCGCAGCTCGGCCTCAAAACCCATATTTATTCCCCCGACCCCGATAGTCCCGCTTTCGATGTTGCGGCCGCTCGAACAGTCGCCGCCTATGAGGACGAGGCAGCGCTAGCGGCTTTTGCCGGAAGCGTCGATGTCGTCACCTACGAGTTCGAAAACGTCCCGGCCCGCACGGCGGAAGTGCTGGCGGCGATCCGCCCGGTGCGGCCGAACCCGCGGGCTTTGGCGACGAGCCAGGACCGGCTGATCGAGAAGCAGTTTTTGAGCAGCCTCGGCATAGCGACCGCGCCTTTCGCGCAGGTCGACGATGCGGGCGCGCTCGCCCGCGCCGTGGGGCAGCTCGGCCGCCCCTCGATCCTGAAGACGCGGCGTTTCGGCTATGACGGCAAAGGCCAGACGATCGTGCGCGAGGGCTCGGATCTCGCTGTCAGCTTCCGCTCGCTTGGTGGCGTCGAAGCGATCCTCGAGGGCGTCGTGCCTTTCGTCAAAGAGGTCTCGGTCGTCGCAGCGCGGGGATTGGACGGCGCTTTTACGGCTTACGACGTCTGCGAGAACCAGCATGATCATCATATTCTGAGTGTCACCCGCGCGCCGGCGCAAGTGACGCCGGAGGCGGCGCAAACAGCCGTCGGCATCGCCCGGCACATTGCCGAAGCGCTGGATTATGAGGGCGTGATCGGCGTCGAGATGTTCGTCACCGAGGCACCGGATCGCACCGGCGTGTTACGCCAGTCGATCATCGTGAACGAGCTGGCGCCGCGCGTGCATAATTCCGGGCATTGGACGCAAGACGGCGCGGCGACCTCGCAGTTCGAGCAGCATGTCAGGGCGATCTGCGGCTGGCCGCTCGGGTCCACAAAGCGCCGCGGGGCCATGGTCGAGATGCGCAATCTGATCGGCGATGAGGTCAACGCCTGGCGCGATATCCTGCGCGACCCCGACGCCCATCTGCACCTCTACGGAAAGGCCGAAGCGCGGCCGGGCCGCAAGATGGGCCATGTCACCAGACTGATCGCCGCAGCCGAGACGGAAAAGCCGAAGGGCGGCTAGAGCATGCTGCGAAAAAGTGTAAGCGGTTTTTCGCGCAAAGCATGCTCTACATTTTTGAATCTAGATCATCTTGTCTACTTTTAGGTGATTCAACCTAAAAGCAGGATGATCTAGACGAAATAAACCCGCAAAAATAGCGGAAAATGTCCCATTCCAAGCCAGTTTCCACTCTGAACGACCCTGGACAAACCGGCCTTTCTTTGCTAGTTAACCACCCACGTGCAGGTGCTCGTTCAGCGCCCGCTTTTTTATTTCCCCATTCACGTCGGATGCCGCAGTTGCGGTGAGACCACAGATAAGGACTGATGCGTGCAAGTTCTCGTTCGCGACAATAATGTCGACCAGGCCCTGAAGGCGCTCAAAAAGAAGATGCAGCGCGAGGGTATTTTCCGCGAAATGAAATTGCGTGGTCATTACGAAAAGCCTTCCGAAAAGCGCGCTCGTGAAAAGGCCGAGGCTGTCCGCCGGGCCCGCAAGCTCGCCCGCAAGAAAATGCAGCGCGAAGGCCTCCTGCCGATGAAGCCCAAGCCCATGATGGGCGGCGCGCGCTAACGAGCTGCTTGCGCCCATCGGATTGCCTTGGGCCTCCTGAGCAGTTTCATTAAAATCGGCAGGATGAGTTTCCTTTACCTTGGCGATCGATTGGGGCGCTGGCGTCCCAATCTTGCCCGATTGAAGCGGCCTAAAGAGCGGGCTAGCGTGGATTTTAAAGATTCCCACGCCTGACGATAAGGCGGGGACACGAGCATGAATACATCCTCGGCGATCCATATGGCGAAAACGGCCACTCCAAACCTGCGCGCTCTTTCAGGGCGGCTTTCCCCAGCCGTCTTCGTGGCTGTGCTCGTCAGCGCGCTCGGTCTCGCCGGCTGCGAAAGCACCAGCTCGATTACCGGCATTCACGG
Organism: Methyloferula stellata AR4; assembly: GCF_000385335.1. NCBI lineage: Bacteria > Pseudomonadati > Pseudomonadota > Alphaproteobacteria > Hyphomicrobiales > Beijerinckiaceae > Methyloferula > Methyloferula stellata. The sequence goes on along the minus strand of NZ_ARWA01000001.1, from coordinate 1,305,363 downwards.
CCCGGGCGTGGCGGAAGTCGAAACCAATCTCACCCCGGAAGAGCAAACAACCAATCTGAAGTCGTTGACCGATGTCGTGCAGCGCAATCCGACCAGCGTCGAGGCTCTGAACACGCGCGGCACCGCTTACGCCAAACTTGGCCGCTATCAAGAGGCCATCGCCGATTTCACCCAGGCGATCAAGCTCGACCCGAATAATGCGCCGGCCCTGACCAACCGCGCGCTCGCCTATCGGCAGACGCATCATGACGATGCCGCGCTCGCCGATTTCAACCGGGCGATTTCGGCCAATCCCCAGCATGCCCCGGCCTATCTCGGCCGCGCCAATCTCCTGCGCGCGCAAGGCAATCTTGCCGAGGCCCGCAATGACCTCGATCAGGCGATCCGCCTCAATCCGGAAAGCGCCCAGGCCTTTCACGCCCGCGGTCTGATCTTCCAGCGGGAGGGCAATCATGCGATGGCCATCACCGATTTCGACAATGCGATCGATCGCGACCCCTTCGCCAGCGCACCTTATGAGGCTCGCGGCCAAAGCCTGCTTGCCACCGGCAAGAACGACAAAGCGATCGAGGATTTCAACGCGGCGCTCAATGTCGACAATAAGAATGCCGACGCCTGGGCCGGATTGGGCCTCGCCTATGAGCATAGCGGCAATACGGCCAAGGCGATCGAATCCTATCAGCGCGCCTTGATCATCAATCCGAACAATCAGGTCGCCAAGGAAGGCGTCGCCCGCGTCGGACACGCGTAGGCCGTTGCTTCCTTCTCCCTGTGGGAGAAGGTGCCCTGCGAAGCAGGGCGGATGAGGGGTTACTTTCCCTCAATACTAAGACAGCACCCCCTCACCCGGTCAGCTCCGCTGACCACCCTCTCCCGCAGGGAGAGGGTTGGGTTGGCTAGCTCCCCATTCACCAAAGCTTAACCATCACGTGCGCCACAGCACAGCCGGTCTCGTCCCTCTCAGCCAATGTGGCTTCATCGAGAAGGGGAGACCACCATGTCCATCGAAGCCATGTATCCGAGCCGCACCCAGCCCCGGTCGCAGAACCCGCTGTTTGCCCGCGCGTTTCGCCGGCAGAGATTGTGCCTCATGCTGATCCTGGCGACCATTGGTTTCGGCCTGCTGCTGCTTCAGCTCTTCCCGATGACGGCACATGCCGACGCGCGGCAGACAACCGCCGCCGAGCCCGCGTCGATCCTGCCGATCAAGGCCGAAACGCCGAGCGCCAAGACCGTCCGGATGATCCAGATCTATGACGTCCCCGCGCGTTGATCCTGTCACCAAACCGGTATCCATTTCGCTCGAAAACGCTTTATTCCGGCTCCCATTTCCGCACGCTGCCGTCATTCAGTTCGGCAGCGGCTTCCCTGACCAAGCGGCCGCCCACCCGAAGCTCCGGCGCGATTTCAGCCAGAGGCACGAGCACAAAGGCCCGATTGAAAAGCTCCTTGTGCGGCAGAATGAGATCGGGCTCGGCCAGCGGCAGATCGCCGTAAAATAAAATATCGATATCGATCAGGCGCGGTCCCCAGCGGATGGTTTTTTCGCGGCCCATTTCCGCTTCGATTGCTTTTGCTTCCGCCAAAAGCGCGGCGGGAGAAAGCCTGGTCCGCGCCAGCGCGCAGGCATTGGCGAAAGCATCCTGGTCGAGATAGCCCCAAGGCGCGGTGCGATAGATCGACGAGATCGCTACAATTTCGACGGTCTTGCGCGCTTCAAGCAAATCGAGCGCGCGCCTTATATTGGCGGGCTTGTCGCCGATGTTCGAGCCAAGACCCAACCCGATCTCGACGGGAGCGGCGCCGGCCGGATCAGGCCCGCTCGATGGCATCGAAAACTTTAAAGGCCGTGACATGTTCGGCCGCATCATGCACGCGGAAGATCGACGCGCCATGCGCCGCGGCGGTGAGATTGGCGGCCAAAGTGCCGATGAGTTTGATCGCCGGATCATCGCCGAGCAGCGATCCCAAAAGCGACTTGCGCGACAGACCGACGAGAAACGGCAGTCCATAGTCCTGCAGCTTCGTCATGCCGGCGATCGCTTCGAGATTCTGCAGCTTGGTCTTGCCGAAACCGACGCCCGGATCGAGCATGATATGATGGCGCGGGATGCCGGCCTTCTCGGCGAGCCCCAGCGAATGATCGAAGAAGCGGCGCATGTCGTCGACAATGTCGCGCTTTTCATCGACATCCGCCCGGTTGTGCATGATGACGACGGCGGCACCGCCTACGGCGATGACATCGGCCATGGCGGGATCGCGCTGCAGCCCCCAGACATCATTGACGACGCAGACGCCGCGCGAAATGGCGTAACGCGCGATCGCCGCCTTCGACGTATCGATCGATACCGGCGCCTCGACGGCTTGCACCAAACCTTCAAGCAGGGGTTCGAGCCGCCTGAGCTCTTCGTCTTCGGGCACCGGCGTATGGCCGGGCCGTGTCGACTCGGCGCCGACGTCGACGATATCGGCACCCTCCGCGACAAGCTTTTGGGCTTGCGCCTTGGCGTTCTCCAAACTGTTGAAACGGCCGCCGTCGGAAAAAGAATCCGGCGTCACATTGACGATGCCCATGATGATCGACCGCTGGCCGAGAAGCGATAGAAAGCGGTCGCGCTTTTCAAACATCGTCTCTTGTATCGCGGTTTGTCCGTTCAAATCGGCTTGTCTTCCTGGTTCGGATAAGCGCAGCGCCATTTTATAATCTGCTGTCCCGGATGTTCGTTCGACCAAGCCGCCATATAGACAGGCGCCTCCATCTCGCATTGGGTCAAGGAGGCGCCTTGATCGACGAATTGGAGATGTTTTTCCTGACAGCCTCCAGGGTGCGCAAGGCTGCACACCGTCATTATCACTTCGATCAGTCCCATGTCAGTCCCCCCGGCTTGGCTTGCCGGCCCATTTTGATGGGCCTTATCCGTATGGAACAAGCCGAAACCGGGCGCGTCAAGCGCGCGCCGGGAACCATCTCTCAGTTTTAGAGACCAACCAGCCGATCCCTCATCCTGAGGAGCGAGCGCAGCTCGCGTCTCGAAGGACGAGGGAGTTTTTACCGATAATCCAGGTGCGATCCTAAAGAACAACCACGCGCGTTCCGACAGGCACGCGCTTATAAAGATCGATCACGTCGGCGTTCATCATCCTGATGCAGCCGGACGAGACCGCCTTGCCGATCGTGTCCGGCTCATTGGTGCCATGGATGCGGAACAGCGTATCCTTATTGCCCTGATAGAGATAAAGCGCCCGCGCGCCGAGCGGATTGTCGATGCCACCCTGCATTTTTTCGGGCAGATCGGGACGCCGCCTCAGCATGTCCTTCGGCGGATACCAGTCCGGCCATTCCTGCTTGTTGTGGACCTGCGCCTCGCCCTTCCATTCGAAACCCTGACGGCCGACGCCTATGCCATATTGCATCGCGTGGCCGTCGGCCTGCACCAGATAGAGATGCCGGCTATGCGTATCGATGACGATCGTCCCGGCCGGCTCGTGCGTCGGGTTCGGAACCATTTGCGCCGTCCTCCGCGACGTATCGATATTGGCTTCCGACGTGCCCGGGCTGGCAGGCTCTAAATTGGCATTGCTCGGCTCGCGATAGGGCGTTGCGTCATAGCCTTGATCGTAATTGTCCGGCACGCGCCGCGCATTTTGCCGCGTGCGCGGCGGTCCCGCCGGATAGGCTTCGTATCCTTCGCCGTAATAGCCCGAGCCGTCATAGGGCGACGGCGGTGCGGGATAGGCTGGATAGGCGGGATGGCCCGGATAGGGCGGCGGCGCATATTGATAGCCCGAATAATTGGACCATTGCGCCGCAGCGGGCCCGGCGCCCGCCAGAATTCCAACAGCGAGGAAACAGGCAGTCTTCAAATATGCGCGCATGATCTTAAACCCGCTCTTAGAGGCAGATCCCGATGATTTTGGATGAACCCAAAATCATCGTGACGGATTCCAATAGTTTAAAGCGGGATTTTAGCGAAAAACTGGTATCCACTTTTTCGCATCCCGCTTTTGCCAATCCAGCCGATAAAAAAGGCGAAAAAGCGAAGCGCCGCCGGACACATATCCGACGGCGCTCGTAATTTCAATTGCTCCAGATCTGCGAAGAGTCCTCCGCATGAGACCTCTTTAGATCACATTGACCGGAGCGCCGACCTTTACGCGATCGTAGAGGTCGATCACATCCGCGTTAAGAAGGCGGATGCAGCCGGACGAGACGGCCTGACCGATCGAGTCGGGCTCATTGGTGCCGTGGATGCGATACATCGTGTCGCCCTTCTCGTTGAAGAGATACATGGCGCGGGCGCCGAGCGGATTGGCGATTCCGCCTTCCATATGCTCGGGGAGATCGGGGCGGCGCTTCAGCATCTCAGCCGGCGGCGTCCAGGCCGGCCATTCAGCGCGGCGGGCGACGTGGGCGCGGCCCGACCAGGCAAAGCCTTCGCGGCCGACACCGATCCCATAGCGCATCGCCTTGCCCTCGCCGAGCGACAAATAGAGATAGCGGTTTTTGGTATCGATCGTGATCGAGCCCGACTTCTCACCCGTCGGATCGTTGACAACGGTGCGAGTCGGCTGCACGTCCCGGCTGGGATCGCTCGGAAGATTGGCCTGCTGGATCGGTTGGCTCTGCCCCAGGTCCGGCAGAATATTCAACCCCAGAAATTCGAAAGCATGCGCGCCCGTGGTGGCGATAAGGCCGAAGCAAGCGGCGGCAGCAAAAGCATTCACATTGAACTTGAACATGATCATTCCCCCTGAACACGAAAGTTTCGATAGCCCCCATGTACTGAGACTAAAACACGCAAGCTGTGCGTTTTGTTCCATGTGAAGAGAGAGTGTTCGAAAAAATCAAAAACCTAGGGTGAAGGAAGTTTCAACGCGGAACTTTGTTTGGGTTAACGCGTTAACCGCGTGCAGCCGGCGAAATCACGGCTCGCACTTTCTCACCCTTCAGCACATTTTAAACGCTAAGGACTGGGGCTCGTTTCGGGCCGCGGCCATGCGAAATTATCGGCGCGACCGGGCTTGGGGGCCGGCGGCTTTGCGTCGACCAGCGCATGGTCGATCAGAGTTCGATCAGCATCCGCCTTGTTTTTTACCCGCGTCACCAATTGGCCGCCCGGCGCCGAAGTGGGCCCGGTCAAAGGCAGCACTGGACCGGCCACGGGCTTGGGAGCCGGTACCGCCGCCACGGGCTGCGCTGCCGCCCCTGCCGGGGCGTCAGGAGACGGTTCCGCCGGGACCGTCACGACGGCCGGATCGACCTTTGGTTCGGTTGCATCGAGGGCGCGGCGAATATCGCTTTCGACGAAATGCGCCAGTTTGCGGGCGCCGGCCTTGGTGAAATTCACGCCGTCCGCCGTCCTTATCCGCACCGTCTGGCCGTTTACGTCCGGCCCGAACGCATCATATTGGCTGTGGTCATTCTCGAAAGCTTCCCAAATATCCACATAGGCCGCGCCCGCCTTCTCGGCCTGGGCGCGATAAAAATCATTGTAGGTCAGGAATTCCGCCGACAGGCGTTCGCTTTTCACGATGGGCAGTCCGACCCAGATCAGCGGAATGTTCTTTTCCTGGAAGGCCTGCGAGATATCGGCGATGCGCGCCGTATAGGTCTCGATCCACTTGGGCGAGCCCGGCTCATAAGTGACATTGCCGACGCGCATGGGCTGATGGTCGTTGCTGCCGATCAGAATGACCGCCATGTTGATTTTCTCGTTGCCCGCGAGAAGATCGTGCACTGTCTTCGGCCAATCGTAGAAATCGTCACGGACGAGGCCCGAGCTGTCGCGCGTTTTACGCGTAACCGAAACCTCTGGACGATCGGCGAAAGCTTCGACAAGCCCCTGCCCGAGCAGGTCGCCGAGAGCATCGCCCAGCACCGTCACGAAATAGCTCGGCGCCACGGCGGGCCTGTCTGGGGTTGCGACCTGGACGGCAGGTCTTGGTTGCGCCACATGGCGCTTTGGCGGCGCCGCGCGCCGGTAATAGTAATAGCCCGGAGGCGCGGCGGGGCGGCGCGGCTGCGACGGCGTAAACCATTGGTCGAACCAAGTGGAAGGGCCCGCGAATTGGGCATTAGCCGTCGGGCCGCCGGTCGTGAAGATCAGCAGGGCAATCAACAAAAGCTTGCCCAGAGATCTAGGCAGAGGCGAAGATCCGAGGCTCCGGTCCATACCCCCCATTCTAGAGGCATTTGCCGAAAAACTCTAGGTGCCGAGCAAGGACGGCAGGCTCAAGAGGCCTATGGCCAAGCCAAGGATGGTCATGACGCCGAGCATGCGCACGATCTGGCCGATTGAGAGAACTTCTGGGCATTCCGCGCTGCTGGAGTCAGTCAGCGCTAGAAATTTGAAACTCGGAGCAAGACTCATGCGTGCTCACCCGTCGGTTTGAAGATTGACGACCAATTCCGGCCCAGGCCGCCGATTCGATTCGGCCTATGCCGCCTGTCGCCCGTCCAGTGAAGAACCCGACGCTTGAGCCGGGCTTGCGTCCTACGTACGTACTGCTCCCTAGAGACCGTGGCACCGGCAGACAGCACCGGCCGCCTCTGTTATCCTTGCGGCAGAGGCGAGCCACTATTGCGCTCAAGCTTGCCGCAACGCGTATAGGAGACGGATTTTGAAAGCAGGGCCTTGTTTCGACGAGATGACCTTGCCGGACGGCGCCTCGCGTCTTCTGTATCGAAGGATCGCCCATTGGCTTGCCGGCGCTCCGCCCGGTCTCCTGAGCGCGCGCCGTGCCCATGCCGAACTGATGTTCCGCCGGATCGGCATCACCTTCGCCGTCTATGGCGACAAGGACGCGGCCGAACGGTTGATCCCTTTCGACATCATCCCGCGTCTGATCAGCCGCCGCGAATGGAAAAGGCTCGAAGCCGGCCTCGTGCAAAGGGTCAAAGCCATCAATCTCTTTCTGGCGGATATTTACGGCCCGCAGGAGATCATCAAGAGCGGCAAAGTGCCGGCCGACATCATTCTCACCAATCCGCATTTCCGGCGCGAGATGGTCGGCGCAAAGGTGCCGCATAATATTTACGTCCATATCGCAGGTATCGACCTGGTGCGGACCGGCGAGGACGCGTTTTACGTGCTCGAAGATAATGTCCGCACGCCATCCGGCGTCTCCTATATGCTGGAGAACCGCGAAGTCATGATGCGGCTGATCCCGGATCTTTTCGCCGAGCACCAGGTCGCGCCGGTTGAGAATTATCCGGATGCTTTGCTCGCGTCGCTGCGCTCGGTCGCGCCGCCGGCCGTCGGCTCCGAGCCCGTCATCGCGCTTCTGACGCCCGGTCAATATAATTCGGCCTATTACGAACATTCATTCCTGGCCGATAAGCTCGGCGTCGAATTGGTCGAGGGCCGCGATCTCCTCGTCCAGGACGATAAGGTCTATATGCGCACGACGCGCGGGCCGCAGCGCGTCGACGTGATCTACCGGCGCATCGACGATGATTTTCTCGATCCCGAGGCCTTCCGGGCGGATTCCGCGCTTGGCGTTCCGGGCCTGATGCGCGCCTATCTCGCCGGCAATGTCACGCTCGCAAACGCCGTCGGAACCGGCGTCGCCGACGACAAGGCGGTCTATACCTATATGCCCGACATCATCCGTTTTTATCTCGGCGAGACGGCGCTGCTCGACAATGTGCCGACCTGGCGCTGCCGCGAGGCCGACGCGCTGTCCTATGTGCTCGATCATCTGCCCGAACTCGTCGTCAAGGAGGTCAATGGATCGGGCGGCTATGGCATGCTGGTGGGCCCGCACGCCGCCAAAGCACAGATCGACGAATTCGCGGCGAAGCTTCGTGACAATCCCGAAAATTTCATCGCGCAGCCAACCTTGGCGCTCTCCACCTGCCCCGCTGTTTTCGACAAAGGCGTCGCGCCGCGCCACGTCGATCTGCGGCCTTTCGTGCTCTCGGGCGCCGACGGCATTCGCGTCATGCCCGGCGGCTTGACGCGCGTCGCCATGCAGGAAGGCTCGCTCGTCGTCAATTCGAGCCAGGGCGGCGGCACCAAGGACACGTGGATCGTCGAAGAGCCTGCGGCTGGCGGGATCCTCGAAGAGCCTGCGGGATAAAGACAATGCTTTCGCGCACGGCGGATAATCTCTTCTGGCTCGCCCGCTATATGGAACGCGCCGATTTCGTCGCTCGTATCGTCGAGGCGACGCAGCGGCTGGCGGCTCTGCCAAACAACTATTCCGATACGGGCACGGAATGGGAGAGCGCGCTTGAAGCCTCAGGCGCCGCCGAAGGCTTTCACGAAACGAAAGCGGCGATGGAAGAAGCCAACGTCGTCGAATATCTGACCTTCGCTGCCGATAATCCGTCGTCGATCCGCAATTGCATCGAATCCGCGCGGGCCAATGCGCGAGGCGTTCGCACCGCCTTGACGGTGGAAGTCTGGGAATCGATCAACGGCGCCTGGATCGAGCTGAAACGGTTCGAAAAGGGCAATCTCGCCTCCGGCCGCTACGATCGCGAGGATCTCTCGCGCTTCCTCGAATTCGTCAAACGGATCTCGCTCGATTACGATGGCGCGACCCATCGCACCATGTTGCGCAACGAAGCCTATTGGTTCTCGCGCCTCGGCCTCTATATCGAACGCGCCGACAATACGGCCCGTATCCTCGACGTGAAATATCACGTGCTTCTGCCGGAGACGGAAACGATCGGCGGTTCGCTCGACTATTTCCAGTGGACCGCGATCCTGCGTGCCGTCTCGGCGCTGACCGCCTATCATTGGGTCTATCGCGAAAGCATCAAACCCTGGCTCATCGCCGATCTTCTGATCCGCCGGATGGAGATGCCGCGCTCGCTGATCGCCTGCTACGACAATATCGCGCGCTTTCTCGACGAGATCGGTAAAGGCGAAACGGAGCCAGGCCGGGCCCAGCAATTCGCGCATCAGATCATGGCGCGGCTCGAGCAGGCGACGATCAAGGATATTTTCAAGATAGGCCTGCACGAGTTCATCACGGGTTTTGTCGAAGACAATAGTCTTTTGGGCCAGACCATCAGCGAGCAATATCTGCTCGTCTGACCGATATCGGCCGGTCCGACTTTTTCCCGGTAGCGTCGGTGGACTTGATCCGAGCAGCCATGCCGCCCGCATGGCCGGTATTATACAACCTCCTTGTCAAGCATAGCCCCAGAGGCGCGAAACACCCTCGTCTGATCGCCGAGCTTTGAGGCGTGGCCGCCGAATACATGGCCACGCCCACGTTTTGCTTGGTGCCTTTTTCGTTACCAAGTGTAACTCAGCACGTATACATAATTATAAAGTGTAATTAATTTGACATATGTTCGAATATATGTCGTATAGTTATAGACTATTTAAGTCTAGGCGAAACGTCGCAGACAAGAAATAGCCTCGCTTTTTCCACATCAAACCTCCAGAACCGCCACGCTCGGCCAAAACCGGGCGCGGTATAACAGTATGGAGTTGATGTATTGAAAAAAGTAATGCTAGGAGCGCTTGCTCTACTATCCATGTCGGCTGCGGCGGAAGCCCAGAGCTGGACCGGGCAGGCCTCCTACTATCGGGCGCCTCACGAAATGACCTGCGCGCACCGCTCGCTGCCCTTCGGGACGCGTCTGCGTGTGACGAACCTCAGGAACAACCGCACGGCGATCTTGACCGTCGCGGATCGTGGGCCGTTCATCCGGGGCCGGATTGTCGATGTATCCGTCGGCGCCGCCAATGTGCTGGGCTTCCGCTCCGCTGGCGTGGTGCCGGTCAAGATCGAGACGGTCTTGAACTGAAAGACCATTGGGACCGGTCCGGCGCGCCTGCCCTCGCTGTTGCGAGCTGCGCGCGGGATCGGTCCCTTCATTGCCTGGATGATTACACCCGCATCGGCATCAGCACGTAAAGCGCCGCCGCGCCGTCGCGATCGAGCACCAGCGTCGGCGAACCCGCATCGGCCAGTTTGAACAGAGCCGTATCGCTGTCGAGCTGTGCCGTGATGTCCAAAAGATAGCGGGCATTGAAGCCTATATCGATCGGCGCGGAATCATAATCGACCTCGAGTTCCTCGACCGCCGATCCCTGATCCGGATTGGTCACCGACAAAGTGAGCTTGCCATCGGCCAGCGCGAGTTTGACGGCGCGGCCGCGCTCCGAGGAAATCGTCGAGACGCGATCGACCGCGTCGGCAAAGGGCTTACGGTCGACGACGAGCCTTTTGTCGTTGCCGCTCGGAATAACCCGCATGTAGTCCGGGAAGGTCCCGTCGATGAGCTTCGAGGTCAGCACGACCTCACCGAATTTGAAGCGCGCCTTGGTCGCCGAAATCTCGATCGCGACATCCTGACTCGCATCCTCGATGAGCTTCAAGATTTCGGTCACGGCCTTGCGCGGCACGATGACCCCCGGCATGCCGACTGAGCCTTGCGGCGCCGGCATTTCGACGCGCGCGAGCCTGTGCCCGTCGGTTGCGACGGCCCGCAGCATGGCCGTGCCGTCGGCATCGACCGTGTGCATGAAAATACCGTTGAGGTAATAGCGCGTCTCTTCGTTCGAGATCGCGAATTGCGTCTTCTCGATGAGCTTTTTCAATTCCCCCGCGGGAAGGCTGAAGGCGTGGCTGAATTCGCCAGCCGCGAGATCGGGGAAGTCGCTTTCGGGCAGCGATTGCAGGCTGAAGCGCGAACGGCCCGAGCGCAGGGTCAATTGGCCCAATTCGCCGGTCGCCTCCAAGGTCACCTGGGCGCCATCGGGGAGCTTGCGGACGATGTCATAAAGAATATGGGCCGGCAGCGTGGTCGCGCCCTTCTGGCCGACGTCGGCAGCCAATTGCTCGGTCACTTCGAGATCGAGATCGGTTGCCTTGAGGCCGAGCGACTGGCCGTCGGCGCGCAACAGGACATTGGAAAGGATCGGAATCGTCGTCCGGCGCTCGACGACGCGATGCACATGGCCGAGCGATTTAAGCAACGCCGCTCGTTCGAGAGTGACTTTCATAAGGCGGGACCCGTCAGATCGAATAGAGCCAGATGCGCGATCCCGCTCCAAAACGCTTCCGGCCTCGAAGGCGACCGGGCCGGGACTCTGACGCGGCGCGAAAGGAATCGCAAGCTTGCCCCGCAAAAGACAGAGGTTTTCCGCAAGTTTGCGGAAATCTCCGTCCATGACGCCGCACAGCGCCCCTTTACCGGCCCTTAATCCGGCGGATTTAGGCTTCCAAAAGCCGGGCGCGACACCCGGGGAGGCCCTATGACCAGGCGGCGGCGTTAAAGCCATGAAAAAAGGCTCAGAAAACGCCCGTCGCGAACCGACTTTCGCGCCATCCGTGCGAATACCCCCCGTGCGGCCCGATTTCGAGGCCGAGGACGAGGGCCCCCCAGGCAAAACGCCAAGTCGGGCATCAAGCAAGGCGCAAAGCAAGGCCACAAGCCGCAAAAGCGCCGCCAAGCGCCGCGCCCGCAAGCCGGGGCGCTCGCTTTTCGGCCGGCTTTTCTATTGGTGCTTCACGCTCGGCATCTGGGCCCTGATCGGCGGCGGCGCCCTTGTCGCCTATTATGCCACGCAATTGCCGCCGATCGATCAGCTCGCGATCCCGAAACGGCCGCCGAATATCGCGATTCTCGGCGAGGACGGGTCGCCTCTTGCCAATAGAGGCGATACCGGCGGCGCGGCGATCCACCTCGCCGATCTGCCGCCCTATCTGCCGAAAGCTTTCGTCGCGATCGAGGACCGCCGCTTCTATTCGCATTATGGCGTCGACCCCGTCGGCATTTTCCGCGCGCTCACGCGCAATATCATCGGCCATGGCGGGATGCAGGGCGGCTCGACGCTGACGCAGCAGCTCGCCAAAAATCTGTTTCTGACGCAGGAGCGCACTTTCTCGCGCAAGATCCAGGAAGCGATCCTCGCGCTCTATCTCGAACATAAATATTCGAAGGACCAGATCCTCGAACTTTATTTGAACCGCGTCTATTTCGGCTCAGGCACCTATGGCGTCGAGGCGGCGGCGCTCAAATATTTCGGCCATGAGGCAAGCGCGGTCACGCTCCCCGAGGCAGCGATCCTCGCCGGCCTCATGAAAGCGCCGACCAAATATGCGCCGAACCGCAATCCGCAATTGGCGACCGAACGGGCCGCGCAGGTCATCGCCGCGATGGCACAGGAAGGCTACATCACGGAGAACACGGCGAAGATCGCCCTCGCCCTGCCCGCCCGCGCGGTGCACGACCAGCGCAATGGATCGGTCAACTACGCGGCCGATTATGTCGTCGACATGCTGAACGATACGATTGGCGCGATCGACGAGGATATCGTCGTCACCACCACGCTCAATCCCACGCTGCAAACGGCTGCGGAAAAATCCCTGACCGAAGAGCTCGACCGCAAGGGCGCCAAATTTGGCGCGAGCCAAGGCGCGCTCGTCGCCATCAATCCGGACGGCGAGATCAAGGCGCTCGTCGGCGGGCGTAATTACGCCGACAGCCAATTCGACCGCGTCGTCGCTGCGAAGCGGCAGCCGGGTTCCGCCTTCAAGCCTTTCGTCTATCTGGCCGCGCTGGAACGGGGTCTCACGCCCGACACGCTGCGCGAGGATGCGCCGATCAATGTGCGCGGCTGGCAGCCTGAAAATTATTCGCGCGAATATCAGGGCGCCGTATCGCTGACCAAGGCCCTGTCGCAATCGCTGAACACGGTTGCCGTGCGGCTCGGACTCGAGGTCGGCGCGAAGACGGTCGCCAAGGTCGCACACCGGCTCGGCATCACCTCGGATCTTCAGGCCAATGCCTCGATCGCGCTCGGCACGTCGGAAGTGACGCCGCTCGAACTCGTCACGGCTTACGCGCCTTTCGCCAATGGCGGCATCGGCGTGCAGCCGCATATCGTGACCAAGGTGACGACCGCGAACGGCAAACTGCTCTATCTGCGCAAGGGCTCGAGCAATGGCCGCGTCATCGATCCGCAATATGTGCCGATGATGAATACGATGATGCAGGAAACGCTTCTCACCGGCACGGCGCGCAGAGCCGATCTGCCCGGCTGGCAGGCCGCCGGCAAGACCGGCACGAGCCAGGATTTCCGCGACGCCTGGTTCATCGGCTATACGAGCCATATGATCACCGGCGTCTGGGTCGGCAATGACGATAATTCGCCGACGAAACATGCCTCGGGCGGCAGTCTCCCGGTCGAGATCTGGTCGCGCTTCATGAAGGTCGCGCATCAAAACATACCGCCGGATCAGCTGCCTCTCGGCATTTGGCGGGCCGTCCCGGCGCCGTCGGATAATCCGATCGCGTCTCTGCTGCCGAATTTCATGCGGCAGGAAACCGCCGCCAATCCGGCCCCGGCCCCAACGCGGCGCGATATTGATTACGGCAATGCGCCTGTGCCGATTGCGCCTGTGCCACGCGGCGAGCCGGTCTATCGCGATACAGCAGGACGAGATGCCAGCGCACGCGACGCCGCGCATGGCGGACTCATGCCGCCGGAAGGTATTCCCAACACGACGCCCTATCCGCGGCCGCGCCAGGCGCCGCCGGCGGAGCATAATTTCTTCAGCGATTTGTTCGGAGGATAAAGCCAGCTTGCGAGTGGCGCTCAAGCATTAGACCGGCGCCGCGCCTTGCAGATCCGGCCAATAGATTTCGGCATCGCGCGCCACACCCTCGAATACGGGCTTGGCAAAATAGAAACCCTGCATGAAGCGGAGGCCTATCCCGCGCAGCGCCTCGACCTCGTCAACCCGCTCGACGCCTTCGGCAATGATCTTGATTCCGGTGTCTGCCCCGAGCGAGACGAGGCTCGCCAAAACCGCCAGGCGCGTTTTGTCCTGATCGCAATCTTTCACCAGCTCGCGATCGATCTTGAGACTATCCGGCCTCAAAGACACAAGCCTTGCGAGATGCGAATAGCCGATACCGAAATCATCCAGCGAAATCTTGAATCCATGGCCGCGGTAAGCGCCGATGATGTTGAGAATATGCGCCGTATCGATGATCTCCTCGTTCTCGGTGAACTCGAAGGTGATCCGCTCGAGCGGAAATTTCGTCCGCCGCGCCGCATCGAGGGTGAGGCGGATACAGGCTTCCGGATCGTAGACGGCATTGGGCAGGAAATTAATGCTGAGATCGCCCTCGAGCCGAAGTTCCGCGGCCAATTCAATGGCCTTCACGCGGCAGGCTTGATCGAAGGCATAGAGATTGTCGTCATTGACCTGAGCGAGAACGGTGCCGGCCGGTTCGCCGCAAGTTCCGCGCACGAGCGCTTCATGCGCGACGATGCGGTGCTCCACCACGTCGACGATAGGCTGAAACGCCATGGTGAAAGGGAAGATCCGCGCCATATGCTCGCAAGCGCTGCAGCTTTCCGCGGTCTTGCGCAGATGCGTTTTCGAGGGTGCGATGGCGTGCTCTCCCTAATTGCGGTGCTCATGCGTCAAGCTTTGCTGGCTTGCAGCGCATGAAGGCCAAGGAGGCACCCGAATTCGCTAAAGCGACGCGCATCAAAACGCGATAAATTTACCCATCTCAGCAGAGGGCCAAGCAGACGCAGCCAATCAGACAAAGTCATGGCCGGGCGTAACCCGGCCATCCACGTACGAGGATCAGGCTTAAGCGTGGATGCGCGGACAAGTCCGCGCATGATGCACTCTCCAGACTTTGCCTTATTGCAGGCTCATTAGATCGAGATTGGCCTCGCGGGCATTGGCAATCGCCATGTCGCGGGAATCGCTCAAGATAAGCGGCGTGCCGTCGGCGCCGAGCAGCGCGAAGAGCTTGATGCCCGAGTCGATCGCCGGCGCATTCGGAAAGATCCGCTTCACCTCGTCCGAGAGCATGGGCTTGATATAGGCCAGCGTGCCGCCGCCCAAATGCGCGAATTGCTCGTCGGTGAAAAGCTTTTCGGCTTCCGGGGCTTCCGTCAAGGGCACCTCTGTCACGGCCACTTCGGGCGCCGCGGTTTCTGGCTTCTGGGTCTGTTCGTCCAACATGGTCTTTTCCTTTCCGCTCGCGGTTCTTTTCGAACCCGCCAGCTATCGCGAACCTTCAGTCTCGCAATTTCCGCTCTGCCGCCACATGATCTGGATCAGCTTTGGCGCTAAGTCTTTTTACTCTTTCAGCACGATGTCGATCTTCTTCACGGCCTTCTCAGGCTCCGGCCTAATCAGATCTACGGAGAGAAGACCATTCGTCAGATCGGCAGCGAAGACCTGCATTCCGTCGGCAAGAAGGAACACCCGCTGGAACTGGCGCGCCGCGATCCCGCGATGGAGATAGAGGCGTTCCTTATCGTCCTGCTGGCGGCCGCGGATGACGAGCTGCCCCTCTTCCACCGTGACCTCAAGCTGGTCACGTGTGAAACCGGCGACTGCAAGGGTAATGCGCAGGGTCTCGGCTTGGTTGCCCGCCTTGGCAATACGCTCGATATTATAAGGCGGATAGCCGTCGGTCGGGGCGCGTGTGACCCTCTCCAAGGCGCGTTCGATCTCGTCGAAGCCGAGGAGAAAAGGCGAGTTCAAGCTAGGCATTCGTGACATTGCGAAGCCCTCAAGGCACTTCGTGGGTGGGGCCCTCTCAGAGGCGCCCCGGTCCTTAACGATATGGCGATGGCGCCCTGGCGTTCAAGAGGGTTTTAACGGAAAATGCTCAGCTTTTAGGCAGGCGATGGTGCCTTGTCGGAAGCAAGCGCGGACAATACAGTCCTAAATAATTTTAGTCTTAGGCTTTGATCGCTATGCATTTAAAAAAGGTAAGAGTTATTGGATTCCAGTCGTTTGCCGATACAGGAGAAATCGAACTACAAGAAGGTATCAACCTTTTCATCGGCCAAAACAATGCAGGGAAAAGTGCGTTTCTCCGAGCGCTCCGGATCGAGCTACCGGATGACCGCCATAGGACTCCACAACGCTTTTTGGATTTTTCTTTGGCCCTGCCGGAGATCGATTTCTGGATCGACCTAACAGGTCTGGAGCTTTTGGAGGCAATTCTTCGAAAGGGCAGTCAAAGCGCCATTCCTGTTAGAGCATCAAATCCGCAAGCGGCGGCAACTGAGCTCCACAATCTCTTTACTTCTGCTCCCTTGACGGTTGAACTCCGTCATCACGCAGGCCACGCGTTCTCCTCGCAAAATTATTCGTCCCTCGGTCCACGCGATCCCACGGTTCCTCCAAGTAATGCCACCGTCGGTCCCAACGGGCGCGGAGGCTACAATATGCTAGGCTATGTGAATAACATCGCAGACGACGTGCCCGTGCTCATTCGAGAAATCTGGGCGCGGAATACGTTTTTCTTTAATGCAGAACGCTACGCGATAGGGAAGGCTCCGCACGCACACGCAACACGCCTTGACCCTTCTGCAGCCAACTTACCGGCAGTCCTGCATACACTTTCTGGAGATCGAGGCGCTTTGTTTCAAAAGCTAGTCGAGCACCTCCGACAAATTTTCCCTACTGTCGGCAACCTGAGTGTGCGGCCTATTCCGAATATTTCGAATACGAACGAGATACGGGTATGGCCGACAAAAGAGATGAGTCACCCTGAACTCAGTTTTCCGCTCAGTGAAAGTGGCACCGGAGTTGCTCAAGCGGTCGCGATACTTACAGCGATTATGACCATCGAAAAGGCAATTATAATTATAGATGAGATAAACAGCTTTCTTCACCCAGCCGCTGTGAAAGCGCTGCTCAGGATCATCCAAGCTCATTACGCGCATCACCAATATATTATTTCGACACATTCACCGGAAGTGATTGCCTTCAGCAACTGCCGTTCAATGCATATGATTAAACGTGACGGTTACGAGTCAACGATCCAACCTATAGACTTAAAGGATGTAGCAGCGTTTCGCGAGGTAGCCGAACATTTAGGCGTCGCCATGGCCGACGTGTTCGCGGCAGATCGAATCATATGGGTTGAAGGCCAAACGGAGGAAATCTGCTTTCCCTATCTCTACAATGCAACAATCGGCGCTCTTCCTCACGGTTTGATCATGACCTCTGTGATAGCCACTGGCGATTTTAATGCGAAGCGGCGGGATCGGGCACTCGTCTATGAAATCTATCAGCGCCTGAGCGCTGCCACTTCGCAATTAGCTGTATCTGTTGCGTTTAGCTTTGACGCCGAAGGTCTCACACCCGAACAGATGGACAAGATGAAGACTGACTCGAATGGGTTGGTTCATTTCCTGCCACGTCGTCATCTGGAGTCTTATCTCATAGACGCCGACGCTATCGCCGCCTTCGTCAATGACCGCCTTAGTGATGGCGTCTTATCAATTACTGCCGATATCGCAGCGGCTACCATCATTGAAGCAGCGAATGGTTCTGATTTCATCATTGATGATTGGAAAAACGATATACTTGATCCAAATTGGCAGCGCCGAGTTGACGCGGCAAAACTCATCAACAGTGTCTGCGAACGTCTTACCGAATGTCGGCTAACTTTCACGAAGAAGCACGATTCGTTATTTCTGTTAAAGCATATCCATGAGAACAAGCCGGAGCGCATAAAAGAGCTGTCGTCTTACGTAGAAGGCCTCGTCCCTGCGAGGTAGGCAACACCTCCGTCCCCAGAGCCGCTGCCCTCCCCTCACCCCAGGCTGACGGTGTAGGTGAACTGCACGCCGATCTCGTTCTTGTTACGCCAGCGCAGTTCGACCTCGACGAGCGTGCATTCGACGTCGTCGTGAAATTTGAAGACGGTCGGCAGGGAGATGTTGGACATCAGCCGCAGCTTCGCGCCGCCGACGGAGCGGTCGCGGACCTGGCAGTCGCAGAGGAAATTATTGCGCATGTCGTAGAGCTGGCCCGTCCGCAAAGACGTGCGGATGCGCCGCGATCGCCGCTTGTCGGCGCCATTGCCCGCCTTCTCGCCGGGGGCAGGCGCTTCCGCCACGGCGGCGCCAGGAGAATCCGTCTTCGCGGTTGGTTTTCCAAATCCGATCATGAGACAGTTCTGTGCGTTTTTAGGTCAGGTGCAGAGCTTATACCTCAACCGCCCTAAAGATTATATTTGCAATGTTTGCACTGCCTCGAAATTGCAAAGCCAAAGTAAATTATTGATAGATTCACTCGAAGAAAAACAATTAAACCCCGCCTTCCAATACGGCAGACGGACGGAAAATCTTGAAGCCGTTGCATGCGGGATGTTTTTCTTAACGCATTGGTACATGCCGAAAATACTGCCGAATAGGTTTTTAACCCTTCGTCATATTTGGAAAAGGTCTGCAACTTTTCGGACGACGGTTTTGACGGGCGCATCGCCTTATCCGAAAAGTCTGCAACTTTTCGGGGCGATGGTTTTGACGGGCGCATCGCCTTATCCGAAAAGTCTGCAACTTTTCGGGGCGATGCTACAGCATGCTCGGCAGCACGCGGTCGGGCGGGCGATGGCCGTCCATGAAAGCCTTCACGTTGATGATGACCTTCTCGCCCATGTCGACGCGCCCTTCGGTCGTGGCTGAGCCCATATGCGGCAGCAGGGTCACCTTGCCGGCCTGAGCGAGCTTGACCAGCTTGGTGGATACTGCCGGCTCATGCTCGAACACGTCGAGTCCGGCGCCGGCGATCTCGCCTGCGTCGAGCATCTTCGTCAGCGTGACTTCGTCAATGACTTCACCCCGCGCGGTATTCACCAGGATCGCATGCGGCCGCAGATATTTGAGCCGCCGCGCCGATAAGAGATGATAGGTCGCGGGCGTATGCGGGCAATTGACCGAAACGATATCCATCCGCGCCAGCATCTGATCGAGCGAGTCCCAATAGGTGGCCTCAAGCTCTTCTTCGACGGTCGCTGAGAGGCGGCGGCGGTTGTGATAATGTATCTGCAGGCCGAAAGCCTTGGCCCGCCGCGCCACCGCCTGGCCGATGCGGCCCATGCCGACAATGCCGAGCCTTTTGCCGGTGATGCGGCGGCCAAGCATCCAGGTCGGCGACCAGCCGCCCCATTCGCCGCCGGGAATGACTTGCGCCCCTTCGACCAGCCTGCGCGCCACGGCGAGGATCAAAGCCATGGTCATGTCGGCCGTGTCTTCGGTCAGCACGCCCGGCGTATTGGTCACCGTCATGCCGCGCTCATAGGCGGCCAGCACGTCGATATTGTCGACGCCATTGCCGAAATTGGCGATGAGCTTCATTTTGTCGCCCGCGGCGGCGATGAGGGCGGCATCGATCCGGTCGGTGACGGTCGGAACCAGGACATCGGCATTTTTCACGGCTTCGATGATTTCCGCGGCACTCATCGGCCGGTCATCTATGTTGAGGCGCGTGTCGAATAATTCGCACATGCGCGTCTCCACCACGTCCGGCAATTTGCGTGTCACCACAACGAGCGGTTTTTTCTTGGCCATGCGGCTTTCCCGTTTAGTGACGTGCCCGGCCTGTCGTGAGGCGTTGCGGCATTTTAGACGCCGCGAATGACGGCATTTTTCACCCGGCCTTAAACAATGCTCGGCGAAGGTCGCAAGACCTCGTCGATCATGCGTCATCCATACCGAGTCTCCAATCAAAGACAAGAAGTGGCCCACATTGCACTGCACAAGTGTTTTGAGGCCGGAAGCCAATGTCGGGACCCTTGAGAAGAATGTTCGTTCGTCCGCCGGAAAGCCCTGGAATGATCGCGCGTCTCATTTGGGGTTTCGCGACGGCTCTCTTGAGCTTTTTTCTGCTGCTGCCCGCCTGGGCCGACCAGCTCGGCTCGGCGAGCGGCCTGCCGGTGCCGCGCTATGTGAGCCTAAAATCCGACCGGGTGAACCTGCACGAGGGGCCCTCGAAGGATCATCGCACGATCTGGGTGTTTCAACGGGCCGGCCTGCCGGTGGAAATCACCGCCGAATCGGAGACTTGGCGCCGGATCCGCGATTCGGAGGGGACGGAAGGCTGGGTGCTGCACTCGCTTCTGTCGGGCCGCCGGACCGGCCTCGTCGCGCCATGGAAGAAAAACGAGGTTTTCCTTCTCTATAGTAAACCAAGTGATAAATCCGACCCAGTCGCCAAGCTGCAGACCAATGTCATCGCCGGCATCAATAAATGCGACGGGAGCTGGTGCCGGATTTCGGGCGAGGGATTCGACGGCTATATTCAGCAATCGAATCTCTGGGGCGTCTACCCGAACGAGAAGATCGAATAGCTTCAGGGCGAGCTTCTTCTCCCTGTGGGAGAGGGGCAGCACCGACCGGATCAGACGTTCCTGAGCCGGACGACCACGTCGACGGCCGCGATCTTCTTGCCGTCCGGCGGCTCTGGCAATTGCAGAAGATCCACCGAGACTTGCGGAATATCGATCAGCATATGGCTGTCTTCGACGAGAAAATGATGATGGTCCGAGACATTCGTGTCGAAATAGGTTTTCGACCCGTCGATGGCGATTTCGCGCAGCAGCCCGACCTCGGTGAACTGGTGCAGGCTGTTATAAATCGTCGCAAGCGAAATCGGGACGCGCGAGGCCTGAGCCTCTTCGAGCAGCTTTTCCGCCGTCAGATGCCGGTCGCCCTTGCCGAACAGGAGCCAGCCGAGCGCCACGCGCTGCGGGGTCGGCCGCATGCCGGCGGCCCGCAATTTGGTCCGCAATTCATGGACGGGGCACCCGGCGAGAACGGTGCCGAGCGCGCTACGCCGTGCGGCCTCGCGCCGGCGCGTCTTGGGAGTGCGTTTCGATTGCGCCATTTAAGCGACCTCTCGGCATGCCTCGAAAGCGACATGTCCATGACAGACAATATATGAAACCTTGTCCAGATGGGCAACCAATCTCGCTGGAGGACTCTCTTGGGCTTCGCTGCAGTGCGGTATCTCCCGCCGCTCCGAGTTCGGGAATTGGGAGAATTGGCATGGCCCGGAAACAACAGCTTCGCCTTCATTTGCGCCATATGGGACACAAGCGGGCCCTCCCCCGCTTTCAGCCTGCCGGTTGCTGTGATAGAAGGCCGCGTTTTCATGCCTCCGACATATTGTGACCGCGGTGGCTGGTTTTGGACAGCAGGCCGTTGGGCGAGCGTGAGATGGCGAAAGAGTCGATTGGCGAGAGCAATATCAGCATGAGCGAACGACGCTCCAGCTTCACCTACGAGGACTTGATCGCGTGCGCGCGCGGCGATCTTTTCGGACCGGGCAATCCGCAATTGCCTCTGCCGCCGCTCCTCATGTTCGACCATATCGCGGATATTTCCGAGTTAGGCGGCGCCAACGGCAAGGGCGTGATCCGGGCCGAGTTCGAGATCAAGCCCGAACTCTGGTTCTTCGGCTGTCACTTCAAGAATGACCCGGTCATGCCGGGTTGCCTTGGCCTCGACGCTTTGTGGCAGCTATTGGGCTTCTACCTCGGCTGGCTCGGCCTGCAGGGCCGCGGCCGGGCGCTGGGCGTCGGCGAAGTCAAATTTTCCGATCAAATCCTGCCGACTGTCAAAAAGATCATTTATGGTGTCGATCTGAAGCGGGTCTTCAAGACCAAATTGGTGCTCGCCATCGCCGACGGCTGGCTCGAAGCCGATGGTACCCGCGTCTATGAGGCAAAAGATCTGAAGGTCGGATTGTTCAAAGCCGCTGTCCCGACCACTTAACAGTCAGGACCGGCCGGCGCCGGACTCCATAGATCTTCGCATCCACAGGTCTTCGGCTGGCGCCAGGATCCTCCAAGGAGAAATGCATGAGACGGGTCGTCGTCACCGGGATGGGTATTGTTTCGGCTATCGGAAACAATACGCAGGAAGTCCTGGCCTCGCTGCGCGAAGCCAAATCCGGCATCGTAAAGGCTGATCGCTATGCCGAACTCGGGTTTCGCTGCCAAGTCCATGGCGCGCCCACGCTCGATCCCGAGCCCATGATCGACCGGCGCGCCATGCGCTTCCATGGCGGCGGCACGGCCTGGAACCATGTTGCAATGGATCAGGCGATTCTCGATGCGGGCCTTACGCCGGAAGAAATCTCGAGCGAGCGAACCGGCATCATCATGGGATCGGGCGGCCCCTCGACGCGCACGCTGGTCGAAGCGGCCGATACGGCCCGCACCAAAGGCCCGAAGAAAATCGGCCCCTTCGCCGTGCCGAAAGCCATGTCGTCGACGCCGTCCGCCACGCTCGGCACCTGGTTCAAGATCAAGGGCGTCAATTATTCGATCACGTCGGCCTGCGCGACCTCCAATCATTGCATCGGCAACGCCTATGAGATGATCAAATATGGCAAGCAGGATCTGATGTTTGCCGGCGGCTGCGAGGAATTGGATTGGACCTTGTCGGTTCTGTTCGACGCCATGGGCGCCATGTCGTCGTCCTATAACGACCGGCCAACCGTCGCCTCCCGCGCCTACGATAAAAACCGCGACGGCTTCATTATTGCCGGCGGCGCCGGCGTCGTCGTCTTGGAGGATCTCGACCACGCCAAGGCGCGCGGCGCCAAGATCTATGGCGAGATCGCAGGCTACGGCGCGACTTCCGACGGGCACGACATGGTGGCGCCGTCCGGCGAAGGCGCCGTGCGCTGCATGAAGATGGCGCTTGAAGATTTGAAAGTCCCGATCGACTACATCAACCCGCATGCGACTTCGACGCCGATCGGCGATCTCAGGGAGATCGAAGCGATCCGCGAGGTTTTCGGCCCCGGCGAGAAATGTCCCCCGATCTCGGCGACCAAATCGCTCACCGGCCATTCGCTCGGCGCGACCGGCGTACAGGAGGCCATCTATTGCCTGCTGATGATGCAGAACGGCTTCATCGCCGAAAGCGCCAATATCGAGGAACTTGACCCGGCCTTCGCCGACATGAACATTTTGCGCGCCCGCCGCGACAATGTGAAGCTCGGCGCGGTTTTGTCGAATTCCTTCGGTTTCGGCGGCACCAATGCGTCCCTCGTCTTCAAACATCTCGATGCCTGAGACAGCGGCACCTTCGACCGGCACAAGATTGATGGAGGGCAAGCGCGGCCTCATCATGGGCGTCGCGAACGATCATTCGATCGCCTGGGGCATAGCGAAGGCTTTGGCCGATCAAGGCGCCGAACTCGCCTTCACCTATCAGGGCGAGGCCATCGCCAAGCGTGTGAAGCCGCTCGCCAAAGGGCTCGGCTCGACTCTGGTGATGCCCTGCGATGTCGAGGATCTCGCATCGCAGGACACGGTCTTCGCGGCGCTCGCCAAAAGCTGGGACCGGCTCGATTTCGTGGTTCATTGCATCGCCTATTCGGACCGCGCCGAACTCAAGGGCCGATACGCCGATACCACGCGGGAGAATTTTACCCGCACCATGGTGATCTCGGCCTTTTCCTTCACGGAGATCGCGAAGCGCGCGGCGCCCTTGATGACGCAAGGCGGCGCGCTTTTGACGCTCACATTCGGCGGCGCCACCCGCGTCATGCCCAATTACAACGTCATGGGGATCGCCAAAGCGGCGCTGGAGGCAAGCGTGCGCTATCTCGCCGCCGATTTCGGCGCCGACGGTATTAGGGTCAATGCGATCTCCGCTGGTCCCGTGCGGACCCTAGCCGGAGCGGGGATTACAGATGCCCGCGCGATGTTCAATTTCCAGAAGACGCATGCGCCGCTCAAAAGCGAAATCAGCATCGCCGATGTCGGCGGCGCCGCGCTTTATCTTCTGTCGGATTTGTCGCGTGCGGTGACAGGCGAAATCCATTATGTGGATGGCGGCTATAATATTATTTCGATGCCGCGCCCCGAAGCCTTGAACGGCAGCAAAGGCGATTCGCAGCAAGACGAGGCGGCGCAGTAACGTCCGCGAGTGATGAGTCCCATGGCTTTCGCCGAACCGCTTGAACTGGGTGCCGATTGGGCAAAGCCCGACGGAAAGGCACCTGATGCCGTCGTCATGCTGCTGCATGGGGGAGGTCAGACGCCCGAAGAGATGGGCTCGCTTGCCATGGGTCTCGGCTGCCCCGATGTGCGCTATATCCTGCCGCGCGCGCCGGACGGCAGCTGGTATCCGAAGAGCTTTCTGGAGCCCTTCGAGGACAACCAGCCGCAGGTCAATGAAGCGATCGCGCATGTCTCGAGCCTGCTCGAAACCATTCGCGGCAAAGGCATAGCGCTCGACCGCATTCTGCTCGGCGGCTTTGCCGAAGGCGCTTGCATCTTGTCCGAGTTTTTGGTGCGCAATCCGAAATCCTATGGCGGGCTCATGATCCTGACCGGCGGTCTCATGGATCATACGGCCATCGGCAAACGCCCCGGCAGCGGGCTTCTCGCCGTGCCGACATATGTCAGCGGCAGCGAGAACGGCGAAGAGGTGCCGGTGCAGCGCATCCGCGATACGATCCGTACTCTGCAGGCGGGAGGCGCCTTGATCCGCTCGCATATTTTCACCGAGCGGCCGTTTCTCATCAGCGACGAAGAAAAAGTCGAGATGCGCAAGCTGATCTTGGAAGCGATCGCAGCGGCGGAGCCGTAAACATGGTGCGCGCTAATTCGCTTCCTTGGCAGGCGGCTCCGCGGGCGGGCTTGCATCATCCGGCTTCGGCGCTTCGGCTTTAGCCTTCGGCTTCGCCGCGGGCTTGTGCTGCGCGACCTTCGGCTTCGGCTTTGGTTTGTCCTGAACCTGCGCCGGTTGCGGCTTCTCCGCTGTCTTCAGCGAAAAATTGATCGGCAGATTGACGGTGGTCTCAATAGCCGCGCCGTCGCTCGTCGCTGGCGTGAATTGCCAATTCCGCACGGCAGCGACTGCCGCTGCGTCGAGGTCCGGGAAGCTGCTGCTCTTCGCCAGTTTGACATCGAGCGGCGCACCCTGCGCCGAGATCTTCACACTCAAAAGAACGACGCCCTCGCGATGCGCCTGGCGCGCCGCTGGCGGATAGACCGGCCAATTTTTCATGGCGGAGGATGGGATGGCGCGCGGCGCCACGAAACTGGGTTTTGCGGCCGTGCCAGCCGGCGGCACGGCGGCCGGTGCCGTCCATGCCTGGGATTGGAGGCCGGCAAGTCCAAAGGCCGCCACGATGACACGTCCCGTTTGACTCAAAAAGCGCATGCATGCCCCCGACGTCATTTTAACTTCTGTTTATAAACGCTCTATATTTGTGATGTTTTAGATTTATTACAATATAGTTGCGCAACCTTCGCTCATCCAAAGAGTCATTGCTATAAGACTTAAATATAGTCAATTCCTATTTTGTACTTGGCCCGTGCATATGACGCGATCGCGCCTCCAACATCTTCCAAAGGCACGCAAGCCATTTGGTCGAGACTGGAAAACACCCGATATGACCTGGAAAATGTCCCAGCCACCGTCTTAAGAGACGGTTTTGGTTAGACCTTGCTCCACCAGAAATAACGGCGAAGCGTGTAGTGGAAATATTTGAGCTGGGCGTCCTGGACGCTTTTCGCCGAACCCGGATGTTCCGGCCCATACATCACATAATTATCGACCGGCAGGCGCTTGGCTTCCTCCGACATGAAACGCGAGCGCAGGAGATCGGCGGAAATGCCCACATCAAGCGCTTCCGCGAACATAGTCGCGTCATTGTCGAAATTCGCATTCGCCAGCATCTCCCGCAATTGCGGGGGCAGCCGATCGTAGCAATCGAACTGGCGTTTGAGCCTGGCGCTCATGCCTCAAGCCTTCATCTTCGTCCTTGATACCCGCCAAGCAAATTCAAAACCATCGCGGCGCGGATCTGGCTTGCCGCGCCTTTTATGGGTCATTTTTGCAAGAAAGCCAGACACAGCGCGTCCGGCTGCGAGCCCGCAAGGCCCTGATCGTCGCAGTCGCGGCAGTAAAGCACGCTCGCACTGGCATGCCAAACTCGCCGCTTGACCTTGTCAAAACATTGGCTTTTCTACACGGAGTTCGCCTCTGTCAGAGGCCTTTCATGGAAATATGCATGCGTCTCTTCGTCATTCGCATGCGTTGTTCCAAGATTTAAAAGCGACCAGCAGATAGGCTTGCGCGATCAGCGAAGCCTTGATCGGGATTTCATCCGTCGAATTGAAAGCTGCTTAGCCTATGCTCCAAGCCAAACTCGTGACGCCTGCCTCTGAACGTAACGAAGCGGAAGCCGCGGTTTTCCGCACAGAAGTGCGCCGCCTCGGCCGCCTCTTGGGCGATGTCATCCGTGAGCAAGAGGGCGAGGATCTATTTTCCCGAATCGAAGCGATCCGCAGAGGATCGGTCGCGACTTTCCGCGAACATAAGGTCGATGCCGGCGTCGATACGATGCTCGATAAGCTCGCGCCCAAAGAGGTCGTGAAATTCGTCACGGCCTTCACCTATTTTCTGCATCTTGTCACCATCGCCGAAGACCGCCATCTCATCCGTTCGTTGCGCAATACCGCGGACGCCCATTCGGACGGATTGCAGGAAGCCATCCGCACGCTGGCCGAGAATGGCGTCAAGCGCGATTCCGTCATCGCGCTTTTCGAACAAGGCCTGATCTCGCCGGTGCTGACGGCGCATCCGACGGAAGTCCGCCGCCGCTGCATCATCGAGCGGGAAACGGCCGTCGCCGCGCTCGCGGCGCAGATCGAAACGGCTCTGCCGCAAGAGATCGATGCGCTCGAAGATCGATTGCGCGCCGAAATCACCGGCCTGTGGCAAACGCGCCTGCTGCGCCCGAAGCGCATCGCGGTCCAGGACGAAATCCTCAACATCATCGCCACTTTCGCGCGGACATTTCTGCCGGTCATGCCGCAGCTCTACCGGGCCTGGGAAAAACTGCTGCAAGTCGACCGCCTGCCGGCCGTCCTGCGGCTCGGCTCCTGGATCGGTGGCGATCGCGACGGCCATCCGCTGGTGACGGCGGAGGTTTTGGTCTTCGCCTTCGATCAGCAATCGCAATTCATTCTCGATCATTATCTGCATGAGCTGCACCGTCTCGGCGGTGAGCTCTCGACCTGCGTCACGCTGGTTCCGGTGACACCCGAACTTCAGGCTCTGGCCGATGCCTCCGGCGATTGCTCCGACCATCGCCGCGACGAACCCTATCGCCGCGCACTGACCTATATTTATGCGCGGCTCGCGGCGACACGGCTTCGTCTCGTCGGTAAGCCGCCGGCACGCCTGCCGCGCGTCACCGCGCCCGCCTATGTCGATGTCGCGGATCTCCTCGCCGATCTCAACACCGTGGACGCCTCGCTGCGCGCCGATCGCGGCGCACGTCTCGCCGACGGACGGCTCGGCATGTTGATCCGCGCCGCGACCTGTTTCGGCTTCCATCTCTTCACGGTCGATCTGCGTCAGAATGCCGAAGTGCACGAGCGCGTCGTCGCCGAACTTCTCGCCAAAGGTGGCGTACATCACGATTATCTCGCACTCGACGAGACCGCCCGCTGCGCCCTGCTCTGCGAAGAACTTTCGCATCAAAGGCTTCTGCATTCGCGTTTCCTGACCTATGGCGCCGAGACGACGTCGGAACTCGCCATCGTGCGCGAGGCTGCGAAGATTCACCAAAAGCTCGGCGCCGCCGCCATCGCCAATTACGTGATTTCGAAGGCGAGCGATGCCTCCGACATTCTCGAAGTCTTCGTGCTTTTGAAGGAAGTCGGGCTCTTTACCGGCGGCCTCGAGCCCCATTCCGCTCTGATGGTCTCGCCGCTTTTCGAGTCGATCGACGATCTGCGTCATGCCGATCGCATCATGTCGGATTTCCTCGCTCTGCCGCTCGCAGGCTCGATCGTAAGGGCGCAGGGCTATGTGCAGGAAGTGATGCTCGGCTATTCCGACAGCAACAAGGACGGCGGCTATCTGACCTCCGTCTGGGAATTGCGGCAGGCAACCGAACGTCTGATCGCGCTTTACGCCAGCAAGGGAATCAAGCCGCAGCTCTTCCATGGCCGCGGCGGCGCCGTCGGGCGCGGCGGCGGTTCGAACATCGACGCTATTTTGGGCCAGCCCAATCATTCGGTCGAAGGCCGTATCCGCGTGACCGAGCAAGGCGAAGTCATCGAAAGTAAATATGGGACGCCGGAGCTCTGCCAGCATAATCTCGATACGCTCATGGCCGCCACGGTGCAGGCGACCCTTCTGCCGCGCACGGACTCGCAACGGTTCAACGCATTGTTCGAGGCGCTGAGCCGGCGCGCCAACGCCGCCTATCGCGGGCTCGTCTACGAGACGCCGAATTTCCTCACCTATTTCCGGCAAGCGACGCCGATCCTCGAAATCGCCAATCTGCATATCGGCTCGCGGCCGCCGTCGCGTTCGGCGAGCGCGGTCTCGAGCATCGAAGCCTTGCGGGCCATTCCCTGGGTGTTTTCCTGGGCGCAGTCGCGCGTGATGCTGCCGGCCTGGTACGGCTTCGGTACCGCCGTCGAAGATCATATGCGCGAACATCCGGAAGATCGTCCGCTGCTGCGCGACATGTATCAAAAGCTGCGCTTTGCCCGCACCACCGTCGCCAATCTCGAAATGGTTCTGGTGAAATCAGACATGGATATCGGCGAAAGATATGCCGAACTGGTCGAAGATCTGGAACTCCGCCAGACGGTCTTCGGGCGCATCAAGGACGAATGGCAGCGCACGCATGATTGGGTACTGGAATCGACCGGCGCGACGGAGCTTCTTGCAAGCGACCCGATGCTTCTCGACTCGATCCACGGCCGTCTGCCTTATATCGAGCCCCTGAACTATCTGCAGATCGCCTTGATCAAGCGCTTCCGCTCCGGCGACACTCTGCCGGAAGTGCAGCAAGGCATTCATTTGACGATCAACGGCATCGCGGCGGGCTTGCGGAATAGCGGCTAAATCATCAGCAAGGGGGCAAATCTTCTCCCCCGCACGAGAGAGGGTTAGGCTGGGATGCGGGTTCAATAAGCTGATGTGATTTCATGCTCAAAGATTGAGCGCGCTTCCTTCTCCCCGTGGGAGAAGGTGGCCGGCAGAGCCGGCCGGATGAGGGGTTACAGCCTATTTCGGATGAGACCGTAACCCCTCACCCGGCTGCTTCGCAGCCACCCTCTCCCTCTGGGAGAGGGTGCACCCAACCCGCTTTTATGAGTTCATAACCTAAGCCGCCATTTCATCGTGCGGCAGGATGGCGTCGAGCGCGATCAGACTGATCATGCGACCTTCCGTGGCTATGATGCCGCTGACAAAATCCTTGGCAGCCTGCGAGGCGACGTCCGGCGTCGGCTGAATGATGTCCTGGCTGATCGTCAGAATCTCCGAGACTCCTTCCACGAGCAGGCCGATCGTCTGATCGCGGATCTGCACGACCAGAATCGCGTGGCGGGTCGTCGGCTCCGTCGGCTTGAGGCCAAGTCGCGCCGCGAAATCGATGATCGGCAGCACGGTGCCGCGCAGGTTGATCACGCCGCACACGAAGCCCGGCGCATGCGCGACCGGCGTCGCCGGCGCCCACACGCGGATTTCGCGCACCACCATAACGTCGATGCAGAACTCCTGGGTGCCAACCAGGAAGGTGACCATTTCGCGGGTCGCCGCGCCGTCTGTCTTGCCAAAATCTGACATGTTAGTTGACCTGTTGTTCTGGCTCCGCCACGCGAGCCGCACCTCATCCGAGATCATTTGCCGCCCGGCTGGTCTCAGAACTCCTCCCAGCTCGCGTCCTCGCTCACCGGCGCGCCGTTCACCACGGCCTTAAGCATGCCATGCGCGGGCTTTGACTGAAGCTTGCGCGCGCCACTGGCTCCGGCCGGCGCTTTAGCGGCTGGCCGCATCGCGTGCGACACGGCTCTTTGCGGCTCGCGGCGCATGGGTTTCACGTCTTTTCGGCCAATCTTGAACTGGCCGATCAGATTGGACAATTGCTCGGTTTCCAAAGACAGCGAATGGCTGGCCGCCGTCGATTCCTCGACCATCGCCGCATTCTGCTGCGTCACCTGGTCCATCTGATTGATCGCGGTGTTGACCTCGGCAAGCCCGATCGCCTGCTCCTTGGCGCCGGCTGCGATTTCTCCGACGACTTCGTTGATCTCGGCCACCTGAGTCATGATCCGCTCGAGCGATTTGCCGGTTTCGGCGACGAGCTTCACGCCATGATCCACCTGCGTGGTCGATGCCGAAATCAGACCTTTGATCTCTTTGGCCGCTTCCGCCGAACGCTGGGCAAGCGCGCGCACTTCAGATGCGACGACGGCGAAACCTCTGCCCGCATCGCCAGCCCGCGCGGCCTCGACGCCGGCATTCAGCGCGAGCAGATTGGTCTGGAACGCAATCTCGTCGATGACGCCGATGATCTGGCTGATCTGCTGCGAGGATTTGGCGATCGCATCCATCGCGTCGACCGCTTGCCGCACGACCAAGGCGCTTTTTTTGGCATCCTCGTCGGCAGAGGCGACGACCTGCCGCGCATGGCTTGTCCCGTCGGCCGATTTCTTCACGGTCGCGGTGATTTCATCGAGCGCGGCCGCGGTTTCCTCGAGGCTCGCCGCCTGCTGTTCGGTGCGGCGCGACAGATCGTCGGAGGCCGTCGATATTTCGAACGTGCCCGACTGGATCGTGTCGGTACTGTCGGCGATCCGCATCAGAGTCGATTGCAGCTTCTCGAGCGAGCGATTGAAATCGATGCGGAGCGGCTCGAAAGCCGGAATGAATGCCGTGTCGAGGCGGCGTTCGAGATTGTTGTCGGCGAGCTGCGCCAGCCCGCCCGCGATCTCGTTCACGGCCCGCACGCGATCGGTCACGTCGGTCGCGAATTTGACGACCTTGGTCACCTTCTTGTTCAGATCGAAGATCGGATTGTAGGAGGCCTGAATCCAGACTTCTCTGCCGCCTTTGCCGATGCGCTTGAACTCGGCGGCGACATATTCGCCGCTGTTCAGCTTCCTCCAGAACTCCTGGTAATCGGCCGATTGGGCATAGGACGGCTCGACGAACATGCGATGATGCTGGCCCTTGATCTCGTCGAGATGGTAGCCGATGACGCTGAGAAAATTCTCATTCGCGGTAATGACCTCGCCGCGCGGCGTGAATTCGATGATGCCTTGCACGCGCGAGATCGCGCTGAGCTTGCCTTCGAATTCGGCGTTCTTGAGTTTCTCCTCGGTGATGACCGTCGCCGCCTTGACCACCTTGATGACGGTGCCCTTGTCATCTTTCACGGGATTGTAAGAGGCCTGAATCCAAACCTCGCGGCCGCCCTTGCCGATGCGTTTATATTCGCGCGCATCGAACTCGCCGCGGCCGAGCTTCGCCCAGAAGGCTTTATAATCCGGACTGTGCACGTAATCCGGGTCGACAAACATGCTGTGATGCTGCCCCTTGATCTCGGACAGGCTGTAGCCGAGCGCGTTGCAGAAATTCTCGTTCGCCGTGAGAATTTTCCCAGTCGGATCGAACTCGATGATGGCAAGCGACCGGCCGAGAGCCTGAAGGACCCTGTTCGAGTCTGATACGGAACCGATATTAAAACCGAACATGATCATTCCCCCGAAAGCCTGATTTCCGTAGCGTCGCTCAAATAACGATATTGAATTGACGCAAATTCATGCATTACGATGCATAATATAGCTGCTTTTTTACTGACCATATTGGTCGTTTCATTTGTTAAATTTGAATGTAAGAAAGTTAATAGAAAGCTTCACAGTGGCGTGTTTCGAAAAATTATTTTAGGTAGATAGCCTTATGCCATGTATTTGTTTTCTACATTTACGGCAGTTGTGCTTATGCATCTTATTCAATCCATTGAATATTTGAGCAGTGTGTATATCGATCTGCGACCGATCGGTTTGCATTCAGCCGGACGCAACGTTTGATCGCTTCGCGAGAAGCGCAAACGGTCATCGAGGCCGCCCGGCAATGGCGCGGGACGGCTCGTCTCTATCGATTAAGAGCGGGTCTTATGGTGTGGCTTTGATCGTCTCGAAGGCAAAGTCGAGCCAAGGCGTCAGGGCCTCGAGATTGCCTGCCTCGACCGTCGGCCCGCACCATATCCGCAGGCCGGGCGGCGCATCGCGATAGGCGCCGATATCGAAGGCGGCCTTCTCCTGTTCGAGAAGATCGACCATGGCTTTCGTGAAGCGCCCCCGCGCATCGCTCGACTGCGCGGCAACGGCCGGATCGGCAATTTTCAAGCAGACGCTCGTGTTGGAGCGGACCTTTTCGTCGCGAACGAGAAAATCGATCCACAACGTCCGCATCACCCAATCGGATAGGATCTTCGCATTGGCGTCGGCCCGTGTGATGAGCGCTGGAAGACCGCCGATTTCCTTCGCCCAGTGCAGGGCTGCGAGATAATCTTCGACGCAAAGCATCGACGGCGTATTGATGGTCCAGCCCTCAAAAATCTCTTCGTTCAAAACGCCGTCCGAGACCAGCCGAAAGAGCTTCGGCAGCGGCCAGGGCGGCACATAGCTCTTCAGCCGTTCGACCGCGCGCTGGCTCAAAACGAGCATGCCATGGGCCGCCTCGCCGCCAAGCGCTTTCTGCCAGGAAAAGGTGACGGCATCGAGCTTCGCCCAATCGAGCTTCTGCGCGAAGGCAGCAGAGGTCGCATCGCAAATGGTAAGGCCCTTGCGGTCGGCCGCGATCCAATCGCCGTCAGGCACCCGCACGCCGGAGGTCGTGCCGTTCCAAGTGAAGATTACGTCATGCTCGAAATCGACGCCCGCAAGATCGGCGATCTCGCCATAAGGCGCCCGCAAGACGCGGCTGTTTTGAAGCTTCAACTGCGTGGCAATGTCATTTGCCCAAACCTCGCCAAAGGCCTCCCAGGCGAGCACGTCGATGCCGCGCGGACCTAACAAAGACCAGAGCGCCAGTTCCATCGCACCCGTGTCGGAACCGGGCACAATCGCGATGCGATAATCGGCCGGCACGCCCAAGATCTCACGGGTGAGGTCGATCGCCTCTTTCAATTTGGCGCGGCCGGTCTGGCTTCGATGCGAGCGGCCGAGATAGGCATCCTTAAGAGATTGAAGGCTCCAGCCTGGATGTTTCGCGCAGGGGCCGGAGGAAAAACGCGGATCGGCCGGCCGCACGAGCGGCGCTTTCAGCGTCATCGTCTCATCCTTAGTGCCCAGCCAGTCAGTCGCGCTTGATGCGCAAGTTACGCGTCGGCCTCGTGCTTTTGTGACGACCCGCTACATAAGAGAACCCATTCCGTCGATCATATATCTCACGCCGAAACGGAATTCTTGAACATCGTCTCTCTTTTTCGTGACCAGGCCAGTGATACCGGATGTCGTCGTGTATGTGCCGAGATTGACATAGCGGTAGCCAAAATCAAGAAAGGCATTATCGGTCAATTGATAAGCGACACCTGCCATGAGCGCCCAGGCGAATTGATAAGTTACGTTCTGCGTGGCGCTGTCCCAGTTGAAATAGAATCCGTCCGTGTTCACATGGTAAGGTAGGCCATTGCTCATAAACCAGTTGATTGTGCTCTTCGCTTGCGTGAAGCTCAAACCGGCGCCCGCGCCGACATAAGGCGTCAACCCGTACCATGTGCCTAGATCAAAATAGACATTCTGCAGCAAATCCCATCGCCACACGCTTCCCGCTCCCTGCGCGTTGCATAGATCGCTAGCGGTTACCGTCGGAAAATTGGCGATTGTCGTTAGCTGTGTCGTGCAGATCCTCGTGTCAATCGGACCACTCGCCTTATTCGGTTGACGGTAATCGCCAACGAGATCCGCGCGGATCCAATTGTTGAATTTATAGCCCATGCCGAGGCCCGCGCTAAAGGTTGATTGCCTTGCGGTTGAGACTATCGACAAATCCGGAAGGATAGGCGGCAGCGAATCGTTTGCGTAAGCGAGGTCGCCGCGAATATACCAGCCGGTGCCAAATTCAACCTTTGTCTGAGGCGTCGGTTCTTCGTTGAAGAGAGGCATGTCGGCGGCGATACCGGCGGATACACCTGCGCATGCATAGGCTGCCGCGCCAAACCCGGCGGCTCTCATCGCATGTCCCCATTTCGACATCGTCTATCCCTTTGACTGAAAGCCTCTAGAGCGGGACGGGGAAAAATGTGCAGCGGTTTCCGCCCGCATCCCGCTCTAAACTTTTGAATCGATCACGTTTCATCGTGATCGACGCGTAACCGGAGCTTTCGATTGAAAGGAATTGTGAACGTTATTTCTTAAGCACCACTTAACCATAAGAAGCGGTTCGCAATTTTTAACGGCGCATGCTCATGCCGCATGGAATGCTGAAACGCTCGAGCTTTCGGTAAGAAGCAGCGCAAAACAAATCGGCGGGCCAGAGGCCCGCCGATCGATATCTTCAAATGAATGTCTTCGGATGAAAGCGAGCTTCAATATTTGGCGATGAGCGGCGGCACCGGACGCCCAGGATCAGCGAACATATAGCGGAAGCCGATCCGCACATCGTTCGAAGCAAGGTTGAAGGACTGTCTTTCGAAGAAGCACCCGCCGAGCGCTCCGCAGCTGATCGGACCGCTCGTGAGCTTGCCCATATCGAGATAGCGATAGCTGATTTCGAGCTTCAGATTAGGCGTGATGTTGAAATCGAGACCGGCCATCGCCGCCCAGGCGAGGGTGTTTATGTTGCGATCTGATGAGAAACCGCTGCCAAGCCCAATATCCGTCAGCCCGCTGAACTTATGGATCGCACCGCCGACACCGGCGCCGACGAAAGGCGTCACGCCATACCAGGTGCCGATGTCGATATAGGCATTGGCGAGGAAGACGCCGGACGCCACATTGGCCGTATAGGAATCCTGGCAGAAGTTCGCGCCGGTGCAGAAGGCCGTATATGTATTGACCGCCCGATAGGCGGCCGAGGTGCGATATTCGCCAGTGGCGTCGAATCTGATCCAATTGTTGAATTGGTAGCCGAAGCCGACGCCGGCAATCGCCGCGTCGCCAATATTGGTTCCGACGCGCGCAATGACCGGTGCCGGGCCTCCCGCCGGATTGAACGGGTTCAAGGTCGAACGCGGGCTTGAGAGATTGCTGATGCCGACGCCGACATCGCCGCGGATGTACCAGTTGCCGAAAGCGACGGGTTCCGGCGGCGGCGGAGGCGGTGGTAGAAGGTCGGCCGCCTGAGCAAGGTCGGCCGCACCAAGAGCGATAACACCCGCGCAAAGGGTGGCTTTCAAACTGGCCATAACGATCATCCCCTTCTGAAGCTCGAACGAAGCCTTATGGCGTGAGCTCTGACATGATGAAGGAAGATGCCGGAAACGGGTTAAAAGGGGCTTAACCCTACCAATTAACGTTAATCGGGGCCAAAAAAGCTCGATTTTAACCGCTTATTCACGCAACCGCCGCGTGGCGCGAGACGAGTTCGCCGCTCAAGGCTTCGCCGATCAATGCCTGAGTTTCGTTAATGCCGTAAAGCGCGACGAAACTGCCAAAGCGTGGCCCTCGGCTTTCGCCGAGCAGGACGGCATAGAGCATGTTGAACCATTCGTTGGAGACGCCGGGCCGCTCCGGCGTCGCGCCCTTTGCTTTCAAATCCTGATAGCGCGGGATCGGCCGCGCGAGATCGTAAAGCGCGGTTTGAATCGCTTCGGCGCTCGCACCCTCTGGCAGGCGGCCGAGCATGTCGGAGAGCTTTTGCAAGGCCTCCTGCTCGACCTCATCCGGCGCACGATAGACCTTCGCAGGCCGCACGAAATCGCGGAAATAACGCACCGCATAAGTCACGAGCCTGTCGAGGCGCGGATGCGTCTGCGGCGTCACACTCGGCGCGTAGCGGCGCAAAAAGCCCCAAAGAACTTGCGGATCTTCGCTATTGGCAACGGTCGCGAGATTCAAAAGCATGCCGAATGAAATCGTCGTGCCTTTGCCATCGGCCGAAGTCTGCAGCACTTCGGGCGCGGGCGGTGCACCCGAATGAATGTGCCAGACCGGATTGCCCAATTGTTCCTTGATGTCCTGGCGCGGAAAGGCTTCGAGAAAGCCCAGGTAATCATCGACCGTGCGCGGGATGACGTCGAAATAGAGCCGCTTCGCAGCCGTCGGCTTCTGATACATGAAGAGCGACAGGCTCTCGGGGCTGGCATAGGTCAGCCAATCATCGATCGTCAGGCCATTGCCCTTCGACTTCGAGATTTTCTGACCCTTGTCGTCGAGGAACAATTCATAATTGAAGCCCTCCGGTGGCACGCCGCCGAGCGCCTTGACGATCTGGCCGGAGAGCTTGACCGACTCGATCAGATCCTTGCCCGCCATTTCATAATCGACGCCAAGCGCATACCAGCGCATCGCCCAATCGGGCTTCCACTGCAGCTTGCAGGCGCCGCCCGTGACTTTGGTGACGAACACCTCGTTCGTCTCCGGATCGTGCCAGGTGATGGTGCCGGCCGCGGCATCCGTCGCATCGATCGGCACTTGCATGACGATATTGGTCTGCGGATGAATCGGCAGGAAGGGCGAATAGGTCGCGGCGCGCTCCTGCCGGAAGGTCGGCAGCATGATCGCCATCACCTCTTCGTAGCGTTGAAGCAGGCGCAGCAGCGCCGCATCGAAGCGGCCCGACGTATAATATTCGGTCGAGGAGGCAAATTCGTAATCGAAGCCGAAGGCGTCGAGGAAGCCGCGCAGACGCGCATTATTATGCGCACCGAAACTCGGATGCGTGCCGAAGGGATCGGGCACCTGCGTCAGCGGCTTGTTGAGATGCGCTGCGACAAGCTCCTTGTTAGGGATATTGTCCGGCACCTTGCGCAAGCCGTCCATATCGTCCGAGAAGGCCAGAAGACGCGTCTTGATCTTATCTTCGGTCAGCACGCGAAAGGCGTGGCGCACCATTGTCGTGCGCGCCACTTCGCCGAACGTGCCGATATGCGGCAGACCCGAGGGGCCATAGCCGGTCTCGAACAAAACTTCCGTCTGCCCTGTGCGCTCGATCTTTTTGACGAGCTTGCGCGCTTCTTCGAACGGCCAGGCATTCGCCCGGGCGAGGGCCTCGAAAAAGGAAAGCGGCTCCGTGGCCGGCAGTTCGGCAGAGGACATTTTGTTCCCTAAAGATCTGGAAACGCGGAAGATCACCATGATTTTTGATCAAATCAATCAAAAATCATGAACGTGATCGATTTTAAAACCTAGAGCGGGATGCGGGCGGAAAACCGCTTACACTTTTCCTCATCCCGCTCTGCCTGCAAGCAGGCTTCGCGGCAGCGCACACTAAAGCACTTTGCCGTCGAATCAAATCAGGGATTTGCGGAGCCGGATGTCCGTTGACAAGGCCATGCTTGAAACCCTCATGCTTCGAGACGCGCGCCCCGTTTCGGATGCGGGCGGCGTGGACCGTTCGAAGGCTTATTGAAGCTTCTTCAAGCTGAGACCCTTGCCCTCTTTCGGGTCTTTGGCCCAGGTGCTGTTTTGCTGCAGATCGAGATGGGTCGTGTGACCCTTGCGCGCGGTGAGCACCAGCCGTCCGCCCAAGAGCTGCCATCCCATGGGATCAAAGATGACGATGCCTTGATCGCGGCAGGCTGGCGCCAGCGTCGCCCTGAAGCCGCCCTTGGCCGCGCGCGCCTTGTCGTCGAGCGTGATCATGCAGCCCGTGTCTTTATTATCATCGCGCAGCACGGCATAGCGGCCGGCGAGATCGCCGGGTTTCATGGCCGAGGTGATGCGGCTCGGCATGGCGCCCGACTCGGCCGGTTTGGTCTCGACCGTCTGGAAGCCCGGCGGCTTGGGCGCCGCTTGCGCGACGCGCTCGCTCTGCACGAAGGGGCCCGAAATC
Source organism: Methyloferula stellata AR4 (assembly GCF_000385335.1). Taxonomy (NCBI): domain Bacteria; kingdom Pseudomonadati; phylum Pseudomonadota; class Alphaproteobacteria; order Hyphomicrobiales; family Beijerinckiaceae; genus Methyloferula; species Methyloferula stellata. The sequence continues at coordinate 1,267,840 of NZ_ARWA01000001.1, read as the reverse complement.
GCGACGAGATGATAGGTCTCGCCTTCCGGTCCATTGGCAATGAAGGAGAGCTTTCCATCCTCGGCGAAATCCAAGACAGGCTTGCCGGCCTGATCCGCCAAAGCGATGTGATCGGCGCGCGGTATGTCGAACGTGCCGACATTGGCAAGGATGGGCAAAGCGCGCCTGCAGCCGGCCGGCATGGTGACCGCGGGAGAACCCGCCGCCTCCGCCCGTAAGGTCATCCGGCAGCTACGATTGGAATCGGCAAGCGTGATGTCCCATTGGCCGGCTGCCGCCATAGGATTTGCGAGAACGGCGGCCGCATGCGCCGCCCCGACCCAAAATCCGAAGGCGAGGCCCAGACCCAAAAAGCGGGACCGCGCTTTTGGCGAGAGGTTTCGATCTTTCGGCACCCTGCGCATGGTTCACCCCTTCGATCATGGCAGTCATGACGTGATTCGGACTGATTTGGCTAGATCATCCTGCTTTTAGGTCGAAACACCTAAAAGCAGATAAGATGATCTAGATTCAAAAATGTAGAGCATGCTTTGCGCGAAAAACCGCGCACAGTTTTTCGCAGCATGCTCTAAAGCGCCGCGCCCTGCCTTTCCAATTTAACGCCGCGCCGCGCGGGCGGCGTATCGAATCGGAATCGAAAAAGGGAATCGGCTGCGGCAAAGCCCGCGAAAATCCTTGCGGCAAATCGCCTTCCCTCCGCTTTTTCCGCGCAGATGCGTCCGGTTTCTTCCCGTCCTGAAAACGACAGATGAACCGATACGTCCACAGCTTTCGTACCAACCATAACAAGATTGTCGAAATCGACACAGAAATCGCGCCGACGGGACCGGAGCACTTGCAGGCAAGATCACAAAGCCGACGCCACGTCTGTCATTTTACCTTCAAACGAGGCGCCACGCCGGCACCAATGTAGTTCATTCGACAGTACACATCCGACATTTTGAAATAGACTAAACAAAAATGTCAATTTTTGAAGTAAAAATAACATTTTGCGATGTAACTTGACCAAAAAACAGCGTTAGTCGCTATATAGTCATACTACGCCAAAACCGGCGGATACCGTCGAGCGATCAATGATCTACGCCGTTACGACCGGCGCGGTGCTCGATAAACGCGCCCTTTGTGACGCGCGAATATCAGGAAAAGACCGCCCTTCAGCGCCCGCATCGCTTCTGACACCAGGATGTCCCTTCAAGTATAGGATTGGAACTTCATCATGCCTCAGAATTCGGATTACGTACTCGACCATTTCGACTTGTTCAAACAGCCCGAATACAGGGAAATGCTGGCCAATAAGAAGAAGCAATTCGAAAACGCGATTGCCGATGATGAAGTCCAGCGGGTCGTGGAATGGACCAAGACTGTCGAATATCGCGAGAAGAACTTCGCCCGCGAGGCCCTGGTGGTGAACCCGGCCAAGGCCTGCCAACCCTTGGGGGCGGTCTTCGCCTCGTCGGGCTTTGAAGGCACCATGCCCTTCGTGCATGGCTCGCAAGGCTGCGTCGCCTATTATCGCAGCCACCTGTCGCGCCATTTCAAGGAGCCGGCTTCCTGCGTCTCTTCTTCGATGACGGAAGACGCCGCCGTCTTCGGCGGCCTGACCAATATGATCGACGGGCTCGCCAATACCTACAACCTTTACAAGCCCGCGATGATCTCGGTCTCGACGACCTGCATGGCGGAAGTCATCGGCGATGACCTCAACGCCTTCATCAAGACCGCGCGCGAAAAGGGCTCGGTCCCGATGGACTATAATATTCCCTTCGCGCATACGCCCGCCTTCGTCGGCAGCCATATCACCGGCTACGACAATATGCTGAAGGGCATTTTGGAATATTTCTGGGATGGCAAAGCGGGCACTGTTCCCAAACTCGTGCGCGAGCCGGACGAGAGCGTCAATTTCATCGGCGGCTTCGACCCCTATACGGTCGGCAATCTGCGCGAGTTGAAGCGCATCTTCGACTTGATGGGCTTCGACTACACGATCCTCGCCGACAATAGCGACATCTGGGACACGCCGACCGACGGAACCTTCCGCATGTTCGACGGCGGCACCTCGGCCGAGCAGACCGCCGCCGCTTTGAACGCCAAAGCGACGATCTCGCTGCAGGAATATAGCACGATCAAGACCCAGACCTTCGTCAAGGCGCATGGCCAGGATGTCTTGAACTTCAATTGCCCCGTCGGCGTCGGCGCGACCGACCGGCTTCTGCTCGAAATCTCGCGCGTCACGGGCAAGGCCATCCCCGATCAATTGCGCATGGAACGCGGCCGCCTCGTCGATGCGATGGCGGATTCGAGCGCGCATGTTCACGGCAAGAAATTCGCGATCTACGGCGATCCGGATCTCTGCCTCGGCCTCGCGGCTTTCCTCATGGAGCTCGGCGCCGAACCGGTCCACGTTCTGTCGTCGAACGGCGGCAAAGAGTGGGAGGAAAAGGTCCGAGCTCTCTTCGACACCTCGCCTTTCGGTGCGAATTGCCATGTCTACGGCAATCGCGATCTCTGGCACATGCGTTCGCTGCTCTTCACCGAGCCGGTCGATTTCCTGATCGGCAATACTTATGGAAAATATCTTCACCGGGATACGGGCACGCCGCTAATCCGCATCGGCTTCCCGATTTTCGACCGGCATCATCATCACCGCTATCCGCTGTGGGGATATCAGGGCGGGTTGAACGTGCTCGTCCAATTGCTCGACACGATCTTCGCCGAAATCGACAACAATTCCATCGTACCGTCGATGAGCGATTACAGCTTCGATATTATCCGGTAGCACCGCCAATCGCCGGATGATCTGGCGGCCACTTAACAGTGTCATGGCCGTGCTTGTCACGGCCATCCACGTTTAAACGCTTCTCCACCTCTTCGATCGTTGATCAAGGTCTGCGCGTGGATGCCCGGCACAAGGCCGGGCATGACGCTCACATCGATGCCGCCGCCCTAATTCAGCCGCTGCCAAGGCGTTTCCGCGACCGGCGTCAAAGGCCCCTTGCCCGACGTCCATGACGCAACATTGTCGATGACAAGCTGCGCCATGGCTTGGCGCGTGTAATGCGTGGCCGAGCCGACATGCGGCAGCAGCACCGTATTCTGGCAGTCGATCAAAGCCTGCGGAACCTTGGGCTCGAACTCAAAAACATCGAGGCCGGCGGCGAGAATTTTGCCTGTCTGCAAAGCCTCGATCAAAGCCGCTTCGTCGACCAGCGAGCCCCGCGCGACATTAATCAAAATGCCGTCCGGTCCCAACGCTTCGAGCACCGCTTTATTCACAATATGCTTTGTCTCCGCGCCGCCCGGCGCGACGACCATCAAGACATCGCAGGCCGCGGCCAAGGCGATGGGGGTCGCATAATAGGGATAGGCGACGCCTGCCTGCTGCGTGCGGCCGTGATAGGCGATCTTCAGATCGAAAGCCTCTGCCCGCTTGGCGATGGCCTTGCCGATGCGGCCAAGACCTAAAATGCCCATGGTGCGGCCTCGCAAGGTCGCGGTCAGCGGATACGTGCCGGTAAGCCATTTGCCTGAGCGCAGAAAAGCGTCGCTTTGCGGGATCTGGCGCGTCGCATCGAGCAGGAGCGCCATGGCGATGTCGGCCACGTCCTCGTCGAGGACGCCCGGCGTATTGGTGACGATGATCCCATGCGCGCCGGCATAGGCCGCATCGACGAGATCATAGCCGACGCCCATATGGAAGATGGCTTCGAGATTTGGAAATTGCGCGATGAAATCGGCCGTCACCTTGAACCGGCCGATGCCGCCGCTGATCAGAGCCCGCACGCGATCCTTGACCGCGCTGATTTTGGCGGCCGGATCGGGCGCCTCCCAAAGCTTATGAAGCGTGTGGTTCTTGGAAAGCCCATCCACCAGGAAATCGGTGAGGAATGCCGGCATCAAAAGGTCGAACTCGGACAATTTCGAAAACCCTCGCAGTGATGATCGACCATAATGCCGGATCGGCATCCTGAATGGCCGCACATTTTTGTGACCAAATCCGCAGCCAGCTTCAAGCCTCCTCCCGGTCGATCGCGCTCTCGTGCCAGCGCCTGAGCAGAAGCGTCGAGAGCGCCGACAGAACAGCGAAAATGGCGAGGCCCGTCAGGGAGATCAAAGCCAGAGCCGCGAACATGCGCGGGATGTTTACGCGGTAGCCGGCTTCCACGATGCGGAAGGCGAGCCCGGCGCTCTGCCCGGCCGCGCCCGCCGCGAGTTCGGCCGCTATGGCGCCGATCAGCGCCAATCCGCCGCCGATGCGCAAGCCTGTCATGAAAAAGGGTAAGGCTGCCGGAATGCGCAAAAGGACAAGCTCCTGCCAGGGCGAGGCATGGTGCAGCTTGAAGAGATCGACGAGATTATGATTGGTGGAGGCGAGCCCGACGCTCGTATTGGCGAGAATCGGGAAGAAGGCGACGAGAAAGGCGCAGACCAGCACCGCCGTTCCGGCATCGAGCCAGACGAGCAGCAAAGGCGCGATGGCGATGATCGGCGTCACCTGCAAGATCACGGCGAAAGGCAAAAAGCTTCGCTCGACCCAGGTCCAGCGGGCAAAGAGCACGGCAAGGAACGCACCCCCGAAAACGGCGACAGCCAAAGCGCCGAAGGTGATCTTCAAGGTGACGAGCAGCGACGCAAAAAGCGTCGCGCGATCCACATAGAGCGTCGTCGCGATCAGGCTCGGCGCCGGCAATTGATAGGGCGGGATATCGGCGAGCCGCACGATCGCCTCCCAAGCGCCGAGCGCCACAAGGCTGACGATCACCGGCGGGCCATAACGGGTCAGAGATTGGGACATCAGCGTGCCTCCTCCTCACCATAGGCGCCCTGCGCCATGGCGGCCTGCAGGCTCTTGGAAGCTTCGACGCAAAGCGCGCCATATGCGGCGCTCATGCGAAAGCTCTCATTGCGCGGCAGATCGGCCGCGATCGCAATCTCTTTCACGATCCGGCCTGGCCTTGGCGCCATGATCGCGATGCGCGTCGAGAGATAGACGCTTTCATAGACGGAATGGGTGACGAAAACGACGGTCGTCCCGAGTTCCTGTTTCAGCCGGATGAGATCGTCGTTCAGGCGAAACCGCGTGATCTCGTCGAGCGCGGCGAAAGGCTCGTCGAGCAGCAAAAGCGCCGGCTTCAAAACCAGCGCACGCGCGATCGAAACACGCATGCGCATGCCGCCCGAGAGTTCGCGCGGATAGGCCTTTGCAAAGGCCGAAAGCCCGACGAGCGAAAGGGTGGCCTCCACGCGCGATTTGGCCTTGGCCCGGCTTTCCTTTTTGAGGCGCAGCGGCAGATAGACATTGTCGAAGACGCTCGCCCAAGGCATCAGCGTCGGCTCTTGAAACACGAAGCCTATTTCGGCGATCCGCTCCGGAAAGGGCCGCTCGATCGCGCCCGCCGACGGTTTATCGAGACCGGCAATGAGGCGCAGGATCGTGGACTTGCCGCAGCCCGACGGCCCGAGCAGCGTCAGAAACTCGCCCGCTTCGACATCGAGGTCGAGCCCGCTCAGCGCCAAAGTCCCGTTCTTGAAGGTCTTGCCGACGCCGCGCAGGGCAACCAGGTTCTGTGTCATGAGCGCCGCGATGCAAGGATCATGTAAGGGGTGCTTCGACGGTATGGCGCGTCCCTTCTCCCGCTTGCGGGAGAAGGTGGCCCGACGAAGTCGGGTCGGATGAGGGATGGTTGCAGGCTGAGAGACCCCTCATCCGTCATGCTCCGCATGACACCTTCTCCCGCAAGCGGGAGAAGGGTTCGTGCCGTACCATTGTTCATTTGCCCTACGGCTTTGGCCTCTGATCAAGACCGACACCCTTATTCACGAACACCAGCGAATAGCCGCGCTTATAATCGAGATCGGGTTTGAAGAGCCCCGCCGCCACCATTTTGTCGAAGAAGCTTTTCATGCGTTGGTCGGTCATCGCACCTATGCCGAGCGTCAGCGAGTCGCCTGAATCGACAATGCCGGCCTCGCGCAGCTTCTTGACGGAATAGGCGAGGAGCTCATCGTTGATATCCGGATTGTCTTTCTTGATGAGCGCGTTGGCGGCATGATTGTCGCCATAGATATAATGATACCAGCCGATGATCGACGCATCGACGAAGCGCTGCACAAGATCCGGATTTTTTTCGATCAGATCGCGGCGGGCTTCAATCGTCGTCGAATAGGAATCATAGCCGTAATCGGCGAGCAGAAAGACATTCGGCTTGAAATGACCTTCGCGTTCGATCTCATAAGGCTCGGAAGTCGCATAGCCTTGCTCGATCGAATTCTTATCGGCCAAAAAAGGCGCTGCGTTGAAATTATAGGGCTTGATCTTGTCTTCGCTGAATCCGTAAGTCGCCTTCAGCCATTGATAGACGGAGACGAGCGCATCCTTGCCGATGAAGGCCGTCGCCTTCGGCAGATCGGTGAATTTGTCGAAGCCCGCGTCCGGATGCGACAAGAGCACGATCGGATCCTTCTGAAACATCGAGGCGATCGCGACGATCGGAATGCCCTGCTGCGCCGCGTCGAAGGCCTGGATCATATTGGCGCCCATGTCGAAATCGATGCGACCGGCGGCCAGCAAAAGCCGGTTGTTCACCTGCGGGCCACCCTGCAGAATGGTCACGTCGAGCCCGTATTTGGCATAGGTGCCGTCGGCCACGGCCTGATAGAAGCCGCCATGCTCGGCCTCCGCCCGCCAATTTGTGGCGAAGGTCACTTTATCGAGCGCGAAAGCCGGAGCGGAAGAGCACAGGAAGGCCGAGAACAAGACGGCATGGGCGAGCAGGCGGTTCATTTCAGTCCTTTTGGGCCGTTAAGGTGAACGGCTCATATCTCAAGCCATGGATTTGCGGATAGGATACCGATGTTTCAAAATAGTGTCGAATGACGCGAGAGAGATCGATGCCAGCACTCCCTACCCGCTTCTGGGCCGATATGACCTGGACCGATTTTCAGGCGGCCGATATGGCCGAGGTCATCGCTGTGCTGCCCGTCGCCGCGACCGAGCAGCATGGGCCGCATCTGCCGCTCGGCGTCGATACATTCATCACCGAAGGCTATTTGGCCCGCGTGATCGCGCGGCTGCCGGACGATCTGCCGGTTTTGTTTCTGCCGGTGCAGGCGATCGGCGTTTCGATCGAACATAATGATTTTCCGGGCACGCTTAGCCTGTCGGCCACAACCCTCATCCAGACCTGGATCGAACTTGGAGAATGCGTTCACCGCGCCGGCTGCCGCAAATTGGTGCTCGCCAATGCGCATGGCGGCAATGTGCCGATCCTCGATATTGTCGCGCATGAATTGCGCGCCAAGCTCGGCATGTTCGTCGTGATGTCGACCTGGCATCGCTTCGGCTATCCCGATGGGCTTTTTACCGATGCCGAAAAGCTGCATGGCATTCACGCGGGCGATATAGAAACCTCGCTGATGTTGAGCTTTCGTCCCGATCTCGTGCGGCGCGAAGCGGCGGAGAATTTTCCATCCGAAAGCGCGGCCTTCGAGGCCGATTTCGCATGGCTTCGCACAGGACGCCCGACGGGCTTCGGCTGGATGAGCCAGGATTTGTCACGCGCGGGCGCGATGGGCGATGCGACGGCGGCCTCAGCCGATAAGGGCGAGGCCAGCGCCGATTATGGCGCGACGGCCTTTGTCGAATTGCTGCAGGACATCGCCGGGTTCGATCTGAAGCGGCTGGCGGATGGGCCGAGAGACTGAGGCGCGCTTCACCGTTCGAACCCGCTTGACACCGGGCGCTCGTCCGATTTATGTTCCCTTTCTGTTCTAGCCGTGAAATGGCAACCTCATTATCATCCTCCTCTGATCTTTTGCATCAGAGGTACCGGTGCATCCAAACGGCATCTTAGAAAAGCGATTTGAAGAACGGCTCGCGTCCAATGCTTTTTGTTCGGTAGTCGAGCTCAACCAGACGGGGCTGGTCTTCGGTGCGGGGACCGTGCTCGCGCGGATGACGCGGGATCGATACGGCGCATCATTGCTCGCGTGTGAGAGCGACAGAGAACGTGTTTTAGCGCTGCTCTCAGTCGTCTGTCGCCGCTCGGTTTCAGCACATGTGCTGCACCCTATCGAAGCAGCGTCGGAATATTGGAAGCTTGGCGACAAGGCGCTTGCCAACATTCGTTTGGCTCAGGCCGGTCTGCCGCGGCTCGCCGATGTGGAAGATGCCTATCGCCTCTACCTCGCCGGAGATCTTCTTGATCGCGGGAGGACGCCCCGCGATTTGATGAAGGAACTTGGCCTCGATCCGGCGCCGCTCGACCTCATTAAATATCCTGGCCAACCGCGTGATGATCATGGACGTTTCGCTTCAGGATCTGCATCAGACGGAGTGGTCGTTGCAGAGCAAGACAAAAAGGGGGACGCGGATCATGAAGACTTAAATGAACGCGCCTATGAACAGCGACGCCGTCTCGGACTGACGACGCCGCAGGAAGATGTTGAGCACGGTCATCCCAGGCCGCCCCCTGAACCGTTGGTGGCTCCGGCTGAGGTGCCGAAAAATGTGTTGCTAGGACTTCATGCCAGGGGTTCGGGTAGCAAATTCAACACTGATCTGCCTGGAGGGTTGAATGAAGCGCAGAAATTGTTTGAGGCTTTGACGCGTGGACAAACGGTCACGACCGAGGTTACGGAGCGAGGTGTAACCCGGAGTCATGTGCCTGATGGAACGCAGCTTCGTATCAACGCGAACGGCGGCGTGCGTATCGAGAGGCCCATTACGATGGGCGCAAAAACTATGGAAGTTATTCATTTTCGATAGGAAGCGAAGGTGAGGCATGCTGACGGCTTATGATCAAGAGATGGAAAATCTAGTAAAAACGATTGTTCCCCATTGGAAAGAGATGCGCGTCAAGTACGACTTCTTTAGAAAGCCAGATGCTTCGCCCTTCATTGTTACTGACGTGTTTTTCATCGGCGAACCCGGCTTAGTATGCTGTAAAGATGCGAAGACCTGCACAGAAGTTGGAGGATATGATTATTATCCGATCGGTCTAGTGAGCCCGATCGCGAATCCTCGTGCTTTTGATCAATATATCCCCTTTGCAAAGGCTAACGGAACATCAGATCTTGACCAAAGGCTTCAATGGCTTTTCGACCGTCCCTCGTTACGTTTGATCGAAGCTGTAGAGGAATTCGATGACGGGACAGAAGCTAACGCGAATTTTGAGATTCTGCGTTATTATGGCGGCCTTGAATTGACGGATCCAGCCAGCCAGAAGGCTTTGCAAATCATGGTCATGGATTCGATCGGGTTCACCCTGGAGCTGCAAATCATTGATTGAGCAGATGAATGCAGACGGACTATGATCCGAACTTGGAAAATCTCGTAAAATCCTTGACGCCGCATTGGACCGAGATGCGGGTCAAATACGATGTCTTCAAGAAACCGGATGCATCCCCCTTTATAGTGACCGACGTTTTTTTCGTTGGGGAACCGGGCCTTGTATGCTGTGCTGATGCGAAGAGCTGCGCGGACGTAGGCGGCTACGATTATTTTCCGATCGGCTTGGTGAGTCCCATTGCGGTTCCTCATGCTTCCGAAGAATATGTCCCTTTAGCGCGCTCTGGCGGGACATCCGATCTTGATCGAAGACTTCAATGGCTGTTCGATCGTCCATCCTTGCATCTCCTTGAAGCGCAAGAAGAATATTTTGATGGAATGGAGCCCGGTGCAAATAGTCAAATTCTGCATTACTATGGCGGTCTTGAATTGAAAGATTCATCCGGCCAGAAGGCCTTGCAGATCACTATCCTGGACGAGATTTATTTCCTCCTTGAATTGCGGATCCTCGACTGATCAAATGCTTTCAAAATGGTCTCAAAGTATGCTGGACGTATCGCAGGTGTGCGACCGTTTAAGCGAAAGCCTTCTTCAAACAAATCGCCGTCGCGCCATCTTCGTAATAATCCTCGATCTCGTCGTAGCGCTCAAAGCCGTTCTTCTCGTAAAGCGCGATCGCGCGTTTATTGTCGATCCGCACTTCGAGACGCAAGGTTGTGCAGTGAGCCGCGCGCGCATCCTTCTCGCAGGCCTTGAGCAACGCGCGCCCGAGGCCGTAGCCTTCGAACGCCGGATCGACCGCGATCGAATAGAGCCGCGCGATCTTCGAGCCCTTGCGAAAGGCGAGCAGGCTATAGGCGGCGAGCGCGCCGTCCTCTTTCATCACGCGCATGACGACGGTTTCGGCTCTGACGTAATAGCGCAAGGAACGGCGCGACAGGCGGTCGCCGTCGAAGGCCTTATTCTCCAGGCTTTCGAGCGCATCGACATCGGCGAGACGCGCGCGGCGGGCCGGTACAGCCGGTTTACGCTTTGCCGTCATGGGCATCCCCAGATCGCTCTAAGGGCATTAGAATAGGAACGCGCGCTCCTCTCAACCGTCATGCGCGTCCCCGGACTTGATCCGGGGATTGACCCGCGCATCCAAGAACGCAGGTCGTCGCGTGGCGGCGTGCCGCCCGTCATTGATGCCTGGATGGCCGGGTCAAGCCCGGCCATGACGCCCCACAGGTTAGCGCAAGAGCCTTGTTTTGAGACATGCCGCATGGAGCCTGCACCCTTTCGAAACCGGGTGTTATTCGCAGCGGCACGGGAAGGTCCAGGTCTCGGTGAGCGCCCGCGTTCCCGTGCGCAGGAAGACCCGAAGATCGGTCGATTGGCCCGAGTCGAGCTGCAGATCGATCGCGGCACGCAGGCCTTGCGTATGGCTGTTCGGCACCAGGAAGCTCCGCACGATCTTGCCTTGCGTTGTCGTCGGAACGACTTCGACCAGCGCCGGATCCTGCGCATAATAGGCGAGGTCGCCGCCGGCGAAATCGATCAGGAAACGCCGCGTGCCGGGCGTGACGGGCTCCGGCGAGCCCAAGGCCTGGCCCGTCGTCTGATAAGTGTTCACCGTGCGCCCGTTCGGCGACAGACGTGCGAGGTTGAGGCTCGATATGATCCGATAGGAAAAGGTGAAGGGCTTTCCCGGCTCGGGCGAGTCCTTCGGCACCCAGGAGACGACGATATTATCGTTCGACTCGTCCTGCGTCGGCAATTCGACGAGTTCGATATGGCCGTCACCCCAATTTTCGCGCGGCTCGACCCAATAGCTCGGCCGTGACTCATAGGCGAGATCGAGATCCTGATAATGATCGAAATCGCGGTCGCGCTGGAGAAGCCCGAAGCCGTGGATATCGTGATCGAGAAAGGCCGAGATCTGCGGCTGCGCCGGATTGTGCAGCGGCCGCCAGATCCATTCTCCGGTGCCGGAATGGATGAGGAGCCCGTCGGAATCATGCAGCTCCGGCCGGAAGTCGCCCAAGACACGATGGTCGTTTTCGCCGATGAAGAACATGGAGGTCAGCGGCGCCAGACCGAATTTCGTGCCGCTCTGACGCGGGAATAAGGTGACCGACACGTCGAGCAGGCTTTCATTGCCCGGCTGAAGATCGAATCGATAGGCAGCCGTCGCCGACTGCCCATCGAGAAGCGCATAGATCGAGATGCGCATGGCGTTGGGTTCTGGCGTCTCGACCCAGAACTCGCGGAAGAAAGGAAATTCCTCGGCGTCCGTTCCGGCCCCCACGGCAAGGCCCCGCGCGGAAATACCGTAGCGCTGGTTGCGCCCGAGAAAGCGGAAATAGCTGGCGCCCAGAAAGGCGATAACCTCGTCGAAGACTTTCGGATCGTTCAGCGGATAATGCAGCCTGAACCCGGCAAAGCCGACATTCACCGGCAGCGGCTTCTCGAGCTTGGTGCGGCCATAGTCGAAAATATTGGCCGCATAGGGGATCGGCGTCGGGATACCGTCGCGGATCGTGTTCACGATCACCGGGCGCTTGAACAAATGGCCGAGATGGAAGAGCTGCAGGCGAAACAAACTGCCGTTCGCGCCCAGGAAAGCCTTGTCGGGCCGGAAGCGAATGTCCCGCCAGGCATCGAAGTCGAGCTTCGACAGGGCCTCGGGCAGCTCCGGGGGCGTCGGGTCGTAAGGGGCGGTCGCTAAGTCCCGCGCGCGGCGCACCACATCTTCGAAATTGAATTTTGGCGGCGCGTCCGCCGATTGCCCGGATTGGGCCGAGGCATGGCTGGCGGCGGATGCGCCCGCGGCGAGCAGGCATGAGACGAGCGTGCGACGGGTAAGATCGGTCATGGAAGCAACATCGATACGGGCATAGGAGCATTGGGCCTGAGGCAAGAAGTTGGCGCGGCGGGGTCATCGGCAGAGCGGACAGGAGGCAGATGGGCTCACCGCTAGCTCAAGCGTCAGATGGGTAATCACCTTTGCGGGAGACAGCAAGCTCTCTCAAGAACGAGCCTCACGCGCGCTCGTTGCCTCGGTACGTTGGTGTGAACAAAGCTTCACCTTGCATTAAGAATCTGTCCATCAAGCGAACCTGCGCGAACCACAGCAACGGCAAGATGTGACGATCGTGTGGCGAGTCTTTTCGGCAACTCTGTTGCAAATATTTGGCGCGCGATGCCGTTTGATTGAAAAAAACGCTTGTAATGCTGGAGAACGTGATTATTTTCCGCCTTGCCCAAATCGCACGTGCCTGTGGTCGTGTGTCGGTGGACGGGGATCTGGACAAGAGGCCAGTTAACCGCCCGTAAAAACCGGCAGCCGGAGCGAACCGGTGAACCCCGCCAAACGGGGGACACGACTTAAAGCAACGACGGACCGGGCTTTTTCGTCTCTGTCGGCCTCCAACGCCGGCGTCATGAAGAGGCTTGTCTTTCTTGCCGGGCGTGCGGAACGGGACAATCCCAATCCAAGCGATGGCCATTTGAAGCGCTGGACAGCATCTCGCTGTCCGTGCCGATATGTCCAACGGCGCTGCATCAGGCTGCAACGAAGGCTTTTGGTCTTCGCGGCAGTCTCGGACGGCTAACCTACCTCAGCAGACGCGTTTCCACAGCGCGCTGCCGATGGCGTTCGCCCGTCCACCCGAAGCTTGGTTCGTTTCGCGCTGGCTGTGTCCGCGCCTTCGAAGGGATGCCGCGATGACTGATCGTATCCTTGAATTTCTGCGTAACCGCCAAGAGGACGGGCCCTGCATGGTGCTCGATCTCGACGTCGTGCGCGACAACTACTTCTCCTTCGCCAAGGCTCTGCCGGACACGCGTATCTTCTACGCGGTGAAGGCCAACCCTGACCCGCAGGTGCTGAGCCTCCTCGCGGAGCTCGGCTCGTGCTTCGACACGGCCTCCGTCGTCGAGATCGAGCAGGTGCTCGCGGCCGGCGCCAGCGCTGACCGCATCAGCTTCGGCAACACGATCAAGAAGGAACGCGATATCGCCCGCGCCTATGCGCTGGGCGTGCGTCTCTTCGCGGTCGATTGCGAGGCCGAAGTCGAGAAGATCGCCCGCGTCGCGCCCGGCTCGAAGGTGTTCTGCCGCATCCTCTGCGATGCGACCGGCGCCGAATGGCCGCTGTCGCGCAAGTTCGGCTGCGCGCCCGCGATGGCGCCGCGCGTGCTGGAACATGCGCATAGCCTTGGCCTCAACGCCTACGGGCTCTCCTTCCATGTCGGATCGCAGCAGCGCGATCCGCGCATGTGGGACGGCGCACTGAAGGCGGCAGCCGAGATCTTCCGTGATCTCGCCGAGCGCGGCATCAGCCTGCAAATGGTCAATCTCGGCGGCGGCTTCCCGACGAAATATCTGCGCAATGTTCCGGCGGTGAAAGCCTATGGGCAATCGATCTTCAAATCGCTGCGCAAGCATTTCGGCAACCGCATCCCGGAGACGATCATCGAACCCGGCCGCGGCATGGTGGGCAACGCCGGCATCATCGAGGCCGAGGTCGTGCTGATCTCGAAAAAGTCGGACACCGACCAGGTGAAGTGGGTCTATCTCGACATCGGCAAGTTCAACGGACTCGCCGAGACCACCGATGAGATGATCCGCTATCCGATCAAGACCGCCTTCGACCATGACGCGAAGGAGCCCTGCGTGCTCGCGGGCCCCAGCTGCGACTCGGTCGACGTGCTCTATGAAAAGGACCCCTATCTCCTGCCCGTCAGTCTGGAGATAGGCGCCAAAGTGCTGATCGAAGGCACGGGAGCCTATACGACGACGTATTCGTCGGTCGGCTTCAACGGCTTTCCGCCGCTCAAATCCTACGTGATCTGAGCAGCCTGGGTGAGAGGCCAAGACTGAGAAGTCAGACCTCTCACCGCGTGCGTATGGACACATGCGTCCGCGGAAAGTTTGAACCTTTTCCCTGTCACGTCCGACCAACCGAGCAAGGCGTCAGTCTTGCCACGGTGCGAGGCTTCTCTGCCGCGAGCGGAGGGTTTTGAAATGGCTTTTGTTCACGCGATCCAAGATCATACCGGCGGCTTCGATCACGAAGCTTTGGCCGCGCGCGACGCGTTTCATGGTTTCGGCATGGAAAACGCGGTCCTCGTCGGTGACGAGCAGCCGGGCGACGATGCAAGGCGCGAAGCCCTGCTCGATGCCGCCTTCGGCCGCAAGGAACGCTTTGCCAAGACGTGCCACCGCCTGCGCGATGGCCGCATGCCCGCGCAGGGCCTGTCGCTTGCCGCGCGCAAGGACGGCGTCTTCTTCGGCACATTGCGCATGTGGCATGTCGATGCCGGCGGCGTGCCTGCCTTGCTGCTCGGCCCGCTCGCGGTCGACGCCACGCAGCGTTCGCTTGGCATCGGCGGTCTGCTGATGGACGAAGCTTTGGAGCGCGCCGCGGCGTTTGGTCATCGTGCCGTCATCCTTGTCGGCGACGCGCCCTATTATACGCGCTGGGGTTTCTCCCGCGCGCCCATGCAGATGCTCGCCATGCCTGGCCCCGTGGACGAAGCCCGTTTTCTCGGGCTCGAATTGCAGGACGGCGCGTTGCAGAAGGCGCAAGGTCTTGTGAAACCAACGGGCGCGTTCGATCTGCGGGCACATCGTCCGCGCCGGCCTGTGCGCGCCGTTCAACACGCGGCTTGACCTGACCGCCGCGCTTGCCTTTAACCCTACGACGTAATCGCCGGAAATCGGTCTCCCCTCGCCCCTGAAGCCCTCATGCGGAGGAGCAAGCGAAGCTTGCGTCTCGAAGCACGAGGGCGAATTCTATTTGGAGATATGAGAATGGAAGAATGGCCCGTGCATGGCACGATCACAGGCCCGATCGTGATGATCGGCTTCGGCTCGATCGGACGCGGGACGTTGCCGCTCATCGAACGTCATTTCAATTATGACAAGACGCGCTTCACGGTGATCGATCCCGTCGACAAGGATCGTGCGCTCCTCGACGAGCGCGGCATCCGCTACATTCAGGACACCGTCCGGCGCGATAATTTCGTCGATCTCTTGAAGCCGCTGCTGACCGAAGGCGAAGGCCAGGCTTTCGTCGTCAATCTCTCGGTCGATGTGTCGTCCGCGGCCATTATGCGGCTCTGCCATGAGGTCGGCGCGCTTTATATCGATACGGTCGCCGAGCCTTGGCTTGGCTTTTATGCCGACACGCGCCTGACGCCGTCGCAGCGCTCGAATTATGCTTTGCGCGAAGAAGTGCTCGACCTCCGCGATGCGCTCGGCACTGGCCCGACGGCCGTCTCCTGTTGCGGCGCCAATCCGGGCATGGTCTCCTGGTTCGTCAAACAGGCTTTGCTGAATGTCGCAGCCGATTGCGGGCTCGACGCCGGCAATCCGTCATCGCGCGAGGACTGGGCTGCGCTCGCACAGAAGGCCGGCGTGAAAGGCATCCACATCGCCGAACGCGACACGCAACGCGCGCTATCGCCGAAGCCGCATGGCGTCTTCGTGAACACCTGGTCTGTCGAAGGCTTTATTTCCGAAGGCCTGCAGCCGGCCGAACTCGGCTGGGGCACCAATGAGAAGACGATGCCGCCCGAAGGCAAGCGCCATGCCTTCGGTCCCGATTGCGCGATCTATCTGATGCGCCCGGGTGCCGGGACGAAGGTGCGATCCTGGACACCGACGGCCAAAGCGCAGCATGGCTTTCTCGTGACGCATAATGAGGCGATCTCAATTGCCGATTATTATACGGTGCATGGGAATGACGACGAGACAGTGCTCTATCGCCCGACCTGCCACTATGCCTATCACCCGGCCGATGATGCCGTGCTCTCATTGCATGAGATGAGCGGCGCGCAATGGCAGCCTCAGACGAAGAATCACATCCTCGAAGAGGATGAGATTTTGGACGGGATCGATGAGCTCGGCGTGCTGCTCTATGGGCATAAGAAGAATGCCTATTGGTACGGATCGCAGCTCTCGATCGAGGAGACGCGCCGCATCGCGCCCTATCAGAATGCGACCGGGCTTCAGGTGACCTCGGCCGTGCTCGCAGGCATGGTCTGGGCGCTGGAAAATCCCTTTTCCGGAATCGTCGAGGCCGACGAAGTCGATTTCCGCCGCTGCCTCGAGGTGCAAAGCCCCTATCTCGGGCCGATCGTCGGTGAATATACGGATTGGACACCGCTCAAGGATCGCGGCGCGCTCTTCCCCGAGGATCTCGACGAAGAGGATCCCTGGCAGTTCAAGAATGTGATCGTACGGTAATACCCGACCTCCTACATAAAAGACGCGGCCCGGTTGACCTAAGATCAACCGGGCCGTTTTTATGTCCGAAGCCTATCGACGCGAGGGCGCGCCGAATGGCGGCCACTTGATCCAAGCTTAGTTGGAGTCGTGGCGCGCGCGGGCATGGGCCGCGTGAGCCGCTGGCGGATTATCGGTCGCCGCCGCCTTGGCAGGCTTGCCTGTATGCGCCGCCCGGCGGTCCTTCTGAATTTCGTCGCTCAGCGTCTTGATCTCGGAATCGACGATCGTGGAGTTCACGATGTCCTGCGGTCCCCAAATGGGGTAGGTGATCGCGTGAATGCCCACGAATTTATGGCGATGATGCACGTCGCAGAGCACCCAGAGATTGTCGGGGCTGTGATCGACCCAGGCGATGATTTGTTCGGGCGTCATATCGTTTGGATAAAGAGCATCGAACTCATCGTAAATCGGATCGACCGGGCCTTCGGCCTTCCTTTGTTGGGCACGGCGCAAAAGACCTTTGCGTACATGCAGGTTAAACAGTTCAGGGACGATGGCATTGGCCAAGGCCCATTCGATCGTATGATGATGAGTCTCGAGCTGCACCGCCCCGAACGGATTCTTCGCCGGATCGGCCAAGGTGCTGTGCCGGACTTGGCAGACTAGGCACGGCTGATCTTCGGTAATCGTCATTTGCTTATGGACCCGCGCGTAGTCTTTCGATTCCTTGCGCTTGTCGTGCGGCGGATAGAATGCCTTCTCCTGCAAGAACCGTTGCACGACGTGATAATGTGCCAACGGATCGTCCGTGCCATCATTATTAAGGCCCGCTGCCTTTGTCGCCGCGACTGCCTCGTTAATGCGTGCTGGAGCTCTGGCTCGAAGCGTTTCGTTATGTTCGGCAACCGTTTTCACAGTTTGCAGAACGTCGTCGATATATTCATCCCGGGCATCGTTATGGTCGGCGTCGTCGGAATCAGTGACAGACGGCTTATGCGCATGAAGTGAGGTCATTGGAAACACCTTTAAAAAAAGCAAAAATAAGGGAGACAATCTTTTTTATCGAAGACCCATGACAATGTTAATAACGTGTCGGTCTAGCTAAAGGCTGTTGGCTTCGGGCCGCGTACGGTCGTGCGATAGAGCGTACGGCGTAGGTTTGGCTGCGTGCCCGTCGCCAGATGGATCGTCGCACGATTGTCCCAAAAAACAAGATCGCCATTCTGCCAATGATGCCGATAATGGAAACGCGGCTGCTTTTGATGCTCGAAAAGCCCCGCCAAAAGCGCCCTGCCTTCTTCCTCCGGCAGCTCGATAATTCTGGTCGTAAAGCCTTCGCTCACAAAGAGGATTGGCGCACCTGTGACCTCGTGCCGGCGCACGACCGGGTGGATCACCGGCGGTACGGTCTTGGCCTGTTCCGCGCTGAGCACCGGCCGCAACCCATCGCTCTTAGCCGCCTGCGCCTTATTGAGCGTGTTGTAATCATGCACGGCAGTGAGAGGTTTGAGCTTCGCTTTGATGCGCTCGTCGAGCGCTTCATAGGCGGCGGTGAGACTGCCGAACAAAGTATCGCCACCCTCGCTCGGCAATTCGATCGCGTGCAGCAGCGAGCCTAACGACGGTTCGGCGAGATAGCTTAAATCCGAGTGCCAATAGCGACCCGCATCGACAAGCCCGAGCGGCACGCCGTTCTCGATCACATTCGACACGATCAGAACTTCAGGATGATCCTTGAGCAGAAATTTCTTCTGCACATGAATCTCAAGCGGGCCGAAGGCGCGGCTGAAAGCAATATGCTGCTCCGGCGTCACATGCTTTTGATCGCGAAAGACGAGCACGCCATGATGGGCGAGCGCACCGGCGATTGCCGAGATCGCCGCGTCATCGGCCGGGGCGGCTATATCAAACCCGATGATTTCCGCCGCGAAGAGCGGATGCAAAGGGCGCAGCTCGAAGTTTGTCGAAGCTTGATTTGCAATGGATGCTAAAGCAGTCATTAGATCATTTCTCTTATACTCTATTCACTTAGTTTGGTGCGCGGACCTTCTCCCTGTGGGAGAAGGTGCCCTGCGCAGCAGGGCGGATGAGGGGTTACGGTCTTAGGTTTGAGGGGTTGTAACCCCTCACCCGGTCAGCTCCGCTGACCACCCTCTCCCAAAGGGAGAGGGGTCGCACTCCACGATTCTTCGTCGTCACGCGGCGGCTCGCCATTGCTGGCTGAGACGTCGGATTTGGGCGCGGTGCAAGACGCGCCGCGCGCCGGAATCAAATGCATCGCGCCGGTGCATCGTCAAAAGATTGTCCCATAAGACGACGTCGCCCGGCCGCCATTCATGCCGCATGGCGAAGGCCGGATCGGTCGCATGCGCCCAAAGCGCATCGAGCAGCTTCTCGCTTTCCTCGACCGGGAGCCCGACCACATGCGCGTTGAAGCGCCGTCCGAGCAAAAGAAAATCTTCCTGCCAGCTCGGATGCGTCCAGATCAACGCATGGCGCGCACCCGGCCGCGTCTCGGGATCGGCCGAGGGCACGACGCCGTGGCGTAACGTGCCGGCGCTCGTATAGGAATGGTCGTGCAGGATCTTGCGGCCGGCGATCTGCGCGTGCAGCGCATCGGGCAGCGCCGCCGTCGCGGCGCGCAGGCTCGTAAACCAGGTGAAGCCGCCGCCGATCGGCGTCTCGCGCGCATTCAGCACGCAACCGACGGGCGGCTCTTCCTGAAAGGTCATATCCGAATGCCAGGCGAGATCGCCGCTGCCGAGGCCGCCGATCGGCTCGCCGTTTTCGACGACATTGGAGACGACCGCGATTTCCGGAAAAGCCGCGACATGCGCCTTCTTGCTGTCGAGCGCCGGCGCGAGATCAAGATCGCCCAAGGATTTGGCGAAAGCCAGCAGACCGGGATCATCGATCTTCTGGTCGCGGAAAACCAGGACCAGATGCTGCCGCCAAGCCGCGACGATCTCCGCCGAAACCTCCGGATCGAGGGCTCCGTCGAGACGCAGGCCCGAGACCTCCGCCCCCAGCGCGGATGCGAGCTTTTCGACCTTCACCACCATCCCGAACCCTCACGTTTCGCAGAATGTTTGGCCCAACCGCTTGAGGTTTCGCCGTTTCCAGCATAAGCATGCTTAGTCCATAGATATTGTCAATATCTAATAGATAAATCCATAGTTCGGGCGGCAGGGAGTATTTTTCAGGCGAAGCGGCAGCCGGCCGCACCCGAAAATACTCCGCGGCCGGAGCGAGAGCGCAAATTTTACGGGTGGTCGAACATGAGCGAATTGAGATTGGATCAGGTCGATAAACGCATCCTGCAAATCGTCCAGAAGGACGCGTCTCTATCGATCGGAGAGATCGCGGCGCAAGTCGGCCTGTCGCAAACGCCCTGCTGGAAACGGCTGCAGAAACTCGAATCGAATGGCATCATCAGGCGCCGCATCGCCGTGCTCGATCCGATCAAACTCGGCCTCGGCATGACGGTCTTCGTCTCAATCAAGATCGGCGATCACACGACCAGCTCGCTTGAGCAATTCGCCGAGCGCGTCACCGCGATGGGGGAAGTCATGGATTTCTACCGCGTCGCCGGAGACGTCGATTATGTCTTGCGCGTGGTGGTTTCCGATGCCGCGGCTTTCGACGAGTTCTACAAAAGATTGATCGCGCTCAATCCTTTGAAGAATGTCACGTCGCATTTCGCGCTGGAAAACATCAAGGCCGAGACCGCCTTTCCGATTTCGGCATAGATCACAGACCAATTATGCCATTTCTAAAATCGATCGGCGCGACCCTCTCCCCTTGCGGGAGAGGGTGGCTTGCCATAGGGCGAGCTTCCGCACGCCCGTCGCCAGATTAAACGCTCTGCGCATGGCGCAGAGCTGTGGCAAGCCGGGTGAGGGCTTTCAATCATGCGCTCGAAAGTCCAACCCCTCATCCGACCCGACTTCGTCGGGTCACCTTCTCCCACAAGGGGAGAAGGAACGCACACTACCGTTTGAGACTCTAAGTCAGCGCAAGCGCCTGGGTTTTCTGATGGATCACGAGCAGGCGTTTCAATTCCGGCAGGCATGAACCGCAATTGGTTCCGGCCTTGAGTTTCGATTGAATCGCAGCAAGGCTCGAAGCGCCCTCTTCGATCGCTCGCACGATCCGGTCGCGCGGCACGCCAAAACAGGCGCACACATTCGGGCCTTCATCGATCATGCCATCGAGGCTGCGGCCGGACAGCAAAAGTTTGCGCGTCAGGGTATCGAGTGCCTTGGCCGCGAAAGCTTTCTGTACAAGGCTCCAGTGCGGCGCCTCCCGGCGCTTGGCCAGAAAGAGCGCCGTATCGAGACGATTGGCCTTGATCTGCGCCATCCGGTAGATGCCGCGGCTGATATCCGATAGGCTTACTTCCTCGGCTTCGCCTCTCTTGCGCAACAGATCTTGAAAGACGGCATCGGGCTCGTTCGTCTCGATGACCGCGGCAAAGCCCCCTTCGATTGCCTGCCAGGCCCAAAACGTATCGCCCGGCAAGGCAAATCTTTTGCGTGCCACGATGAAGCCGGCGCGGGCCATCACGCGTGCGCGCACGTTGACCGGTGTCGCTTTCGCATCGGGTTGGCCAGACCAGGGATCGACCAGCGAATGAACAAGGCTGCCGATACGCGCCGCCCCTGCCGTTTCCGCGTTCCAATGGATGGGCGCGAAGACGCCGCCCCGCTCTTGCGCCGCCGTGACGGCGACACGCAGAAGCGCATGGCCATGCTCGTTGCTCACTTCGGCAAGACCTCCGTCGCAAAGACCCGCGGCAACGGCGTCGAGCGGATGCACTGCGATGAAAGGTTCGGCAATATGCGATGCCAGACGCGGCGAAAGCCCTGTGCGCGTCATCGTATGCCATTGGTCGCGCACGCGCCCCGTATTGAGAAGCAAAGGCCATGTCACCGAGGGTACATCGGCGAGCTGCGGCGGCGCGATTTCCTGAAATCGCGCTTTGCCGGAAGAGGTGAAAAAGCCGCCGTCGGCAAAAAGCCTTTGCGTGGCAGGACGCTCTTTACGGCAAGGCCATTGCACCGGGGTCATCGAATCATAATCATCCGCCGAGACATGAGCGAGACCGCTCAAGTCGAAGTCGCGGGTGCCTTCATTTTCAAAAGCCGATAAGGCCGCATGTTCGGCAAAGATCGCGGCCGCATTGGCATAGTCGAAGCCCGAAAAGCCGAGCCTTTTGGCGACTTCGCCGATCGCCCACCAATCCTGCCTGGCTTCGCCGGCCGGCGGCAGAAAGGCGCGCTGGCGCGAAATACGCCGCTCGGAATTGGTGACCGTACCGTCCTTCTCGCCCCAGGCGCTCGCCGGCAAAAGCACGGCATCAGCGGGGTACTCTAGTGCGGCGCGCACGGTATCGTTCGAAACGACATTCTCCGAGATCACGCAAAGATCGAGTTTGCGCAGCGCTTGCGCCACTTTGTCGGCGCGCGGCAGGCTCACCGCCGGATTGGTTCCCATGATCCACAGCGCTTTGATCCTGCCTTGATCGACGGCATCGAACAGATCGACTGCCTTCAACCCTTCATGCTGCGCCATATTGGGCGCGTTCCAGAAGCGCCGCACGCGATCGATCTCTTCCGGCGAAAAAGCCATATGGGCCGCAAGCTGATTGGCAAGGCCGCCGACCTCGCGTCCGCCCATGGCATTGGGTTGCCCTGTCAAAGAAAAAGGTCCCATGCCGGCGCGGCCGATGCGCCCCGTCGCGAGATGGCAATTGAGAATAGCCGCGACCTTATCCGTGCCTTGCGCGGATTGATTGACACCCTGGCTATATAGCGTCACGACGCGCTCGGTCGTCGCCCAAAGCTCGTAGAAGCGGCGGATGTCTTCGGGTGGAAGCCTTGTGCGCAAGGAAATCGCGGAAAGGTTCGGTGCGATCTCCTTGGCGCATGCGAGCGCCGCGCCGAAGCCTTCCGTATGCGCGGCGATGAACGCGTGATCGAGATGGCCGTTCTCGGCGAGATAAACCAGGAGGCCGGAAAATAGCGTTCCGTCCTGACCTGGCGCCAAGGACAATTGCAGCGAGGCCGTCTCGGATGTTGCGGTCGCGCGCGGATCGATATTGACGAGCCGGGCAGCCCGCTTTTCCTGCGCGGCCACCATGCGCTGATAAAGCACGGGATGGCACCAGGCCGCGTTGGAGCCGACAAGCACGAAAAGATCGCCTTCGTCCAAATCCTCATAACAGCCAGGCACCGTATCCGAGCCGAAGACGCGTTTATGTCCGGCGACGGAGGAAGCCATGCACAGGCGCGAATTCGTATCGACATTGGCTGAGCCGATGAAGCCTTTCATCAGCTTGTTGGCGATGTAATAATCTTCCGTCAGCAATTGCCCCGAGAGATAGATGGCGATCGCATCCGGCCCATGCTCCGCGATGACACGCCTGAAGCCTGCGGCTATATGATCGAGCGCAGCGTCCCAGCTCACGCGCCTGCCATCCATCATCGGATGGAGAAGCCGCGTCTCGAGCCCGATCGTTTCGCCGAGCGCCGCGCCTTTCGAGCAGAGCCTGCCGAAATTCGACGGATGATCAGCGTCGCCCTCGATTGCCGCGCCACCTTCACCGTCAGGCGTCGCGATCACGCCGCAGCCAACGCCGCAATAAGGACAGGTCGTGCGCACGGAGGCTGCCATCAATAGACATCCGTCTGATAGCGGCCGGCCTTTTTCATACTGACGATAAAGGCTTTCGCCGATATCTCGGTATAGTCGCCATGTTTCGCGATGATCTCCGCCAGCGCCCGCTCGACGTCGCCCGCCATGCGCTTGGCATCGCCGCAGACATAGAAATGCGCGCCGCGCGCGATCCAATCGTAAAGGTCTTCGCTCTCCATGCGCATCTTGTCCTGCACATAGGTCTTGGTGTCGCCGTCGCGCGACCAGGCGAGCGATAATTTGCTTAAGGAGCCATCCTTGAGCATGCCTGAAAACTCTTCCTCGTAGAAGAAATCCGCAGCGCGGCGCTGATGCCCGAAGAAGAGCCAGGCGCCGCCACCAGCCTTCATCGCGCGGCGTTCTTGCAGAAAGGCGCGGAAGGGCGCCACGCCCGTCCCCGGTCCGACCATGATGATCGGAACATCGTTGCTTTCAGGCAAAGCGAAATTATGCGCCTTTTGAATATAGGCCTTGAGCTTCGTATGCGGCGACAACGCTTCGCCGAGCCAAGACGAAGCGACACCGCGACGGATGCGATCGCCGATCACGTAGCGCACATGATCGACGGTGAGCGAGAGATGTTTCGGATTGACCTTGGGCGACGAGGAGATGGAATAAAGCCGCGGCTGCAAAGGATCGAGCGCTTCGATGAAGGCTTCCGGGTCCGGACGCAGACGCGGAAATTTTTCGAGCGCGGCGAGCACATCGAGCGTTGCCGCATCGCCATCCGGATCTTCGCCGATGGAGAGAAGCTTCGCCTTCTGACGCCGCTCGCCGCCCGTCATAAAAGAGATGAATTCGAAGAAACGATCGGGCGGCGATCCAAGCGACAGATCATTGATGAGAATGTCGCGCAAGGTGCGCCCGCCGATCAAGACTTTCGGTTCGGCGCCGATGGTTTTGATCACCGCATCGACGAGATGCGGATCGTTTTGCGGAAAGACGCCAAGGCTATCGCCGACGGAATAGGAGAGGCCGCTGTCCGTCAGATCGAATTCGATATGATAGGTCGCCTTTTCCGAATCCTCTTTGTTGAGGCGGCGCCGCGACGAAAAGCTGATCGTCGCCGGAGCCGCGCGACCATAAGTGCCAGGCGGCAGCGGCTCGCTTGACTCCGTCACGGCAGGCAGCGGCACAGCCAGAGCCTCGGCGACGGGCTGTTCCGCATTCATCTCTTCGGCGAGCAGTTTCACCATGCGAAAGGTCGGCTTTTCGCCGGGCACGCAGAGATTCAGCCGCCCTTCCTTATGATTGATGATCGCATCCGCATAGGATTCGCAATCATAGCCGCATTGACCGCAATCCTGTTGCGCCATGGCCGCCATCATACGGCGGCGCAGGGGTTTGCCTTCTGCGAGCTTCATGCGCTCTTCAAGCGGCATGGCCGGATCATGCCAGGGCGCCTCGCCATCGTTGGCGTCTAGGACAGGCACTTGCCCCTCTTGCACCGCCAGCGTTTCCGGCGCCAAGAGACCGGCAAAAAATCCATTGAGCCAGGCGCGCTGCTCTTCCGAAAAGGGCGCGTTCTCCGGGATCAGAGGCGGGATGGTCGGCGGGTTGCTCATAGGGTGATTTTCATCGCGAATTGTTTGAGCACGGCGACATCGCAACCAGTCGCGAAAGCATGGAAGCTTTCTTCCGGGCTTTCGCGATGTTTGAGATAGGCTTTCAAAAGCCGTTCGACGGTCTGAGGCACATCCTCGGCTTTGACATCGTGGAAAATCTCGCGGCCGATCGTGCCTTCGGTGGAAAAGCCGCCGCCGATGAAGACGTGATAGCCTTCTACCGTATCGCCTTCCTCGTTGACCGGCACGCGCGCGCCCAAAAGGCCAATGTCGCTGATATAATGCTGGGCGCAGGAATTATGGCAGCCGGTCAGATGAATATTGATCGGCTGATCGAGAGCGACGCGCTGTTCGCAATAGCTGGCAATCGCTTCCGCATGGCCCTTCGTGTCGGAAGCCGAGAACCGGCAGCCGCGTGAGCCCGTGCAGGCGACAAGCCCCGCGCGCAAGCTCGACGCGCGCCAATCGAGCCCGGTCTTTTCGATGCGCTCTTGGGCTTCCGCGAGACGCTCTTCGGGAATGCCGGAAATCAAAAGATTCTGCCAGACCGTCAGCCGCAATTCGCCGTCGCCGCAATCATGCGCGATAGCGGCGAGTTCGCGCATTTGCGCGGAGAGCAATTTGCCGACCGGCAGAACCACGCCAATATAAGAAAGTCCGTCCTGCCTTTGCGCATGGACGCCAATATGGGCGTGGCGGTCCTGCTGCGGCCGCGTCGCGATATGATCCGCATCGACGCGCAGGAGCTTATGGCCGAGCTTTTCTTCGACCAGGCTCAAAAATGTCTCGAAACCCAAAGCATCGAGCACATATTTGAGCCGCGCCTTGGCGCGGTTGCTCCGGTCGCCGTGATCGATGAAAGCTTTCACGATCGCATCGCCGACCTTCGTCGCGTCTTTCGGCAAGATAACGACGCCCGTATCCCGGGCGAGATCCTTATGGCCCGTGATGCCCCCGAGCATCAGACGAAAATAAATGCCAGGCTCGACCTCGGCCCCCGGCAAAACCTCGACCGCCTGAAAGCCGATATCATTCGTATCTTCGAGCGTCGGCACGCCGCCGCCGCCGTCGAAGGCAACATTGAACTTGCGCGGCAGGCCGGTCAGCACGCGACTGTTCAAAATATGGAAATGCCATTCGCGCGCGTAAGGGCGCGTATCGATAAGCTCGTGCGGCCAGATGCCTGCCGTCGCATCGCCCGTAACGTTGCGGATATTATCGGCGC
Organism: Methyloferula stellata AR4; assembly: GCF_000385335.1. NCBI lineage: Bacteria > Pseudomonadati > Pseudomonadota > Alphaproteobacteria > Hyphomicrobiales > Beijerinckiaceae > Methyloferula > Methyloferula stellata. Next base: position 1,241,850 of record NZ_ARWA01000001.1, on the reverse strand, counting down.
CCGCGCCGCGCGAGCAGAGGCCGAGATCGAGAACGGCTTCAAGCACATTCGTCGCGTTCTTTGCCGCGACTTCGCGGATCTGAAGATTGGCCCGCGTCGTCACATGCGCGTAACCGCCCGCGTATCGGTCAGCAAGATCGGCGACACCTGCGAATTGCACGTGAGTCAAAATGCCGTTTGGAATGCGCAACCGGCACATATAGGCCTCTTGCGTCGGCGCGACATAGAAAAGGCCGAGGAAGCGCCAGCGGAAATTATCCGCGGGCGTCGGAAACTCGTCTTTTTCGGCTTGATCCTTCAGCCGCGCATAGCCGTCGAAAGGATGTTCCTCGCGCTTCCATTTTTCCGGATCGGAGAGCTTCTTTCCTTGCGCTTCGAAACGCGCCATGGCTTCGAGGTGCGGCGCATCGGGGCCCGTGGTTTTCGCCGGAACCGTCGCGGGCGCGGCAGCGCTCCGTCCGACGCGCGCGACCTGGAGGCCAGACGAAAAGCCTTCGAGATAACGCTTTTGTTCCGGCGTGAAATCGCCGCTCATATCAGTCCTCATGCTTCCTGTTGTGGGCCGAAGATAAGGTCGTGGCGGAGCGCCGGCACTTCGGCCTTCGAGCGCATGAGACCCAGATAATAAAGGCCATCCGACGTGTCGCCATAGAGAACGGCGCCGGTCAGATGGTCGTTTTCGACCACGAGCTTTTTGTAAATGCCCCGCGCCTCATCCCTGAAGATGATCGCATCCTTGTCTTCGCCCAGAAAGTCGCCTGCGGAAAAGACTGAAACGCCAGAAACCTTCAAATGCGTGGAGAGCACCGATCCCGGATAACGCGCCTTCTCATCTCCGGCGAGCCGCCGGGCCAGAATCCGGGCCTGTTCGTAAGCCGGCTCAACGAGGCCATAGGCGATACCTTGATGTTCAGCGCATTCGCCAAGCGCGAAGACAGAGGGGTCCGATGTCCGCATGCCGTCATCGATGAGGATACCGCGATTGGCCTCAAGCCCGGCGGCACGCGCGAGATCCGCATTGGGACGAATCCCGATCGCGCAAACGACAAGATCCGCCGGAATAAGCTGGCCGTCGGCCAGTTCGACGGCCTCGACCCTGGCATTCCCGACGATGCGCGCGGTCTGAGCCCTGAGGAGAACCTCGACGCCTTTGGTTTCGAGCGTGGCGGCGAGAAGCTCAGCCGCGGATGCATCGAGCTGGCGTTCCATCAGCCGGTCCATCAGATGAATCAAAGTCACTTTCACACCCGCCTGCGCGAGGCCATAGGCCGCCTCGATGCCGAGGAGTCCACCGCCGATAACCACGGCCGGGCGGCCCGGTTGCACGCCTGCGATCATGGCTTCGACGTCGGCCCTGACACGGAAACTGAGCACGCCGGGCAGATTCATGCCCCTAATCGGCAGCATGACAGGATAGGAACCGGTCGCAAGCACGAGCTTTTCATAGCTAAAGATGGTGCCGTCTTCCATCGTCACTTGTTTACCTTCGCGATCGATGGCAGCGACACCTCTGCCGAAGATATTGGTGATACCTTGCCGCTGCCACCAGTCAGCCGGCTTCAACTCGAGATCATTCGAGCCTATTTCGCCGGCCAACAGGGATGACAAAAGCACGCGATTATAGGCCCGGCACGGTTCTTTGCCGATGACGATGATCGAGTAGCGGCCAAGCGCATGCGCCGACAATTCCTCGACGAGTTTCGTCGCAGCCATTCCCTGCCCGATGATGACGAGTGGCTCACTCATCACAAGGGCCAGCCTGACGCGGGGGCAAAGCCGCGGTCGAAACCATGCTTATGCCATCGCCGGGTCTGATCCAGGCGTCGCAGTTATGCTACGTTGCGCGATTGCCTGGTCGTAGAGCACTTGCTCGGCCTCCTTGTGCCGGAGCGAGAAGCGGATCGCCAATGCGCCGAACGCGCAAACGATGGCCGCACATCCAAGGACAAAAAAACAGAATTGCACATTGCCGGTTCCGCGCAGCAAAAACCCGGCTGCGACGCCGCCTATATTGCCACCCGCACCGACGATACCAGTCACGCCGCCCAGGACCTTACGATCGATGAACGGAACCAGCGCATAAATCCCGCCGCAGGCCATATGAGTAAATAACCCGAAGACAAGCATGGTCGTGATCGCCATCGCAACGAAATTCGCTTGCGAAAAGGCGACGAGAAAAATGCCTTCGCTCATCATCAGTCCGGAGAGCATCCAAATGCGCCCGTCGAGACCTTTGAACTTCGCGATACGATCCGAAAATATGCCACCAAGCGCCCTGGCGAAGAGGGCAAGCAAGCCGAACGCGCCGACCGCGAAACCGGCATCTTCCACCGAGAGGTGAAACTTGTTGAAGTAATAGGTGGCCGCGATGCCGTGGACGAATAATTCGACGCCGAAGGACGCAGCGTAGCAGGCGGCCAGCAACCAGACGCGGTAATTCTTGGCAGCCGTCTTCATAACGCCCCAGCCGCCCAGCTTTCCGCTGTCGACCTCGATGCCTTGCCGGCGCAGCTCCAGCACATTGCCTTCAGGCGTATCCTGCGTGAACTTCCAATAGAGCACGGCAACGATAAGCATCAACGTACCGGGCACGATCATCGAATAGCGCCAGCTTATCGCTTGGCTCAAACCAAGCGCCACGACGCCGGCAACGACAAGCGGCATGATGCTCTGCGTTGCGCCGCCGCCCGCGTTGCCCCAGCCACCGACCGCGGCATTGGCGGTGCCCACGACATTCGGCGCGAACATGACCGACGTATGATATTGGGTAATGACAAAGCTCGCGCCGATGATGCCGATCAAAAGGCGAAAGACGAAAAACGATGTGAAGTCCCAGGCAAAGGCGATACCGAAAACGGGAATTGCGCCGAGCGCCAGCAGCAATGTGTAAGTAATGCGCGGGCCGTATTTGTCGCACATGGGACCGATAGCGAAACGCGCCAGGATCGTCGCGAACACGCCGGCGATGGTGATGTTAAAGACCTCGTTATCTGTGAGGTGCAGATCGCCCTTGATTATGGGCATCAACGGAGCGGTCGCAAACCATGCGAAGAAGCAAACGAAGAAAGCGAGCCAGGTCAGATGAAATGCGCGCATCTGTGGTGTCGCTAAGCTGAAGAGATTGATCCGTGTTGCCTTTTGCGAGGTCATTGCAGCAGCTCCAAATGAGGCGATCGCGGGAGATAGGTCAGATCAGATCAAGCCGGATAGGCGCAGACGGTCCTTATGGAATTCATCGGCAGCGGTTGCAGCCAGGACAGCGGCTTCCGAATTCGTCGCGCAAATAGGCGTTCGCTCAGCACCGGCTTTTAAAAAGGCCGAGCCAGTCTCATTGACCGCCGCACCATCGCTCATGAACTCATTCCATCGCTGACAGAGGGACAAAAACGCAAAAAGCCGCTGCTTCACGCTGCCAAAGCTTTATGGCAGGTGAAATCAGCGGCATTGCTGAACGTCTGGCCCCTCGTTGGACAAGACGTGATGTATTTATTGATTAGCCGAGAAAAGCCTTTGAAGTCAATAAGTTATATGCTCATATGCCGAGCATGTAATGCTCAAATCTTAGCCCTATTGCTTAATCCTTAATCCACTAAAGACCTCAATCTTGAGATCATCGGGGTCCGGCGCGGCAGCGTCGCCGGCAAGATCCGGCCGGTAGACCGAGCGCGCCTTCACGTCCTGTCCATCGCCGACCTGGCCGGCCGCGCGCATCTGGGCATAAAGCCAATCGGCATGCGCCGGATAGGCGAAGGTCGCAGCCCGGTCGAGCCTTATCGTCGCCGTTTTGATCTTGGGCTCACGTTCCGGATCGAGGATCGCGCAGAGAAGCTCGATCGGGACATTGAGGCCCGCGTCCTGCGACAGAAGATAGGCGAGATCTTCGACATGGTTTTTGTCGGAAGCCCAGTCGGCGGCGGCTCTGATGGCGCGCGACAAGGCCTTGACCCGATCGGGATCGGCGGAAGCCGCATCGGCACGAAAGACCAGAAGCTTTTCAGGACAATTGCGGACGATGTCGCGACCGCGATGAAGGATGTGCCCGACACCTGCCTCGACTGCGAGACCGTTCCATGGCGCGCCGACGCAGAACCCGTCGATCACACCGCTTCTGAGGCTCTCGACCATGAAGGGAGGCGGCACGACGATGAGATTGACGTCTGTCTTCGATTCAAGTCCGCCGGCCGCGAACCAGAGACGCAATTGATAATGATGCGTGGAAAATGGAAAGACATGCGCGAAAGTCAAAGGCGCCGCGCCTGCGGCGCGCCGTTTCGCGACAAGTTTTGCAAGCGCCTGCGCCGTCACATAAGGATCGGCAGGATCGCCTTCCACGACGGACATTACTTCGGCGTAAAGCGGGCGCGATAAAGTAATGGCATTGCCGTCGAGCCCCAAGGCGACGGGGGCAACAAGCGGAATTTCAATATAGCCGAGACCGATGCAAACAGCCATGGCGGACGGCGCCAGCATATGGGCCGCATCGAAAATGCCGACGCCGAGCTTGTCGCGGATATTCGCCCAAGAGGTCTCTCGAACGAGATCGAGATCGAGTCCTTCTGCCGAGGCGAAATCATAGGCCCGCGCGACATGAAGCAGTGCCGAGTCGACCAGCGGAATATAGCCGATGCGAAGGGTTTTCGTCATCGCAGTAACTCCGCAGCGGTGATAATCGAGCGCGCGATATCCGCGATCTTCTTGTTCTCGTTCATGGCCGTCTTGCGCATCATCGCATAGGCCTGCTCTTCGGGAATGGACTTGGCTTTCATCACGATCGCCTTGGCGCGATCGATCGCCTTGCGATCCTCCAATTGCAGCTTGGTCGATTCCAATTCTTCCTTCAGTTTCATGAAGGCGTTGAAACGGCGGATCGTGACGTCAAGGATCGGCTTAATTCGTTCCTTGCGCAGCCCATCGACAATATAGGCCGAGACGCCGGCATCGATCGCGGCATTGATCATGGACGTATCCGAATTATCGACGAACATGGCGATCGGACGGTCCATCGTGCGGCTGACCTCGAACATTTGCTCGAGCACGTCACGGCTCGGGCTTTCGAGATCGATGATGATGACGTCAGGCGTCAGCGCATTGACGCGGGCGAGAATGTCGGAGGTGTCGTCGATATGAATGACCTCGCAATGACCCGCTTCGCGAAGACCGTCCCGAAGAATGGCCGCACGAAGCGGATTTTTGTCTATGACGACGATTCGAAGATCCACGTCCACGCAGGGTCCTCTGGAGCAATTTCGGATCGAGTGTATAGACTCAATCGATACGAAACTGCCCTCATCTCTAACACCAGGGCATTTTCAGTCGAGTTCGACCGATTTGATAGATTGAAGAATCGCTTCCGGCAACAGGCAGGATCGGCCAAGCGACCTCCCACCTCGCTGAAAAACGAGGCATGCTGGGAAAGAACGGACAAATTTACGGAGAATCGAGCAAAGCCGAGGTTTGGCGTCAAGCCTTCGTTAGATCAATGGGAGCAAACTGACGTCATGCCCGCGCCCGCAAAGCCCTTCGGCAGACGCAATCTGCCGTTCCCCCCTCCTGCCTCACGCCCTGCGGCCGTAGCAGCGGCGAGCGACGCCGCGGGACCGGCAGAGACGCGGACGTGTTTTTCCGATGCCGCCTCGATACCGGAGTCCGAAGCTCTTTTGAAATTCAACGCCGCATTGGCTGAGGAACGGCAAAAAGCGCTGCAAGATAAAACCGCCGGCCGCACTTTGGTCGTCCCGGCTTCCGGGCGTGCGGCGTTTCTGGCCGGGCTTGTCGTCGCCTTCCTTCATGCGGGCCTCGATCTCGGCGCAAGTGTCGCGATGGGTCAGAGGCTCGGCACGCTCTCAATCGACGGGCGGACAATCCCCATCGTGCCGCTCATTCTTCTAGGCAGCCTTTGGTCCGGCGCCGAATCGAGCGCGATCGGTCTCTTCTTCGTTCGCACGCTGCTCGCGCCGTTGCGCGTGACTCATATCGCGGCCTATGCGATCTGCGGCGGTTTCGTCGCTTTGGCCTATGCCGCCATCATGCATACGCTTGGATGGGGCGATTACGAGAACCTGCAGGTCGATATCGTGATGGGCGTCGCCGCGGGCTTCTTCTACCGGCTCTTCGCCGGCACGCGGCCCGCCTGAGATATCGCGCCTTTGCGTCATCAACCTTTATTGGAGCATTGCTTTTATCGCGCCGGCGCGATTGAACTATGAAATCGTATCGCGATTCCCTCGCCCCAATCTGATGAGCCGACCTCCATGCGCAGACGCCTTACACCGCCGACATTCCCCGTCTTCATCATTTCATTGATTCTCGCCGTCCTCGCCGTGGTCAGCATGTTTACGAGCGTACCGGTCGTCGGACATTATCTCGCGGCGCACCGCTTCTGGGTGATGACCGCCGCTTATGTGATCTTGTTCATCGGCGTCGTCTTCGACGGGCTCTGAATCACGTCTTGAATTTGTTACGCATGAAACATTGGATCCCCGATGTTTCACCTTTCTGTGATGCCCGGAATAAGAAGCATCATTGGTGAGTCTCTATCGTAGTTCGCAAATTCGAGGGAGCTCGAACTTGCTGACGTCATTAGCGATAGGAGCAAAACCATGACCATGACTTCTCGCACCGTTGCAAAGCTCGGTTTAATCGCGGCGATCGTCGCGTCCATTTCAGGCAGCGCGTTCGCGCAGCATTATTCGGTTCAGCCTCGCGCCCAAGACTTCAGCGCGGCCTATGGCGGGGTGGGCACATCCGATGCCTTCGCAGCCTATAATCGCGATCTCCAAGGCATTCCTTGCGGCGTCCAGTGCGACGTTTCTGGGACGGCCGGACGTCTTGGCCTCGGCGCCAGCCCGGCCCATCCGGAAGGCCCCGGCAATTTCTCCGACTGAATTTCGGAAAGCTCTTGGCAAGAATGATCGGCCGCGGCGATTCGGCCGATCATTGCGTGTTTTTGCTGCTTCGGCCGCCTTCCGAAGCCTTCAAAAAAAATTAGCAATACCGGGAATAACGGCCGATCCGTCCGAGTCTCTCTTCCGACCCGCGCAAGCAGCCTCCGAGATCCCTCGGAACAAGGCGGGAAAGGCAGGATGGCATGAGCGACGACGACAAGAACAGCGGCCTTAACCGGCGCGGGGCTCTCGAATGCATGGCCTGGGCCGGCGGCGGCCTCTTATGGACCGTGGCCGGTGGCGTTCCAAAAGTCTCCGGTTTTCTTGGAACGCAACCGGCGCACGCGGAGGCGACCAAAGCCTTCACCTTCGCCCAGATCTCCGACAGCCATCTCGGGTTCAACAAACCCGCCAATCCCGATCCGTCCGCGACTTTGGTGGAAGCCATCGGCAAGATCGCCGACGCGCCGGACAAGCCGGCTTTCATGATCCATACCGGCGACATCTCGCATCTGGCAAAGCCCGCACAATTCGACGACGCCGATAAAATCATTTCGGCAGCGCGGCTCGACGTTCACTATGTGCCGGGCGAACATGACCTGATCGACAATGATTCCAAGGCCTATCTCGAGCGCTATGGCAAAAATACCGTCGGCAGAGGCTGGTATTCCTTCGATCAGGAGGGCGTGCATTTCATCGGTCTGGTCAATGCGACCAATACGGTCGACGGCCTGGGCCACCTCGGGCCCGAGCAGATCGCCTGGCTCGCCGCCGATCTCAAGGGTCGTTCGACGTCGACGCCAATCGTGATCTTCGCGCATATCCCTTTGTGGACCGTCTATCAGGATTGGGGATGGACGACCGATGACGGTATGCAGGCCCTCGACATGCTGAAAAGCTTCGGATCGGTCACCATTCTCAACGGCCACATTCATCAGATTTTCCAAAAAGTGGAAGGCAATGTGACGTTCCACACGGCGCGTTCGACGGCGTTTCCGCAAGGCGTGCCGGGTAAGGTCCCTGCTGCGGGGCCGCTGAAAATGCCGGAAGGAACATTGCGCACGGTCCTCGGCGTCGCCTCCATTTCGGTCAAGCAGGGCGTTCACGCACTCGCCATCACCGATACGCCGCTGGCCTCGTGACGGCGCCGGGAGGAATTACGACGATGCGCAACTGCAGGACGGCAGTTTATCTTGCAACAATGCTGATGATGACAGGCACCGCGCATGCGGCCGGCGACGCCACGCGTGGCGAACAGATCTATCAGAGCTGTCAGGACTGTCATTCGCTCGACGAAAACGAGGTCGGACCCATGCACCGCGGCGTCTTCGGCCGCGCCGCCGGCGCAGTGCCCGACTACGATTATTCGGAGGCCCTGAAAAACGCGAAGATCATATGGAACGAGATGACGCTCGATCAATGGCTAAAGAATCCGCAAGGCTTTGTGCCCGGCTCTAGAATGGCCTTTCGCCTAACCGATGCGAAGGACCGGGCCGACGTCATCGAATATTTGAAGGAAAAGGCAAAATGAAACGCCTTCACCGAGCCGGACGAATTTGGCGATTTCCGCGGATTGCATCCGCTCAAGATAGGCAAAATCGTCGTCACGCGGTAAAGCAATGAGCCTAAGGGAGCGACCCGCCGAATTGTACGATACGAGGTCATGTGACAGGCACGACGGCAGAACGACTCTTCGCCGAAACGGTTATGCCGCATCTCGACGATGCATTGACGCTGGCACGCTGGCTGACCGGCAATGCGACCGACGCCCAAGACGTCGTGCAGGAAGCCTGTTTGCGCGCCTTCAAGGCGCTCGAACGGGGCGCGGTCGAAAACCCCCGCGCCTGGCTTCTGGCCATTACGCGCAATGCCGCCTTCACCTGGCTTGCGCGCAATCGCCCGAAAAGCCTGGTTCTGACCGCCGATCCGGATATGGAGGAAACGACCTTCGCGGGCGAAAGACCGGAGACTCCGGAAGAGGCCGTGATCGCGGCGACGGACGTACATAGGATGGAAGAAGCAATGGCGGCTTTGCCGCAAGCCTATAGAGAAACAATCGTCATGCGTGAGATCAACGGTCTGGCCTATCGCGATATCGCCGAGCTGACGGGCGTCCCTATCGGCACCGTGATGTCGCGCCTGGCCCGCGCCCGCAATCTGTTGATCGCCGCCCTCGCCGAGCCCAGGTTGGAATCGAAATCATGACCGACGTCACCGGCGAGCCGCAACCCTCCGGCGATAGAACCCTGCTTTTGCAGGCTGCACTCGACGGCGAGCTCGACGCCACGGCCATGCTGCTGTTCGAGAAGCAATTAGCGGAAGATCCTGCGCTCGCCGCCGAATACCGCAGGCTCGGCGCTCTGCGGCGGGCGATCCATGACAAGCTGCCCAAGACGCAGGCCAGCGACGCCTTCCGCGCCCGCATGGCGGCGATCGCCGCTCCGCAAAAGCCTGCGGCCCAACTGGCTAAAAAATGGTTCGGCGAATGGCAGCAAACAGCCATGGCCGCATCTCTCGCGCTGGTGCTCGGCAGCGGCTTGACCTTCCTCATGCTGCCGCAGCAAGGCTCCAACGTGACGCAGGAGCTCGTCGCCGGGCATGTGCGCGGCATGATCGCTGACCAGCCGACGGATGTTGCCACCTCCGACAAACACACGGTCAAACCCTGGTTCGCCACGCGGGTCACGCAAGCGCCGCAAGTGGTCGATCTCAGCGCCGACGGCTTTGCGCTTGCCGGCGGCCGGGTCGATGTGATCGACGACAAACCCGTGGCGACGCTGGTCTTCCGCCACCTCAAGCATGTGATCAGCGTAAGCGAATTACAGGGTAGCCCGGCGCATTGGGGGATGCTGGAGGGCCACCGCACGATCAAGGGCTATTCGACCGACACTTGGAGCACGGGCGATACGCCGGACAACAAGACCACTTATGTCGCCGTCTCGGACATAGCGCCGGGCGAGCTCGACACTCTGGCCACGGCCTTCCGCAAGGCGGTGGCGGCGGAGCAGTGACGATCGCTAGCGCCGATGGTGCTCGAAATAGCTCCGCAAAATGGCGTTGATTTTGGTCTGATACCCGCGCCCTTGCGCACGAAACCATTCATGCACATCGGCATCGAGCCGCAACGTCATATGTGCCTTGCGCGTGGGCTGGGGCAGCTCGGTGGTCACCCAATCCATCGCAAAGGGCTCGATCGCGTCATCAGGATCGCGTCCGTCGGGCACAGGTTGGCCGGCGGCTTTCCGCCAATCGCTGCCCGCTTCACCGCGCGCCCTACGGCTCTTCATGTTCTGATCCGTGGTGTGCGTGATGCGCTCGTTCTTCGTCTTCATGCGCCCTCCTCATCGAGATCACTCGGACAACGTCCGCGCGCCACGTCCAGACCAGGGTGAAAAATGCTCCTTCGATCCTGGCTACCGTCTTCCATCGCTCCTCACCGCCGCGAATCGACGGGATATGCACAACCGGACGCCCATCGAAAAACAAATCCGCATCGGCAAAATCGAGACGGCGAAGCTTGAGGGTCTCCGCGCGCTTGATCTCGTCCCACTCGAATTTCATGCGCCACTGAAAACGTATTAAAAAGTATGCACATATTGTATGCACACTTATGGTAGCCCGCAAGGGCCTGATTGGCTCGGCTCCAGGCTTTTGCAGAAGCCCGACTCGTCCCATATTGGGCGTATGCCCAAATCTCCCAAAACGCCCCGCTCCAAGGCCTCGAAACCTGACGTGAAGCCGCTCGGCGAGCATCTCGCCGCCCTGCTCAATCCGGCCCTGAACGAGAAACGCCCCGGCCTCGAAGAAGCCCCGCAGTCTCCCTATGACGCCGGCCCAGTCTCGCGCATCGACGCGCAATTGGCCAAGGTTCTGGGCTATGAGGCCGGTCCCGACACGGCTCCGGCACAGCGGCCCCTATCGCATCCGCCGGGCATGACGGGCGCTGCGGCCACGGTCGAATCCCTGAAGGATCTGCTGGAGCACGGCGATCCCAATCTGCGCGAGAAAAAGCCCTGGACGCCGCACCGGCCGGACCGGCCGGATAAGAGTGAGGGCGGCGTTCCCTTCAAGATCGTCTCCGAATATGAGCCGAAGGGCGACCAGCCCGCCGCCATCGACGAGCTTGTCTCCGGCATCAAAGCGCATGAGCGCGATCAGGTGCTGCTCGGCGTCACGGGTTCCGGCAAGACCTTCACCATGGCGCAGGTGATCGCCCGCACGAACCGCCCCGCTCTCGTGCTGGCGCCAAACAAGACGCTTGCCGCGCAGCTTTATGGCGAATTCAAGAGCTTCTTTCCGGACAATGCGGTCGAATATTTCGTCTCTTATTACGATTATTATCAGCCGGAAGCCTATGTGCCGCGCACCGACACCTATATCGAGAAGGAATCATCGATCAACGAGCAGATCGACCGGATGCGCCATGCCGCGACCCGTTCGCTGCTCGAACGCGACGATGTGATCATCGTCGCCTCGGTCTCCTGCATCTACGGTATCGGCTCGGTCGAGACCTATACGGCGATGACCTTCACCGTGAAGGTGGGCGAGAAGATTGATCAGCGCCAGCTCATCGCCGATCTCGTGGCTCTGCAATATAAGCGCTCGGCGGGCGATTTTTCGCGCGGCGTGTTTCGCGTGCGCGGCGATACGATCGAACTATTTCCGGCGCATTACGAAGACCGCGCCTGGCGCGTGTCCTTCTTTGGCGACGAGATCGAATCGATCGTGGAATTCGATCCGCTCACCGGCAGAAAAACGCAGGATCTCGAATTCATCAAGGTCTATGCGAATTCGCATTATGTGACGCCGCGCCCGACGCTTTTGCAATCGATCAAGGGCATTAAGCAGGAGCTGCGGCAGCGGCTCGACGAACTCAACAATGCGAACCGCCTGCTCGAAGCGCAGCGCCTCGAGCAGCGCACGATCTTCGATCTCGAAATGCTGGAGGCCACCGGCTCCTGCGCCGGCATCGAGAATTATTCGCGCTATCTGACCGGCCGCAAGCCGGGCGAGCCGCCGCCGACGCTCTTCGAATATCTGCCCGACAATGCCATCGTCTTCACCGACGAGAGCCATGTCACCGTGCCGCAGATCGGCGGCATGTATCGCGGCGACTTTCGCCGCAAGGCGACGCTCGCCGAATATGGCTTCCGCTTGCCCTCCTGCTTGGACAATCGTCCGCTGCGTTTCGAGGAATGGGACGCCATGCGGCCGCAAACGGTGCATGTCTCGGCAACGCCGGGCTCCTGGGAAATGGAACGCACCGGCGGCGTCTTCGTCGAACAGGTCATTCGCCCGACCGGCCTCATCGATCCGCCGGTCGAAATCAGGCCGGTGCGTACTCAGGTCGACGATCTTCTCGACGAAGTGGGTCTCACGGCGAAGAAAGGCTATCGCAGCCTCGTCACCGTGCTGACCAAGCGCATGGCCGAGGACCTGACCGAATATTTGCACGAGCATGGCGTGCGCGTGCGCTACATGCATTCGGACATAGACACGATTGAGCGCATCGAAATCTTGCGCGACCTGCGGCTCGGCGCCTTCGACGTGCTGGTTGGGATCAATCTGCTGCGCGAGGGCCTCGATATTCCCGAATGCGGCTTGGTCGCCATTCTCGATGCCGACAAGGAAGGGTTTCTGCGCAGCGAGACATCGCTGGTGCAAACCATCGGCCGCGCCGCGCGTAACGTCGACGGCAAGGTGATCCTCTATGCCGATCACGAGACGGGCTCGATGCAGCGCGCCATGGCCGAGACCAACCGGCGGCGCGAGAAGCAGCATGCCTATAATCTCGAGCATGGCATCACGCCGGCGACGATCAAGCGCGACATTCAGGATATTCTGGGCTCGGTCTATGAGCAGGATCACGTCACGGTCGATGCGGGCTTCGCCGAAGCGGAAGCGCTCATCGGGCATAATTTCAAGGCGACCGTCGCCGATCTCGAAAAGAAGATGCGCGAGGCCGCGGCCAATCTGGAGTTTGAAACCGCCGCACGCTTGCGCGACGAGTTGAAGCGTCTACAGGCCGTGGAACTTGCGATCGGCGATGACCCGATGGCGCGTCAAACCGAGGTCGAGGATCAGGCCGGCGGATTCGCCGGCCCGCGCAAATATGGCGCATCGGCCAATGTGCCGGCGAACCGCCCGCACAAGCCGACCGATAGCGAAATGGGGCCGCATAATTTCGGCGGCGGTGAAGCCAAGCCGCGCCTCGGCGCCGCTGGCCGCAGCACGGCGGGCAAAGGCGGCACACGCGCGTGGAAGGGGAAGAAGCGGTGATACTCGACAAACGTCGGTCGCTGTCATGTGCGGACTTAATCCGCGTATCCAGGCGCATTACTCCCCTCGTTCAATGGCGCGGTGGCGTCCGCGATGTCGCATGCCACGGCCACGTGAGACGGATTGTCGACTTTAAAGGTCTCGGTTGTTGCCGACATCAACAGCCCGCCATTGGGAAGGTATTCATTGATGGAAGTCGCGGGAGGCGTAATGAGCCGCGCGAGCGGTGGGCTGAGATATTGCATCCAAACCGCACGAAAATATCCATCTGAATCGATAAGCTTGAGAAGCTCATGCGGGGTCGCACGGCAATCCAGAGGATCCCAGATTTCCACGATCCCAAGCAAAGCCGCCTTGAAGATCTTGTAGGTGATTATTCGGGGATCTGGGATTTCAGCAGAATTTGTGTGGAGGTCAACGTAATTGGTATTGTTCAAACATGAGCCGAGGCTTGTGTTGATTCCAAAAACCAATGGACCTGCTACGTCTCGTGTGCAAGCGAAAGGTCCGTAGCCATATTCCAGTTCGGGATCTCCATCGTCATCGATAGACACACTATCCATGACGATGTCTTCAAAATGATCGCGGACCGTTTCAAATTTTACGGGCCGTTTCATTCCCGTCGTCCAAAGGGAAAATACTGGATCGAGATTGCGCAAAATATCGATGTAGCGCACAAAGCTGGCGGCCATCGCGCTCGGCGTTTCTACGCGTGGCCCCCAGGCGGCTCGAATATGATAGTTTCGCCCAAAAATAAGAGATTTCATAGCATTTTTGCCGGTTCGTAAATGACTTTAATGCGCGTCAGATTTTTATTACCGTCGAAAAGTTCTCTTGCGAATTCCGACGCTTCTCGATCCGCGAAATACCATTCAAGGGGGCGGCCTCCACTCGCCGCAATTTGCCGCGACGCTTGGCGTGTCCATCTATCTGTAAATTTATCTCGAAAATATTGAGAGCCAAGCATTCTTCCATATCCTGGTCCTTTGGCTTCGATCATCGTGCCATCGCTTTCCCGGCAATCGTCATAGACGACCCGCCTTCCTGTTGCTGGGTTGGTCAAGCTGACGGCGATGCCTTCCGGCAAAGGCCTTTGCGGGTTGTTCAAGGCACTGATTTGCTTCTGATAGGCGATCGCGCGTTCCGAGGCGCCATGCGGCGCGTCGGGACTAGGATCCGGGCAAAGCTTGGGTTCATCATCTTTCTGCTGACTTTGAGCCTCGGTCCCCTCATCCCCGGTCGTTTCGGCGAGCGAATCAGAGTCGAAGGCGAGACCGCCTTTGACTTCCCGGGCGATCGGAAGACCCGTTTCTGTCTCAAAGAAAATGCCGTTGGAGCCCCGCTGGGCAATAGCGACCTGCTCTTTCCCGCCGTCTTCCGTCCGCCGGTAAAGTTGTAAGCGACCCGTTGCATCATCGAGCGCATAATGCAGATTGGAATCGCCTGGAATCGGACCCTCAGACAGCGGGTTTTTCTGCCAAGGGACTAAAATGACACCGCCGACGATTACGGCGCCCACGGCTGCCACAAGTGCCGAAAGGCCCGCGATAAAGGTGCTTGTTTCGCCTGCCGTGAAAAGCTCGGTTGCCACTGCACCGCCGACCACCGGAGCGGCGGGCGGGGGCGGAGGAATCGGGGACCTAGCGGCTGATGGCTGCGCTTGTTGCGGCGTGATCCGCGCCTCTGAGATCGTAACTCGAAAAGGATCCGGCTTGTTGGCGGCGGATGGGGTTCCACCTTCACCCGGCCCCCAGCGTCCGCTCTCCCGGCCATTACCGGCTGGCACGCGCGGCTGGTTTTCATCATATTTCAGGAGATCGAGCGCGGCGGGATCGAGCCCGAGTTCCTTCATGAGTTTGTATGGTGAAAAGCCATCGTCAAGAAGTGTCTCAGCGAGCCACAGGCGATATGCGTCTGCGGCTCCGTCAAGCCGCGGCAACCGCGCAAATGCCAAGCGTAGATTGGCAAGCGCTTTGTCGCCGCTATCCCAAACGCGAGAGGCAGCGTCGATGTGGCGAAGCGTATTCTTCGTCATGCTGCGCCCGGCCGCGATCGACAACAGAGCAAGAAGCCGCTCGCGATCCTCTTCAAGCGCGAGATGGGGCACCGCATTAGCAGCAAGCGACATCCTGACAAGGAGCGTGCCCGCCCCCAAGAGAAGCCCGGCATCTGTAATATGCGGAGAAGGCGAAATCGTTTTTGCTCGCAGACGCGCTTCGAACCGCTTTGCGACACTGTCGTTTTGAAGCACCTACAATCCTTGGCCTGTAAAAAGCGTGCCAAAGGATAAAGGTTGCGCTAAAAAATACCTAGATCGCTTCGAGATCTCCAAGAAGACGCGCGCGGCCCGCGTTCAAGTACAAAGGCGAAATTCGTCTATCGAGAGAGTATCTCGAGGCTCGCCGCTGTAGTTTACGTTACGCCATCAAATAAAAAGCATATTGGTCGAGATTTCTATGCTCCTCTCCGCCACCACAGCAAAAGCGCTCTTCGCCATCATCATGATCAGCACGCAAGGCCTGGATGCCTTGAAGCCGGAGCCCTCTCTCCGTCATGCGCGGGCTTGACCCGCGCATCCAGGCGCAAGACGATCAGCGTTGATGCTTGGATGCGCGGGTCAATCCCGCACATGACGCGTCATCATTGATGTTAATCGCTGCGGCATCCAGCCCGTGGGCTTCGCTCTCATTCATTCAGCCGCAGGTAAAGATCATCCCATTCCGGATTCCGCTCATGGATCAAGGCCAGCTTCCAGGCGCGCGGCCAATGTTTCAGGTTTTTCTCACGTTGAATGGCGGCTCTAATGTCATCAAAGGCTTCATAATAGACAAGTCGATGAAGGCCATAGCGGCTCGTAAAACCTTCGACTAGCTTTTCGCGATGCTCATAAACCCGTCGAGACAAGTCGCTGGTCACGCCGATGTACAGCGTGCCCTGTTTCTCGTTGCTCATGATGTAGACATAGCCAGACATGATTTAGTGTCTGTGCCTGGATACGCGGGTCAAGCCCGCGTATGACGGTGCATTATCCCGACGGCACCGACGTCGAGGTCCTGAGCTTCTCGCGCAAGACCGGCAGACTGCTCTCGGGCGATCTGTAGGTCTGGCTTGCTTCCCCAAAACGTTCCAATACATTGAATTTAAAGTCTTTTCAGTCGGCAGAATGCTTCCAGTCAATTGGACCCACGCCGCCCCGATGCCCTCCGCCGCAAGACGTGCTATATGGCGCGGATATTGAATGCTGCCCTGTGCCGGGCCCCGATCCCGCAGACACAGGCGCTTAACACGTCATCGAAGAAGGTCTCGTTCCATGGAAAAGGCACGCGTTTTCGTCAGCTTCAAGCCGGCGGACCAGAAATACATGGACATGCTGCTCGAGTGGAACACGGGCGACTATTTCGAGATCGCCTATGAGACGGATCGCTTCAAAGTGCCGTTCCACAGTCCTCAGGGCGCCATTCTCAAAGAAGAGCTCAAGGCCAAGATCAAGTCTGGCACCCATCTGCTCGTGATCGTCGGCAAGGACACCGGCAACAACGATTGGATCAATTGGGAAATCCAGACGGCGTCCGTCACCGGCAAATGCGTGGTCGCCGTGAAGCTCGACAAAAACTGCAAGGCGCCGGCGGCGGCGCTCAATTTCGGCGCGGCCTGGGCCGATACATTCACCTGGGAGCCGATCAGACACATTATCGACAGCCGCGTCGGCGGCCCGGACGAGATCGTCCAAGGCGCCGTG
This sequence comes from Methyloferula stellata AR4, assembly GCF_000385335.1. Taxonomy (NCBI): domain Bacteria; kingdom Pseudomonadati; phylum Pseudomonadota; class Alphaproteobacteria; order Hyphomicrobiales; family Beijerinckiaceae; genus Methyloferula; species Methyloferula stellata. The sequence continues at coordinate 1,224,948 of NZ_ARWA01000001.1, read as the reverse complement.
ATGGGCGGCATGATGGAAGGGTGATGGAGTAGCTTCCCCGTCGCCGCAACCTTCATCGTCTTTCTAGGGGCAGAACCTAACCATTGCTTCGTCTGAGGACCGTCATTGCGAGCGAAGCGAAGCAATCCAGGGCAACCTTTCAGACAATGGCATGGATTGCTTCGGCATGGATTGCTTCGGAGCAAAGCTCCTCGCAATGACGGCTCGATGATTGAGTCCAGATCCCAGAATACCTTCTTCGAGTTCCCGCATGGCCGCCGATACGTCCGATACTTCCTCGCCCGACAAAGACAAGAAAGACTATCAGGCGCCGAAGGGCGCGTTCCACAAAGTCACCTGGACGGGCGATCACGGCCAGCTGGCCGATATTGATGTGATCTCGGAATGGATCGTCCTTCGCAAGAAGGACAAGCCCGCCGCCGAGATCTTCTATACCTATTACCGTATGGGCGAGGAGAAGGGCCGCCGCCCGATCAGCTTCGTCTTCAACGGCGGCCCCGGCGCGTCCTCGGCCTATCTGCACATCGGCGGGCTCTCGCCGCGCCGCGCGCTTTTCAAGCCGGACGGCAATCTCGAGCCGCCGCCGGTCCAGATCGTCAATAATCCCGAAAGCTGGATCGGGTTCACCGATCTCGTCTTCGTCGATCCGGTCGGCACCGGCTTTTCGCAGATCATCGAGCCGGAGAAAAAGCCGGACGATAAGGAAAAGCCGGATCCCGCGAAGACCGTCGAAGAGAAGGAATTCTTCGCGCTCAACCGGGATCTTGAATCGCTCGGCGAATTCATCGAGCGGTTCCTGTCGAAATATAAATTATGGGACGTGCCCGTCGCGATCATCGGCGAGAGCTATGGCGGCTTCCGCACCGCGAAACTCGCGCGCCGCCTGCAAGAGACCCATGGCATCGGGCTTTCGACGGCGATCGCCATCTCGCCCGCGCTCGAATGGTCGCTCTTGAATGAAAACGATTATGACGTGCTGCGCAGCATGGACTCCTTCTGCACCATGGCGCTGGCCGCGACCTTCCACGGCCGCTCGCGCGTCTTTGCCGCCGCTACGCCGATCGAGACGCAGCGCCGCGAGATCGAATCTTTTGCGACGCGCGAACTCGCGCATTCTTTTCTGGTCGGCACCGCGCATGACCCGGAGGAGCAGCGCCGCGTCTTTACCCGTGCCGCGGATTTCCTGGGCCTGCCCGAAGATCTTGTGAGACTGGCGCATGGCCGCGTGCCCTTCTGGCGCTTCGCGCGCGAACTCCTGAAATCCGAACAGAAGATTTTGGGCGTCTATGACGCGACCATCACCGGCATCGACCCTTTCCCGGATCGCGAAAATCACGAAGGCCCGGACCCGACCTTCGCCGGGATCGACCGTATCTTCGCGAGCGGCATCAATCATGTGCTGCGCGGTGAGATCGGCATCGACTCGGAACGCCGCTACGAGCTTTTGAGTCTCGCCGTCAATCGCGCCTGGAAGCGCGACGAGCAAAGACATGCGCTCGAAGGCCCCGCCGGCGCCACCGACGATCTGCGCTTTGCGATGAGCATGAACCCCAACATGAAAGTGCTCATCGCGCATGGCTATTACGATATGGTCACGCCCTATTTCTCATCCGAGCGGCTTGTCGAACAGATGAAGCTTCTGCCGCAGCAGCGCGAGATGCTTTTCATTCGGCATTTCGGCGGCGGCCACATGTTCTACACATGGGACGAGTCGCGGCGTGCCTTCCGCGATTGGGCGCAGACATTTTATGCGTGAGGCAGCCGCCTACCAGTTTATGGCGAAGCCTGCTCTGCGCCATATCGCATTTTATAAATCAAAATTCATAAATGCGCGGCCAAGCTGAAACCTTCGCCGTAAAGGGGGCGTTTGCCGCGCGTCACATCCTGTGGCCGCACGAACCCAAGGAGTCCCCATGCGGAAAAGCCTGATTTTGGCCTGCTCGGCCGTAATGATCACCCTACCGTCCTTTGCCTTCGCGCAGGAAGGAGCCGGCGGTGCCGGCGTGGGAAATTCGGATTCGAGTGCCGGCGCCAGAGGTAACGTCCATTCGGGCCCGAATGCGATCAACCCGCCGTCCGCCGGACCTTACGAAGGCCGCAGCTCAGTGACCGACCCCACCATGCAGCCGGAAGGTTTGGGCGATCATCCGAGCATCCGCAACGATAAGAGAGGCAATGACAGCGACGACGCGCACTGACGCGCAAGTCTGCATAGGCATCTTCGCCCGAATATTTCAGTATCGGGCCCGCTCAAGACGCAACGGGCACCATGACAGCTAAATTGTCCGTGGCGTCTTGGAGCTTCGTAAGCAGCTACCAGCGCATCACCGCGCTGCCCCAGGCGATCCCGGCGCCGATCGCCATCATCAGCACCACGTCGCCTTCCTTGAGCCGGCCGGCGCGGCTCGCCTCATCGAGCGAAATCGGCAAAGAGGCGGAGGACGTATTGCCGTAGCGATCGAGATTGATCCAGCATTTCTCCATCGGAATGCCGACCTTGCCGAGCACGGATTCGACGATGCGTATATTGGCCTGATGCGAGACGACATGATCGACATCGCCGGCCGTCATGCCATTGGCCTTTAGCGCTTCCTGAAGCGTCTCAGGCAGGACGCTGACCGCATATTTATAGACCTCGCGGCCGCTCATCGCGATCTTGTTCAGCTTTTGCGCAAGGACCTCTTGCGATTGCGGATGTTTGCTGCCGCCGCCCGGAATGGCGAGCAGGCCAGCACTCGTGCCATCCGAATGGAGGTGGACCGAAAGCAATCCGCGATTTGCATCCGGCGTCGGGCCGACCACCATCGCGCCGGCGGCATCGCCAAACAGCACGCATGTATTGCGATCCTCCCAATCGACAAGCCGGCTCAAAAGCTCGGCGCCGATGACGAGAACGCGCTGCGCGCCGCCGCGGATGAATTTATCGGCGATGTTCAATCCATAAAGGGAGCCCGCGCAGGCAGCGGACAGATCGAAAGCGAATGCGCGCTTGGCGCCAAGCTTTGCCTGCACCATGACGGCGCAAGACGGCATCGGCATATCGGGTGAGATCGTGGCGACAATGATCGCATCGAGATCCTCGGGCTTCGTACCGGCCATATCGAGCGCCTGGCGCGCCGCTGCGACCGCCATATCCGAGGTCACCTCGCCTTCCGCCGCGATCCGCCGGGTCTTGATGCCGGTACGCTCCGTGATCCAGGAATCGGAGGTCGCGACCATTTTTTCGAGATCGTGGTTGGTCAAGATGCGCGCCGGCGCATACATGCCGGTGCCGAGGATATGCGAATAGGTCAAATGCACCGCCCTTCCAGCCAGCCCTCGCTGACAGACGGTTAGGCATAAGCCGAAACGGCGCTTTTCGCTAGAGAGACTGACGGCCATCAAAAGAACAGGCCGGACACAAGGTCCGGCCTGACTGAAACATTACGTGAAGAGGTCTTGCTTATCAGGCGCGCCGCTTCATCTGCCGCGGCAAAACGATGTCGGCCTGATCCAGCTCGTAGGACCGCTGCAGGAAGTTGATGGTGTCGCGCGCACCGCGCAGGACTTTGCCTTCGACGCGGGGCCGCACGGCGGCGAGGGTCCAATTGGTTCCGCCTTCGCAATGTTCGCGCGGCTGGATCATCACCTCATGGATGCCCTCGAAACCGGGACACACTTTCAGGGATTGAAGGATGATGGACTGTAGCTCTGTGCTCGATCTTGTTTCACGGGTCATGAGCGCTCCTTGCGGGAAATGGTCATGGCTGAATGAGGGGTCGAGATTCTGAGGATTGACATGATCAACGCGCAGCCCGATGAACGGCCCAGCCGACGAGATAGCCGAGCGCGCCGACGAGCAATAAAGTCTCGATCGGCTGTTTGCCGACTTGGGTTGCAATCTGGCGCGACCCATCCCTATAAGCGCGCTGGCCGATGTCCGCAGCATCGGATAGCGCGTCGGGAAGGCGGTCCACCGCCTCGTTGAAGCCATCCTTAGTACGGCCGTAAATATTTTGCGCAGCGCCGACCACCTGGTCGGCGAGACCCTGGGCCTCGACACCGGGTTTGTCGCCGATCTTGCCGACCAGCTCCTCGCCCTTGCCGACGGCGTTCTTTAGAGTTCCATCTACGCGATTCATATCCATTAGGCTTTTCCTCGCTTTTCTCTGCCACGATCATGGCAAAACTGTCTGACCTTGGTCTAACGTCGAAGTTTGACTTCCGTTCCAGACAAGTTCACCAAAGCGTGATCGAAAACAGCGGATCAGCATGAGCTAACAGTCGAATTTGCGCTCATTTCCCTTGTGCGAACCTGCCACGGTCAAGAAAACGATGCGCAAACGCACTAAAGCGGAAAAATCTTCACGCTTTCGGCTCGGACGAAGCCATTTTTGTGAAAATCCATTTGCCGTTATTTATTGTCTTCCCTATGGCCTCAACCGGCAGGCCATTCCGGCAAGCGCCAGTTGCAGCGACGTCAATAATGCGTCCTTCGAGGGGACCGAATGCTGGTTTTCCATACTTCAAACGCGCGCATAGAAACGCCGGTCGACCTCGCCAAGGACGCTCTGCCGCAAGAGACGTCGTGGATCGACGCACTCAATCCGAGTGAAAAAGAAATCGCCTTTCTCGAGCGCGCGCTCGCGATCCGCGTACCGAGCTACGACCGGCTCGTCGAAATCGAAAGTTCGAGCCGTCTCGCAACCGAAAACGATCATATTTTTCTGAGCCTGCCGCTTGTGATTCGAACCGCAGAAGGCATGCCGCATACGACGCCGGTCGGTTTCGTCGTATCGCGCGATATTCTGCTCACGCTGCATTTCGAAACGCTGAAGGCCTTCGAGACCTGCTCAGTCCGCGCCGCCCATGCGAACGGGGGGGCACAAGACAGCATGGGGCATTTCCTGACCATCGTCGAAAGCATCATCGACCATGTCGCCGATGTTTTGGAACATGTCGGCACCGATCTCGACGATATTTCGTGGCGCATCTTCAGCGAGGACGCTGCGCGCCGGCACGAGCCGCGCAAGGAGGGCGGCAATCTCCGCAACGTGCTGCGCCAAGTTGGCCGCGCCGGCGATCTGACCGCGAAGATCAGCGACAGCCTTCTCGGCATGGGACGCATGATCCCCTATGTCGTTGCCAATGCGTCTGCCTACCTGACGCCTACGGCGAAGCAGCGGCTCGACAGCCTTTCGCGCGACATCACCTCGCTCAACGATTACGAGACGCATCTCACCGACAAGATTCAGCTTCTCGTCGACGCGACGCTCGGTTTCACCAATGTCGAACAGAATAATGTCTTCAGAGTGCTGACGGTCTTTTCCATCATTGGGATACCGCCGACATTCTTTGCCAGCATGTATGGGATGAACTTCAAGACGATGCCCGAATATGACTGGACCTATGGCTATGCTTACGGCCTCGCCGTGATCGCTTTAAGCGCCATCATCCCGGCGGTCTGGTTCAAATGGCGGGGCTGGTGGTGAACCTTGAAATCCCCATCTCATGGGCCTGGACAATGAATTTGGATGAGGTGTAATTTTATCCATGGCAGGCGCTAAACGCGTTCGACTCACGGACCGGCAATTTGGGTTGATTTCCCGCGCGCTCGCGGAACCGCGACGCTACCGGATCCTCAAAGAGATCAGCAACTACGCCGATCCTATGCCTTGCGTCGTCTTGCATAAAGCTCATCGTATCAGCGCCGCGACGCTCTCCCATCACGTCAAGGAATTGGAGATGGCCGGCCTCATCGAGATCGTCCGCGAAGGCAAATTTGCCAATCTCATCCTCCAGCGCGACATTTTGCAGGCCTATTTGAACCGGCTTTCGGAAATCTGATCCCGCAATCTTTTTGATGCCGCACTCGTGCTTTTGCCATTTTCATACTTATCTAGTTCGATAATTGTCGAAATGACAATTACATGAAAATGATGGGATCAGGAGATATCCGATGGGTAAATTGACGGGCAAGGTCGCCGTGGTGACGGGCGCCTCGAAGGGGATCGGCGCGGGCATTGCCAAAGGTCTCGCGGCCGAAGGCGCTTCCGTGGTGGTGAATTACGCATCGAGCAAGGAAGGCGCCGATCGCGTCGTGGCCGAGATCAAAGGCAAAGGCGGCACAGCCGTCGCCGTTCAAGGCGACGTGTCGAAAGCAGCCGATGTGGAGCGGCTGTTTGCGGAAACAAAGAAGAGCTTCGGAGCGCTCGATATTCTCGTCAACAACGCCGGCGTCTATCAAGTGATGCCGCTCGAGACGGTCACCGAGGAAGAGTTCCATCGCGAGTTCAACACGAATGTGCTGGGCCTCATTCTCGCGACGCGTGAGGCGGTGAAATATTTCGGCCCGGAAGGCGGCAGCGTCATCAACATCGGTTCGAACGCGAGCCAGATCAATCCGCCCGGCATGGTCGTCTACACAGCCACGAAGGGCGCGGTCGATGCCATCACGCATGTGCTTGCCAAAGAGCTCGGCCCAAAGAAAATCCGGGTCAATTCCATCAATCCCGGCGGCGTCGAAACCGAAGGGGTTCATGCAATGGGCATTATCGGGACCGATTTCGAAAAATGGATGGTGAACCAGACTCCGCTCGGGCGCCTCGGCCAGCCGGAAGACATCACGCCTGTCGCGGTGTTTTTAGCGTCGCCTGAGTCCGGCTGGATGACCGGTGAACTTCTCTTGGCCTCGGGCGGCATGCGCTAGCTTGCCGCGCATCGCGGTATATAGCTGGGCTGGACAAGACGTCCGGCTTTCGTTATATAAACTAAATACCAATCGCGGCGCGGTGAGCCCTCGGGCCGCATGGTGGAAAGCGTCGCTGTGCGCCAGCTTGCCGTTCGCAGCCCGGCAAAGCAAGGATGCGCACCGCGCCTGATGGGCAGGTTTGAAAGATGAGGGTTTCCTCGGCCCTACTCTTCCATCTGACAGACCTGCCCATCCTCCCTCTTTCAAAGTTCGCGGGAGTGTTTCATGCGGCTTGGCCTGTTCTGTACCTACGAAAATCCAAGCCGGGACCAGCGCACCGCCTTCGCCGATCAGACAAGGCTCGTCGAGCATAGTGAAGCGCTCGGCTTCGACGAGGCCTGGATCGCCGAACATCATTTCAATCCGGATGCGATAAGCCCGGCCTGCCTCAATATCATTGCCTTTCTCGCCGCGAAAACGCGGCACATCAGGCTCGGCTCGGCTGCCGTGCTTTTACCCTATCATCTGCCGCTCAAGATCGCCGAAGAGGTCGCGACGATCGATATTCTGAGCGATGGCCGCTTCGATTTCGGGGTCGGTAAAGGCGGACCTTTTCCACTTCAGAACAAGCATTTCGGCGTCGATCCCGAGGCTGCCCGCGGCAAGCTTGTCGAAGCGCTCAATCTCGTCACGCGGCTTCTCTATGAAAACGACGTGCATTTCGAAGGGCAATTCTATCGCGCCGAGGGCGTGAGCCTGACGCCGAAACCGTTGCAGCAGCCGATCCCGACCTATATGGCCACCTCCACGCGCGAGACGGTGCTGCTCGCCGCGCATCACGGCTATGGCATCATGGCGGGCCCGCCCTTCCCGCTGGCGCAAGTGCGCGAGAGCGTGAAGATCTATCGCGATCTTGCCGGCGCGCGCGATCCGAACCTCGTGCTGATCCGCTTCTATCATGTCGCGCCGACCGAGGCGCAGGCCTTGGACGAAGCCCGTGCGCTTTTGCATAATTTTGCCGAGCGGATGCAGGTGACGGTCGCCAAACTGCAACCGGCCTGGGCCACATGGTTCGATGTCGAGCGGTTGATCGCCGATTCGCTCATCGGCACGCCGGATACGATCGCGGCGAAAGCGCTGCAGATCGGCCGGGACTTGGCGCCCCGCAGCCTCATCTTGAAGCAGATCGGCCCGGACATGGCCAAACGCGCTCAAGATCTGAGCCTGTTCGTCCATCAGATCCGGCCAGGCCTCAAGGCAGCATGATCCCGAAAAGTTGCAGACTTTTCGGATAAAGATCATGCGTTGAAATAAGACTTTACAGTCGATTCAGAAGAGCCTGTAGATCAGGCGCGCGGCGCAGCGGCGCGGCGCGACGTGCGGCGCTCGACGACCACGGTCCGGCCAACGCCCGCCCGGCCGGATGGCGTCACGATCTGCTGCGACACGGTCCGCATCGGCGCCATGGTCTTCATGACTTCGGCGCGCACCTCATCGACCGGCAGATCCATGAGCGATGCCGCGAGTTCAATCTGCTCGTGCAGTTGATCGGTCAGACCCTGAGCAGCCGCCATGGCTTCCTGCAAGGTCGGCGGATCATGCCGAACCCTGCGACCGCCATATTTCGTGTTCCAAGTCGCGCTCATGACCCGTCCAAGCAATTAACTGTCCATATGAGATAGAGCGCTTTTATTGCGGTGCAATAAATTTAATGCCGCACATCTAATTCAATCGGGTCATGTGTTATTTCTATCAAAGGCCCATGAATGGTGGCCTTTTGCTGCGTCAATCCGTTGTTTTGAGGGCTTTTGCTTATTCGAGGCAGGTCTTTGCGAAGGCTTGGAAGGCGCGGGCGCGATGTGAAAGCGCTTCCGATCCGTCCACCGGAATCGAATGTTTTTCCACAGCCCACATTTCGCCGAAGGTCTTGTCGTGGCCATTTGGCAGAAAGACCGGGTCATAGCCAAAGCCCAATCCGCCGCGCGGCGGAAAGACGAGAGTTCCGAAGACCTTGCCTTCGAAGCTCAGGGTCTTGCCGTCGGGCCAGGCGAGCGAAATCGCCGACACGAAATGCGCATGGAAGGGCGGCGTCGCACCTCTGTCAGCGATTTCCTTTTCGAGCTTCTGCATGGCAAATGCAAAGTCCCGCGACTCACCCGCGTAGCGCGCCGAATAAATCCCGGGCGCGCCGTCCAAGGCATCGACGCAAAGGCCCGAATCATCGGCGATCGCCGGCAGGCCCGAGCCTTTCGCCGAAGCGAGCGCCTTCAATTCGGCATTGGCGATGAAAGTTAAGCCGGTTTCTTCGGGTTCGGGAAGCCCGAGATCGCCCGCCGACACGGCGTCGATACCGTAAGGCTTCAAAAGCGTGGCGATCTCCCAGAGCTTGCCGGGATTATGCGTCGCGATGACGAGCTTGCCCTCGATCAATCGCGGCATTGAATAGACACTCTCTGCACCGCGTCATGGCCGGGCTCGTCCCGGCCATCCACGCCGAGACATCGCTGTGACCATTGCATGGATGGAGCAACCTCTCCGCGTGGATGCCCGTGACAAGCACGGGCATGACGCCGCCGCTGGTTTTCGATGACCTTCAAGCAATCACGCTTTTCTGCAGATCGACGAGCCGCGCGATTCCGGTCTTCGCGAGATCCATCATCGCGTGCAATTCCGTCTCGCTGAACACGGCGGCCTCGGCCGTCGCCTGGATTTCGACGAGCGAACCGCCACCCGTCATGACGAAATTGGCGTCGGTTTCGGCCGCGCTGTCTTCCTCATAATCGAGATCGAGGATCGCCGCGCCTTGCGAAATCCCGCAGGAGATCGCCGCCACATGGTCGCGCAAGGGGTGTTCCTTGATGATCGAACGCCCATGCATCCATTTCAAGCAATCGTGCAAGGCGACCCAGGCGCCGGTGATCGCCGCCGTGCGCGTGCCGCCGTCGGCCTGCAGCACATCGCAATCGAGCGTGATCTGACGTTCGCCCAGTGCTTGAAGATTGGTGACGGCGCGCAGACTGCGCCCGATCAGACGCTGGATCTCCTGCGTGCGCCCGGACTGCTTGCCCGAGGTCGATTCGCGCCGCGTCCGCGTGTGGGTGGCGCGCGGCAGCATGGAATATTCCGCCGTCACCCAGCCGCGACCCTGGCCGCGCAGCCATTGCGGCGGCTTGTCTTCGAGCGAAGCCGTGCAAAGCACATGCGTGCCGCCGAATTTCACAAGGCACGAGCCTTCGGCATAACGCGCGACCGCGCGTTCGAGCGTGACCGCTCGCAGTTCATCGACAGCTCGTTTGGAAGGACGCATGGGGATCTCGGGAAAAACGACTGCCGCTTGTAGGAGTTTGATGCGTTTCGCGCAACTGGTCCGGAATATCCTCCGAACGTCCTTGGCCCGAGACATAAAAATGTTTTAGCCTCGCGGAGTACGAAAGACACGCGAGGACTTCATGATGCGGCGCATTTTCTTACCGATGATTTTGGGTGGTCTCGTGGCGACCGCGGCGCTCGCGGCCGACAAGCCGACGCGCGTCTGGAACCTGACGTCGCAAACCATCACCAATCTGCAATTGGCGCCGGCTGGAACCACGAATTTCGGCGAGAACCAATGTTTGAACGACAAGGACAAAGAGGTCGAGCACGACGAGCGCGTGAGAGTCACCAATGTGGAGACGGGCTCTTATGACGTCAAAGTCGGTTATGAGGATGGCCGCACCTGCCTTGTCAAAGGTGTCGCTGTCGAGGTGGGCAAGGTCTTCTCGATCGAGGACAAGGACCTGACGGGCTGCAAGAAGTGAAGAATGGCGAAGCACGCCCTCGCCCTTCGAGACGCCGCTAACGCGGCTCCTCAGGGTGAGGGCTAAGACGCGCCAAAAAGACCCTCATGCTGAGGAGGCTGCCATGGGGCGTTGCGAAGCGACACCCGTCGCAAGCAACGGGCTATGGCGGCCGTCTCAAAGCACGAGGGTCTTTGATGACCAAAGACAGCCCAGCGGTCAGACTATGCCATTCATCCAACGGCGGGCATCATCGGCGAGACGGATGCGCTTTTGTCAATGACGACCCTTCGGGTCGCCGCCGAAGGCGGTCGCGAAGCGATCATTGACCAAAGCGATCCGCTCGCCAGAATTGCCGCCAAGAGATGAATGGCTAGGTGTGGATGATGTCGTGAAGGTCATCCTTCCCCTAAAAGGGGAAGGTGCCGAGCGTAGTGAGGTGGATGGGGTTAGGAGATAGATGGGTCGCCCCGCCCCGCCGCTTCGCGGCCATCCTCTCCACAAAGGGAGGGATCGCGCACCCTATTCCACCGGCGCGGTCGCCTTGATCCGCCGGTAGACATAATCCGGGATCGGCGCGTCATCGTCGGCGAACATCTCTGTCACCGCCGCGATCTTGTCGTGATGGGGCGAGAGATGGCAGACCGGATCGGCCTCGGTCGCATCGCCCGTGAGAGCAAGCGCCTGACAGCGGCAGCCGCCGTAATCGATCAATTTGCGTTCGCAGGACCGGCAGGGCTCCTTCATCCAATCCGTGCCTCGAAAGGCGTTGAAGGCCGGCGAAGAGGTCCAGATGTCCATCAGCGAATGATCACGGACGCTCCAATGTTCAAGATTGGGGATCGTTTCCGACGCGTGGCAGGGCAGAGCCATGCCAGACGGCGTGACGTTCATCGTGCGCTTGGCCCAGCCGCCCATGCAGGCCTTGGGATGATGCGCATGGTAATCCGGAATGACATGATCGATGACGATCGTGCCCGTATATTTCAGCTTCAGCGCTTCGACCTCGGCGATTGCAGCTTCGGCCTGCGCGCGCGTCGGCATCAGCGCCGCGCGATTGACGAGGCCCCAGCCATAATATTGCGCATGAGCGATTTCCACGCGCCTTGCGCCGAGTTCGACGGCCAGTTCGACCATGCGGCCGGCGCGCGCGACATTGGCGCGATGGATGACGGCATTGACCGTCAGCGGCAGATTATTGTCCGTGACAGCCTTGGCGATGATCTGCTTCTTCGCATAGCCGCCCTCATAATTGCCGATTTTATCGGCCGATTTGGCTTCGGCATCCTGGATCGAGAGCTGGACGTGATCGAGCCCCGCGTCCGCGAGAGCCTTCACTTTTTCAGGCGTCAGTCCGATGCCGGAGGTGATGAGATTGGTATAGAGCCCGACCTTATAGCAATGCGCGACGATCTCGAGGAGATCATGCCGCGCGGCGGGCTCGCCGCCGGACAGATGCGCATGAAGAACGCCGGCCGCCGCGGCTTCCGAGAAAACGCGGAGCCAGGTTTCCGTATCGAGCTCTTCGGCGCGCGCGTCCATTTCGAGCGGGTTCGAGCAATAGGGGCAGCCGAGCGGGCAGCGATGCGTCAGCTCGGCGAGAAGGCCGACGGGCGCGGCGACAGCGGGTTTCGGCGGAACAATGGGAGCGTTCACAGGTCCACCATCCGTTTGGTTGCGAGTTCCGTCAGCATGGCGCGGACATCTTTATCGATGACCGCGCGGTCCGCATTGAAAGTCGCAGCGAGATTATCAACGATCTCACTCAATGTGGCGACGCCGTCGCATCGCTTCAAGATTTCGACGGCGATCGCATCGGTTTTGACGACGCGCTCAGGCGCAAGCAACATCCATTCGTTGCGCGTCTCATCGAGCTTCAGCCGAACGCCGCGCGGTAGATGCGGCTTCGACTGATCCTCGAGTTGGACAGGTCCGCTCACGCCGCCTTGCCTTGCGTCGCGACATGGGTGCCGGGCACCCAGACGCCGGCCGGCGGCAGCTTGTCGATATAGGCGGTCCAGATTGCGTCGAGCTGCGTCCACAGCACATGGCATTTGAATTCGAGCGCGGCGACGACGAGATCCTGCTGCTCGCGCGTCTTGGCGTGCTGCTTGACGTAAGCCAGAGCAAACTCGCTGTCGCGCTTCGCCTGCTCGGGACGCGCCGTGAAATAGGCGAGCGTCTCTTTGCTGACGAAATCATAATGCGCCAGCATGCCGGTGACGCGTTCGCCGATGATCGTCGGCGAGAAGAGTTCGGTGAGAGAAGAAGCCACCGCCTCGAGCAAGGTGCGCTCCTTGCAGAAATTGATATAGGCATCGACCGCGAAACGCGTGCCGGGCAGGATGCCCTCGGTCGATTTCACATAGTCGCGCGAGAAGCCGAGACTATCGGTGAGCTTCAGCCAGCGCTCGATGCCGCCGTCGCCTTCCTTGAGCCCGTCATGATCCTCGATGCGCTTGCGCCAGGCGCGGCGATCGTCGGCATCGTTCATGCGGGTCAGGACGGCCGCGTCCTTGATCGGAATCGAGGCTTGATAATAGTAGCGATTGAGCGCCCAAGCCTGCACCTCTTCGTAAGTGCATTGGCCACTGTATTGGCGCTTATGGAAGCGATGGAGATTATGGTAGCGCTCCGCGCCGGTGCGGCGCAAAACGGCTTCCAATTCGTCGTGGCTCATCAGAGCATCGGACTTGCCCGGCTCGTTCATAGCGTCACCCTCCTCATCAATGTCTGTCTTAAGGCGCATCACTTCGGGGAGCGCTTCCGACCGGAAAATCCGATCGGTTAGAATGTGTTCGAAACGTCTCGGCCGAATTTGTTCTGAATCAAAAAAGCCGGGTTACATTTTCGAAAGAATTCCTAAAGAACGACTTCCATTCCGTCATAGGCGACGTCCCATCCGGCCGCCACCACCTTTGCCCGCTCCGGCGAATCCTCGATCAGAACAGGGTTCGTATTATTGATATGCACGAAGATCTTGCGGCCGATGTTGCAATCGGCCAGCGAATGCAAGGAGCCCTTCTCGCCGCTCATCGCGACATGGCCCATGCGCCAAGCCGTCTTCTGCGACAGCCCGAGATCGACCATTTCGGAATCGGTAAATGTCGTGCCGTCGAAGAACAGGACTTCCGCGCCGGAAATGCGTTCCTTGATGGCGGGCGTGACTTCCGCGCAGCCGGGTATGTAGAAGAACGTCTTCTGCCCGTCGCTGATTTCGAGCCCGACCGTATTTTCGGTCAGGCCGCCGATCTCGACATGATCCTTCTCCATCCAGAGAGGATCCTTGCCGGGAACCGCGAAAGGCGTCACGAAAAGGCCGAGGCCCGTATCGACGCGCTCGTCGAGCGACACCGCGTTGGTATGAACAAGGTTCTTGTTCAGCACGCCGAAAACACCGACCGAGGTCTGCGCCAGCGTGGTTTTACTGCCGAAGAGCGCAAAACTCTGCGACTCTCTCAGCGTCAGCAACCCGGTCAGATGATCCACGTCGCCATTGGTGACATAGACCGCCGAGATGGGTGTTTGCCTGCTCGCACCGCGCGGATGCAGAAACGGCGACGAGAGGATTTGCTGGCGAAGGTCGGGCGAAGCATTGAGCAGAAGCCAACGTTCACCGTCAGCACTGACAGCCAAGCTCGATTGGCTTCTTGGCCGGACCCGCTTGTCGCCGTTCCAGGCCAGCTGGCAGACCGGACAGAGGCAATTCCACTGGGGAAAACCGCCTCCGGCCGCCGAACCGAGCACAAGTACGCGCAAGGCATTGCCTTTCACATGGCCCGAAAACGAAGGGATTAACCCTTAGATTTCGGCAGAAGCGTAGCTGGTGACTTCCATGCCGATGCAGACTTCGGTGATTGCAGGGGTTGTCCAAGCCATCGTATTTCTCCCTAAGTTCAGTTGGCGGACAGGTCTTGCTGTCCGAGACATTATGTATCACCAGCGCTTGTTTGAAACCATATGCTGAACGTCCAAAAGCGCTTTCATTGCCGAAGTTTAATATTGCCGAATGTTAATGTTCGGCCCCGAAATAGAGGTGCCGCGGCCCCGTTCCAGATATCCTTTTGGCGTCGCGTGGCTTTTCATCTTGCAGGACGCGAAACCGACGCGATGTTTGTCAAAACTGGCGTTTTGAGATTAAACGGCAGAAAGCTTTCAAAGCCCGACATGAATGAAAGCGACCCATTGGACGCCCCCCTGCCGATTCCGCAAGTTTTAGCGAGCCTGCCGATCTTTTTCGATCTGGCCGGAAAAAGAGCCGTTCTGGCCGTCTCAGGCGACGGGCTCTGGAAGGCCGAACTGCTCCACGCAACCGGCGCCGAGATCGACCTTTATTGCGCCGCCCCGGGCAAGGAGCTGAAGAGCCTTACTAAACGCTTCTCGCGCCTGCACCTCGCCTCGCGCGCCTGGACGCCGGCCGATCTGAAGGGCGCTTCGCTCGCGATCGGTGTTTTTGGGACCGAGGCCGAGGCCGAGGCGTTCTACGAGGCCGCCCATGCCGCCGGCGTTCCGGTCAATTGCGCCGACCAGCCGGCCTTCTGCGATTTTCAGATCGGCGCAATCATCGACCGCTCGCCGCTTGTCATCGGCATTTCGACCCATGGCGCAGCCCCCGCGCTCGCGCGTGCGATCAGAGGAAGGCTCGATGCCTTTCTGCCGCAAGGCATCCGGCATTGGGCGGCGGCAGCCGCCGTCTGGCGGCCGCGGCTGAAAGCCATCGATCTATCCGCGCGCTTGCGGCAGCGGTTCTGGGATCTTTTCGCGCAGAAGGCGCTCGATACGGGCGACCGGCTTCCGCAGGAAGATGACTTCGCCATGCTTGTGCAAGCGGCCGAAGCCGGCACGACCCATGCGACAGGCTCGGTCACACTCGTCGGCGCCGGACCGGGCGATCCCGAACTCATCACGCTCAAGGCGCTGCGGGCGCTGCACATGGCCGATGTCGTGCTTTACGACGACCTCATCGCGCCAGGCGTCATCGATATGGCCCGCCGCGAGGCGACCAAGATTCCGGTCGGCAAGCGCGGCTATAAGCCGTCCTGCCGCCAGGATGATATCATCGCGCTTCTCGTCACGCTTGCGCGGGAAGGCAAACGCGTCGTCCGTCTCAAGGGCGGCGATCCGTCGATCTTCGGACGCGCCAACGAGGAATTGGCCGCGCTGCGCGCCGCCGACATCCCCGTGGAGATCGTTCCGGGCGTAACGGCGGCATTGGGCGCCGCGGCCTCCTTGCAGATCTCCTTGACCGAACGCGATTTGTCGCGGCGCGTCCAATTCATCACCGCGCATGCGCGGGACGGAAAGCTTCCAGACGATATCGATTGGGCCTCCGTTTGCGATCCGCGCGCTTCGACCGTCGTCTATATGGGGGTTAGAACCCTTGAGGCTCTGTCGCGACGGCTTCTCGCTCAGGGCATCGATCCGGCAACTCCAGCGCTCCTCGTCGAACGTGCCACCTGGCCGGACGAGCACCGGGTTTATGGGACAATCGCCAGTCTTCACGCGAAAGTTGCCGTTATCAGCCCGGACGGCCCTTGTCTCGTCATGATTGGCGCTATCTTCGCGCAGCCGCATGTGTCGGCCGAGTCGTCCGATGTCTCCGACGCGGACATGCTCCATACTTAAACTCGCATCGCGCGGAGCCAAACCAGCGAGGTTAAAGATGCGTCGTCTGGTTCTTCTCTCCATCGCAGGCGCCTTGGCGCTGGCAGCGGCGATCGTTCTTTTCACCTATCTTTACGAAAGACCGACGATCCTGCGCGTCGCCGTGGTGCGCGGCAGCGAAGACCAGGAGATCATGACGGCCGCCGCGCAGGATTTTGTGCATGAGCGCGAAACCATCCATTTGTCGCTTGTACCGGTCGACAGCCTGGCGGCTACCGCCACCGCGCTCGAACATGGGCGCGCCGATCTCGCCATTGTTCGCAGCGACGTCGAAATGCCGACGAACGGTCAGACCGTTCTCATCATGCGCAAAAGCGCGGGCCTGTTTCTGACATCGTCCGGAAGCGGAATCGGCAGCGTCGCCGATTTGCGCGGAAAGAAGATAGGCATCGTGCATGACCCCATGCTGTCGCATGCCGCCAATCTCAATCTGCTCAATACAACCCTTGCCCAATATGACATCCCGGAGTCGGCGGTCGGAACCGTCGCTCTATCTATCGAGCAGATCGAGAAGGCTTTGACCAATAAAGAGGTCGATGCCGTCCTCGCGTTTGGGATGCCTGGTTCCGATAAATTGAGCGAAGCCGTGGCGGCGGTCACGCGCGCCAGCGGCGGCAAAATCATATTCATTTCGGTGCCCGAAGCCGAAGGCATTGCGCAGCGCTCGCCGAATTACGAGTCGGTCGAGATCGTCCGGGGACTCTTCCCAGGCATAGCGCCGCAACCGACGAAATCTTTTCATACGCTCGGGGTTTCGACGCGGCTCGTCGCGCGCAGCACGCTCAGCGACACCGTCGTCGGCGACCTGACCCGGATCCTGCTCGCGGCCCGGCCGCGCATCGCGCTCCGCGTGCCGGTGGCTGCGCGGATTGTCGCACCCGAAACCGACAAGGGAGCGGTCCTGCCCGTCCATCCGGGCGCCGCCGCCTATCTCGACGACGAGGCCGAGAGCTTTTTCGATAAATATAGCGACGCATTTTATATCGGGGCCATGATCCTCTCCGTGTTCGGATCGGCAATCGCCGCTCTGGCGAGCCGCGTCAGCCAGATGCAGCGGGAGGGAACGGGCGAAGCCATACGGCGGCTTCTCGACATTCTGCGCGAGGCGCGGGAGGCCGATCATACCTCCGAACTTGACCTGCTTGAGCGCGAAGCCGACGTGATCTTGGCGCAATCTTTATCCGCGAAAGGGAGTTCCGGCCCGGATCTCGGCGCATTGAGCCTCGCCGTCGATCAGGTCCGCCATGCGATCGAGGAACGCCGCAAAGTGCTGTTGGCGAGCCCGAAAGCCGTTTTCGAGCCGCGTCTGATCCCTAAAATTTAAGTTTATCTAAGCTCGGGGCCGCTTTGCCCAGCGCCGGAACGCGACGAGCGCCCAAATGCCTTCGACGAGGCCGAAGGGCCAGGCGCCCTGCAAAAACCCATAGAGCGAGCCCAGAGCGCAAGCTAGGGCAAAGCCTAAGCTAAACCAGTGGCTCCGGTCCTCGAACGCGTAGCAGACGAGCATCATCGTCACCGCGAACAGACCGAAAAGGCTCAGCGCGTCCATCCGGCCGTCCCTGTCATCGTTTCGTTTTCGTAAGGTGCGACGCCACCGGCCGTTTCCAAATCGTTTGAATTCCTATAAGGGATGCTGCAATTGCGAAGACGGCCGCCTATATGACGAGTCGCATATAAAAGCCATGCGCGTGGACGTTTTCCTGAGCGCGAGCTTCGCTTCAGAGCATCTTCAGGCGAAGTGGAAGCCGGTTCGCCGTTGGAAGATGCTCTAACTCTTTGAAAAGAAACATCGGATATCCGATGTTTCTAAATAAGTTGGTTTCAGATCGAGTGTTCACACTCGATCTGAAACCAACTT
Organism: Methyloferula stellata AR4; assembly: GCF_000385335.1. NCBI lineage: Bacteria > Pseudomonadati > Pseudomonadota > Alphaproteobacteria > Hyphomicrobiales > Beijerinckiaceae > Methyloferula > Methyloferula stellata. The sequence goes on along the minus strand of NZ_ARWA01000001.1, from coordinate 1,206,980 downwards.
CCAACAACTTCGACTTTGACCTCGACTTTGACCGGAGCCCGAATCACTCGGCTCCGCGATTTTGATTACCCTCGGGACCGACCATGAACCTGCGCAATATCGCCATTATCGCTCACGTCGACCACGGCAAGACCACTCTCGTCGACCGCCTTCTCCAGCAATCGGGCGCCTTCCGCGAAAACCAGAAGGTGGCGGAACGAGTCATGGACTCGAACGACATCGAAAAAGAGCGCGGCATCACGATCATGGCCAAGGCGACCTCGATCGCCTGGAAAGACTATCGAATCAATATCGTCGACACCCCCGGCCACGCCGATTTCGGCGGCGAAGTGGAGCGCATTCTCTCCATGGTCGATGGCGCGATCGTTCTCGTCGATGCCTCGGAAGGCCCGATGCCGCAGACAAAGTTCGTCGTCGGCAAGGCGCTCAAAATCGGTTTGAAGCCAATCGTCGCCATCAACAAGGTCGACCGGCCCGACGCTCGCATCCAGGAAGTCGTCAATGAGGTCTTCGATCTCTTCGCGGCGCTCGATGCGACCGACGAACAGCTCGACTTCCCGATCCTTTACGGCTCCTCGAAGCAAGGCTGGATGGCCAATAGCCCCGAGGGTCCGCAGGACGGCATGGCGCCTTTGTTCGACCTGGTCGTGAAGCATGTCCCGCCGCCCACGATCGAAGAGGGCGGCTTTCGCATGCTCGGCACTTTGATCGAGGCCAATGCCTATCTTGGCCGCATCATCACTGGCCGGGTCTTCGCAGGCAGCGTGAAGCCGAACCAGGCCGTCAAGGTTCTCTCCCGCGAGGGCAAGGTCGTCGAACAGGGGCGTGTCTCGAAGATTCTCGCCTTCCGGGGCATTGAGCGTGTGCCGGTCGAAGAAGCCGAAGCCGGTGATATCGTGGCCATTGCCGGTCTCGAGAAATTCAACGTCGCCGATACGCTCTGTGCACCAGAAGTGAACGAGCCTTTGCAGGCGCAGCCGATCGATCCGCCTACCTTGTCGATGACCTTCATGGTGAACGACTCGCCGCTCGCCGGTACCGAAGGCGACAAGGTGACGAGCCGCGTCATTCGCGAACGCCTTTACAAGGAAGCCGAAGGCAATGTCGCCTTGAGGATCGAGGATTCGCCTGAAGCCGATTCTTTCATCGTCTCTGGCCGTGGCGAGTTACAGCTCGCAATCCTGATCGAAAATATGCGCCGTGAAGGTTACGAACTCGGTGTGTCACGTCCGAAAGTCGTCTTTCAGAAGGACGAAAAGGGCGATCTGCTCGAGCCGATCGAAGAGGTTGTGATCGACGTCGATGAGGAACATTCCGGCGTCGTCGTGCAGAAAATGTCGGAGCGTAAATCTGACATGATCGAGATGCGGCCATCTGGCGGCAATCGTCTGCGGCTCGTCTTCCATGCGCCGACGCGCGGTCTCATCGGTTATCAGGGCGAACTTCTGACCGATACCAAGGGCACCGCCATCATGAACCGGCTCTTCCATGAATATGCACCTTGGAAGGGTGCGCTGACGGGCCGCCGCAATGGCGTGCTCATTTCCAATGACCAAGGCGAGTCCGTTGCCTATGCCATGTGGAAACTGGAAGATCGTGGCGCGATGATGATCGGTGCCGGCCAGAAGGTCTATCGCGGCATGATCGTCGGCGAGCACACGCGCGACAATGATCTTGAAATCAATGTCATGAAGGGTAAGCAGCTCACCAACATCCGCACCCATTCGAAGGACGAGGCGGTGAAACTCACCACGCCGATGCAGATGGGGCTGGAACGGGCGCTGGCTTATATCGAGGACGACGAACTTGTCGAAGTGACACCGAAGTCGATCAGGTTGCGCAAGACCTACCTTGATCCGAATGACCGCAAGCGCGCCACGCGCGCTGGCTAAGAAAAGCACCTAAAAGAGCATCATTCCTTAAAAGGTCGATCAGCCCACGTTTCTCTTTGAAAGAAGCGTGGGACTGTAGGCGAAGATGAAGACGGCATAGGCGGCGATCCACAGAATGGCCGCCGCATAGAGCAACAGGCTCGGTCCCGGTGCGGCAGCAAAGGCAGCTATCACCCGGAAGACAGCCGCCAGTGTCACAAGCCCATAGATCCACCGTGTGATGGTGTCGGCAGTGAGGCTTTGGCCGCTGTGGCCGCGGGCGACGCGCGTCATCACCGCGAGAATCATCGTTCCCATAGCTCCGGCTGTCAGTGCGTGAATCGCAGCGCTTTGCGGGACGATATCGAAAGTTGCGAGGCCGAGCAGAAGGACACCGACTACCATCCAAAGGTAGGCGACGTGAAGAATGAAGAGCAAAGGCTCGCTGCCTGTTGCCAGTCCCCGCCATCGCGCGAGCTTTGATATATTCAAGATGCCGCCGATCATGAGGACAGCGCCGAAGGCTTGAGAGTCCGGCAGAGCAGCCCATCCCAAAAGGCCCACGCTCAAAGCGGCTATCGAGGCTGGCGTGAGCCACGCATGTTGCACCGGCATTGGCAAGGCAATATCGCGCTTGGCCAGCCAATTGCCCGTGAAGGTTGGTATGAGTCTGCCCCCCACGACCGCCATCAATACGACCATCGCACCAAGGCCGAGACGCCAGCCAAGGCCTGCAGGGACATGCCCTCCGGTCGCTTCGAGATGCATGAGCAAATCGGCCGCTGCCAAAACCGCCAAAGGTGCGAGCATGACGAGATTGCGCCAATTCCGGCTGGCAATAATCTCGCGCGCCAAAATGGCAATGAGCGCCACCGGAAAGACAAGATCAAGACCGCTTCCCAGCCAAGCCGGCATGAAAGCCGAGAAAGCGCATGCAAGGCGGCCAATGAGCCAAAGGCCGACGAGGCTGGCGAGAACCCTGCCGGAGACGGCGGGTCGTTTCGTCCAATTCGGCACTGCGGTCAGGAGAAAGCCGGCGGCCGCAGCCATGCAGAATCCAAACAGCATCTCATGAACATGCCAGCTCAAAGGGTCGAAAATGCTCGGTAAGGCACGGCCCGTGGCAAGCATCGCGATCCATATGACAAGGGTCCCGATCGACCAAATCGCCGCAGCGAAAAAGAAGGGCCGAAAGCCTTGGGTAAGCCATAGCGGCGGCTCGCTCTTTGATCCCGTATGAATCCTCGAAGCCAACTGTGCCACAGACATGAGAGACATCCCGATCAAGACAATTCTCTATCTTGAACGAGAGATCGCGCTCACTCATTGATCTTCATCAACTCAGGCAATAGCCTGCACGCGAGTCGCGCTTGATCCGAATGACCGCAAGCGCGCCACGCGCGCTGGCTAAGAAAAGCGCCTGACCGATTTAATTGGTCGGCGCTTGGCTGACGGAGTCGGGCACACGCGCCGTGGCGCTTTGCGCATCGCCTGACACTTTCAAGTCGGCGTCCGGGCTCGGCGATTTGGCGTCGCCTGTGATGAGAACCAGAAGCGCCCGCGCGGGTTCGTCCGTGCTTGTGTTTCTGGTTGCGATCTTATTGCCATAGGCTGGAAAGACCCAGGTCTGGCCTTCGCCGTAAGTGCCGACGCCGGCTTCCCAAGCCGTCGCCTTGATCGAACCCGCCAGCACATGCATCAGCACATAGCCGTAGGAAGTGGAGCGAGGGATAACGACCGACCCGCCGGGTGCATATTCGACCATAAAGGTCGAGAGGTTGGCGTCGTGCAAATTCAACACGCGCTTGCGCGAGACGGCGGTGACGGTTGCCCCAGGGCCGGCCGGCCGGTCGTCGGGAAACCGCGGGTAGATGATCGTGTCATGCGATTTGTCGATGCTGCTTTCATCGAGACCTGCGGCGCCCGCAAACCCGGTCATAGCGGCCAGCGCCAAGGCCAGTGCAGCCGGCCCTATCAGCGTCCGCCCGAGATGCACGGAAGACGCAGCATCGTTCATGCGCCTTGAAAGCTCCCGAAGCCTGTTCGCAATCCGCCTCTTGGTCATCATTTGCCTCACTGTTCCGTTGAGCGGGCAGTAAGGGCTCCATGCGCTACGCCATGGTTGCTGATTTGGCCAAATTGGTTACGGCCGAAGCCGGCTTCCGGTCAGATGATTTCAATGTTTCATTTGAAACCCGATGACGCGACTCTCAAAGAATGAGAGTCGCGTTTTCAACATCGGCCGCACGTTCAAACGAAAGACTGCGAGGCACCATTATTTGCTCTCGATGGCTTTCGCCGCATCGTCCAAGACAGCGGCAATTGCATCGATCTGCGCTTGCGTCAAAGGCCCTCGCGCGACGCGCAGGTTCATCGCCATTTTCAGGTTTTCCCAGGCACGCACGAGCTGCGGCGCCTTTTGACCGCCGTGCCGGACGTTGATCTCGGCCATGCGGGCGAAGATCGCGTCGACGATTTCGCGATTCTGCTCCAGCGCCGCTTCGCCTTCGGGCGTGATGGCAAAGAGTTTGCGCGGGCCGTGGGTATCCTGCACCTTGATGTAGCCGAGCTCTTCAAGAAGCGTCAGCGTCGGGTAGACGACGCCCGGGCTTGGCGCATAGGCGCCGGCGAGGCGGTCCTCGATCGCCTTGATGATCTCATAGCCGTAGCTCGGCTTTTCGCCGATCAGCTTCAAGACGACGAAGCGAAGATCGCCTTGTTCGAACATCCTGCCCCCGCCGTGACCGTGATGGCCATGCCGCCCGAAAGCGCGGTGCATGCGGCGCGCGGCATGTTCACCGAAGCCTCGCTCGCCGCCCCGGCCGGATGGCCCGCAGGTCGCGCGATCTTGGTCGTCCCGGCCGCGATGACCTTCGTAATGGTGGAACTGATTGAAAAATCTCATGTTACTCTCCTGAGACATAGCGAACTATCTCGATATATCTGAATTAAAGATATATCTAACTTGTATCTTGTCAAGCGGGTCCGAAACATTCCGCTCGCGCTATGATGCACGGTGAGCACACTTAACGATTGCGAAAGAATTTGTGACGCGCCGCCATATTGTTATGACGGGTGGCGCCTATCATGATGAAGTTATATCCAGCCCAGGTGCCCTCGAGAGCATGCTAATGCCCATGACCCGCCGCTTCCTGATGGCCGCCGCCGCCGCTTTGGCCGGCCTCGGCTTGGCCGGCTGCGTGACCAATTCTCCCGGTCCCGCCGGCTTTCAAGCGGCCGTGCCGCCGCCCGCTGCCGCAGGAGCCGTGGCGCCGAATCCGCAGGTCTCCACTTTGGAGGATGCGCCGGCGGGTCATTACGGCCCCGTGGCTGGCGAACCCTTTCCGGTCCCTGGCATCAAGCTCGCGCAAATCGACAAGGCTTATCTTCGCACCGAAGTCGCCTATGCGACCACCGAGCCGCCGGGCACGATCGTCGTCGATCCACCGCATCACTATCTCTATTTCGTCGAGGCAGGCGGCCGCGCGATGCGCTATGGCGTCGGCGTCGGGCGCGAAGGCTTCGCCTGGTCCGGCGAGGCGGTCATCAAATCGAAGCAGGAATGGCCGGATTGGTATCCGCCGAAAGAGATGATCGAGCGTCAGCCGGAGCTCAAAGCGAAGATGGCGCAATTGCAGAGCGGCATAGGCATGCATGGCGGCCCCGGCAATCCGCTCGGCGCGCGCGCTATGTATCTCTGGCAGGGCAATGCCGATACTTTGTTTCGCATTCACGGGACGACGGAGCCCTGGACGATCGGCAAGAGCGTCTCATCCGGCTGCATCCGCATGATCAATCAGGACGTGATGGATCTTTATCAGCGCACGCCCGCCGGCACGCGCGTCGTGGTGCTCGGCCACGCGAAGGTGGCATCAAACCGGTGAGCCGGCGTGCGCCCGGCTCATTCAAAGTGATTATTGCCACGGATACCAATTCTTGGTACCTTTCTAGAAAAGGAATCCGCCATGGCCAAAAACACATCTGTCGTGATTGGCGATCACTTCGCCTCTTTCATCGAAGAACAAGTCTCGCAGGGACGCTACGGCTCCGCCAGCGATGTCGTCCGTGCGGGCCTGCGTCTGTTGGAAGAGCAAGAAGCAAAACTCGCGGCACTCCGCGCAGCGCTTATTGAAGGCGAGAGGAGTGGTGTTTCGACTTCCTTCGACTTTGAAGCCTTCATCGCTCGCAAACGCGCCTGAACTCATTCGTGAGCAGCGTCAAGCTCTCTCCACGCGCTCAATCCGACATTGAGGACATTTGGGATTATACGGTTTCCCATTGGGGGATCGACCAAGCGGAAGTCTATCTCCGCCAGATCCAAGCGGCGATCAAGATCGTCGCCAATAATCCTAGCTGTGGCAAAAGCTGTGACGACGTACGTGCTGGCTATCAAAAATTTCCTGCAGGCTCGCACCTTCTTTTCTATAGAACGACGCGAGATGGCATAGACATTGTGCGGATTCTCCATCAACGCATGGATTTCGAGCGCCATCTATAAAGCTCGCGCTTATCGCTGGCACGTGCCGCAGTAAAAACTCGCACGGCCCGATTGCACGATGCGTTTGACCAGGCCGCCGCAGCCGTCGCGCGAACAGGCGTCGCCTTCCCGGTCGTAGACGCGGAACGTATGCTGGAAATAGCCGAGCGTTCCATCGGTCAGGCGATGGTCGCGCAAGGTCGAGCCGCCGGCGGCGAGCGCCTCTTCCAAAACCTCGCGGATGACTCGCGCCAGAAGATGCGCGCGCTCCGTCGCGCCTCCATCCTTGCGCGCAAGCGTGCCGGCGGCACGGCGCGGCGAGAGGCCGGCACGATGTAATGCCTCGCAGACATAAATATTGCCGAGCCCCGCGACGAGCGTCTGATCGAGAAGTGCCGCCTTCAACGGCGCTGCTTTTCCGGCAAAGAGCCGCGCCAAGGTATGGCCATCGAGCTCGTTGCCAAGCGGTTCCAATCCAACATTCTTGAAGAGCGCATGTTCGGCAAGATCGGCGCGCGGAATGATCTGCATGAAGCCGAAGCGGCGCGGATCATTATAGACGATGCGTGCGCCGCTCGAGAGTTCGAAGACGACGTGATCGTGGACGGAGTCCTTGGTCGTATCGTGATAATAAGTGCCGAACGCCTCCGTGCCTTCACGTGCCTCGACCCGGAACGAGCCCGACATGCCAAGATGCATCACGAGCACCTGAGCATCGTCGAGATCGGCCAAAAGATATTTGGCCCGGCGTCCGAGCGCCTCTATGCGCCGCCCCGTCAGGCGCTGCGCAAAATCGGTAGGAAATGGGAAGCGCAGATCCGGACGCCGCTGGTCGATCGATTCGAACCTTGCGCCAACCATAGCCGGCGCAAGGCCGCGGCGGACGGTTTCAACTTCCGGAAGTTCGGGCATAGAGCCCAAACTCTAGGAAAGCCCCGAGTCCGTCAAGCGCTTCTCTTTCGAACAATTTTTCGGGATGAGGCTAGTAGCAGCGCCGATAGCCATGACGCCAATAGCAGTGATGGCGGTGATAATAATGCGGGCGGATGCCGAGCGCCCCGTTGACGGTGCCGACACCCGCGCCGATGGCGCCGCCGACGACGGCACCGACCGGTCCCGCCGCGCGGTTGCCTGCATGTGCGCCCTCTTCCGCACCGCCTACCAATCCTTGCGCCTCCGCGATTAGAGGGAAAGACAGACTGGCACAAAGACCAGCGGCAAGAACAAAACCAAGTTTCATTACATTCTCCTTGATGGACACGTTACGGCAACGCCTCGCATCAAGTTTGGTTCTGCACTTTCCGCAGTTAGTTTATGCTGCGCGCCGGTTTAACAGATTGAGGTCTTTTTACGACCCCTTGCCGACTTATTACGACCCCTTGCCGACCTGGCCGCGGATTTCGCCGCCTTTATTGGCCTCCGTGTGGATATTGAAATAGAGATTGCCGTCCAAAAGATCCTTGGCTTGCGCATCGGTCAAAGTCGCGGAGCCAACAATCGGGTTTTTATCTGCGCCGGGAGCCGGCACTTCGACAGGTGCGGCTTTACCGGGCCCGGCGGGTCCATGAAAATGCGCCGCCGTCGCTGGGCCGGTGAGGCCCGAATAGGTCACGCTCCACGTGAGTTTTTTGGTATCCGTGTCATAGGTTGCGCTAAGCGCGCCAGTGCCTTTGGTATCATTCGGCGGCGTCTCCTCCGAGCCTTTCAATTTGGCGGTCAGATTGACCGTTTCCGCGAGGCAGGGGAGACTCGCGGTCAAAAGCGCAGCGGCGGCCAAAACTATCTTTGTCGAAAAATGGGGCATTTCATTCTCCCGAATGGTGGCAAGGCGACGCGTCGCTTGTTGCCTTTCGTCAAACCGGATGGGGACGACCTGACGTTAGATAGTTCACACGCCCGGCATGCCAACTGCAAATCGCATTTCCGTGTAACGCCCCAGATGACAAGTTGCTGAAATGAAAAAGAAGACGAGGTCCATCGCCAGCTTCCATAGCCATAGCAAATATCCCGCGCTATGGTCCCGATTGGAGAAAAAATATGCCCGAACCGCGTTTAAAAAATAAGAGTCCGGCAGAAGAAACCCACTTCGGTTTTTCAACCGTGCCGCTGCGCCAAAAGCAGCATCTGGTCGATGATGTTTTCCATCAGGTCGCAGCCCGCTACGACCTGATGAACGATCTGATGTCAGGCGGTCTGCACCGGCTTTGGAAGGATCGCTTCGTCGCGAAGCTCGCCTTGCCGCGCGCGCGTCGGGCACGCCATCTCGATCTCGCAGGCGGCACCGGCGATATCGCCTTCCGCATTTTAAAAAAGCCCAATTATGCCGGCGACGTCACCATTCTCGACATTAATGGCGACATGCTCGCCGTCGGACGTGAACGCGCCGCCAAACAGCATTTGCCCGCCAGGCTGAATTTCATCGAGGCCAATGCGGAAGACCTGCCTTTTGCATCAAATAGTTTCGACACATGCACGATCGCCTTCGGCATCCGCAATGTGCCGCGGATCGAAAAGGCGCTCACCGAAATCCATCGCGTTTTGAAGCACGGCGGGCAATTTCTCTGCCTCGAATTCTCCAACGTGACGCTTCCGGGTCTTAACCGTATTTATGAAGCCTATTCCTTTCATGCGATTCCACGCATCGGTGGGCTGGTCGCAGGCGATGAAGACGCCTATCGCTATCTCGTCGAATCGATCAGGCAGTTTCCGGCAGCCGACACATTCGCCGCGATGATCGAAAAGGCGGGCTTCGCGCGCGTCTCCTTTTTGCGCATGAGCGGCGGCATCGTTGCAATCCATTCCGGCTGGAAGCTCTAACATTTTATGGAAGAACGCATGTATGAAACCCTCGTGCTTCGAGACGGCGCCTTTTGCGATCTCGCTGTTGCGAAAGATCGCCAGCGATACGCCTCCTCAGCATGAAGGTTCAAGGATCTATCATTCAGCCCTCATCCTGAGGAGCCTCGCGAAGCGAGGTGTCTCAAAGGACGGGGGCCGTTGCTTTGAAAAGTCTGTAACGTTTCGGGACCCCGCCGTAAGCAAAGGCACCGCGTGATTTTTCCCTTCGGATCTTACCTTCGTCTCGCGCGGGCCGGTTTCGTCCTGGCTCGGGCCGGCGTTTTTCGCGACATAGACCCGACCGTGCTGCCGCCCGCCGCACGCTTGCCGCTCGCCATCGCGAAATTCATCGCAAGACGTGACGCGGGCCCAAGCCTTGCGCGTCTGCCGGACGCCTTTAGCGAACTCGGCCCGTCTTATGTAAAACTTGGACAATTTTTGGCGACGCGCCCCGACGTCGTCGGACCCGCGGTCGTGCTCGCGCTCGAACGTCTGCAAGACCGCATGCCGGCCTTTCCGCGAGCCGTCGCGATCGCGACCATCGAAGCCGCTTTCGACCGGAAGATCGATCAGCTTTTCGTGCAGTTCGGCGAGCCCGTCGCCGCCGCCTCGATCGCGCAGGTGCATCGCGGCAAGGTGCGCGATGCGCAAGGCGAACGCGATGTCGCGGTCAAAGTGCTGCGGCCGGGCGTCGAACGGCGTTTCAAGCGTGATTTGGGCGACATGTATGTCGCCGCGCATTTTGCCGAATATTGGTTCGCCGAAGCGCGACGCCTGCGGCTCGTCGAGGTTGTCGATACCTTAGCGCGCACCGTCAAGATGGAGATGGATTTCCGGCTCGAGGCCGCGGCCGCCTCCGAATTCGGCGAGAATGTCGAGCGGGACCATGATTTCCGCGTGCCCGGCATCGACTGGGACCGCACCGCGAAGGATGTGCTGACCCTCGAATGGATCGACGGCGTGCCGCTTTCCGACACGGACCGTCTTATCGCGGCGGGCTTCGATCTGCCCGATCTCGGACGCATCGTCATTCAATCTTTCCTGCGCCATGCGATGCGCGACGGCTTCTTTCATGCCGACATGCATCAGGGCAATCTCTTCGTCGATCGCGAAGGCCGGATCGCCGCCGTCGATTTCGGCATCATGGGCCGGCTCGCCTTCAATGAGCGGCGCTTCTTGGCCGAGATCATCTATGGCTTCATCACACGCGACTATCGCCGCGTCGCGGAAGTGCATTTCGAAGCGGGCTATGTCCCGCGCATCCATAAGGTCGAGGATTTCGCCCAGGCGATCCGCGCCATAGGCGAGCCGATCCATTCGCGCACGGCCGATCAGATCTCGATGGCGAAACTTTTGACGCTTCTCTTCGAGATCACCGCCATCTTCGACATGAAGACGCGCACCGAACTCGTGCTTTTGCAGAAGACCATGGTCGTCGTCGAAGGCGTCGGGCGCAGGCTCGATCCGAAGCTCGACATGTGGTCGACCGCCGAACCCGTCGTGCGCGACTGGATCGAACAGAACCTCGGGCTGCTCGGCAGGGTGCAGGATGGCGCCCGCACGGCCTCGCTTTTGTCGAAGGTCGCGGCCAATCTGCCGCGCGCTCTCCTGCGGGCCGAAAACATCATCGCGAAATTCGAAGATATCGCCGAGGACGGGCTCGATCTGTCGGAAACGGCGCTGCAACAGATCGGCGCGGCTCAAGCCCGGGCCCAGCGCTTCGGCCATGCCGCGCTCTGGGTCATTGCGGTCCTGGTCGCCATCTGGCTGCTGCGATAGAAGCCTCTCCTCCGCAAAAGCGGGCACGTTTCACATTGGCAATTTAACTTTATAGACATTTAACGGATTTTACCCGTGAAATTTGGCCCATATGGATTATAAAAGAGCTGGGGCTCGCCCTCTTCCTTCGAGGCTCGCTTCGCTCGCACCTCAGGGTGAGGGCTAGTGGTAGCTCCTGCCGAAAGCCCCTCATGCTGAGGAGGGTCCGCAGGACCCGTCTCGAAGCACGAGGGCTTTAGTGGGCATGCAAGACCGAAGGCCGCACCAAGACCCATGACCGCGCAAACACAAAAACGCATCCTTCTCGTCATCGGCGGCGGCATAGCGGCCTATAAGGTGCTCGAGCTCATCCGCCGCGCGCAAGAACGCGGCATCGAGATCACGCCAGTGATGACGGCGGCGGCTAAGCATTTCGTCACGCCGCTATCAGTTGCGAGCCTTGCGCGGACCAAAGTTCACGACGCTCTTTTCGCGCTGACCGACGAAGCCGAGATGGGACACATCGAGCTGTCGCGCTCGGCTGATCTCGTCGTCGTCGCGCCCGCCACCGCCGATCTTCTGGCGAAAATGGCGCAAGGGATCGCGAACGATCTCGCCTCCACGCTGCTGCTCGCGACGGATAAGAAAATCCTCGTGGCGCCAGCGATGAATGTCCGCATGTGGCTGCATCCGGCCACCATGCGCAATGTCGAGACTTTGCGCCACGACGGCGTGCTTTTCGTCGGGCCGGAGGATGGCGACATGGCCTGCGGCGAATATGGTCCCGGCCGAATGAGCGAGCCCTTGGCGATCCTCGCGGCGATCGAAAGCGCGCTGGCGACGGAGACCTTTCTGCCGCTGCCATCGGCCACCGCGGCGCTCGCCGGAAAGACGGTCGTCATCACCTCTGGGCCGACGCATGAGCCGATCGATCCGGTGCGCTATCTCGCCAATCGTTCCTCCGGCAAGCAGGGCCATGCGCTCGCCAAAGCAGCCGCTGCCGCCGGCGCGCGCGTGACGCTCATTTCAGGGCCGGTGACGCTCGCCGATCCGGCTGGCGTCACGACGCATCATGTCGAAACGGCGCGGCAAATGCTGGCTGAAACAGAAGCCGCATTGCCCGCCGATATTTTCATCGCCGCCGCCGCCGTCGCCGATTGGCGCGCCGACGAAGAAGCGCATCAGAAGATCAAGAAGGGCGCGGGCGAGGCGCCGGTTCTGCATTTCGTCGAAAACCCCGATATTCTTGCCACCATCGCACAACGGACCACCGCGCGGCCTTCGCTTGTCCTCGGCTTCGCAGCGGAGACTGAAAACCTTCTGGCCAATGCGCAGGAAAAATTGCGCTGCAAAGGCGCCGATCTGATCGTCGCAAACGATGTCGGCAAAGATGGCGTCATGGGCAAGGACGAGACCACGGTGACGATCATCACCGCCGCGAGCACGGAGACCTGGGCCGATCTCTCCAAGGACGAGGTCGCGCGCCGGTTGATCGCGCGGCTCGCGGGCGAGCTCGACGGGCGCACGCGATGAGCGGCACGCCTTCAATCCCGGTCATCTTGAAAGTCCTCACGCATGGCGAGGGCCTGCCCTTGCCATCCTATCAGACGGCGGGCGCCGCCGGCTGCGATCTGCATGCCGCGGTCAGCGAGGCGCTGACACTGATGCCGGGCGCCCGCGATAAAATTCCAACCGGCATCGCGCTCGAATTGCCCGAAGGATATGAGGCGCAGATCCGGCCGCGATCGGGGTTGGCCGCGAAGGATGGCGTCACGGTTCTCAACGCGCCCGGCACGATCGATAGCGATTATCGCGGCGAGATTCTTGTGCTGCTCGTCAATCACGGCGACAGACCTTTCGAGATCATCCGTGGTGCCCGCATCGCGCAACTCGTTGTAGCGCCCGTCGTGCGCGCGGCCTTTGTCGAGAGTGCCGCGCTTAACGAGACCGCGCGCGGCGAGGGCGGTTTCGGATCGACGGAGCCCGCGCAAGCCGAAGCCGCCAAATTGGGAGGCCCGCTTTGATCTTCCTGCCGCGCCGCTGTCTTCTGGCGCTTGCCGCCGTTGCCGATATTGCGATTCATGCGCGGCCGCAGCCGGTCGCGGCCAAAGCGCTCGCAGCGCGTCTCGATCTGCCGCCGCGCCATCTCGAAACGCTTCTGCAGGCGCTGGTGCGCGCCAACATCTTGAAAGGCTTGCGCGGGCCACGCGGCGGCTACGAGCTGACACGCGAGCGCCGTCGCATCACGGCCGCCGAAATCCTGCGTGCCGTGATGGAAGATCTGGAGCCCGCCCCCGACAAGGAATGCGCGCTGGTTTCCGATGTCGTGGTGCCGATGGTGTCGGAAGCCGAGAAAGCTTTTATGAGCCAGCTCGAAACCGTCACGATCGACGATCTCTGCCGGCGCGCCGACGAATATAAGGTCTTCAAGCCTGCGATTCAGGGCGCCGATTTCACGATCTGATCGACGAAGAATATTATTCTATTTTTCTCGTCCGAAACTGCAAATAACTTCTATTAAATATCGTATTTTCAGTTAGTTATGTATTAGTTGACAATATCTGTTGTTTTAATATGCTTCTTATCAGTCACGGGTTGCTTCGCCTCGCCGCCCAAGCCTCGCGAAATGAAATCAAGCCTGAAATGATCGTGAAATACGCCGCCGATAGGGCTTCTTGCACGCGCCGGCTGTCTTCGCTGCGAGCTGGTCAGGCCCCCGACCAATGACGTCCGTCATCCATCCCCTTTAAAGCAGTGCGGAGTTAGACCATGGCACTTCAACTTGGCGATATCGCCCCCGACTTCGAGACCGAAACCACCGAAGGCCCCATCCAATTCCATAAATGGTTGGGCGATTCTTGGGGCATTCTCTTCTCGCATCCGAAGAACTTCACCCCGATCTGCACGACCGAACTCGGCTATACCGCTAAACTGAAGCCCGAATTCGACAAGCGCAACGTCAAGGTCATCGGCCTCTCCGTCGATGAACTCGCCAATCATGACAAATGGGCAGAGGACATCAAGGAAACCCAAGGCCATGCCGTGAATTTCCCGGTCATCGCCGATCCGCAGCGTAAGGTCGCCAACCTCTATGGCATGATCCATCCGAATGCGAACGACACGCTCACCGTGCGCTCCGTCTTCGTCATCGGCCCCGACAAGAAGATCAAGCTCACCCTCACTTATCCGGCGAGCACCGGCCGCAATTTCGATGAGATCTTGCGCGTCATCGACTCTCTGCAACTCACTGCGAAGCATCAGGTCGCAACGCCGGTGAATTGGAAAAATGGCGAAGATGTCGTCATCGTTCCGGCCGTCTCCGACGAAGATGCCAAGAAGAAATACCCGGCCGGCTGGAAGACCTTGAAGCCCTATCTGCGCGTCGTTGCCCAGCCGCAAGGCTGAGCTTCGCCGCGCTGAAAAGCCCTTTCGCGACCCTCGCCGCGAGAGGGCTTTTTCACGTTTTGGAAACAAGCCGATATGGCTCGGCAGCCGGACGCGGACGGCTCAAATAAGCCCGAAATCATTGCGAAACGTACTGCCGATAATGTGTGCTTTGATTTAACACCCTGCTCCGGTAGGATTATTATTCAGTACAGGGCGCGAAAGTGGAATTGTCCTCGCGCTGGATGCAGTCGAGTTTTGGGAGGATCACATGGCACAAGCGGCATTGAAGGCCGAGAGCCCCGCAACGACGCAGGTTCCGGGACGCGGGCGGATTTATGATTCCATCACCGATACGATCGGCAATACGCCCATCGTGCGCCTGAACAAGATCGCCGCCGAAAAGGGCGTGAAGGCCAATCTCCTAGCCAAGCTCGAATTCTTCAATCCGATTGCGAGCGTCAAGGATCGTATCGGCGTTCACATGATCACGGTCCTGGAAGAGACCGGTAAGATCAAGCCCGGCGTCACGACCCTGATCGAGCCGACCTCCGGCAATACCGGCATCGCGCTCGCCTTCGTCGCCGCCGCGCGCGGCTATAAGCTCATTCTGGTCATGCCGGAATCGATGTCGATCGAGCGCCGCAAAATGCTGGCACTGCTCGGCGCCGAACTCGTGCTGACACCTGCTCCGCAAGGAATGAAAGGCGCCGTCGCCAAGGCCGAAGAACTTTCCGCTGCGACGCCAGACTCGGTCGTCCCGCGTCAATTCGACAATCCGGCCAATCCGGAAATCCATCGCCTCACCACGGCCGAAGAAATCTGGAACGACACGAATGGCGAGATCGACGCTTTCGTTGCCGGTGTCGGCACCGGCGGCACGATCACCGGCGTCGCGCAGGTCTTGAAGCCGCGCAAGCCCGGCATCAAGATCGTCGCGATCGAGCCGGAAGACTCGCCGATCCTTTCAGGCGGCCAACCCGGCCCGCATAAGATCCAAGGCATTGGTGCCGGCTTCATTCCCTCGATCCTCGACCGCAGCCTGATCGACGAAGTGGTCACCGTCGGCAATCAGACGGCCTTCGATACGGCTCGCCTGCTCGCCCGGCTCGAAGGCATCCCGGCCGGCATTTCGTCGGGCGCAGCGGTGGCAGCAGCCTGCGAGATCGGGTCGCGTCCGGAATTCGCCGGTAAGAATATCGTCCTGATCATCCCCTCCTTCGCCGAACGCTATCTCTCGACGGCGCTCTTCGAAGGGCTGTGATCCAACAATCGCGAATGCAGAAAACGCGCGGTGCAACAGCATCGCGCGTTTGCATCAGAAGATCCGTCGATCTTCGCGATCTAGTTGAACGTGACCTGCGGCACCCGCGTGCTTTTACGCTTCGGCTGCGCCGGCGTTTTCGAGACTGAGCGGGATACCGGCTTTTTGCTTGCGGCTTTCGCCTTAGCCGGGGCGGCGGAAATATCCGCCGCACAGTCAAGCTGTCTCAGAGCCCGTTCCCAATGCTCATAGGCACGTCCGTCGGGACAGCCTTCCAATTCCCAGATTGCATACGCAAGATGTCTGACCCGCTCTTCCAATTCAATGTTCATCGCATCGCCCCTAGCTGTGCTCGACATGTCTGGCAGGTCCCTGTTGGATAGGGATTTATGGTTAACGAAATCTTAAGACGAGCCAGACCGGAAGCATCCGGAAGGGCAGCTCTGCCTTGACCGGCGGGGCTTGCGATGCGACGAACGACGCGATCTCAAATGCTTTGCTGGGGAACGAAGATGGCCGCGCGCTACGACATTTTGGGTTTTGGCAATGCCATCGTCGATGTGCTCGCATTCGCCGACGACGATCTTCTCGCCAAACATAATCTCAACAAAGGCTCAATGCAGCTCGTCGATGAGAAGACCGCGCAGGTCCTCTACGAGGCCATGGGCCCGACAACCATCGTCTCCGGCGGATCCGCCGCCAATACGATCATCGGCGCCGCGAGCTTTGGATGCCGCACGGCCTTTGTCGGCCGCGTCAAAGCCGATGACCCTGGTAAAATGTTTGCCCATGACATCCAGCGGGCGAAAGTCGATTTCGCGACCCCCGCCTCGCCCGATGGCGCCGCGACCGCGCGCTGCCTCGTCTTCGTGACGCCGGATGGGCAGCGAACGATGAATACATTTCTCGGCGCCTGCCAGAATCTCACAGAGGCCGATGTCGATGAGGCCGTCGTCGCGCAATCTTCCATCATCTATCTCGAAGGCTATTTGTGGGACCCGCCGGCGGCGAAGGCCGCTTTCGTCAAGGCCTCGAAAATCGCCCGCGCCGCAGGCCAGCGCGTGGCTCTCACGCTGTCTGACGCCTTTTGCGTCGATCGGTATCGCGACGAGTTTTTAGCACTGATCCGCGACGGGTCGGTGCAGATCCTGTTTGCCAACGAGCATGAATTGCATTCGCTGTATCAGACCGGCGATTTCGACACCGCGCTCGGCCTCCTGCGCAACGAAGGCCTGCTCGCGGTCGTCACGCGATCCGAAAAAGGCTGCGTCGTGGTCAAGGGCGAGACGAGCGTCGCAGTGCCGGCTTTTCCGGTCGAGAGTGTCGTCGATACGACGGGCGCAGGCGACCTCTTCGCGGCCGGATTTCTGGCTGGCCTCACCAAGGACAAGGATCTTGCGACCTGCGCCAGATTGGGTGCCATGGCGGCGGCCGAAATCATTCAGCACATCGGCGCAAGACCGCAGAAGGATCTGGCGCTGATGGCCGCCGACAACGGGCTCGTTTTGTAAGAGCAAGCTTGGTGGGCGTAAGCCGGGTGAGGGGTTACGATTTTGCATTAAGGGATCTTACCCCCCTCATCCGTCACGCTCCGCGTGACACCTTCTCCCGCAAGGGGAGAAGGACGCCCACCATCATTCGTGCTTACACCGGCACCAGAATCTCGCCCTTGCCGAGCACGGCCATGTCACCCATCACGCGGCGCAGAGGCGTCGCGAAAAGTCTAGAACCGAGGCGGCTATCCGTTTTCAACGCCCGGCTGAAGACGCTGGCGAACGCCGAGTTCAAAGGCCCGCAATCGATGAAGGTCGGCGGCAGCGGCGAGGCATGCCCAAGCACCAAGGTGCCGCGCCGCATCAGATAGCCGGGGTTGATGCCCGATTGCCCTGCCACGACCAAAGTGCCGGCGACGATCCGGCTTGCCGGCCAATCGCCCGCATCGCCTTCGACGATAATGGTGCCGCGCCGCAGCCGGTCGGCCGCGCGATGGCCGGCCGAACCGCGCACGATGAGCAGGCCGCCTTCCATGCCGTGGATTTCGCCTTCGCGCGGGCCACCTATAAAATCGCCGGCATGGCCGAGAATTTCGAGCCTTCCGCCCTTCATGCGCGATCCCGCATAATGGCCGGCGCTACCGGCGATCACGAGCGTGCCGCCTTCGAGCAGGCGCCCGGCATTCATGCCGACGTCGCCATTGATGCGGAGCACGCCACCTTTCATGCCCTGCCCGACGCAGTCGAAACGATCAGAGCCGCCTTCGATGATAATCTCGTCCGAGGCCGCGCCCTTGAGCTTGAACACGTCGCCGACCGTCAGCTTGTCGCGCGTCGTTCCGATCTCGAGCGCCGCGATGTCGGCGAGATTCTTGCCCGCGATCACATGCGGCACAAGCGGGGAAAGATCGAGCCGCTGCACCGGGCTCGACTTGAGGCTGAGTTGCAGCGGCTTCATGCGACGTAATCTTTCAGATGGAAGTGGAACGGTCCGAGCTTGCCGCCATAATTGCCGGCGCCGACGCGTTTTGCGCCGCGTTTTGCGCCAAGCCGGATAATCGCCTTCAGGCCCGCCCGCATGGCGTCGGCGACCGCCTGTTCCGTCAGGCCGTCGATGACGATTTCGAGCACGCAACCGACATCTTCATCGAGAATCGTCTTTGCCGCACCGCGCAAGGTCGGGCAATAGGCATCGTTCGTCGATGCCGACAAGGCCTTATATTTCGAGCCGACTTTCGAGCCCGACCGCACGATTCCGCCTGGAAAGGGCATGATCGCATCGCGCACGCCATGCATAGCTGTGACGGCAGCTTCCGTTGCCCGCATCGTCGCTTCCCAATCGGGCCCCATGATGAGGAGATTGCCGCCGCCGACGGCGCCCTTGGTCAGGCCCGTGGTGGCTTCGCAGAGAAATTCGCCATCCATGACGGGCACGCGCCAATAATGCTTGTCGAGCAGTTTCTTGGAGACCTGCCAGCCGTCGCCGAAATAGCGGATCTGATCGCCGAGCTTGAGCCGGTCTGGCGCATCGAGATCGCCGAAACAGGCCGACCCCGGCGAAGTCAAAACGCATTGGCCGACGCGGTTGACGAGTTGGCTTTGCAAGCCATCGGTGGACATGGCGAAGATCAGCACGCGCACGCCAGGGCGGCCGTCCGGCGTATTGCGCGCATCGACCTCGCAATCGATGCCGGCCTCAGCGCCGCAGCCGATGACCGATGTCGCAAAGCCCGTCATCGTCGTCGCGGCCTGCCGCGCCCACTTCTTGTTCGGCGCGGTGATCAGGATCGCGGTGCCGCGCATCGGAAAGGCTTCGGCGAAGGTCTCGTCGATCCGTACGCCATTCTTGACTATTGGGCGCATGCGACCTCCTCGAAGGCATGCTCGCGCTCCGTAACCGCATGCGGCCGCACTTTGAACACGTCGCGCGAAATGCCGTAGAGATCGTCGAAATAGCCAGACAGCCTCCGGTCCATCGCCGTGTCGTAACCGGGATTGACCTTGAGCGCGCGGCCCCAGCGGTAATGAATGACGTGGCCCTCGCGCACGACGAGATCGCCATCCTTGAAGACGAGATGCGCGGCGCGGAACATTTGCGCGCGGTCCTGGTCGTCGTGATAGACCGCGACATCGGCCAGGGCGCCCGCGCCGAGATGGCCGCGATCGCGAAGGCCGAGCAGTTTGGCCGGCGCCGCGCGGGTCATGGTGGCGACTTCCTGCAGCGTATATTCGCGCGAGATCGAGCGAAGCGTCGTCATGTCGATCGCCGCCGCCGGAAGATCGGCAATCCACTTTTCGCGATAGTTGCGATCCATCAGAAGCGCGAAAATATCCGGATAGGTCGTGAAGGGCGCGCCATTCGGATGATCCGTCGTGAAGAAGACGCGCATCGGATCATTCGTCAGCAAGAACAGTTCGAGACCGCTCGCCCATTGCACGACATTATAGAAATCGTTCGAGCGGTAATCGTAAGGCACGATGCCGCCACCGTTCGAATCGCCGTCGAAGATGACGGATTTTTTGGGCCGCGCCGTGGGCGTCGCATTGTACTGGCGCATCACGTCGCTCGAGATCGTCACCGTCTGGCGGAACATCACCTGGCCGATATCGACCGTGACGTTCTTATTGGCGTTGACCGCTTCGGCAAGCCGCGCCGCCGCGGAGGAGAAGCCTTTCGAGCCCTCCGTTCCGTAAGAATAGAATTGCAGATGCGCGAGATGGAGCGGCAGGCCACGCGCGGCTGCGATCGTCGCCAGCGCCGTATCGACATTGCCCGGAATGCCGAGATTGTTCGAATGAAGATGCAAAGGATGCGGGATCTTCAGCGTGGTCACCGCCTGCTGCAAGGCCTCGACGATCTGGCGCGATGTCATGCCATAGGCCGGCACGACATCGTCAAGACTGAAGGCGCGGACATTATATTTGAACGCCGTCGCCGCACCCGCATTGATGCATTTGATGCCGATCGCATTGGCGGCGTTGAGCGTTGAGCCGACATAATCGGCAATCGCGTTCGGCCCTTCGCCGGAACGCAGCAGCGACAGAAGAAAATCATCATTGCCGAGCACCGACAAAGTGCCCTTGTCGATGATCGGAATATCGGCGAGCTCCAAATGCGCGTGCAGCGCATTTTGCGGCACGATGGCGGGCTCGATGACCGTGGTGAAGCCCATTTGCGCGTAGATCACGCCGGTCTCGAAGGTCGACCATCCCGCCGTCGACAAAGGCGTGCCGGCCGGGCGCGGACGATGCTTGCTATGGGCTTCCGGCAGCAGCATGCGCGCCGTGTTCACATTGCCGCCCGCGATATGGGAATGAATGTCGATCGCACCGGCCATGACGATCTTGCCGCTGACGTCGTGAGTCTGGTCCGGCTGCTCATGCTCGGGCGCATCGATAATGCGCCCGTCTCTGATCCAAAGATCGCCGACCGCGTCGCGATTGTTGACGGGATCGATCACGCGGCCACCCGCAAGGCGTATCAACATGCTCATTCTCCCTTTGCGAGTTCGGCGTCGATGAGGCCAAGGATATGCGCGACGCTTGAAGCCTCGCTGCGGTCCGTCGCCTCGACCGCGACAAGCGTGCCGGCCTGCGGCACATATTCTGTCGAATCATAGTCGACGCCAGGCCTGCCGACGTCGAAGCGCACATGCGGTTCGGCGCCAAAGCGCGTTCCGGGCGCGGTCAAAGCGATGAGCGGAACTTGTTTGGTCCAGGGCGGGGCTTCCGCGCCATAGGCCGAGATCCAGATCGCCGCATCGGCCTCGCCGCTGTCGATCAGCCGCTTCGAATCGAACCGCCACGTATCATGTTCCGGATAGCCGCGGCCGAAACCGGTGCGGACCGGAAAACCCGTCATCCAGCCGGAGGTGAGCACGACGCCAGCCGCGTTCATCGGCGCCACCAGGCGCACGCTCGAAAAACGCGTGTTCTTGTTGAGATCGATGATGAGGCCGGTCAGCATTTCGATCGAGAGCGTATCGGCCGATTCCGCCGACCAGACCGCGACGCCGAAATGCGCGGCCTTCAAAATTTCCGCGACCTCGGTGAGCTTCTTCGTCATCGCCGGACCTTGCGTGGTCTTGCGGCCAAGCACGATGGCTCTGAGAGAGGCGAGTATGTTCGGCAGGGCAGCCGGTGTCGCCGCGACTTCGAGCGTGCCCGCTGGAGCCTCGCCCTTGCCGGCGCCGATCCAGACGATTTTGCGGGCCGTGACCTCGGCTTCGAGGACAGGCGCGAGATCCGGGCGCAGGTACTCCATCAAGGGCGGCCAGGCTTTTGTCAGATTCGAGCCGATGAAAAGCAGCACATCGCCACGCAGGCGCGCTTCGCCGACCGTCGTGATCATGGCGCCGGCCTGACGCAGCACGTCGAGATCGCGAAATACGATCTCCGAGCGCATATGGTCGATGGCGCCATGCAGCTTATCGGCCAGAAGGATGGCCGCGCGTGTGCCGGCGACATCCGTGCCGAGACCGGCAATGGCCGGCAGGCGCGCGGTTTTGAGCACGAGCGCGGCTGCCGCCGCGGCCGTTTCCAAGGAAACGGCGGCTCCGTCAATCCATGCCTTGTCCATTGCCTCCCCGCAGATCGCTTTCAGACCATGAAATCGAAATCGATCGCCCGGCCCAAAGGTTGGTTTCGATCAATATCATGTGAATGATTTGTCACAGTTCCAGTTCAAAACACCGCGAGTCCGTTCACATGAATCGCGTTCTATCGAGGCTTGACCGCCGACGCAATCGAACCGGTTCATTTTCCATATTTGATATAGGCGAAACGCGGATCCTCAGGCGTACCTTCGAGTGCGCCGCCGTCCTTGCCTGGCTGCCATTGCACGACATCCTCGATCTTCTTCGCCAGAGTGAAATCCTTGTCGGTGATTCCCTTGGCCGTATGCGTCTGCAGGCGGACTTCGACCCAGGCATAGGATGCGGTAATGTCCGGGTGGTGCCACGCGGCCTCGGCGAGATGGCCGACCGTATTGATGACCATCAGCGTGCCTTTCCAGCCGGCCGTCTTGAAAGTTCGCCTGATCCAGCCACCTTCATAGGTCCAAAGCGGAATTTCGGCGGCGAGTCGCTCTTTGATTTCGTTTTCGCTATAGGTTTTTTCTTGAGGTTTGTCGCTCATCACCGCCGTCCGGTTAAAAAGCGCGTCTTGGCCGCACTGATTACCAGTTGGCAACGCATATATTTCGTACCAGTCTAGACCGCGCTCCGGCAGACGCAAGGCGCTTCGTCCGTAGAATTGCCGAGGAAACATGCCGAACAACGTCGCAGTGCAGGCCACCGCACGTCTTCACCTAGGATTTCTTGATCTCAATGGAAGTATCGGGCGGCGTTTTGGCAGCATAGGCCTTGCCTTGGATGCGCCCGCGACCACGCTCACTCTGGCCCGGGCCTCGTCGCAGAGGGTCACCGGGCCGGAACATCTGCGCGCCGCCGCGCATCTCGAAAAGATGCAACGGCATCTGGGCCTGACCGGCCATTATGAGCTCGTCCTGCGCGAAGCTATCCCCGCCCATGCGGGCCTGGGCTCCGGCACGCAATTGGCGCTTGCCGTCGCGACCGCGCTGCGCCGCCTCGAAGGCTTCGATCTCGACATACCGGGCGACGCCGAGCAATTGCAGCGCGGCGCGCGATCCGGCGCCGGCGCCGGTCTCTTCACGCAGGGCGGATTGATCGTCGATGGCGGCCATGGTACGCGCAAGGGCACGCCGCCGGTTCTCGCGCGTCTGGCGTTTCCCGAATCCTGGCGGATCGTTCTCGTGATGGACAAAGGCATAAAAGGTGTGCACGGCGAAGACGAACGTGCGGCCTTTGCGACATTGCCTCAGTTTCAGGCATCGGGCGCGGCCGACATTTGCCGGCATGTGCTGATGCAGGCGCTTCCTGCTCTAATTGAGAGCGATATTGGGCAATTCGGCGCGGCAATCGCTCAAATTCAGACAATTCTCGGCGATTATTTTGCACCTGCGCAAGGTGGCCGCTATACAAGCGCCGCTGTCGGAAAAATCATGGCCGCGCTCGGCGAAACCGGGGCCCATGGGCTTGGCCAAAGCTCGTGGGGGCCGACGGGTTTTGCTTTCGCCGAAAGCGAGGGCGAAGCAAGACGCCTGGTCGACCAGGTCGCGCAAGATGCCGCTCTCTTGCATTTGGACGTGTTAATCTGCAAAGGCCTCAATTACGGTGCCAGGATTGAGACCAATACCGAAACAAAAAACCTCGAACACCAAATCCAATCGGGATGAAAAGAATGGCAAAAACCATTTTGCATATGCTGAGCCCTTTGAAACATATGAGCCCTTTCGACGTGAACATGGCGCTCGATGCAGGCTATGATTCGGTCACGCCTTACAGCAACGTGACCTTGGATGAAGTCATGCCGCTGGTGCAGGACGCGATGTTCTCGCGCTCGCCCAAGGATTGCCTGCGCACGGCCATCTTCATCGCCGGCAAGGATGCGATTCTCGCGCTCGACATGGTCGATGTCGCGAAGAAGACTTTGCTGAAGCCCTTCGAGATTTCGATCTTCGCCGACCCGGCGGGCTCTTTTACCACCGCCGCCGCCATGGTCGCCTGCGTCGAGAAATTGCTCAAGACAAAGAAGAACAAGACGCTCGCCGGAACGAAATTCATCATCTACGGCGCAACCGGCGTCGTCGGCTTTTCGTCCGGCGTCATCGCCGCGCTCGAGGGTGCCGAAGTGACATTCGCCGGGCATGACGGCATCGGCCGCGTCGCGAAAAGCGCTGAAGAGGTCAAGAAGCGTTTCGGCGCGACTGTCATTCCGGTCGACGCGAGCACGCCGGAACTGAGACTTGCCGCTCTCACAAAAGCCGATGTCGCGCTTTGCGCCGGACGCGCCGGGTTGCAGATTCTCTCGGCCGAAGATTTGAAGAAGGCCCCGAACCTTCTCGTCGCGGCCGATGTGAACGCCGTGCCGCCCTATGGCGTCGAGGGCCTGGAACTGATGGACAATGGCAAGGAACTTGCCGGCGGCATCCTCGGTGTCGGCCCGCTCGCGATCGGCGACATCAAGTACAAGACGGAGTCTCAGCTCTTCCAAAAAATGGTGACAACCGACAAGGCTCTGTGCCTCGATTTCCGTGATGCTTTCACCCTCGCGCGCACCCTCGTCTGAGCGCGAGTGCGTCTTGATCGCCGCTCCGTCCGGCCGCGCTTTGGCGCAGGCCGCGCGGGCGGCGGGCTATTTGCCGCTGGTCTGTGATTTTTTCGACGATCTCGACACGCGCGAACTCGCCGCAGCCAATCTTTTGGTCGAAGGCGATTTCGCGCATGGCTTCGAAACAGCACCCTTGATGGCGGCTCTGAAAGCGCTCGCCGAAGGCGCGCAAGTGGAAGGCAAGCAGGTGATCGGGCTCGTCTATGGCGCAGGCTTCGAAGACCGCACCGGGCTTTTGGAAGAAATCGCAAAACATTGGCCGCTCCTCGGCAACGCGCCCTCTATCGTGCAGCGCGTGAAAGACCCAGCCGCTCTTGCTGAGCTTTGCGCCGACCTTCGCGTTCCGCATCCGGACATCTCGTTCGAAACGCCAACTGACGGCAGCCGATGGCTCATCAAACATGCGGGCGGATCGGGCGGCGTGCATATAGCCGCCGCCGAGCCGGGCCTTCTCGCTAATGGCGGCTATTATCAACGCCGCG
Source organism: Methyloferula stellata AR4 (assembly GCF_000385335.1). Taxonomy (NCBI): domain Bacteria; kingdom Pseudomonadati; phylum Pseudomonadota; class Alphaproteobacteria; order Hyphomicrobiales; family Beijerinckiaceae; genus Methyloferula; species Methyloferula stellata. The sequence goes on along the minus strand of NZ_ARWA01000001.1, from coordinate 1,182,222 downwards.
TCGCGGGCCGCCCTGTCTCAAGCCTTTTGCTCGCCGACGGAACCAAAAGTTTGATGCTCGGTCTCAGCGAACAATGGGCCACCCCCGCGCCGGGTCAGCCTTGGCGCTTTGGCGGCGCGGCACGGCCGGTCTCACTCGATGCGACGCTCGCAGAGGCGCTTACGCGCGCATCTTGCGATATAGCAGCGGCAGCGGAACTCGTCGGCCTGAACAGTATCGATTTCCTCGTTGAGGGCCCGGACTTTCACCTGATCGAAATCAACCCGCGACCCGGCGCCACGCTCGATATTTTTCGCGACCATGACGGCCGCCTTCTGCGCGCGCATATCGAAGCCTGCCGCGGAGATTTGCCGGATAAGTCCTTGCGGTTCGAGGCGGCGGAAGCCGCCAGCTTCGTCTATGCGCCGTACGAGATCGCGTCCACGCCCGCTTGCGATTGGCCCATATGGGCCGCCGACCGGCAAAAGCCGGGAAGCGCGGTCGCCGAACATGATCCGCTCTGCACAGTGACGGCGAGCGGACCCGACCTTCATTTCGTGCGGCGCCTTCTCGACGAGCGCGCCGCACAGATTCTGACACTCCTCTCGATCAATCAAAGGGAAGCCGCCGCATGACAGATACTCCGGAGATCAGCGTCAATACGCTGGCAGGCCACTTGGTCGACAGGCTCGTCCATGAGGCCACGAAATTCCGCTGCATCGTCACCAAAGGCGAGCGCGGCGAAACGCTCATCGACGCGGGCTCAGCGGTGGTCGGTGGGATCGACGCCGGGCTTCTCATGGCCGAGGTCTGCCTCGGAGGCCTCGGCACCGTGACTCTCACGCCGTTCAATGCGAGCCCGAACTGGCCGTTTCATTTGACGGTGCGCACAAAGGACCCGGTGATCGCTTGTCTCGGCAGCCAATATGCCGGCTGGAGTCTCCAGCATGGTGAAGGCAAGGGCGCCTTTTTCGCTCTGGGCTCGGGCCCCGCGCGCGCGCTGGCTTTAAAGGAGCCGCTTTTTCACGACCTCGGCTATGCCGATGTTGCCGATCGCGCCACATTGGTGCTCGAGGGCGACCGCCCGCCGCCGCCAGAAGTTGTCGATAAGGTCGCGCAGGCATGCAAGGTCGCAGCCGATCGCGTCGCCTTCATCTACGCGCCGACGCGCAGCCTCGCAGGCGGCGTGCAGGTGGTTGCACGCGTGCTCGAAGTTGCCATGCACAAAGTGCATGAGCTGAAATTCCCCTTGTCGCGCGTAATCGACGGCATTGCGACGGCGCCTCTGTCGCCGCCGCATCCGGATTTCGTCACCGCCATGGGCCGCACCAATGATGCGATCATCTATGGCGGCCAGGCGCATCTTTTCGTAACCGGGCCAGCCAATGAGGCGAAGGAACTCGCAGCGGCCTTGCCGAGCACCACGTCGCGCGATTACGGCCAGCCCTTCGCGCAAATCTTCAAGACGTACAAAGGCGATTTCTACAAAATCGATCCGACGCTCTTCAGTCCGGCCGCGGCCATGGTGACGGCGGTCGAAACCGGCGAAACCTTCCGCGCCGGACATATCGATCTGGCTCTGCTCGATGCCTCCTTCGGCTGAATCATCGGCACTCGCACAGCCGCCGAAAGCGGCGCAAGACGGGCCGCAGATCGCGCTTGCCGTCGACCGGTTCGATTGGCATGCGCGGGCCCTGACCGCGGCTTTTGCGCGCGCGGGTGCGAGAGCCATTCCGATCAGGCTCTCAAGCTGCGGTTTCGATACGAGGCGGCCCTCTGGTCTCGTCATCCCCGGATTTGGCGGACGGCTGCCAGATGCCGTCTTTGCCCGCGCGATCGGCGCCGGCACATTCGAATCGGTGACGACACGGCTCAGCGTCTTGCATGCCTTGGGCGACATAGGCGTGCCTGTCCTGAATTCGGCGCGCACGATCGAACGCTGCGTCGATAAAGCCGCGACGAGCTTTTATCTTGCGGCAAACGCCATTCCCACACCCGCGACCTGGACGGTCCAAACGGCAGCCGCCGCGAGAGTCATCGTGCGGCGTGAATGCGCGCGCGGGGCCCTGGTCCTGAAGCCGCTCTTCGGCGCGCAAGGGCGCGGGCTGAAACTGATCCGGCGCGAGTCCGATCTGCCCGAGATCGAAGCGGTCGAAGGCGTCTATTATCTGCAGCGATTCGTCGGTGTCGAACAGGACGGATTTCGCGATACCCGCGTTCTCGTCTCGCGCGGCGAGATCATCGCGGCCATGAGCCGCCACGCACGGCATTGGATCACCAATGTGAAACTCGGCGCCAAACCCGAGCCGATCGAAATCACCGATGAAATGCGCGATTTGTCGCTGCGCTCGGCAAAAGCCATCGGCGCCGATTTCGCCGGCGTCGATCTTTTATGCGAGCGCGACGGACGTCTGACCGTTCTCGAAGTCAACAGCATGCCCGGCTGGCGCGGCTTGCAAAGCATCACCGGATTTTCGATCGCCGACCGGCTCGCGGGCGATCTTCTGACACGGCTCGATCTCGATCTCGCCAGAACCGCGCGATGAGCCTTGAGGCCGACATCGCCGAGGCTTTTATCGCCTCCTGCCGCGATGAAATCCTGGCCTTGAAACCCGGCAATGTTCATGTCTTCGCCGAAGGCCACGGCATGACGGCGGAGCATTTTCTGGCGAGCGCCGCGGCAGCGGCGCCATCGCTGACGCGGCGGGGTCATACCGTCGGCCAGCGTATCCGCGGCGCGGTGGAAGCGAGTTTCGCCACCGTTGGAATGAATACAAATCTCGGCATTCTGCTTTTATGCGCGCCTCTCGCGGCGGCGGCGGAGCGTGGCATACCTGATCTGCATGGCGGCTTGGCTGAAATTTTAGGCAGGCTTAGCCGCGCCGATGCCGAAGACACGTTTCAAGCAATCGCCCGTGCTTCGCCGGGCGGCCTTGGCGAGACCGCGCGGCATGATGTCCATCAGCCGGCAACCGTGACTTTGCGCGAGGCTATGGCCGAGGCCGCTCCGCGCGACCGCATCGCTTACCAATATGCGTCGAATTTTGAAGATGTTTTCATGACAGGGCTTGCTGCCCTCAAAAGCGCCAGAGACCGTGGATGGAGCGCGCCCTGGACTACCGTTACAACCTATCTCGCTTTCCTGGCGAAATTTCCCGATACGCATATCACCCGCAAATTCGGCCTGGAGGCCGCTGAGGCCGTTCGAATGGAAGCCTTTGACGCCTTTGCGCGATTCGAAGCACGGCCGAAGCCTGAGGAGTCTTTCGACGATCTCATGGCTTTCGACACGCGCCTCAAGGCACATGGTCGCAACCCTGGCACGAGCGCCGATCTGACCGTTGGCACTCTCTTCGCCGATCGGCTATCCAGCATCTTGCTCCGGCCTCGCATAAATGGTTGAGTGGCGCCGCGGAGCGATCCGTGGCTATCTGGCCAACCGGCCCAAGCAAGGGCGCTGACAGCAAGGATAGAGCATTATCAGGCGGGCCTCCCCGGCTTCGCGGTTGAAAATGCGATTAAAAAAGCTGATAGAGCGTGTTTGGACGCAGGGGTTCAATTGCGTTCTATGAATTTATGTCTGTCGAATGCTTCGGCAGCTCATCGAAAAGTCCCCTTTCTGAGGAGTTTGTAAATGGCCGTGATTAATAAGCTTTTGGTCGGCGAGTCGCTTGTCGGCGACGGCAATGAAATCGCTCACATCGATCTCATCATGGGACCGCGCGGCAGCGCGGCCGAATCGGCGTTCGCCAACGCGCTGGTCAACAACAAGGACGGCTTCACGACGCTCCTCGCCGTCGTCGCCCCGAACCTGCTCTGCAAGCCGAACACGATCCTGTTCAACAAGGTCACCATCAAGGGCGCCAAGCAGGCCGTTCAGATGTTCGGACCGGCTCAGCATGCCGTCGGCAAGGCTGTCGCGGACAGCGTCGCAGAAGGCATCATTCCGGTCGCCGAAGCTGATGATATCTTCATCTGCGTCGGCGTGTTCATCCATTGGGAAGCAGCCGACGATCAGAAGATCCAGGACTTCAACTATCGCGCCACCAAGGAAGCCATCGCCCGCGCCGTCAAGGGCGAGCCGAAGGCGACCGAAGTCGTCGCGCAGCGCGACACGGCCAAGCACCCCTTCGCCCCGAACTAAGATTCGGTCCGCAGGTTGGTCAATGTCAGGGGAGCTTTCGGGCTCCCCTTTTCATTTTAAGTTGCCTGCACCAAATCTGCGCTGCCAAGCCGCCCATCATGCAAAGCGGATGCGACAAGAACGCCCGCGGCTCCGGCCGCCTGCAAAAGCCCGAGATCGCCTTTGCCGCGCAGACCGCCAGCCGCATAAATTTTGCGTGACCCTGCTCTTTTGAGGACGGATTGAAGCCGTTCGATATCCGGCCCCGCATCACTGCCGACACGCGAGAGAGTCATGACGATCAGGCGCTGCGGCCAAAGCCTCTCGTCGTCGAGAAGCGCGCGCGGCCCGAGAAATGTCTCGCCACGAAAATCGAGCGAAAGGATGATGCGCGGATCGTCGCGAAGCATTTCGAACGCGGCTGCGTCCTCGAATGATTCGCTTCCGATCACGAGATGAGCCTTATTTTGCGCGAGCCATATCTGCGCTTCGGATAGAGTTCTGACGCCGGCATCGACCCAAAAAGTCAGATGAGGAAAGAGCGCCTGTAATTCGGCAAGAGTAACCTCATGCGAAGCTTGTCCTTCGATCGCATCGAGATCCGCGGCATAGATCGTCTCGAATGGATGCTCCGACAAAAAGCCCTGGATCACGTCGCGCGGCGCGCTGGTCGCGGCGAGCGGTGTTACGAGCGGCGCGTAAAACTGCCGCTCCCCCATTTTGGCGCGCACCACCTGCTTGCCCTTGAGATCGATGACGGGAATGACTTCCACCGAAAACCTCTGCATCATAAGCAAGGCTGCTGAAGGACGTTTCTGCCGCCCTCGCCCTTCGAGACGCGCGCTTTGCGCGCTCCTCAGGGTGAGGGTTTTGGGAAGATTGCATCTTTTCCCTCATCCTGAGGAGCGCTCCTTTGGGAGCGCGTCTCGAAGGACAAGGAAAAGACTTCAGCATCAAGAGCCCATCTGGTTCGCACGCAAGAGACACATATGCAAAGCATCATCGGTTGGGATATAGGCGGCGCGCATTTGAAAGCCTCGCGCTGGGAAGACGGCCGCATCGTCAAGGCCGTGCAAGTTGCCTGCCCGCTCTGGCTTGGGCTCGACGAATTGCATCGGTCCTTTGCCGAGGCAAAGCCGCTTGTCGGATCGGCCGATCTCAATGCCGCGACCATGACCGCCGAACTTTGCGACGCCTTTGCCTCGCGGGAAGAAGGCGTCAATGGTGTCGCAGCGCTCGCGGCGCAGGAATTGGCGCCCGCGCGGGTGCTCTTCTATGCCGGCCCCGAAGGCTTCGTCGAACCGCAGGCGGTTGCCGCCCATGCCACAAAAATCGCTTCCGCCAATTGGCATGCGAGCGCGTCTTTCGCCGGGCTCCACCATCAAAATGCGCTTTTCGTGGATATGGGCTCGACGACCACCGATCTTATTCCGGTCATCGGCGGCAAAGTCAAAACGGCGGGCTATTCGGATGCTTCGCGCCTCGCCAATGGCGAACTCGTCTATGCCGGAGTCGTACGCAGCTATTTGATGTCCTCCGGCCTCAAGCTGGTGCCCTTCGGCGGGCGCTGGGTGCCTTTGATGAACGAATGGTTCGCAGCGACTTGCGATGTCTATCGCCTGCTGGGCGAACTGCCGGAAGATGCCGATGTCATGGAGACCGCCGATGGGCGCGAAAAGACGGTCGAGGCCTCGATGGCCCGGCTCGCCCGCATGCTGGGCTATGATGGGCCCGAAGCCGATCTCGCGACATGGCAGCAGCTCGCGCGCTATTTCGCCGAAGTGCAATTGCGCGATCTGACCGATGCCGCGCATCTCATCCTGTCGCGTGGCGAGATCAGCGCGGAAGCGCCCGTCGTCGGAGCCGGTGCCGGGCGCTTCGTCGTGAAGCGCCTAGCCGAACGGCTCAATCGGCGCTTCATCGATTTTTCCGATCTGATAGAGGCCTTGCCCGAAGTGCGCGCCAAGGCCTGCGATTGCGCGCCGGCTTCGGCAATTGCTTTTCTTGTCGCAAGCCTCGCGGCTCACTGAGCGGAAGCCGGTGCAGCCGCCTTGGCGATTTCCGGCAGAAGCACGCTGCGTATGGCGTCAGCGCTCATCGGCCCGATGAATTTATACGCGATCTTGCCGTCGCCTTTGACGACAAAGCTTTCCGGCACGCCATAGACGCCCCAATCGATCGCGGTGCGTCCCGAACGGTCGGCGCCGATCCGGCTGTAGGGATCGCCAGCCTGGCCGAGAAAACGCCTGATGTTTTCGGGTTCGTCCTTATAGGCGATGCCGACGATCTTCACGCCGAGATCGGCCAATGCCGGATCATTCGAGAGCTGCATCAAAAGCTCATGTTCTTGATGGCAAGGCACGCACCATGAGGCAAAGACATTCACCAAAGTGACATGACCTTGACGCAGATCCGCGTCGGTGAGGCCCGCTCTATTTTCAAGTCCCGCAACGGCTGGCAGATTAAAAGCCGGCACTTCCTTGCCGATCAGCGCAGAGGGCAAGCGCGATGCGTCTCCGCCATAGAGGCGCAGTAGGAAGAGCCCGGCCAACGCCAGAAAAACCAGAAGCGGCAGAAAGATGAGCCAGAGGCGCCGTTGCGGCTTCGGCGTTTCTGCGACGGCGGGATCTGCGTCCTGCGCTGTCATTCCTCGGGTCCGCCTTCGCCGCGTCCCGGCAATTTGGCCAGTGCCCGCTTCAAAATCTTTTGATCGTAAAGGATCGCGGCCACCATTCCGGCGATCACGACAAAGCCCAGACCATAAGCGGCGACGATGAAGCCAAGATGCGGATCGCTCATCGGGCCGGCTCCATCGCGGCACCCGAGAGATCCCTGTCGCCGGCATGGGCCGCGAGGATCGACAGACGCCGCAGGCGGCGGCGATAGATCTCGTTGCGGATCGCCATCATATGCAAAGTCAAAAATAGAAAGGTGAAGGCAAGGGCCATCACGATCAAAGGCCAGAGCAGGCTTGGCGCGATCGTCGGACCGCCGAGCCGGAAGACGGAGGCCGACTGATGCAATGTGTTCCACCAATCGACCGAGAATTTGATGATCGGAATATTGACCGCGCCGACAAGCGTCAGCACGGCGGCCGCGCGCGCGGCACGGCCAGGATCTTCGATCGCCTGCCAGAGCGCAACAAGGCCGAGATAGATCAGAAATAAAACCAGCACCGAGGTCAGCCGCGCATCCCAGACCCACCATGTGCCCCACATGGGCTTGCCCCAGAGCGAGCCGGTCGCGAGGCAAATGAAGGTGAATCCGGCGCCAAGCGGGGCTGCCGCCTTTTGCGCGGCATCGGCGAGCGGATGGCGCCAGACGAGCGTGCCGAGCGCTGCCGAACACATGACCGCATAGATGAACATGGAAAGCCAAGCCGCCGGCACATGCAGATACATGATCTTGACGGTCTCGCCTTGCTGATAGTCCGGCGGGGCGAGGAAGGAAAGATAGAGGCCGATGCCGAACAAAAATAGCGTGATACCGGCGAAAACCGGCACGAGCCAGGAGGCGAGGCGCAGAAAATTGCTCGGATTGGCGAGGTTCAGCATGGCCATCATCTAGGAGCCTCACATGTGAAAGGCAAATTAAAGCCGGTGGCTAAATCCGGGCCTGCCGCAGCGCCAGAGCGGCTGCGAAGGGCGCCGCCGCCAAGGCCCCGAGGCTCAGCGCCAGGAGGATCGCGAAGGGCGTCATGAAAGGCACGGTGCCGCCGGAAGCCGCCTGCGCCGCCGAGACGCCGAAGATCAAAACAGGCACGCAAAGCGGCAAAATCAAGATCGCGAGCAAAAGCCCGCCGCGGCCGAATCCGACGGTCAAAGCCGCCCCGATCGCGCCGATCAAAGTCAACGCCGGCGTCCCGGCCAAAAGCGAGATCGTGACACCGAAAATCGCTTGCGGTTCGAGGCCGAGCATCACGGCAAAGACCGGCGTCGCCACGACAAGCGGCACGCCGGTCAAAAGCCAATGCACGAGGCATTTGACGAGAACGATGGCCTCGAGCGGTATCTCGCTCATCAAGAGAAGGTCGAGCGAGCCATCGTCGTCATCGCCCTGGAACAGCCGATCTAGGCCAAGCAGCGTCGCGAGCAGAGCCGCGATCCATAAAAGCGCCGGGCCGATGCGGGCGAGCAGGACGAGATCGGGCCCGACCGCGAAGGGAATGATCGAGACGAGGATCAGAAAAAACACGACACCCATGCTGCCGGTGCCGCCGACTCTCCGGCCGATCCGCCATTCGCGCGCGAAAAGCGCCTTGAGCGGCGAAGAGCCGCGCTGCGTGGCACTCATGGCTCGCCATCCATCTTGCCGTCCATATTAAGCTCCCGCGCGGCTAGGCCAAGCGTCGCATGGGTGGCAGCTATGATGAGACCGCCGCCCGCCAAATGGTCCTGCATGACCTCGCGCAGCAGGTTCTGGGATGCCAGATCGAGCGCGGTCAGCGGTTCGTCGAGCAGCCAGATCGGCCGCGGCGCGAGCAACAGTCTTGCCAGCGCCCCGCGGCGCCTTTGGCCAGCCGAAAGATAGGCTGCGGGCAGGTCGGCGACGGCTTTAAGGCCAAAGCGCGCCAAAACCGCCTCCACCGCCATTGTGCCCGGCACTGTTGCGAGCATGGCCGACCAGAAGACCAGGTTTTCTCTGAGCGTCAGCACGCCTTTCAGGGCGTCCGCATGGCCGAGATAATGGCTGGCCTCGGCGCGCGGCATGTCGGATCGCGGCGAAAGCTCGATTGTGCCGGACACCGGGCTCAAAAGCCCCGCCAAAGCGCGCAAAAGCGAGGATTTTCCCGCTCCATTGGCCCCGGTGACAGCCAGGGCTTCGCCGCTCTCGAGAGAAAAGCTCAAATGGGAGAAAATCAGGCGGGCGCCGCGTTCGAGCGTCAGATCCGTCGCCGCAAGGCGCATGCAAAACCCTCAGAAACTCTTGACCCTCAAAAACACTTGGGGCGGGGTCAAAAAAACTTCGCCTTTCGACCTGTAGCTCGCGATTTAGAAATTATCTATAAGCCGGACATCTTTTCAGCTCGGTTTCGGAAGTGGATTCCATGGCGTCGCTCGACAGTTTCAAATGCCTGAAAAAGCTCAATGTGGGCGACAAGACCTATCATTATTACTCGCTCAAGACGGCGGAAAAGAACGGTCTCCCAGGCATTGCGAACCTGCCCTTTTCGATGAAGATCCTGCTCGAAAACCTGCTGCGGTTCGAGGACGGCCGCTCGGTGACAAAGGAGGATATTCTCTCCGTCGCACAATGGCTGCAGAACAAGGGCAAGGACGAGCGCGAAATCGCCTTCCGTCCGACGCGGGTCCTGATGCAGGATTTCACCGGCGTTCCGGCCGTCGTCGATCTGGCCGCCATGCGCGATGCGATGACCAAGCTCGGCGGCGATCCGCAAAAGATCAATCCGCTCGTGCCGGTCGATCTCGTCATCGATCATTCCGTGATCGTCGATGCTTTCGGCACCAACAAAGCCTTCAAGACCAATGTCGATCTCGAATATCAGCGCAATGGCGAGCGCTACCGCTTCCTGAAATGGGGGCAGGACTCGTTCAATAATTTCCGTGTCGTGCCGCCCGGGACCGGCATCTGCCATCAGGTCAATCTTGAATATCTCGCGCAGACCGTCTGGACGAAGAAGGAAAAAGTCACAGGCAAGGGCGGTAAGAAGGAAACGATCGAGGTCGCCTATCCCGATTCGCTCGTCGGCACCGATTCGCACACGACCATGGTGAACGGGCTCTCCGTGCTCGGCTGGGGCGTTGGCGGCATCGAGGCCGAAGCCTGCATGCTCGGCCAGCCGCTCTCCATGCTTTTGCCGGAGGTCATCGGCTTCAAATTGACCGGCGCGCTCAACCCCGGCGTGACCGCGACGGATCTTGTGCTCACCGTCACGCAAATGCTGCGCAAGAAGGGCGTCGTCGGCAAATTCGTCGAATTCTACGGGCCGGGCCTGAATGCGCTCTCGCTCGCCGATCGCGCGACCATCGCCAATATGGCGCCGGAATATGGCGCGACCTGCGGCTTCTTCCCGGTCGATGGCGAGACGATCTCCTATCTCACCATGACCGCGCGCTCCAATCCGCGCATCGCGCTGGTCGAGGCCTATGCCAAGGCGCAAGGGCTCTATCGCACCAAGATCTCGCCCGATCCCGTCTTCACCGAGACGCTCGATCTCGATCTCGCCGAGGTCATGCCGTCCATGGCGGGTCCGAAGCGTCCCGAAGGCCGCGTCGCACTCGGCGGTGTCGCCGAAGGCTTCAAGGCCGCGCTCGAATCCGATTACAAGAAGAGCGCCGATGCCGAGACGCGCTATCCCGTCGACGACAAGAATTTCGATCTCGGCCATGGCGATGTGGTGATCGCAGCGATCACGTCTTGCACCAATACGTCGAACCCGAATGTGCTGATCGGCGCGGGCCTTCTCGCGCGGAATGCTTTGGCGAAAGGCCTCACGACGAAGCCTTGGGTCAAAACCTCGCTCGCGCCGGGCAGCCAGGTGGTCGCCGAATATTTGACGGCCTCCGGCCTGCAGAAGGATTTGGACAAGCTCGGCTTCAATCTTGTCGGTTTCGGCTGCACGACCTGCATCGGCAATTCCGGACCTTTGCCGCCTGAGATTTCGAAGACCATCAACGAGAACGGCATCGTCGCCGCGGCTGTGCTCTCGGGCAACCGCAATTTCGAAGGCCGCGTCAGCCCCGACGTGCAGGCGAATTATCTGGCCTCCCCGCCGCTGGTCGTTGCGCATGCCATTGCCGGCACGGTGACGCGCAATCTCGACGAGGAGCCGATCGGCCATAATAAGAAGGGCGAGCCCATCTATCTCAAGGAGATCTGGCCCTCGGGCGAGGAGATCGATGCCTTCATCGAGGATTTCGTGACGCGCAAGGTCTTCAAGTCACGCTATGCCGATGTCTTCGAGGGCGATGCGCATTGGCGCAAGGTGAAGGCGCCATCGGGCGAAACCTATAAGTGGGACATGGGCTCGACCTATGTGCAGAACCCGCCCTATTTCGACGGCATGACGATGACGCCGGACCCCGTCAAAGAGATCGAAGGGGCTCGCATTCTCGCGCTCTTCGGCGACAAAATCACCACCGACCATATTTCGCCCGCAGGCTCGATCAAGGCCGGCTCACCCGCCGGAACCTTCCTCGAAGAGCGGCAGGTCTCGGCCAAGGACTTCAACCAATATGGCACGCGGCGCGGCAATCATGAGATCATGATGCGCGGCACTTTCGCGAATATCCGCATCAAGAATTTCATCCGCGAGAAAAAGCCGGACGGCACGGTGCCGGAAGGCGGGATGACCAAACATTGGCCGGACGGCACCGAAATGCCGATCTACGATGCGGCCATGAAATACAAAGAGGAAGGGGTGCCGCTCGTCATCTTCGCCGGTGCCGAATATGGCAATGGCTCGTCGCGCGACTGGGCCGCGAAAGGTACCAAGCTCCTGGGCGTGCGCGCCGTCATCGCCGAGAGCTTCGAGCGCATCCACCGTTCTAACCTCGTCGGCATGGGCGTACTGCCGCTCACCTTCGAGGCCGGCACGACCTGGGCGTCGCTCGGCCTCAAGGGCGACGAGATCGTCACGATCCATGGTCTTGGCGAGGGCCTGAAGCCACGTCAGATGATGGAGGCGGAAATCAAATATGCCGACGGCGGCGTGAAGACCGTGCCGCTGCTCTGCCGCATCGCGACCGAGGACGAACTCGAATATTTCAAGAATGGCGGCATTCTGCCTTACGTGCTGCGGCAGTTGGCGGTGGCATGAGCGAATCCTTCCCCTGCAAGGGAAAGGTGTCATGCAAAGCATGCCGGATGGGGTAACCCCACCCGGCCGCTAACGCGGCCACCCTCTCCGAACGAGGGAGGGATTGGCACCTACCGAGGCCTCGTGCACGGACGAGATCGCCGCGTGGCGATTGTTGCTTAATTCATCTTTTGATCGGCTCTGCACAGTACTACTTGCGATCCGAGAATTTCCTAAAATAGGAACCCCGTCCGCTCGGTTGGATCAAGCTGGTTTTCGATATCATCAACAATAGCACGCAGCAACTTCGACAGCTCGGCGATATAATTCACCGTAAAAACAGTAAGCGAATTGCCATCAATATCGACACCGTTTCTGTGTACACAATCGTGACGATATCTTATCGCTAACGCAAGTTTGTCGGCAGAAGCTTTCCCATCCAGCAATTTAACTCCGAAAGCCATCTTGTATAGCGCGGAAACTAACTCAATGCGGTGATATACAACGGTCTCTCGAAGATATTTTCTAACTGCTTTCATGACGATGTCGTGATCTTCTAAAATTTCCTTAAGCGAGAATTTTTGGTCTTTTAGATTTCGGTCATATGTCAGAATTTCTCGCACAAGTTTGATATCCTTTGTGACTCTTTGGACCAATGTATCCGCAAGATAGGCTTCGAAGGCCGAAAGGTATTGGGCGAAAACCATTCGATTGATAAGGGCGCCGCCGCTTTCCAAATTTCCATGTTTATGTAAGACATTGCCAATATCGAAGAATGCATTCAAAAAATTTAGGTAAGGTTCTGGAGGCGCGGGTTCTGCAAACCAGCTTACGTAGTAGTCCGGATCTGGCGTAAAGAATGGTATATCAGCCGCCACCAAAACATTCGGGTAATCACGAAAAGTTACTTCGCAGGAAGATCCTGAGTAAAAAACATCTGCTTCAAAACTTGCTCCGCATTCGGTGCAGCTTATTTCACTTACATCATTGGATACAAGATCAGAGGAACTTTCAGCATTACTCCAATCTGGCTCTGGCACCTCGATCGAGGTTCTAATCCGCTCACCGCAACTTGGGCAGCGAAATGAGATGTCCGATTCAAACCGTTGCTCTGGTTCGTCCGTCATGAAATGGGCTATCCTGCCTCTCGTCTTTGCCGATAGTATACTGAATGTCGCTTCAAGGCGTGACCGACCATGGGCTTAGTAGGCACCGGGAGTTATTCGAGCTAACGCCCTGGTTCAACCTGTGAAGTTGCCCGCTAACCACACGTCAGTTTTCGCCATTCATCCGATGGCGGGCAGTTTCAGCGAGGCGGATGCGCTTTTGTCAATGATCTCAGACCGCCTTCGGCGGCGACCCATCTACGATGGGTCGTCATTGACCAAAGCGATCCGCTCGCCATGCTCACTGCCAAAAGATGAATGGCGGTCTTTGAACACCGCGATCAATGGTGAAACAGCGCCGCGTTGTCAGCCGCCGGCGTTCATCTTAAGCAATTCGGATAGACCGCTGTTCACCTTACTGCCGGAAAAGCTGGGCAGACCGGTGCGCCGCGCTAAATTCAGGTCAGCGGGTCGCGGCATTTTCCGGAGGCACGTGAAGGGGCGTCGCATGTCAAAAGCCCTGGTTCTTCTTATTTGTCTGGCATCGATCCCGGCCTTCGCAGCGGACGCCGAGGTCAAGCCCATTGCGCAGGACGAATGCGCGGCACTTGCCAAGGCTGTCAGCGCCGCCATCGGCCTGCCGCTTAAGACGAAGGTCGCTGCACCGAAACTTCCCGATGGGCTGCATGGGAGCGCCTGCCTCCTATCCGGCAAGGCGCGTGGCTTGACGATCGGTTTCGTCGCCGCTCAGGACAAGATCGAGAACAGCCTCGCGGGTTGGAAGCACTTGCCGGAGCAGGATGCTGACGGGCCGTACAGCACCGTCAAGGGATTTGCGAAAGACGCAGAACGGTTTTTCTACAGTCTTGAGTCCGAGCCGGTACGTGGCGCCTGTTCCGACAACAAACCGATCGGCGATTGCAAGGCGCCGCCGCGGCAATGGATCTGGACGCTGGAAGCAAGCGCATTCGTCCAATAGGCAGAGCGTCGCTGCTATGCCTGCGCGTCCGGTGGCGGCATATCGGATTTCGCCATTCATCCGATGGCGGAGATTTTCGGCGAGACGGATGCGCTTTTGTCAATGATCGCTTCGCGACCGCCGAAGGCGGCGAGCCAAAGGCTCGTCATTGACCAGAGCGATCCGCTCGCCATGCTTGCCGCCAAGAGATGAATAGCGGTCTTTGAACTGCGCGGGTTCGGCGCGAAGCTTTAATACCGCCTTCAGCGCTTGGATGGCCGGGTCAAGCCCGGCCATGACGTCCGGAGGAGTATTATTTGGCCAGAGCTCTCAGGCAAAAATCGACCATCTCATCAAGGCTCGGCGAAGGCACATCCGCGCATTCGACCATCAGGCGCGGATGGCAGTAGCGGATTGTCGCGGTATGGACGAGTTTGGCCGCCGTCTCGATATCGCAGGGTTCGAACTCGCCCTTTGCGACGCCGTCAGCGATGATCTTGCCGTAGATCGCGCCCATATGTTCTATATGGCCGACAATGATCGGCCAATTGTCGCTCAATGCGACGGCGACCATTTCATGCAGCTTGCGATCGCCGATATAGCGTTCCCCGCTCATCTGGTTGACGGTGTGGACAAGCTTGCGCAACCGGTCGGACGCACTGGTCTTTTCGGCCGCGATCTCTTCGGCGGCCTGCTCGACCTCGCCCATCAAGAGCCGGCAGACCGCTTCGTTGATCTCGGATTTGGCGCCGAAGAAGCGATAGACATTGGCCGACGACATGCCAAGCTCGCGCGCAATATCGGCGACGGTCGTCTTTTGAAAGCCGAGCTGCCGGAAAAGGCGTTCGGCTGTCTCGACGATGCGCTGGCGCGTATCTTTCTCTTTGGCTTCGGCGGCGACGTTCATGGGACCTTATTTCATGGAAAGGGCCGGGAGGCCGGGAATGGCCTCGCCGGTTCGATGTGAGGGTTCGGTGTCCTGCGCTGCCGGCTGAGAACCGAGGCTCTTGCGAAACCACAACGAATAGAGCGCCGGCAGGAAGAGCAGCGTCAGGAATGTCGCGACGAAGAGCCCGCCCATGATCACCGTCGCCATGGGACCCCAGAAGGCCGAATGCGACAGAGGAATCATGGCGAGGATGGCCGCCAATGCCGTCAGCACGACGGGCCGCGCGCGTCTGACCGTCGCCTCGACGATCGCCTCGCCGCGCGGCAGTCCGCGCTTCACGTCGTCCTCGATCTGATCGACCAAAATCACCGTATTGCGCATGATCATGCCGGCGAGCGCGATGAGACCGAGCAGCGCCACGAAACCGAAGGGCCGATGCGCGAGATTGAGCCCGAGCGATGCGCCGATCAGCCCCAAAGGTGCCGTGAGAAACACCAGGGCCAAGCGCGGAAAGCTTTGCAATTGCAGCATTAGAATCGTCAGCATGGCAACGAGCATATAGGGAAAGACAGCGAAGAGCGACGCATTGGCCTTGGCGGACTCCTCTATAGCGCCGCCGATCTCGATTCTATAGCCGGGCGCAAGCTCGGCGCGGATCTTCACCAGGGCCGGCCAGATTTCATTTGTAACATCGGGCGCTTGGACGCCGTCGACGACATCGGAGCGCACGGTAATCGCCATATCGCGGCTGCGGCGCCAGAGAATCGGCTCCTCGTGGCCGTAGACGATCTTCGCCACCTGCGCGAGCGGAACCGGAACACCATTGCGTGAGGTGATCGCGAGATCGCCTATATGGCCGAGATCGGCACGTTCCGACTTGATCGCCCGCGCCACCACATCGACCTTCTCGATGCCCTCGCGGACCGTGGTCACGGTGACGCCCGATAACAGCATCTGAAGCGTGTTGGCGACGTCTTGCGGATTGAGACCAAGCGCGCGCGCACGATCCTGATCGAGCACCAGGCGCACCGATGGTTCTTGTTCGTTCCAATCGAGCTGCGGCTCGACCACCTTCGGATTGGCGCGCATGACGTCGCGCACTTGATAGGCAACACCGCGGACGGTGTTCGGATCTGGGCCGATGACGCGAAACTGCACCGGGAAACCGACAGGCGGCCCGAAGTTGAAACGATCGACGCGCACGCGTGCCGCATTGAGCGCGCCCGCAGCCGCTGCGGCTTCGAGTTTCGTCTTGAGACGTTCACGCGCCTCTATATCGCGGGCGACGATGACGATCTCCGCATAAGATTCATCGGGAAGCTGCGGGTTCAGCCCCAGCCAGAAACGTGGCGAGCCCTGACCGACATAGGCCGTGTAAGTTTCGATATCGGGATCGTCGGCTATGAGCTTTTCGGCCTCTTTCGTGATGCCGAGGGTTGTGCCAATCGCCGTGCCTTCCGGCAGACGTAATTGCAGGAAGAGCTCGGGCCGTTCCGACAAAGGGAAAAACTGCTGCTGGACATGGCCAAAGCCCACGACCGCGAGCGCGAAAATCCCGCCAGTCGCCGCGACGACGATCATGCGTTGTTTGATGCACCAGCGCACCAATGAGCGCAGCCCGCGATACATCCGCGTGTCATAGATGGCGTCCGGATCGCGATGCCCGTGCTTTGCGAAATCGGGAAGAAGCTTCACGCCGAGATAAGGCGTGAAGACGACCGCGACGATCCAGGAAGCGAGAAGCGCGATCATCACGACCCAGAAAATGCCGCCGGCATATTCCCCGGTCGAGGAGGCCGCGAAGCCGACGGGGAGGAAGCCCGCCGCCGTCACAAGCGTGCCGGTCAGCATGGGGAAAGCGGTCGAGTCCCAGGCGAAAGTCGCAGCCTTCAGGCGATCGACGCCCTGCTCCATTTTGACGACCATCATTTCGACGGCGATGATCGCGTCGTCGACGAGCAGCCCGAGCGCGATAATCAACGCCCCGAGTGTGATGCGATGCAGATCGAGCCCCATCGCGCTCATGATGATGAAGACGATGGCGAGCACGAGAGGCACGGAAACCGCGACCACGATGCCGGTCCGCCAGCCAAGCGAGAGGAAGCTTACGACGAGGACGATGACAAGGGCCTCGGTGAAGGAGCGGGTGAATTCGCCGATAGCGGTCTGGACCACCTTCGGCTGATCGGCGATCTGCTCGATATCGATGCCGACCGGGAGCTGCGCGGTGATCTCCGCCATCGCGCTTTTCAGCGCATCGCCCAGCGTGATGAGATTGCCGCCTTTGGCCATGACGACGCCGAGCGCAAGCGAAGGTTCACCCCTTTGCCGCAAGAGAAAGCTTGGCGGATCTTCAAACCCGTCCGTTACATTCGCTATGTCGCCGAGCCGGAAAACACGCCCATTGGCTTCAACGGGCGTCTCGGCCACGGCCGCCGCGCCGACGAGGGCGCCGGTGATGCGCATAGGCACGCGGGCGGATTGCGTCTCGACGACACCCGACGCATTGACCGCATTCTGCTTCGCAAGCGAGTCGAAGATCGATTGCGGCTGCAAATTGAGATTGGCGAGCTTGGCCTGACTGAAATCCACGAAGATTTTCTGGTCCTGGACGCCATACATATTCACCTTCACGACATCCGGCACTTTGAGAAGCCGCTGGCGCATATTCTCCGCGATCTTCTTCAATTGCGCATAATCGGTGCCCTTGCCGGATATCGTATAGAGGACGGAATCGACGTCGCCATATTCGTCGTTGACGCTCGGGCCGATGAGGCCTTGCGGAAGCGAGCCTTGCGCATCGGCCAGCTTCTTGCGCAACAGATAGAAGAGATAGGGGATCTGTGCCGGCGGCGTCGTGTCCTTGAAAAAGACCTGCATCGCGGTGAAAGACGGTTTCGAATAGGTCTGCACCCTGTCGAAAAAGGGCAGCTCCTGCGCCTTCTTCTCGATCGGATCCGCCACCTGGTTCTGCATTTCCTCGGCCGTCGCGCCGGGCCAAATGGCCGTGACGACGGCGATCTTGATCGTAAAGGACGGATCTTCCGCGCGGCCGAGCTTCATATAAGAGAAGGCGCCGCCAATCCCGAGAACGATAATCAAGAACAGCACGAGAGCTTGATGATGGACGGCCCATTCGGACAGGTTCAGCTTGCGCATGATCCACCTCTAAATATTCAAACGGAAAAACATCGCTGTCGCGCAAGCCCATTCGAAGGGCCCGCGCCTTCAGGGCTCGCGCTTTATGAACCGAGCCGGCTTACGACGCGCACCTTCTCGTGCGGGTCGAGCTTCTGAACGCCGAGCGTGACGATCGACACGCCTTCATCGACACCATCCGCCACATAGGCCCAATCGCCGTCGTAGCGCGTGACAGTGACGTGTTTCAGTTGAAGCGTTCCATCGGCCTCGACCACCCAAAGGGCTGGGCCAGCGCCTTGATTGAACAAGGCGCTGAGGGGAACTTTCGCCGCCGGCGCGCCATGAAGATCGCGCAAGGTGAGCGTCGCGCTCATACCGAGCGCCACCGCGTCATCGGCATCCGGCAATGAAAACCGCGCGGCATAGGTTCGTGTCGTCGCATCGGCAGCCGGCGCAAGCTCGCGCAAACGTGCTTGATAGCTATGGTTCGGTGCGGACCATAAAGTGACGCGTGCCTCGCCGCGACGGACCAGATCGAGCAAGGATTCCGGCGCCGCGATCACGGCTTCCTTTTCGCCGAGCTTGGCGACGCGGATAGCGGCCTGTCCGACGGCGACGACCTGGCCCGGTTCGATGAAAGTTGCCGTAACCACGCCTGCCGAATCGGCCTTTAGAATCGAATAGGCGACCGAATTGGTTGCCAGTTCCACGGCGCGCTGCGCCCGGCGGTCACGCCCGCGCGCCTCTTCGGCGGCGGAGCGCAATTTGTCGAAGGCGGCTTGCGACGTCCAGCCGGCACGGCGCAATTCCGCGCCGCGCGCTTCATCCGCAGCCGCTTGCTCAAGCGAAATTTTGGCGGCGCCGGCTTCCGCTCGTGCCTGCTCGAGCTGCAGATTCAAGTCTGTATCATCGAGCGTGCCGAGCGCCTGGCCCGGGGCGACCGTATCGCCAACGTCCACCAGCCGACGCGCGACCTTGCCCGAAACCCGAAATCCTTGATCGGTTTCGATCCGAGGCCGGACCGAGGCATCGAAGGACCGGGCCGGCGTTTCCGGCGCGTAGTGAACCTGCGTCACCAGAACCGGCCGATCGGGCTTGATCTCAGTGACATCGCTCTTGGCTTCGCCGCAGGCGGAAAGGACTAAAGCAGGAACAATAACAAGGCTAAGGCGAAAGACGATCGCAGCAAAACGAGCTCGTTGGAACATGGCGCCCTCTCCGAAGCAGCCCAGACCATAAGAGCAAAAATAACTAATGACTGATAAATGTCAATATTTATCACTTATAAAAATGACCTTTCCTTCGCTCCTTGAACGGGGCGCCAGCCCGGCGCGACAAAGGCACAATCGGGCGCCTTGCCCACCCGGGCGACGATCGCAGCTTTTCGAAAGGACATGGATCGGGAACAATGCCGCCTGCGCGCGACACCGCAAAAAAACGCGCCCCGAGGCAGGACCGCCGGGCTGGGATGCCGCCTTGCCCCCTTCCCCCCAACCTGCTTAAAAGCCCGCCAAAAGCAGGAGTAAAAATTGGCCACATATAAGCTTCTCATCCTTCCCGGCGACGGCATCGGCGTCGAAGTCATGGCGGAAGTCGAAAAGATCGCCCAATGGTTCACCAAGGAAGGCATTGCCGCGTTCGAATTCGAAAAGGGCCTTGTCGGCGGCTGCGCCTACGATGCGCATGGCAAGGCGATTTCAGATTCCGACGTGGCGCTCGCTCAGGCCGCGGACGCGGTGCTGCTCGGCGCCGTCGGCGGCCCGAAATGGGATGGTGTTCCCTATGACGTGCGCCCCGAGGCCGGCCTTTTGCGCCTGCGCAAGGACATGCAGCTTTTCGCCAATCTGCGTCCCGCCATCTGCTATCCGGCGCTCGCGGATGCCTCATCGCTCAAGCGCGAACTGGTCGACGGGCTCGACATCATGATCGTGCGCGAATTGACCGGCGGCGTCTATTTCGGCGAGCCGAAACAGATCATCGATCTCGGCAATGGCCAGAGGCGCGCCATCGATACCCAGGTCTACGACACTTACGAGATCGAGCGCATCGCCCGCGTCGCCTTCGAGCTCGCGCGCAAGCGCCGCAACAAGGTGACCTCATCCGAAAAGCATAATGTGATGAAGTCCGGCCTTCTCTGGTACGAGACCGTGATCGCGCTGCACGCGCGTGACTATAAGGATGTCGAATGCGAGCATCAGCTTGCCGACTCGCTCGGCATGCAGCTCGTGCGGCGGCCGAAGCAATTCGACGTCATCGTCACGGACAATCTCTTCGGCGACATTCTCTCGGATATCGCCTCGATGCTGACCGGTTCGCTCGGCATGCTGCCGTCGGCTTCGCTGGGCGAGGTCGATCAGAAGACCGGCCAGCGCAAGGCGCTCTACGAGCCCGTGCATGGATCGGCGCCCGATATCGCCGGCAAAGGCATCGCCAATCCGATCGCGATGATCGCATCCTTCGGCATGGCGCTACGCTATTCCTTCGGGCTCATCGAAGCTGCGGATAAGATCGAGAAAGCGATATCGAGCGTTCTCGACAAGGGTCTGCGCACCGCCGACATCAAGGGTGAGAAGGGCGACGCCGTTTCGACCTCTCAGATGGGCGATGCGATCCTCGCCGCGCTGCAAACGGCCTAATATTTAAAGCCGAATTTATGTTTTCTCACATTGTTGCGAGTCGAAGAAGCAAAACCGACTCGCAACAATAATCCGCATATAATCAATATGTTACAAATGCGCTACAATGTGTCATACGGCGCGTCATTGTTGTGTCTATATCACGATAGAAGAAGCTGATCGGTTTTCGAACAGTACACCCGATATATAAAGGTTTTTCTTTTTGGTACGGGGACCTCGAACAAGAGGTTCCCAAAAATGTCGTCCAAAATACATCATCGCGCCTTTCTCAGCCTCGGCACAGCGACCGGTTTTCTAACGGCGCTTTCATTCCCGGCGGTGGCACAACAAGCAAACGCACCTGCGCCTGCCGCCGCGGCCACATTGCCGGCCGTCAATGTGCAAGGCACGGACACAGGTCTCGCCAATGCGGCTATGGCGCCCGATCAACCGCCGCCAGTCGATCTCGGGCCGCTCGGCAAGCAGCCCGTGCTCGACACGCCGCAATCGGTCAATTTTATCCCGGATACTCTGATCCTCAATCAGCAGGTTCAGACCGTCAACGATACGCTGCGCTATTTGCCCTCGGTCGAGATCAGAGATCAGCAGGGGCTCGAAGTGTCGCGGCCGCAATCGCGCGGCTTTCAAAGCAGCATCGTGTCGAACACGCGGCTCGACGGCTTGAACGTCATCGGCACGACGGCGATCCCGGCCGAGAATCTCGCGGGCATCCAGGTGTTGAACGGGCTTGCAGGCGCGCTTTACGGACCTGAATCGCCCTCGGGCGTGTTCAATTACATTTTGAAGGAGCCGACCGACGCACCCTTCTTCCGCTATATCCAAAGCTTCGACTCGCAGAGC
Source organism: Methyloferula stellata AR4 (assembly GCF_000385335.1). Classification (NCBI taxonomy): domain Bacteria; kingdom Pseudomonadati; phylum Pseudomonadota; class Alphaproteobacteria; order Hyphomicrobiales; family Beijerinckiaceae; genus Methyloferula; species Methyloferula stellata. Next base: position 1,160,791 of record NZ_ARWA01000001.1, on the reverse strand, counting down.
CTGTTCGCTGCTCATGGGGCATCGCGTGACGGCCCGCTTCCAGGTCGTCAACGTGACGAACACATTCTATTATGCGTCGATCGCCGACGGATCGAACATCGTCGGCGCCAATGGCGGCGATACCGCCTGGTTCGGCGCCCCGCGGACCTATGAGGCCAGCCTCGAGGTGAATTTCTAGAGCCTACTTTCAATTGCATCATGGCCGGGCTTGACCCGGCCATCCAGGCATCACGGAGCGTTGTGCTTGGATGCGCGGATCAAGTCCGCGCATGACGCCTTCAGACGATTCTATCCGAACGTCCACTGCTTTGGAGCGGGACGGGCAAACGGCGAGCGGCTTTCCAAAACAAAGCCCCGGATGATCTCAATGCTTGAGTTCGTCCGGCACCTTGCCGCCGTTCTCGGCGAGTTTCACCATCACCTGCTTGTGCAGCCAGATGTTCATGGCGGCTGAATCATCCGTGCTGCCCGCGTAATGCAATTCGGCGGCGAGTTCCTTGCGCGCCTCAAGGCTCGAGTCGAGGCCGAGAAGCTTCAAGAGATCGACGATCGATTTCTGCCAATCGAGTTTTTCATGATGATGCGCCGCGAGGTTCGTCAGAACGGCTTCCACGTCGACGCCGGCGATCTGCGCCGTCGCGGACGCGGCATTGATCGGCGTGGCCGCCACTTCCGGCGCGGCAGTCCCGGTGGCAGCGGAAGAAGAGGTTTCCGGCGTCACGACGGGGGGCGTAGCCGCAGCGATCTCTTGATGATGACCGAAAATCTTCGACATGATGTTTCCGAACATGCTCATGGCTTTCCCCTTTCCATTCCGATGTCCCGGCGGGACCGGCCTACACTGGCAGGAAGTTGTGACACAAAAAATGGGGAGCGCCGCACAAAAAAACCGCGTGCCCGACAGCACGCGGTTTTAGCCTTCAGCACATCCGCATACCGGCGGATGCGAAATCAACCTAATCTCAATAGGGATAAGGATAGGGGTACGCGGGAGTCCAAAATTCAAGCACGGGGCTGGGGCGGCCCGGCACTTCGAGCGGCTGGGGCAGAGCCTCGTTGCCGAATTTCGAACGGGCGAAATTCTGGTCGGGCGTCTGCGCGAAATAGGTGTTCTGCACCACGTAATTCGACTCGCTGCCTTGCGGCACGACGGGGCCCGGGTCGAGGAAGCTGCGCTTGTTTACGGTCAGCGGCGGCTGCGCGATGCCTTCGTTATTCACATAAGGCGCCGGATAGCGGGTGTAATGGCGAATCTTTTTCTTAGGGTCCTGGGCACTGGCACTGCCTGCGACCAAAACCAGGCTCGCCACGATTGTCGAACCTAAAACCAGTGAAGTCGCAAAACGGCGCATTTCGAATCCCCTAAAGCCCCCGGGCTGATAACATAATAGGCGTTATTTGGTTCAATAGCTGTGCCTTAAAAGCCGCTGCGCTCAATGTTTTGATAGTCTCAGAGGTGGCGGCGCCTCTTTTTCGTCGAGCCATGCTGCGTGGGCGGAAGCTGGGGTCAAACGGGTCCCCGCGCAGGCCGGATTGCGGCGCAATTCGGCGTCGGCGAAGAATTTCGCCAAAGCCCGGTCGTCTCCGGCGCTATGGAGATCCAAACGGTCGAAAATACATTGGAGCTCCGGGCGCGGCAGCGGCATGCCGCCGCCGCAGGCAAATCCCGTCATGCGCCAGGGCAGAGTCTTGGCGTCCATCCGGAATCCAAGACAGGGCAAGGCCGCACCTTCGGCCGATGCCAGCGAAAGGTCCGCGACCTCTACATCGCCGAACCGCGTCGCGAGAGGAACCGGCGATTGGCTTTTGGTGATGGCAAGCCCGCCATCGGCGGCGCGGCGTGCCAATTCGACGAAAAACGGCACATTTTGCGCGTCCTCATCGCCCATCCGGTAAAGAACCAGGCGAAAATAGGCGCTTCCCGACTTGAGGCTGCCGAAGGTCAGAATATCCTGACGGCCCCCGCCTGTCACATGCCGCCGTGCCTCGTAGGTTCTCGAAAGCTTCGCGACTTCAGACACTTCAAGGCCGTAAAGCTCAAACGGCCGGTTGATCTGGGTCCAGGCGGGCGCCGGAGCCGCCGCTTGTTCCACATGGGCCGATGGAAGCGGCGCGTCGGCTTCGGCCAGAAGTGCCAGACCCAACCCGCCTGCGAGCGTGGCCAGAGCCAGCCCCGCCAAATCCCAGCGAAAGCCTGCGACCCGCGCCGGCTCGGAAAAATTCAACGACCCGTAATGGGCCTTCGACGATCGAAAACGCATGATTCATCTAAAACCTGCCGCGGCAGGCCTCCCCCTTAGATAAAAATCACTATGTAGATACCGGGGTGAGTCGAGCGTTACCGGGGCCGTGCGATCTCGCTTTAGCGTCAACAGGCCCTTTAAATCGCCGGCATAAGGTTAAATTTGAGGAATAGCCGGCACGCACGGCTGATCGGCCCGAGTTCGTTGCGGGCTTAAGGCCCATAGCTTATGAGATCGGTAGTCCATCACTTTTGTTTGACGCATGACTCGTCCGAAAAGTCTGCCAACTTTCCGGGTTCATGCCTTTAGGAGATCAAAATGGGTTTTAAGGTCGCCGTCGTCGGCGCTACCGGCAATGTCGGGCGTGAAATGCTCGATATTTTGGCCGAGCGTCAATTTCCGATCGATGAGATCGTCGCGCTGGCTTCGTCGCGCTCGATCGGCACGGAAGTTTCTTTCGGCGACAAAATCCTCAAATGCAAAGTGCTCGAAAATTATGATTTCACCGGCACCGACATCTGCCTGATGTCGGCTGGCGGCGCCATCTCCAAGGAATGGTCGCCGAAGATCGGCAAGCAAGGCTGCGTCGTCATCGACAATTCCTCCACCTGGCGCATGGACCCCGATGTCCCGCTGATCGTGCCGGAGGTCAATGCCGATGCGATCGTCGGATTTTCGAAGAAGAACATCATCGCCAATCCGAATTGCTCGACGGCGCAGCTCGTCGTCGCCCTGAAGCCCTTGCATGACGTTGCCATCATCAAGCGCGTCATCGTGTCGACCTATCAATCCGTCTCCGGCGCCGGCAAGGAAGCGATGGACGAATTGTTTTCGCAGACGCGCGCGATCTTCGTCTCGGATCCGGTCGAGACCAAGAAATTTGCAAAGCGTATCGCCTTCAATGTGATCCCTGAGATCGACGTCTTCATGGAGGACGGCTACACGAAGGAAGAATGGAAGATGATGGCCGAGACGAAGAAGATGCTCGACCCCAAGATCAAGCTCACCGCGACCTGCGTGCGCGTGCCGGTCTTCGTCGGCCACGCGGAATCGGTGAATGTCGAATTCGAGAAGCCCATCTCAGCCGATGAGGCGCGCGATATTCTGCGCGAAGCGCCCGGCTGTCTCGTCATCGATAAACATGAGCCAGGCGGCTATATGACACCGCATGAGGCGGCGGGCGAGGATGCGACCTTCATCTCGCGCATACGCGAGGACGCGACGGTCGAAAACGGCCTCACCTTCTGGTGCGTCGCCGATAATCTGCGCAAGGGCGCGGCCCTGAATGCCATTCAGATCGCCGAAGTGCTGATCAACCGCAAGCTCATCCAGCCGAAGAAAAAGGCGGCGTGAGATTTTCGCCGGGCATCCAAGGCGCGTGATGCCCGGCTTCAATTCATGAAATGCTCTAATATGTGAGGATCGCGCGCTGACCGTCTCAGGCTTTCGGCTTGGCCGACAGCGCCGGATGGGTTTCCTCGGCGACCGGCAAAAACTGACCCGTCTCCTCGTTGAGCGCCAACAAAAGCCCGTCGGCTATGCCGAAATAGGCGCCATGCAACTTCAACCTGCCATCAGCCTCGCGGTCCTTGATGTATGGAAAACCGCGCAGATTCGCGAGCTGCTGGACGACCGATGCCTTTGCCAGCCTCTCGCTGTAATCGGCGAGCGGCTCGGTTTCTCTCCGCGGCCCGAGCTTCTCCGCGGCAGGTTCGATCAAACTAATCCAATGTCCGATGAAATCGCCTGGCGACAAGGGCGTATAATGCGGATCGGATTCGTGCTGAGCGAAGGCGCGCACGCCTCCGCATAGAGCATGGCCCATCACGACGATATGTTCGACGCCCAACGCCACGACGCCGAATTCAAGCGCCGCCGATGTGCCGTGCAGATCCGTATCCGGCCGATAGGGCGGGATCAGATTGGCGACATTGCGTATGACGAAAATTTCGCCGGGCTCGGCATCGAAGATGACTTCCGGCGAGACGCGCGAATCCGAACAGCCGATGAGCAGGACCTTCGGCTTTTGCCCGGTTTCGGCGAGTTTGCGAAAGCGTCCATGCTCCTGCGCGAAGCGACCATTGAGAAAGGCATCGTAGCCTTTAACCAGCCGGTTCGGCAAAAAGAGATGTCCGGGACAGCAGGCCGTCTCATATCCGGCAGCCGGGCCGTCCTCGAAGTCTTCCGTATCTTGTTTTTTCGGTTCTTGGCTCATGCCCAAATCGCTACTTTCAGTCCCATATCGTCAAGGTCTGGAGGATCCGGCAAGACCAGAGCCTCGCCGTTCAAAATCCGCGCCGCGCTCCAAACTACCGCGCAGGCATCAAGGAGATCGTCAAGCCCCGCGCCGCGGGGCGGGGTCTGGTCGACCAGCTCGGAGGTCAATCCCTGCGCGCGCAAAAGGTCTTTGCGCAGATTCATGCCGTCGGCATGACAGCGGCCAGCCTTCTTTTTCGGCTCATGAAGTGGGGCGCCATGCATCATGCGGAAAGATACTTCCGGATGAATTTCAAAGACACGCCCGGCAAGCTCACCTTCGGCCTGGAGCGCGATATCCACTTCCTGAATCCGAGGGAAGATCTAGAACGCCTGTTTCGACGGCGCCCAGGACGGAGAAGACGTATTTCGGGCAACCGCGCACGCCTGCGGATAGCCCTGCGCGAAAGCGTAGACGGCGGCGCGGGATGGAACGGGAAAGACCGAAGAACGTCTTTGTCCGACCAAGAGCCGCGCGGCGCGGTCCGGCGCGCGGCCGCCGGTCTCAACACGGTCCGGCAGGCCGATCGGCATGTCGACGCCAATCAGCGTTTGGCGCGGCAGAAGCGCGCAGGCCTCTGAAAAGCTTCTGAAAACGCCGGTTTTCGCCAAAGCTCGACGGGCCACCGGATATAAAACGGCGATCCATCCGCCCTTGCATCCGTCGAGGCCCGCGAGCCAAGCGATATCGTCATGAACCATATCCGCACCCGCTTGTTAAAATCATTGGCTCATTCCGCACGGACGGTTATTGTGCGATGCAATAAAAATGTCATTTTGGCTTCTGTCAAAGCGGCCGGAGCGGGATGCGAAAAAGTGTGAGCGGTTTTTCGCACCGATCCCTCTCTGCATTATGAGAATCGATCACGTTCATGAACGTGATCTAATGTAAGGTTCACATGACTGTTCAACCGCGCCGGAGCGTTCTCTTCATGCCGGGGTCCAATCCCCGCGCGCATGAGAAGGCCAAGACGCTCGCAGCCGATACTTTCGTCTTCGATCTGGAAGACACCGTGCGGCCGGAAGACAAGGATAAAGCCCGCGAACGTGTCGCCGCGGCGATCAAGGCCGGCGGCTTTCGCGGCCGTGAGATCGCGGTCAAGATCAATGACCGGATCACGCCCTGGGGCAAGGACGATATCGCGATGATCGCCGCCGTCGGTCCCGCCGCCGTGCTGATTCCCAAGGTCGCGACGCCGGGCGATATCATGCTCGCCGCGAAAGATCTGCGCGATGCCGGCGCGCCCGAGCATACGCGGCTCTGGGCGATGATGGATACGCCGCTCGCCGTTCTCAACGCGGATTCGATTTTGCGCACCGCCGTCGATCCCGCCGCGCGGTTCGAAGTCGCCGTCATGGGCGTCAACGAACTTGCCAAGGAAACGCGCGTGCGATTGGCGCCCGGACGCATGGGCCTGATTCCTTGGCTATCGACCTGCGTCGCCGCCGCCCGCGCCTATGGCCTCGATATTTTGGATGGCGTCTTCAACGAAATTACGAATGAGACAGGCTTCCGCGCCGAATGCGAACAGGGCCGCGAGCTTGGCATGGACGGCAAGGCGTTGATCCATCCCAATCAGATTAAGATCTGCAACGAGGTTTTTGCTCCGCCGCAGGAAGAGATCGCCTGGGCGGCCAAGATCATCCAGGCTTTCGCCGCGCCGGAAAATGCAACCAAGGGCGTGCTTTTGCTCGAAGGCCGCATGATCGAACGCTCGCATGAAGAGACCGCACAACGCACCGTCAAATTCGCAAAGGCGATCGCGGCCATGGCATGACCCCGAAAAGTTGCAGACTTTTCGGAGCAAGGTCATGCCAGTAAGAGATAGGCAATCCCGAAAAGTTGCAGACTTTTTGGGTGAGATCCCGCCAAAAGAAAAATGGCGTGACCCTGAAAAAGTCATAGACTTTATGCCGATGCGGCGCTGCGATGGGCCGGCGGCCTTGCACGAAGCGGCGAGCGGCGAAATTAACCCATGGTCATGAGGCCGTTTGCGATCATGTCCGGCTTCCGCTAAAAACAAAACGAGCGCGAGGAGGCGAAATGGCCGGGCACGACGAGACGGGTTCAGACGCCAATCGAGAGCCCGGTCCGGACTCCGTGACGCCTTTCGGCACACCATCGCCATTGCACCGCGAAAAACCCACCATCGAAGGTGAAGCGATCCACGTGCCGGAAGCGGAAGCCGAAAAGCCCGCATCGCCCGAACCGCTCGCCGAGGTGAAACTCGCCATGGAGGAACTGCTCGCTGGCGACGAACACCCGACAGATCATGAAGCTGCGGCTTCCGCCGAGGCGCATGCCGAAGCCGCCGCGTCCAACGGCGCCGTGCCGCCGCATGTTGCACCGCCGCCGCACCGCGGATTTTCCTTTTTTGCGATCATTCTCGTTGCGCTGATCGGCGCTGCGACCGGATTTGCCAGCGCCTATGTTGCGCGGCTTTTTCTCGACGACAGTCAAAAGACTTTCGCAGCGCTCGATCAACGCATCAGCGCGATGAACGCCAAGCTCGATGCGGATCAAAGGAAGATCGATACGGCAAACGCCAGCAGCCGCGATTTGGTGAGCTCGCTTGAAAAGCGCATCGGTGCGGTAGAAAAATCCGCGAGCGATGCGCTTGGCCTTGCCAAAGCCGCGCAGGCGCAAGCCCAGCAGGTGCAAAGCGCGGCTCCCTCCGATACATCGGCTCCCGCAACCGTCGATCTCGCGCCCGTGCAATCGCGCATCGATGCGCTCGAACACCGCATCGGCCAGCTTGAAGCGGCGTTGAATGCGCCAAAGAGCGCCGTGCGCGCGCCGCAGGAGCCGGAAGCCAAGCCCGATCCGCAAGCGGTCAATGCACCGGCGATTGCGATCATAGCTGAAAACCTCACGCAAAAAATCGCAAGCGGCGCGCCCTTTACAACGGAACTCGCGGCGCTCGAAAAACTCGGCGCCGACAAAGCCAAACTGGCCGTGCTGCAACCTGCCGCGGGCAAGGGCATCGTCACGACGAAGGCGCTCGCCGATCAGTTTGCCGCTTTGACGCCCGCTTTGCTCGCCACCGAAAAGCCTGCGAGCCCGCCGGACGAGAATGTTTTCGACCGGCTGATGAGCCATGCCGCGGGCCTCGTGCGCGTCCGCAAGCTCAACGACCTTTCGGGCGAAGACCTGCCGGCCCGGGTCGCGCGGGTCAAGGATGCACTTGCGCATGACGATCTGGATCGTGCGCTTCAGGAAAGGGCTACCTTTCCCGAAGCTGCGAAAACCGCATCGGCCGCTTGGGCCGAGGCAGCGAAAGCCCGCGTCGCGACGTTGGCTGCGGCCAAAGGCATTGCCGCCGATGCCATGGCCAATCTGGTCAAAGTGAAGTCTTAAGAGCATCGGACCCAAAAGTGGGAACCGGTTTTGGGGAAATCCGATGCGTCGATAAAGAGATATAGCCTGGACGATTCAAGTTGAGCGTCCAATGCAGCCCGAACACGATCCCGGAAAGGCTCGGCCTTTTCGGATAAGATGATGTGTCAAACTAAAGCCCGCCCGGCGCCACCCGGCACCGGTCAATCGGCAGAGGACAAAAACCGAAGACATGATCCGGCTTCTGATTTTCTTCTGCCTTCTGGCGCTCGCGGCTCTCGTCGTTGGTTGGTTTATCGACCAGCCAGGCGATATTGTGCTGACCTGGCAAGGCCGGTCTTATGAGACCACGGTTGGCGTCGGCGTCGGAATCATCCTCGCGATCGCGATCGTAATCTCGCTCTTGTGGGCGATCGTTCGCACCATCTTCCGCCTGCCTTCCGTCGTTGCTTTTGCCTCGCGGCAGAGAAAGCGCGGCAAAGGCTATGCGGCGCTCTCGCGCGGCATGATCGCGGCGGGCGCCGGCGATGTGCGGCTCGCGCGAAAATCCGCGACGGAAGCCGCCAAACATCTGCCTGACGAACCTCTGGCCTTGCTCTTGAAGGCGCAGGCCGCGCAGCTCGCGGGCGACCGCGCCGCCACCGATCTCGCCTTCTCCGACATGGTCGAGCACCCGGCCACGCGCCTGCTCGGATTGCGGGGCCTGCATATTGAAGCACACAGGCGCGGCGATGCTGAAGCCGCGCATCATTTCGCGCAGGAAGCGCATAAGATCGCGCCGCTCGCCTGGTCGGCCAAGGCCGTGCTCGATCATCGCGCGGCGCAAGGCGAGTGGCAAAAGGCGCTCGCCGCGCTCGAAAGCAATATAGCTGCGAAACTCATCGATAGGAAAACCGGCGAACGCCAAAAGGCGGTTCTGGAAACCGCGCTTGCGATCGAGGCCGAAGCCACGAGTCCGGACGAAGCCTTGCGGCTGTCGCGTCTCGCAGCCGGTCGCGAGCCCTCGCTGGTGCCGGCGGTCGCGCTTGCAGCGCGGCTCCTGAGCCGCAAGGGCGACATCCGCAAGGCCGCCAAACTGATCGAGACGGCTTGGGTCAAAAGCCCGCATCCCGATCTCGCCGATGTCTATCTCGATCTGCGGCCGGGCGATTCCAATGCCGACCGTCTCGCCCGCGCGCAAATGCTGATGCGCATCATGCCGAGAGAGCCCGAAAGCCGGATGGCGGTTGCCCGCGCCGCGCTCGCCGCGCGCGATTTCCGCATCGCGCGCCAAGTGATGGCGCCGCTCATCGCGGAAGGCGAGCAACCGACGGTGCGCATGTGTCTCATCATGGCCGACCTCGAAGAGGGGGAACATGGCGCCCTGGGCGATGTGCGCGCCTGGCTGGCACGGGCCTCACGCGCGCCGCGCGATGCCGTCTGGATGGCCGATGGCGTCGCGGCCGGGAGCTGGCAGCCGGCGTCTCCCGTCACCGGCAAGCTCGATGCCTTCGTCTGGCAAAGGCCGCCGGAACGCCCGGGCCTCGCCATTCCGCTGCATCCTGTCGATGAAGCGCCGGAAAGAGCGGCTCCCACGCTCGCTCTCAGCCATGCGGAGCCCGAGACGGCTGTCATCGAAGCGCCGGAAGCGTCCGCGGCCGAGGCCGCCTTCGACGCGGCGGAGGTGGTGACCGCGGAGCCGGCGCGGCCGGCAGATGGCAAAGCCAATCTGAAACCGGTGATTTTTCCTCAACCCGCGCTGCCGGACGACCCCGGATCTCCCGAGGCCATCGATCCGACAGAGCCTTTGGCCCCCGCTCCGGACGGCAGGAAGAAATAAGCTTAAGCCGCTGGCCAAGCTGCCTGGACAGGAAGGATCACATAGACTCGCCGAGCGGCGATCCCTTCGAGTGCTTGAAAGCCCGTTGCTTTAGCCGACATCCGGTGCGGCCAAAGGCGGATGCGCCAAGGGCTGGCGTCCGCGCCTGAACCATTCCTGCAGATTGTCGAGCAGGAGATAGAGCACGGGCGTCGTATAGAGCGTCAGCATCTGGCTGAGGATCAGGCCACCGACGATCGATATGCCGAGCGGCCGGCGAATTTCGCCGCCTTCGCCGAAGCTCAGCGCCAGCGGGATCGCGCCGAGGATCGCGGCGGCCGTGGTCATCATGATCGGACGAAAGCGCAAGATACAGGCCTGGAAGATCGCGTCATGCGCATTCATCCCTTGCAGCCGCCGTGCTTCCAGGGCGAAATCGATCATCATGATCGCGTTTTTCTTCACGATGCCGATCAGGAGAATGACGCCGATCAGCGCGATGATGCTGAAATCGGTCTTGAACGCCATCAAGGCCAAAAGCGCGCCGACGCCAGCAGACGGCAGCGTGGACAGGATCGTGATCGGATGAATATAGCTCTCGTAGAGAATGCCGAGAACGATATAGACCGCCGCCAATGCCGCCGCGATCAGAAGCGGCTCGTTCGACAGCGATTGTTCGAACATCTGCGCTGTGCCCTGCAAACTGCCATGGATCGAGGCCGGCATGCGGATCTCATCGACCACCCTTTGGATCTCCGCAGACGCATCGCTCAGCGAGGCGCCGGGCGCTACGTTGAAGGAGAGCGTCGTCGCGACGAAGAGACCCTGATGGTTGACACCAAGCGGCGTGTTGCCCGGCGCGAAATGCGCGATGGCCGACAGCGGAACCATGGTTTCCTGATTGGTGCTCACGGCGGCCCCGGCCGAGGCGCTTCCCTTACCCGTATTGGCGAGCGCGTTGGTCGCGGCATTGCGGGCCGTATTGATGGTCGTTGCCGTCGAGGATGAGGGACTTGGCGTTATGGTTGGTGCGGGCGCGCCGGAGCCCGTCGGCGCCGCGGTCGTGGCGACCGTTCCGGACGGGAGGGCGCTCGTCTGCGAGCCAGCCGGATTGCCGCCGGCCGTCGAGATATAAATCTCCTTCAGCGTTTCCGGGCTCTGCCAATAGCGCGGCGCGACTTCCATGATCACGTGATATTGGTTGACGGCGCTATAGATCGTCGAGACCTGTCTTTGGCCGAACGCGTCATAAAGCGTGTTGTCGATCTGGCTCGGCGTGATGCCCAGCCGCGAGGCCATGTCGCGATCGATAGTCACCTCGGTCTCAAGCCCCTTTTGCTGCTGGTCCGAACTGACATCGGTCAGGATCTTGCTCTTCTGCAGCGCCTCCAGCAGTTTCGGCCCCCAAGTGTAAAGCTCCTCCGTGCTGTCGCCTTGCAACGTATATTGAAATTGCGCATTGCCCTGCCTGGCGCCGACATTGATGTCCTGCACGGATTGAAGATAGAGCCGCGCGCCGGGGATCGCCGCCAATTGATGACGCAGGCGCCCGACAATCTCATCCGCCGTGCTCTTGCGTTCCGATAAAGGCTTGAGCGCGATATAGACCGAAGCCGTATTGACGCCCGAGCGGCCGCCGCCGCTGCCGGCGCCGGTAAAACCGACGACGCTTTGCACCGCACGGTCGGCCTGAACGATCGACATCAGTTGCGCCATTTTCTTCTGCATGGATTGGAAGGATATGCTCTGGTCGGCCTGGATCGAACCGACAAGCCGGCCCGTGTCCTGCTGCGGAAAAAAGCCCTTCGGTATGGTGATGAAGAGATAGACGGTCGACACCATCGCGCCGGCCAGCATCAGCATGATGAAGGCGCGATGATCGAGCGCCCAGGCAAGACTCCTTTCATAGCCAAGCAGCACGAAGCGAAAGGGGTTTCGGCGCTCCGGCCGGTTTCGGTCGCGCGGCTTGAGCAGCAACGAGCAGAGCATCGGTGTCGTCGTCAAAGATATCAGTAGCGACACGAGGATCGCCATCGACAAAGTCACGGCGAATTCGCGGAACAGACGCCCGAGCAGACCGCCCATCAGCAAGATCGGCGTGAAGACCGCGATGAGCGAAATGCTGATCGAAAGCACGGTAAACCCGACTTCGCGCGCACCGCGAAGCGCCGCCTCATAGCGCGGGATTCCGGCCTCGATATAGCGCGAGATATTTTCCAAAACGACAATCGCGTCATCGACCACGAAGCCCGTCGCGATGGTCAGCGCCATCAAGGAGAGATTGTCCAGGCTATAGCCCAAAAGATACATCGCGCCGAATGTGCCGATGATCGAGACCGGCACCGCGACGGCCGGGATGATCGCCGCACGGGCATTGCCGAGAAACAGAAAGACGATGAAAGTCACCAGCAAGACGGCGATCACCAAAGTGCGCTCGGTATCGGCCAGCGACGCACGGATGGTCAGACTGCGGTCGGAGGCGAAGGTGACCTGAACGTCGCTTGGCATGGCGGCCTGCAATGCAGGCAGCACGGATTTGATCTTATCGACGGTCTCGATGATATTGGCGCCCGGCTGCCGGAACAAAACGACCAGAACCGAGGGCTGCCCATTAGCTAGTCCCTCGTTGCGGAGATCTTCGACCGAATCGACGATCTCGCCGAGGTCGGACAGATGGATCGCATTGCCATTGCGATAGCCGACGATCAGCGGCTGATAATCCGCGGCATGTGTCGCCTGGTCGTTCGTGTAGATCTGATAATGGAAGCCTGAATCCTCGATCGCCCCTTTCGGGCTGTTCGCATTCGCCGACGCCAATGCCGCGCGGACATCTTCAAGCCCTACGCCATATTTGAAAAGCGCCGTCGGGTTCAATTCGACGCGCACCGCCGGCAATGCCGCGCCGCCGATGAGCACCTGCCCGATGCCGTCGAGCTGCGACAGCCGCTGCTGCATGACATTGGCGGCCGCGTCGTAGATCTGGCCGCGCGTCAAGGTTTTGGAGGTCAGGGCCAGGATCAGGATCGGCGCGTCGGCCGGATTGATCTTGCGGTAGGTCGGATTGGTTTTCAAAGCCGCCGGCAAGTCGGCCCGCGCCGCATTGATCGCCGCCTGCACGTCACGCGCGGCGCCGTCAATGTCGCGACTGAGGCCGAATTGCAAATTGATCCGGGTCTGGCCGAGACCGCTCGTAGACGACATCTCGGTCACATCGGCGATCTGGCCGAGCCGCCGCTCGAGCGGGCTCGCAACGCTCGTCGCGACCGTATCGGGGCTCGCACCCGGTAGTGAGGCCTGCACGGAAATCGCCGGAAAATCCACCTGCGGCAAAGGCGAGACCGGCAGTTTCAAGAAGGCCAAAGTGCCGGCAATCGCGATCCCGATCGTGATCAGGGTCGTGGCGACGGGCCGTGCGATGAAAGGTGCCGAAAGGTTCATTCGCCCGGTTCCGGCACAGGCAGTGGACCAGACGGGCGCGACCCGCGCGACAGCCGTTGCGCAAGGCGATCGAAGTAAAGATAGATGACCGGCGTCGAGAACAGAGTAAGGACCTGGCTGAAGGCAAGGCCGCCGACAATGGCGACGCCAAGAGGGTGCCGCAGCTCCGAGCCCGTGCCGGTGCCGAGCATCAAGGGCAGCGCGCCGAGAATCGCCGCCATGGTCGTCATCAGGATCGGGCGGAAACGTAACAGGCAGGCCTGATAGATCGCGTCACGCGGCGCGAGGCCGTCGTTGCGTTCGGCATCAAGCGCGAAATCGATCATCATGATCGCGTTTTTCTTGACGATGCCGATCAGCAAAATAATGCCGATGATCGCGATCACGTCGAGCTCTTCACCGGCGAGCATCAGGGACAGGAGCGCGCCGACGCCGGCCGAAGGCAGAGTGGACAGGATCGTGATCGGATGAATGAAGCTCTCGTAGAGAACCCCGAGGATAATATACATCGTCACGATCGCAGCGACGATCAGCATGACTTCATTGCTGAGCGAAGCGCTGAAGGCAGCCGCGCTGCCCTGCATCAATGAGACGAAACTATCCGGCAGGCCTATGTCTTTTTCAGCCTGTTGAATGGCCGCCACCGCGGAACCGAGAGAAGCGTCCGGCGCGACATCGAAGGAAATATTGGTCGCCGGGAACTGCCCGAAATGCGTAATCAGCAACGGGCCCGAGCGTTGTTCGACATGCACGATCGCCGATAGCGGCACCTGTCCGTTCGTCGTCGACGACGAGGACGGCAGATAGAATGTATTGAGCGATTCGAGCGCGTGCTGCAGATCGGGCGTCACTTCCATGATCACGCGATACTGATTGGACTGGGTGTAGATCGTCGAAACGATACGCTGGCCGAAGGCATCGTAGAGAATATTGTCGACGGTCGCAGGCGTGATGCCGAAACGGCTCGCGGTCTGACGATCGATCACCAAGTCGATCGCTCGTCCCTGGCTTGCCATGTCGCTTGCGACATTGGTGAGTTGGGGCAAGGTCTGAAGTTTCTGAACGAGCTTCGGCACCCAGCTCTGCATTTCGCTGCCGTTCGCATTTTCAAGGACGAAATGATACTGCGCCCGGCTGATGTTCGAATCGATCGTCAGATCCTGCACGGGCTGCATGAAGAGGTGAATGTCTTTGACGTCGGCGGTTTCCTTCTGCAGCCGCCGGACGACCTCGCTGACCGTATGCAGCCGGGCGTCGCGCGGCTTGAGGCTGATGAGGAACCGGCCGCTGTTCAGCGTCATATTGGTGCCATCGACGCCGATGAACGAACTCAAGCTTTCGACGTCCGGGTCCTTGAGGATCACATCGGCAAGCGCACGCTGCTTGTCCGCCATGGCCGCATAGGAAATGCTTTCATTGGCTTGTGAGATCGCCTGAATCATGCCGGTGTCCTGCACCGGGAAAAAGCCCTTCGGGATGACGATATAAAGCAAGACGGTGACGACAAGCGTCGCAATCGCGATCAAAAGCGTCAACGGCTGATGCTCCAGCACCACGGTCAACGCCCGCCCATATTGGCGGATGATCCAGTTGAACGCATGATCCGCGGCAAGGTCGAGCCGGTTGCGCTCGGATTCCGGCCGATGATGAAGCAGCTTGGCGCAGAGCATGGGCACGAGCGTGAGCGACACGATGGCCGAGATCACGATCGTCGCGGCGAGCGTGATTGCGAATTCATGGAAGAGACGCCCGACGACATCGCCCATGAAGAGCAAGGGGATCAGCACCGCGATGAGCGAAACGGTCAGCGATATGATCGTAAAGCCGATCTGCGCCGAACCGCGCAGCGCCGCCTGCAGCGGCTCTTCGCCCTCCTCGACATAACGGGCAATGTTCTCGATCATGACGATGGCGTCGTCGACGACGAAGCCCGTCGATATGGTCAAGGCCATCAGCGACAGATTGTCGAGACTGAAGCCCATCAGAAACATCACGATCAGCGTGCCAACCAAAGACAGCGGCACCGACAGGCTCGGGATGATCGTCGCCGGCAAATTACGCAGGAAAATGAAGATGACGAGAACGACGAGCGCGATCGCGAGGCCAAGCTCGAATTCGACGTCCTCGACGGAGGCCCGGATCGTATTCGTCCGGTCGCTCAGGACCTCGATCTCGACCGCCGCCGGCAGGCTCGCCTCGATCTGCGGGAGCAGTTTCTTGATCCCGTCCACGACCTGGATGACATTGGCGCCGGGCTGGCGCTGAACATTGAGGATGATGGCCGGCGTCTTATTCGCCCAAGCGGCGATCTTGGTGTTTTCCGGTCCGTGGATCGTGGTCGCCACATCCGACAGGCGCACCGGATTGCCGTTGCGATAGGCGATGATGACCTTGTCAAATTGCTCGGCCGAAGTGATCTGGTCGTTGGCATTGATCGTCGAGGACTGCGTCGCGCCGTCGAAATTGCCCTTGGGCGTATTCACATTGACATTGCCGATCGTCGTGCGGACATCGTCGATGTTCAGGCCATAGGCGGCGAGAGCGCGCGGATTGAACTGGATGCGGATGGCCGGCCGGTTGCCGCCGCTGATGCTCACCAGTCCCACGCCCGGCTGCTGCGAAATCTTCTGCGCGATGCGCGTTTCAGCCAGATCTTCAAGCGTGATCAGCGGCAGGGTCTTGGAGGTGATTGCGAGCGCCATGATCGGCGCATCGGCCGGATTGACCTTGGCATAGATCGGCGGCGTCGGCAGATCGCTCGGCAGAAGATTATTGCCCGCATTGATCGCGGCCTGCACCTCCTGCTCGGCGACATCGAGGCTGAGATTGAGGCTGAATTGGAGCGTGATGACGGAAGCGCCGGCCGAACTGGCCGAGGTCATTTGATTGAGGCCCGGCATTTCGCCGAGCTGGCGTTCCAAGGGCGCCGTCACGGATGAGGTCATGACCTCCGGACTGGCGCCGGGATAAAAGGTCTGAACCTGAATGGTCGGATAATCCACTTCCGGCAAAGCCGAGAGCGGCAGAAATTTATAAGCGAAGGCACCGGCAAGCAGGATCGCGATCATCAAAAGCGATGTCGCGACCGGACGAAGGATAAAGATCTCAGACGGATTCATGCAGCCGCCTCAGTTCGGGTTCCCGCCTCATTGGGCGTTTCGTCGATGCGAGCCATTGCCTGGAGTCTTCGGAGCCGCAGGAGCCGCCGGCGCTGCCTTGTCCGGTCCATCGGCGGGAATCGTCACATGGGTGCCGTCGGCGAGCCGGTCGGTTCCATCGATGACGACGCGGTCGCCAGGGTTCAAACCTGAATCGATCTCGACCATTCCCTTATCGGTCGCGCCGACCTTCACCGGTCGAACCGAAACCGTATTGTCCTGATTGACAATATAGACATAGCTGCCCGGCGCGCCTTGCTGGATCGCGGCGGAGGGCGCCGTGACGACGTCGTGCAGCGTCTTGACCAGGACGCGCACATTGACGAATTGGTTCGGAAAGAGAGCCTCGTCGGTGTTTGGAAATTCGGCGCGGAATTTTACCATTCCCGTTGTCGTGTCGATCTGATTGTCGATCGTCGAGATCTTTCCTGTGGCGAGCTCCTTGACATTGGCCCGGTCGAAGGCCCGCGCGCTGAGTTCGGTGCTGCCTTTCATCTGCGCGACGATCTCCGGAATATCGTCTTCCGCGAGTGAGAAAATGACGGAAATAGGCTGCAGTTGCGTGAGAACGGCAAGGCCGGTCGTATCGCTCGTCTGAACGTAATTGCCGGCATCGACGAGTCGCAGACCGACCCGTCCGGTCACCGGCGAGACGATGTGGCAGTAGACGAGGTTCAACTTCTGTGTGGCGATCTGCGCCTGGTCGGAGATCACCGAGCCTTCGTTTTGTTTCACGATGAAGGCTTGGTCCTCGGCCTGCTGGCGGGCGATCGAATTCTGCTGGACTAGCGTCTGATAGCGGGTGAGATCGGTCCGGGCCTGGTCGAGGAGACCTTGGTCATGCGCCAATTGTCCCTCGGCCTGCTGTTCGGCCAATTGATAGGGCCGCGGGTCGATCTGGGCGAGAAAATCCCCCTTATTGACTCTTTGGCCTTCGGTGAAGGCGACTTCGGTCAATTGCCCGTTGATCTGGGTTCTGACCGTCACAGTCGCAAGCGGCGTGACCGTTCCGAGTCCATTGAAGATAATCCGGATGTCGCCCTTGGCGATCGTTGCGACGCCGACGGACTGCGGCGCGCCGGCAGCGGCGCCCCGATTGCCATGTGCCGGCGTGGGCTGAGGACTTGGGGCGGCCACGCGATAGACGGCATAACCAAGACCGGCAAGGATGATAAGGCCAAGCACAAAGCCGACGGGCGACCGTTTCCTTTTCACCGGCGACGGTTTTACAGGCGGCGGCGCATAGGGGCGGCCCTGCGGCGCTTGCGGCTCCGCGGGTACTTTCGGCTGATAAGTCTTGCCGACTTTTTCATCCATCTTTTTTTCATCCATCCGGTCTTGTCCGAGCGATGCAACCGTGCCGGCAGAGAAGCCACCGCTCACAAGCAACGGTTAAGACAAGTAACTATTACCCGTTATTATACGCAGCACGCCGCTGTTCCACCCGCTCGCCGTTCCTTCGGCGGCCTAGCCTGCCGCTTTCACGAAAGCCTGTATCGAAAATCTACTTTCAAGATTAAAACGCAAATTACTTCTTAGTGAGTTTCAAAACCCTCCAGCGTGCGAATTTATACATCAAAGCGGCGGGGTAATCGTCGGCACCTTGGAGAGGCCTTCAAGATCGGGCAAAAGCGAGGCATCCCACCCGCCTCCGAGCGCCTCGATCAAGGCGACGCTCGCGATAAAGAGCTCCTGCCGGATGGTCAGCGCAGTTTCTTCGTCCGAGAGCAATATTGCCTCGGCCTGGACGACCGTCGTGAAAGAGATGGTGCCTGCCTTGTATTGATTCAAATTAATCTCCACGGCCTGGCGCGCCGCCCTGACGGCCTGATCCTGCTTGGCCGCTTCCAGCGTCAAAATCCGAATCGCGGCAAGTTCGTCCTCGACTTGCTGAAAAGCCGTTAGGGTTGTTTGCCTATAGCTTGCAACGCTTTGTTCATAGACCGCCTTGGCCGAGGCAAGCTGAGCGCTGAGCAAACCGCCGTCGAAGATTGTCTGGGTCAGGGTACCCGCCAGCGACCAGACTTCGTTTGCGGCCGAGATCGGCAAAGGTGTTCCGCCGGCAAATCCGAACATGCCGGTCAGGTTGACCGTCGGATAGAAGGCCGCGACCGCAACGCCGATCAGAGCATTCTGCTCCTGGACAAGCCTTTCGGCCGCGGCGATGTCTGGTCGCCGTTCCAGCAAAGCGGAAGGCACGGTCACGGGAATAGTCGGAATCCTTCGCGCCAGAAGCCCCTTCCTTAAAGACAAGTCGGACGGCGGCCTGCCGATAAGAACCGCTATGGCATGCTCGAACTGCGCACGCGCGACGCCGACATTGATCAGCTGCGCCTCCGTCGTCAGCACCTGCGTCTCGGCGGTGATCACGTCGGCCTGCGAAACCACGCCGCTCTTATATTGATTGCGGGTGATCTCGAGCGTCTTCTTAAATTCGACGACCGTATCGGCGAGCAGCTTCTCGAGGGAATCGCTCGCCCTCAGATTGAAATAGGCGGTCGCCAATGTCGCCTGCGCGGAGAGCTTGGCATTCTGCAGATCGGCGGCGCTGACCTGGGTGGCCGCGGCATTGCTCTCGACCTGGCGGCGGATCTTGCCCCAGACATCGATATTCCAGGTCATATTCGCGACGGGATTGTAGAGAACGCTCGAGCGGTTGAGGACGGTGGTCGAGGTCGAACTCGTCCCGGCGGACGAATAAGTTCCTGTGCCACTCCAGCCATTCGTCACCGTCGGAAAATAGCCGGCCTGCGTCTCCCGGATGATCGCGCGCGCCTGTTCGTAGCTGGCGGCAGCGGCCACGACCGTCTGATTCGAGATCTCGACCTGGCTCAGGAGCGACGAAAGTTGCGGATCGTTATAGACGGACCACCACGGGCCGCGATCGAATTCATCCGCCGGCGTCGCGATCTTCCAGCCCTTCTTCGCCTCTTTGAATTCCGCCGACGGCGGCGCCGGAGGACGGATATAATCCGGGCCGACTGTGCAAGCGCAAAGCGACACTGCCGCCAGCGCGGCAAGTGGCGCCAGCGGTCGCAAACCCGTGCCGCGAAGAGGGTGGAAAAACGATCGCAGAGCCAAGAGGTCTAACTCGTCCACGTCAAGACGCGCCCTGAAATGCCGTGACAGCACCCGAAGCCGTCCTCCTTGGCACTCTCTGGAACTGCTTGGCAAGGTGAGCTGACTGTGGAATACGCGGGCTTACATGGCGGGTCAGGATGCAGTTTCCCTTCAAACCTCTGTGACTATTCCGCTTTTGCACGCGAAACACGTATTTGGCAGAACCACTCGTCTCAAATGCCGGTCCGCGATTGCGCACCGAAAACTCGAAGCTCCCACCTCGGGGCATTGCACCTTTTGGAGGCGGTGGCGTGCCGTGCTCATGACGTTTTCATGGCCGGACCGTATGATCTCGGACATCCCAACGTAATCTTCTTACGCGCGAACCCGCATTTTCCCCCGCGGCGCGCGCCGGATATATTGCGTCGCTGCGGATCAAATCGCACGGGCCGGAGGACTTCGGGCCTATAGGACTATTAGGACCATACGGTGCCCAGATGACCATAGACATCTCCGGCCAAGTGCTTCAAGGATGAGCGGATGAGGCGCGGCGCCGTGCGGCACGATCGCCATCCGTGCGAGGCGGCTTGGAGGGAGGCGATGCACAGTAACACCAAGATCGCTCCATGCGCGGGGGCCATAGATCACGATCCCGCTCTAGGGGCGCAGGACCTATTGCAGGATCGACCAGCGTGACGGATTCCGATAGCGCCCTTTCGGCGGACGGGCACACCGCGGACCGGTCATCGGAGGATATTCAATCTCCCCCCGAGCGGCGGTTGCAGCGGCTCGCCGCGCATGTGGCCGAGCGGGCCACCGCGGCCCGGACATGGCTCATCGCGCGCGGCATCCAGATCATGTGCGGGTCCTCGGCGACCATCGATCCGGCGGGCTTAGCGGACATTCCTTTGATCAGCGCCGGACTTCGGCTCGCGTGGCTGAGGTGCCTACGGTTTGTCGGCATCAGGCAGATCGTGAGCAAAAGCGGCCTTGGCTATCCTTTCGTCTGCCGCATCGGCGATCTGTCCGAACATCCTTTTTATCATCGCCGCGCCTATCAAAAGGAGCTGGAGCTCTGTGCCGCTTGGCTACGGCAAGATGGCAAAGAGGCGATCGTCTATGATGTCGGCGCGAATGACGGTTTCTTTTCGTGTCAGCTCGCCCAGATGCTCGGCCGCGAACGGGCAAGGCTCTATGCCTTCGAGCCGGTGCCTTCGACCTTTGCCGGACTCGTGACATCGGTTCAGCGGCTGCGTTTGCAGGACAGCGTCCACCCCATCTCCGCCGCCGTGATGGATCATCTCGGGCCGACCCGGATCAGCTATTCGGACCAAAACTCGCTCTGCGCGCAAGTCACGCCGGACGGCCTCAACGATCGCATCGGCGACACCCTCGCGCATGCGGCGGGCATGACCCTCGACAAGTTTCATTCGTTCATCGGCGACATGCCTGGCTTGCTGAAGATCGACGTCGAAGGCAGCGAGCCTTCCGTCCTGCGCGGTGCGGCCGCCCTGCTCTCGCGCCAGGATCGCCCGGCGCTCCTTTTCGAATATAACCCGCTGACGCTTGCCGAACGCGGCGAGACGCCCTCTGCCTTTCCCGAACTGCTTTCGGGCTACAGGCTGCATTACGTCGACGATCTCGAGCGGCAGAAATTTCCTTTCGGCAGCCCGGTCGGCGATCTCACGAACATTCATTGGATCTGCAATCTGTTTGCCGTACCCCTCGGCGCAGAGCCCGAAGCCCGCTTCGCAGCGGCGCTCGCCGAAGCGCAGAGACGGATAGAGCCCAGGGCGTAATCCCGCCGATGTTGCCGGAATGTCACGGACACCAGCGCCGGACCATGCAATCTATTTAGAGTTGTAGCGAGTTGGCCAAGCGAGGGCTTCATGAAGAAGTCTCTGCCGGCAAGCGTCATCGTGCGGGGCTTACCCGACGCGAGCGGGGCGCGGGCGCGTCGGAGTGCAAGCGCATGCGGGTTTCGCATGATGCTCGCGCTATGCGGTTTCGGCGCCGTGCTGCTGCCAACGTCTTATGCGCGAGCCGCTTGCCTGCCGGCCGGCAGCATCGTCACCTGCACCGGCACGACGACTAACCAGGATGCGCCTAACGGTTTTGGCACCGGCGCGGAAACCGGCATCACGATCAATCTTCAGCCGACAGCCCCTCTGCCCGCTCCCGTGGTCAGCGGCGACGCAACGGGCATTTTCATCGCCGATGGCACCGTCAATATTCCGGTCTCCGGAACGGTGACGTCGCCCGGCATCGGCATTGAAGCCACCAGCGGAACCCTCAATCTCACCAATTCCGGCGTTGTCAGCGGGACGGGGCCGGTCGGGTCCGGATCCATCGGCATCTCGGGCGGGACGCTGAACATCACAAATGCCGCCACTGGCACCATATCGGGCGGCGATTTCGGCATTGTCGGCGGCGACAATGGCACAATCGTCAATGCAGGAACCATCAGCGGCGCAAGGGCGATAACGCTCGGCAGCGACAATTCGATTTCCAACAGCGGCACGGTCATAGCCGCAGACGGCGGCTTTGGTTCCGGCGTCGGCATTTTTGCGCTGAGCAACAACATCATCACCAATTCGGGCAAAATCCTGCTGGGGAATTCCGATACGGGCATCGTTGTCGTCGGCGGCCACAACGCGATAACCAATAATGGGACGATCACTGACTATGGGGCCGGCAGCGCAATTATCGGCGTCGAGTTGGGCGTGTCGTCCCATAATCATTTCACCAATAACGGGTCCATTCTCGTCGGCGACACGTCGGTCGGAGTTGACGGCTCGTCAAGTGCGTTCAGCACGATCGTCAATAATGGAACGATCGTCACGGGCTCAGCAACCTTTGGCGTGAGCTTTGGCATCGGCGCCGGTTATCAAGGCCGCGTCACCAATAATGGCACGATTACCGTCGGCAACGACGCGTTTGGAATCGTCGTCGGCGGCGGCGGCAACGCGACGATCGTCAACAATGGGACGATCATCGCTGGCGATGGCGTCCTCGATTACAGTGCTGGCATCGATGCGAGCTTCTTGGGCCAAAATAATGTCACCAATAACGGCCGGATCACGGTCGGCGCCAACGGCATCGGCATCAATACGGGCGATTCGAACACCATCACCAACAATGGCACGATCGTCGCTGGTGCCAATGGCATCAGTATCGGCCATTGCATCTGCGTGGTTTCAACAAACAATATCGTCAACAATAATGGCACGCTTGACGGTCGTATCTATCTCGACAGCGGCGGCGGACCTGGCAACACATTCCTCAACGCGGGCCTCATCACGATTACCGATACGGGCACGCCTGTCGGCGCCAATCACATTATCGATGGCACGTTCACGCAAACCGCGAGCGGCACGCTGGCGCTGCGGGTGAATAATGCCGCGGTGAGCGATGTCCTCTCCAACAGCGGGGCAGGCACGCTGACAGCCACGCTCGGCGGCAGGCTCGGCGCCGTCGTGCAGCCGGGACTCTACGCCAATTCGACGACCTATATCGGCGTGGTGAGCGCGACCGATCCGATCACCACACAATTCAGCCAGGTTCAGGCGTTCGCGGCGGGCACGACCGCGCCCCTGGCATTCTTCACCGCGACCGCGACCTATAATCCGACATCGGTCGACCTTACACTTACCCGTATCGGCTTCGGCGCCGTGCCGGGCGAGACGTTCAACGAACGCGCCGTTGGCAATGCGCTCAACGCGCTCTATTCGACGGGTCTTACCGGCAATCAAGCGCTTTTCTTTTCCGATCTGCTCCAGGCAACATCGGCCGGCGTTCTCGATCAGCTCTCCGGCGAAGGCACCAGCGCGACGCAGCAGACGGCGTTCAGCGCCGCCGAAACGTTTCTGACGTCCATGATGGACC
This sequence comes from Methyloferula stellata AR4, assembly GCF_000385335.1. NCBI lineage: Bacteria > Pseudomonadati > Pseudomonadota > Alphaproteobacteria > Hyphomicrobiales > Beijerinckiaceae > Methyloferula > Methyloferula stellata. The sequence continues at coordinate 1,137,616 of NZ_ARWA01000001.1, read as the reverse complement.
AAGGCAATTTCTGGCTCAGCGGCGGCACGCTCGACACGAACGGCACATCGTTCACGGCGATGAATTATGCGCCGAGCCTCGCGCAAACACCGGTGTTCAAGGCCATGCCCGGCGCGGCGCCCATCTTCGAACAACATTGGCGCGCCTGGACGGCCGGCTTCGACACCGCGTCATCGGTGAACGCCGATATTTCGACCGGAGCCGCGAGTTCGAGCTTTCGCACGGCGGGCGGCGTCGCCGGCTTCGACGTTCAAGTCACCCCGGATTTGCTGCTCGGCGCCGCGGCGGGCGGAAGCGCGTCGAATTTTTCTGTCGACGCCCGTGCGACGAGTGGCAGGCTCGACGGCGCGCATGTAGGCATCTATGGCGTCGCACGAAACGGCCCATGGTACGCCCAAGGTGCGCTCGGCTACGCGAATTTCGACACCACGACCACGCGCACCGTGGCAGGTGTCGGCGCCGCCGAGATCCTGAACGGGCATTTCAACAGCAATCTCTTCAACGGGCGCTTTGAAGGCGGCTATAGACAGGTCTTCGGCAACGTCGCGGTCACACCCTTCGCCGCGATCGAATTCGCCGAACTGTGGCAGCCGGGCTATGGCGAGACCAATCCCACATTCAGCGCGGCGCCGCTCGGCCTATTCGGCCTCAGCTATGCGGCACGAACGACGTCCTCGCTGCCGACATTCCTCGGAGCGCAATTCGACGCGCGTAGCGAGCTGCCAAACGGCTGGATCGTGTCGCCCTATCTGCGGCTCTCATGGGTGCATGAGTTCGAACCCAACCGCAACATCGCCGCTTCTTTCATCGTGCTGCCCGGCAGCGATTTCAGCGTCAACGGTCCGCGTGCGGCAGCCGATGCCGCGCGGATCAACGCCGGAATAAGGCTGGCCGTCGCACATAATATTTCGCTCTTTGCGAGCGTGACCGGCGAGTTCTCCGACCGCAGCGACATGTATGCGGGCAAAGGCGGCCTTAAGGTCTATTGGTAGAAAGGGCCTTCCTGAGATGACGACAGCATCGATTCTGCCGGGGCTGAAGCGTTCGCTCATCGCCTCCGCCGGTACGATCGTTTTCGGCATGGAAGACGGCACCGTCTCCATCTTCGGGCTGATCTTCGGCGTCGCGGCGACGACCACGAGCAGCAGCGCCGTGCTGGTTGCCGGCGCCTCGGGGGCAGCCGCCGCCGCCGTCTCCATGATGGCCGGCGCCTATCTCGATGCCGAGACGAGCCAGGCCGAGCTGAGACAGAACCATGAGCGCCGGAAGGCCGATCTCGCACGCGATCCGGCCGCCCTCGCCGCCGAATTGCCGGACCGGCTGGCAGAGGCTGGCCTGACGCCCGACCTCTCCGCCGCCCTGGCTGGCGCGGTGAGAGACAGCCCGGAAGCGCTGAAAGCCGTGCTTTTCACGCTGCAGGCTGATCCCGAGGTGCCGCTTGAGCCGCGCGAGCAGGCCCTATGGATGCTGCTCGCGGACTTTCTTTCCGCCGCCGTCCCGATCGTGCCCTTTATCCTGCTTCCGATTCCGCAGGCAAGGGTGGTTTCGGCGGTGGTGACCCTTTCTCTGCTGGTCGTACTCGGCGTCGGACGTGCGCTCATCGCAAAACGCAGCATTGCACGGACGGTCGCGGAGACCGTTTCAATCGGCATCGCTGCCGCGCTGGCGGGCGTTGCGATCGGCGTGCTGATCAATCGGTGCTTCACCGCTTAAAGCAGGGCCTGACCATAAAAACGGTTGAGAATCCAAGACCACGCTTTTCTCCCGCTTGAAGTCGGCCGCCTCTCATCCTTTAGTGAACGATCCGGGTCGGCGGGTTCGAAAATTATGCGCTCATCGGACGTTTTATTTTGAGCCCATCGGGCCGGCCCATCGTCCTTCTGGCGACGCCTTGCTACGGCGGGCAGGTCAATCAAGCCTATATGCTGTCGGTCTGCAAATTGTTGCAGGCAGCCTCGGACGGCGGCTTCACGCTCGATCTCGCGCTTCTCGCCAATGACGCCTTGATCCCGCGGGCGCGCAGCACGCTTGTCGCGGCCTTCCTGGATCAACCGCGCGCGACGCATCTTTTATTCGTCGATTCGGACATCGCTTTCGCGACCGAGCAATTCGAGCGGATGCTTGCCTTCGACAAGGATTTCGTCGCCGGGCTTTATCCATTGAAGACGATCGATTGGGACGCCGTACCGAAACGCGTTGTCGGCGGCGAAAAATTGGATGCCGCCGGGCTCTCCTATGTCGGCACCCTGCTCGATCCGGCGCAACGAAAGGTCGTCGATGGTTTCGCGACGGCAAAATATGCCGGCACCGGATTTCAATTGATCAAGCGCGTGGTGTTCGAACGGCTGATCGCGGCCCATCCAGAGCTTCGGTTTACTTCCATCCACGCGCTCGCACGAGAAGCGCCGAAGAGTTCCAATCTCTATGCTTTATTCGATTGCCTGATCGATCCGGACACCGGCACTTATCTCAGCGAAGATTATGCCTTCTGCCAAAGATGGCGGGCGCTTGGCGGCGACATCTGGCTCGATCTGAAAAGCAAGCTCACCCATGTCGGTCCCGATCATTTCAAGGGCGACGCTGCGACGCGCTATCGCGAGATCGGATAGGATCGGGTCGCAATTAAATCGCAGCCGCCGTCATTGCGAGGAGCGAGGCTCCGAAGCAATCCAGAGGCAAAGGCGCGTGCGGCTGCACTGGATTGCTTCGCTACGCTCGCAATGACGTCCAAATAATCGTGTCCTAATCCTAGGCTGGCGCGAGTTCCAACTCTTCCGCTGGAATGGCAGGAACGTCGCGCGACGGAAAGCGCACATGGAGCAAGATGCGCGCATCGCCCGATGGGTGGTTCATCGTGCCGGTCACTTCGCCGACTTCATCCGGCCTAATCTTGGACGTCACGCGCAGACGCGAACCTTCCTTGAACCGCACTTTGTCGCCTTGTTTCATGAAAGCCTCTTCCTTCGATTCATGAACTCGGCGGCGTGCCGAAAGGCGGCCCTGCCGGCGCACGATGCAAAAATGTGAGCGAGGCATAGGCGCCGATCCAGGAGCCTGCCGCCGCGAAGCATACGTAAATCCAATTGTTGGTATAGCTGATGACCGCGAATGAGGAGAGCAGATACCAGATGCTGCTCCAATTGGCCGCGGGCACGCGTTTACGGGCAACGACGGCGGACGTAAACATCACATAGACGGCGTCCGTCGCCGCTGTCGCGACCACGACTCCGGCGGCGACCCAGGGATCAATCTGAGAGATGAGCATGGCGCATCCTAACGAGGGAGAGCGCGCACTATGCCCGCAATCAGCCTGCCGCCAAAGCGCCGCGCGGCAGATTGAGAAATGCCTCATAACGCGCGCCGAATTCGCAAAGTCTGCGTTCGGCCCAGGCAGGTCCGATCAAAGTCACGCCGAGCGGCAGGCCATCGGCGCGAAATCCGGCCGGCAATGCCAAAGCGCTGAAGTCCAGAATATTGACGAAATTCGAATAGCGGCTCATCAGGCTGTTGAGCCGGATCGGATCGGCCTCGACATCGGCGATGCGCAGATGCACCGGCGCGGTCGGCACGAGAAGCGCATCGACTCCCGCCATGATCGTATCCGCCTTACGCTTCAGATCGGCCTGCTTGTAGATCGCGCGAAAGGCGTCCGCGGCCGAATATTTTTTCGCGGCGGAGATGATCTCCAAAATGATCGGCAGCATGGCGTCGGGTTGTTTGGTCGCAACCTCCTCAAGTGCCGCATAGCGCTCGCCGACGAAGGCATCGGCATAGAAGAGCGCATTGGCCGCATCGAAGATATCCCAAGGCAGCGGCACCAAAGAAACGCCGAAAGCCTCAAGCTTCTTCAAGGCGGCTTCATAGGCGGCCTGCGTCTGCGTATCGCCGCAAAAATCCGGCACGGCGGGAACACCGAAACGCGGATGCTCCGGCCATGGCTCCGATGCGGTCTCGGGCTTTTGCCGCGAATAGGCATCGGCAACGTCATATCCGGCGACAATATCATCGACGGTGCAAGCATCCTCGACCGTCGTCGTGAGCACGGAGACGCAATCGAGCGTGCGCGAAGCGGGCACCACGCCCGTCGTGCTCCAGGCGCCGCGCGTCGGCTTGAAGCCGATAATATTGTTCAGGCCCGCCGGCACCCGCACCGAGCCAGCCGTATCGCTGGCAAGCGCGAAAGGCACAAGGCCGCGCGCGACGACGGAGGCCGAGCCCGCGCTGGAGCCGCCGGACACATAGGCCGGATCGATCGCGTTGGGCACCGCGCCATAAGGCGTACGCACGCCGCAAAGCCCGGTCGCGAATTGATCGAGATTGGTCTTGCCTATGACAATGGCGCCCGCCTCGATCAGCCTTTGCACGACAAAGGCATGGACTGCGGGTCTATAGGCAAAACCGGGGCAGGCCGCGGTGGTCGGCAGACCGCAGAAGTCGATATTGTCCTTGACCGCGAAGGGCACGCCATAGAGCGGCAGGTCGGCCCCGCTGCGTCTCGCGACCTCACGCCGCGCGGTTGCGGCGGCAAGCTGAGTTCTTAAACCCTCCCGATCGACCCGGCTGATCCAAGCCACATCATTTGGCGGCAGACGATCGAGGAGATCGAAAAGCAAATTCTCCGGCGCCGCACCTTCTTCATAGGCGCGGCGCCAGTCCTTAATCGTCCAACCGATCATGTCAGATACGCAACCTTCTTAGTTGACCTTGAGAACCATTTCCGTGAACGGCCAGACATAGGCCTGCAGCATCACGAGAACGCCGACCAAGGCGGCAAGCAAGATCGAATGCTTGAACACATAGCGCAGAATGTCGCCCTCGTGCCCATACCAGCCGGTCGCGGTCGAGGCGACGACGATCGATTGCGCATCGATCATCTTGCCCATGACGCCGCCCGACGAGTTCGCCGCGCCCATGAGAACGGCGGAGAGTCCGAGCTGTTGGGCGGAGACTTTCTGCAAGCCGCCGAAGAGCACGTTCGAGGCCGTATCCGATCCCGTCAAGGCGACACCGAGCCAACCGAGCATGGTGCCGAAGAAGGGATAGAAGAAAGCGCTATGGGCAAAGGCAAGACCGAGGGTCGCATCAAGGCCCGAATAGCGGGTGACCGTTCCAAGCGCCAGCATGGCCGAGATCGTGATCAAGGAGTAGCGGACGACCCAGAGCGTGCGTACATATTCTTTGACGAGTTTCACCGGCGAATATTTCATCACGATGCCGGAAACGATGGCCGCGAGCAGAATCGCCGTGCCGCTCATGGTTAGAATATTGAAGGCAAAGACAGCGCCTTCCTTTGCCGGTGCCGGCACAACGGGCGGAACTTTCTGAATGAGATTGTTCAGCCCGTCGATCGGCCATTTCGGCAGGAAGAAGGGATTGACGATATCCTTGAAAGTTTGCGTGCCCCAGACAAGAACGAAAAGACACAGAATGATCCACGGCGTCCAGGCGCCGATCAATTGGTTCCGGCTGGCGGCCTTGGGGGTCACAACCGGGAGCTCTTGATCCGGATTGACGTGGGAATGATCGACATGCCCGCGCAATTTGGGCGAATGCCAGATCTCCTTCGGCTGCCAAACTTTCAAGAAGGCGACGAGCGCCGCCATGGAACAAAGGGCCGCGCCCACATCGACGAGCCAAGGGCCGTGATAATTCGAAATCACGAATTGCGGGACCGCGAAGGAGATACCGCAGACCAGGATCGCCGGCCAGACACCCATCATGCCGCGCCATCCGGCGAAGGCATAGATCAGCCAGAACGGCACGATGAAGGAGAACAGCGGCAATTGCCGGCCGACCATCGCGCCGAGCATGATGGCGTCATGATCGACATTGTCGGTCAGTTTCATAACGGCGGCGAGCGTCACGATCGGAGTGCCGAGCGCGCCAAACGCGACCGGCGCCGTGTTGGCGATCAGCGCCAGGCCGGAGGCAGCGAGCGGCGAGAAGCCCAAGCCGATCAGGATCGCGCCGGTCACGGCGACCGGCGTTCCGAATCCGGCAGCTCCCTCGAAAAACGCGCCGAAGGAAAAAGCGATCAAAAGAAGCTGGAGACGTCTGTCCGGGGTCACGGCCCCGAGCGAGTCCTGAACGATCGTCAAAGCGCCTTTGTCGACGCAGAGCCGGTAAAGAAAAATAACATTGAGAATGATCCAACCGATCGGGAAGAACCCGCTCAAAAAGCCGAGGAAAGCGGCCCTCAACGCCATGTCGGCCGGCATCGTAAAACCAATGACCGCGATGGTGAGAGCGAATGCCAGGGAAATCAAAGCCGCCCAATGCGCTTTGACATGCAAAAAGGCGAGCATGACGAGCATGGCAACGACGGGGATCGACGCGACAAGCGTCGACAACACCGCGTTGTCAAACGGATTATAGACTTGCGACCACATGGTGTTTCCTATCCCCGAGACCCTTATTTTGATTTTGGAGTTTCACTCCCCTCGCCCCAGCCGGGTCCTCAACTCATGGCACACCAAACTTAGCCGAATAACTAAGCAGGCTGCCATAGGCTTTTCGCGTCAAATTCCAAGGAATTTGCCTGGACATGGCTCTGCCACGACCGCAAAGGCGGGTTTTGCCGCACCGCGACGGATAATCCCATGCAACGGACAGCGGCCTTTGCATCCAAAATCTGCATTGGAAAATATGACGAACGTGACATGATGGGAGGAGTTTCGCCGATGTCTTGGACTTCTGGGGCATTGGCCTTTCCACATCAATCCGGTGGTTTGGAGCGCTCCATGACGATCATCGAGCATGATTTCGGGAAAAAGGAAAAAGATAAGGTCCGGCGCTTTACCAAGCTCGTGACCCTCGAAGCCCAGCACGAAGCCAATGTTCTCGCCAATCCCCTGCCCTATCTCGAACGGGCGGAGGAACGCATCACCCAGATCGAAATGGCCCTGACCGAGGCGGCCAATGCGGCGGCCTACGATCCGCCGGGCTATGTCCAAACCGGCGAAAAGATCGAAATCGACCGCGCGGAATATGAACGCCTGCTGCGGTGCAAGCAGATTCTGGACGCCGCAATCGCAAAAATGTGATCCTTCCGCCGCGAGCCCGCGCGTCCGCCCAGCGGCTTGCCTGGCATGCGCCGATCTGTGATGAAAGCAGACTTGGCTCTGATTCGGCTTGTCGGTTCGATATCGTCGGCCCTAAAAGGCCGGCCATGAAAGCGGCGGATTTCGGCCTCTACATCACGGGTGACACACGCGTTTTCCGGAGCACGGCCGGAAAGGCCGAATGGTCTTTCCAAAAACCGGCATGTTCCGGCCTCTTGATCCCGCGCGATTTCGGCCGGTCAGATGTGTGTCTGGCCGGCAAACGCGCTTAAAGTCCGGTGCTCTTCGCATGATCTCACCCCTATCGGTCAGACGCTGGTTTGCGCTTCTCGGATGCCTCGCAGCCGGTCTCGACGCCAGTGCGGCAGCGGCCCAGGCCGATCTGATCAGGGCGCGCTATTCCGTGACGCTCGTCGGACTCCACATCGGCGATGCGTCGGCGAGCGGGCTTCTGCAACCGGACGGGTATAAAATCGATCTCAATGCGCAATTGAGCGGCCTCGCGGCCATGGTCTCACGCCTCCAAATGGCGCTTGCCTCCTCGGGCAGCATTCATAAGGGGACGGTCGTGCCGGCGACCTATGCGACGACATCGGCCAATGCCTATGAGACGCGGACGGTGCGCATGTCCTTGCACAGCGGCGCCGTGACCGCCGTCGATGTGTCACCGCCCTTCGAAGATAGAGAAGGCCGGGTCCCGGTCACCGAAGCGCTGAAGCGCAATATCCTCGATCCGACCAGCGCACTGATCATGGCCGTTCCGCCGGGACAATCTCTCGTCGGGCCGGCGGCCTGCAATCGCACGATCCCCGTCTATGACGGCTTCACCCGCTTCGACATCACTTTATATTACGCCGGGATGCGAACCGTTTCGGTGCCGGGCTATGTCGGGCCGGTTTCGGTCTGCTCGGCGCGCTATAAGCCGGTCGCCGGTCACAAGGTCGATTCGAAGTCGACGGCCTTCATGGCGGCCAATCGCGATATCGAAGTCTGGCTCGCACCGGTCGAGCACGCCCATGTGGTTGTGCCCTTCCGGGTATCGTTGCGGACGATGGCCGGCATGGCCGTTGTCGACGCCGTGGAATTCAATATCGCTCCGACGGAACAGACCGCCACCACGCATTGATGCCGGGCGCTCAAGCGTAAGGCGTGCCTGCCATTGCGGCTTTCAGGCCGATGGTTCCCTTATCGACAAGGGCGAGAAATACGGCGTTTGCTTTCTCTGTATCGTGACTCTGCCGAAAGGTCCGGTGCGCCTGGATGAAGGCCACGGTCCACGCCGCCAAGAGCAGGCCGGCCGCGAGATAAGCGTCGGGATCGGCAGGGTCTCGCCCAACGCATTCGGCGAGCGCCACTGTCACGACCTGCGCGAGTTCGTCACGGATCGCCCTCGCCCGCGCCTTGAGGACCTCGCTGCGCTCGATCGTCTCTATGAAGCTTTGGCTCCGGGCAGAAAATTCGACGTAGGGGCGTTGTTCGGCAATCGACCTATGCGCGAGCAGGCGGTACGTCTCGATCGGAGCAATGCCGGGATCGCGCTGCGCTAAGGCGTCGCGCAGGATCTCGCGGCCTTCTTCGTCGCGATCGAAGAACATGTCCTCCTTGCGGGGAAAGTGGTTGAACACCGTCATCCGCCCGACGTCGGCGGCCTCAGCGATCTCGTCCACCGTCACATGATCGAAGCCCCGTTCGATGAAGAGGAGCGTGGCGGCGTCGGAGATCGCTTGTCGCGTGGCGAGGCGCTTGCGGGATCGCCGGTCGGAGAGCGCTGGCATAGAACTCATAATATCACAATCTATGTACTCAGTATATATTTGTATTGACAATACATCCGATAGCTCACATTAAATGTACTGAGTACAAATTTGAGTGCGGTATATGGCAGATCCAATTGATATTGTGATGGTGGAGGCGGGACCGGTCGGACTCCTGACGGCCGTCGAGGTGGCGCGCGCGTCCTTGTGCTGGAGCGTCTGGGCCACGAGTGGCAGAGGACGGGCCGAAAGGAAAGGCTCGTGAAAGCCGCGCAATTCAGCCGGTTCGGGGGTCCCGAGGTCCTCGAGATCGTGGATCTTCCCGACCCGCATCCGGGTCCCGGACAGGTCCGCATCGCCGTGCGCGCGGCCGGCATCAACACAACCGAGTGGAAGCTGCGCAAGGGGCTGTTGAGCTTCGGCGCAGGGTTGCCGCAGACGACGGGTCGCGACGTGGCAGGCGTCGTCGACGAAGTCGGAGAGGGTGTTACAGATGTTTCCGTCGGCGACCGGGTCTTCGGTGTCTCCGACGATGGTGCCGGAGCGGCCGAACTGGCGCTGCTGACCTATCGGGCGCCGATCCCGCTCTTTCTCGGTTTCGTCGACGCCGCCGGCCTCCCCGTCGCGCTCGAAACGGCGACGCGCAGCCTGGACCAACTCGGCGTCGGTCGTGGAATCAGACTGCTCATCAATGGCGCCGCGGGTGGGATCGGCAGCGCCGCTGTTCAACTCGCCATCGCCCGCGGCGCGCGCGTGATCGGCACCGCCGGCCCTGCCAACCACGACTATCTTCGGCTCCTCGGCGCGGAGCCTGTGACCTACGGCGAAGGCATGGCCGACCGAGTCCGCGCCCTCGCGCCCGATGGCGTCGACGCCGCGCTCGACGTTGCCGGAAGTGGCGTGCTGCCCGAGTTGATCGATCTTGCCGGCGGCCCGCAGAACGTGGTGACACTTGCCGACATCGACGGAGCGAAACAGCACGAGGTACGCTTCAGCAGCGGCTTTCTTCACGGTCACGCCTTTCACGCGCTGACTGAAATAGCTGCGCTCATCGAAGCCGGACGTTTTTGGCTTCCCGTCGAGCGAACCTACCCGCTCGACAAGATCTCGGACGCGCACCGCGTCAGTGAGAATGGGCACGTGCGAGGCAGGCTCGTGCTGGTCATCGGCTGAAGGCCCGCTTCGGATCTGTTGCCGATGAAGCTCGATGTCAGCGCTGATTGGCACGGTTTCGGCCGCGCTAAATGGCACGCTGGGATCGACGGCCACTGGTGAATTAACCGATAGTCTTGTGTGGATGGCTCCCGCCACTATGAACAAACCCCTTGTTGTCATCTTCGTCGCAATCGGTCTCGACGCAGCGGGCATAGGCCTCATCTTCCCCATTCTCCCGCAACTTCTTGAGGATGTGACGCACACCCAGAATATCGCGCCCACCATCGGGATCATGATCGCGCTCTATGCGGTCATGCAGTTCATCTTTGCGCCCGTGCTCGGCGCTTTGAGCGACAACCTGGGCAGGCGTCCCGTACTGCTCATTTCCCTAGCGGGAGCGGCGCTCAATTATGTCGTCATGGCCTTCGCGCCGCAGCTTTGGATGTTGTTCCTCGGCCGCGCCATTGCTGGCCTGACCAGCGCCAATGTCTCCGTTGCAACGGCCTACATCACCGACATTTCGCCCGAGGACAAGCGAGCCCGTCGCTTCGGCCTGTCCAACGCCATGTTTGGCATCGGCTTCATCATCGGTCCGGTTCTCGGCGGACTGCTCGGCGACACCTGGGTGCGGCTCCCTTTCATCGCCGCCGCCGTGCTGAACGCCTGCAATCTCCTGCTGGCTTTGTTCATCCTGCCGGAGTCTCACATACCGGGGCACCAGAAGATCGATCTGGCCGCGCTCAACCCGCTTCAGCCGCTGCGTTGGGTCTTCTCGATGAAAGGGCTTCTGCCTATCATCCTTGTGTATTTCTTCTTAAGCGCCGCTGGAGAGGCCTATGGCACCTGCTGGGCACTGTGGGGCTTCGACACGTTCCAGTGGAATGGCCTTTGGATCGGCCTTTCGCTAGGCACGTTCGGTGTCTGCCAAACGCTGGTGCAGGCTCTCTTGCCCGGTCCAGCTACCAAACTGCTCGGGGAACGCTTTGCCATTGTCGTCGGGATTGCCTGCTCCTGCATTGCTCTCGTCGCCATGGCCTTCGCCAACCAAGGCTGGATCGTGTTCGCCATCATGCCGATCTTCGCTCTCGGCAGCATCGGTACACCCGCGTTTCAGGCCCTGGCCACCCGGCAGGTTGACCCGGCATGCCAAGGCCAGCTCCAAGGCGTACTGGCATCGGCCGTCAGCTTGGCCTCCATCATCGCCCCGCTGGCTTTCTCGACATTCTACTTTGCCGTTCAGAAGGAGTGGCCCGGAGCCATCTGGCTCTCTGTGGCCGTCATAAATGCAATCGCGGTCCCGCTGGTTTTTCTCGGCACCCGGACTGCACGCTCTAAGCAGCCTGCAAGCGTGTAATTACGCCTCGACCGAGGAGAAGGCGTCCAAGCTCGGTAACTCCGTAGCCCTCTACCAGGCGAGGGCATTATCGCTGCGGCGATGACAAAACCTCATATCTGGTGGCATGTTGGCCGGACCTTGATCTGAGGCCCACCTATGATCACGCTTTATACGTTTGGACCTCTGTTCGATCTGCCCGACGCGAGCCCCTTCGTCGTCAAGGCCATGCTGCTTTTGAAATTCGCAGGCCTTCCTTACAAGGAAGAGCGCGGCGGCTTTCGAAAGGCGCCGAAAGGCAAGCTGCCTTTTATCGTCGATGATGGCGCAGCGATTGCCGATTCGACCTTCATCCGCTTTCATATCGAGACCAAATATGGCGTCGACTTCGATGCCGGTTTGAGCCCTGGCGCCAGAGCCACTGCCTGGGCGCTCGAGAAAATGTGCGAGGATCATCTTTATTGGGCGCTCGTCGACATGCGCTGGTGCGACATGGGCAATTTCGAACGCAGCGTGGCGCGGTTCTTTGATTGGCTTCCGGCGCCGGTGCGGCCTCTCGCCAAAATCATGATCCGCCGCATGGTCGTCCGCCGCCTGAACGTTCAAGGCATGGGCCGCCATAGAAAAGAAGAGATCGCTGAGCTCGCGATCCGCGACCTCGAGGCTCTCGCCGCAGTCCTCGGCGAGAAAGCATTTTTGATGGGCGACGCGCCCTGCGGCGCGGACGCGACGGTCTTCGGCTTCGTCGGCTGCCTTTTATCGCCTGCCTGCCAATCGCCGATCCGCGCGGCGGCGGAAAATCACGCCAATCTTGTCGCCTATCGCGACCGGCTTTTGGGCCTTTATTTTCCCGGCTTTTCCGGAGGAAATTTACCAATTGGCCAGCAGGCCGAAGTGTAAAAACTCCTGCTAGCCCCTAGACGCCGGCGAAAAAACCTTCGCAGGCGCGCATTTCGAAAGTGAAGTCCTATATGAATCAAGGATGCCACCTTGTTGACAAAAAGCCCGTCCGGAGTCCGCAACGATCGGCGTTTTGAACGCTTTCCACAGGCCATGAAAAACCCCCAGAAAAGCCCAATTTCACCGCATCCTGTGGTCGCGTCATGCTAAGCCACATGATCTTGTCGGGAACAAAGCGGGATCTTGGCTCGTGTCGGCGATTCGGCCGCGATTCGTTCGTGACTCGTTCAGAACGTAAAGAACGGCTGGGCGCGCGATGCCATTGTGATACAGAGAACCCTTCTCCGCCCCTCTCTCATGACGGTGCCGGCCTGCGTCGATGAATGTCTTAGTTCCGGCGGCCCATCTGCATCCAAGCGATCGCGCGAAAAGCGTCAGCGTGCTGCTCGGGCCGACCAATACCGGCAAGACCCATTATGCGATCGAGCGCATGCTTTCGCATGCGAGCGGCATCATCGGCCTGCCACTGCGGCTGCTCGCCCGCGAGGTCTATAATCGCGTCGCTGAAAAGGTTGGCGCTTCGGCGGTCGCGCTCATCACCGGCGAGGAAAAGATCAAACCCAAAAATCCGCGCTATTGGATATCGACGGTCGAGGCTATGCCACGCGATCTCGACGTCGCCTTTGTGGCGATCGATGAAATCCAACTCGCTGCCGATCTCGACCGCGGCCATATTTTCACCGACCGGCTGCTCAACCGGCGCGGCTCCGAAGAGACTTTGCTGATCGGCGCCTCGACGATGGAACGCGCATTGCGCGAGCTTTTGCCGGGCGCGCCCATCTTCTCGCGCCCGCGCCTGTCGAAATTGACCTTCGCCGGAGAGAAAAAGATTGCGCGGCTGCCGCCCCGCTCGGCCATCGTCGCCTTCTCGGCCGAGGAAGTCTATGCGATCGCAGAATGGATCAGGCGCCAACGCGGTGGGGCGGCGGTTGTTCTTGGAGCTCTATCGCCGCGCACCCGCAATGCCCAAGTCGAAATGTTTCAAAACGGCGACATAGATTATATCGTTGCGACGGACGCGATCGGCATGGGCCTCAATCTCGATGTCGATCACATTGCCTTCGCGTCCGACCGGAAATTCGACGGCTGGCATTATCGCCGCCTCATTCCAGCCGAATTCGGCCAGATTGCCGGGCGCGCCGGACGCCATATGCGCGATGGGACATTCGGGACCACCGGCCGTTGTCCGCCGTTTGACCCGGAACTGGTCGAAGCCTTGGAAGATCATCGCTTTGAACCGGTCCGTATGCTGCAATGGCGCAACACCGATCTCGATTTCGCGTCTCTGACGGCGCTCGCGGCCTCGCTCGATATCACGCCGAAAGAGCCCGGTTTGACACGCGCGCCTGTCGCGCAAGACCAATTGGTGCTGGAAATCGCCTCCCGCGACGAAAAAGTGATCCGCGCCGCCAAGACGAAAGCCGATATCGCGCGGCTATGGGAAACTTGCCAGATCCCCGATTACCGGAAATTATCCCCGGCGGCTCACGCGGAATTGGCGCTTTCGATCTTCCACTTTATTGTGCGGGCGGGCCATATTCCACAGGATTGGTTCGCCCGGCATGTGAGTGTATTGGATCGGGTCGACGGCGACCTCGATACCCTATCCGCACGAATTGCTCAGGTTCGCACCTGGACCTTCATTGCGAATAGAACGGACTGGCTTGATGACCCCGAGCATTGGCAGGGGGTCACGCGTCGGGTAGAGGACATATTGTCGGACGCTTTGCACGAGCGTCTCGCCCAAAGGTTTGTGGACCGGCGGACGAGCGTGCTCATGCGTCGTTTGAGAGAGAACGTGATGTTGGAAGCGGAAGTAACGAGCAGCGGCGATGTGATGGTCGAAGGCCAGCATGTCGGTCATCTCAACGGTTTTCGCTTCACAGCCGACCCGCAGGCCGGCGGCGAAGCGGCGCGCACCTTGAATGCCGCCGCGCAAAAGGCGCTCGCGAGCGAAATCGAAGGACGCGCGACACGCGTTCACGAGGCGGTCGACGAAGCCTTCGTTCTCGCCAATGACGGGTTGATCCGCTGGCTCGGCGAGCCGGTCGCGAAACTCGTCGATGGAGCGCATATACTCGAACCACGCGCGCGCATCCTGTCAGACGAGCAATTGACCGGCGCCGACCTCGAAAAGGTGCAAAGGCGGCTCGATCTCTGGACGGCGCAACATATTAAGAAGCTTCTCGGCCCGCTGGCGGAGCTCGAAAAAGGCGAAGGGCTCGAAGGCATTGCACGCGGCATCGCCTTCCAAGTGGCGGAGTCGCTCGGCATTCTCGAACGCGCCCGCGTCGCGGAAGATGTCAAAGGCCTGTCGCAGGAAGCGCGCGCGGCTCTGCGCAAATTCGGCGTGCGCTTCGGCGCCTTTCATCTCTATCTGCCGCAACTCGTCAAGCCGGCGCCGCGTGCGCTCGCCGCGCAACTCTGGGCCTTGCGCCATGGCGGCGTCGAAGAGATGAAAGGCCTCGATGAAGTCCCGCATCTCGCCTCTTCGGGACGCACGTCTTTCGTCGCCGACAAGGATGTGCCGAAGGGCCTTTATCGCGCGGCGGGCTTTCGCGTCTGCGGCGACCGCGCGGTGCGCGTCGATATTCTGGAACGTCTCGCCGATCTCATCCGCCCCGCCGTCGCCTATCGGCCCGGCACCACGCCCGGCGATCCGCCGCCAGGCTCTGCCGATGGCGATGGATTCGTCGTGACCGTCAATATGACATCGCTTGCGGGTTGCTCTGGCGAAAGTTTCGCCTCGATCCTGCGCTCGCTCGGCTATCAGTCGGAGCAACGCAAAGGTCCAGCGATCACCTTGCCTTTGATTCCCAAAGCCTCGACCGAACCTGTGCATGTGACCGAGCCCGCGGCAACGCAAGAGACACCGGCGCCGGAAGCAGACGCAAGCGCGGGCGAGGCGAAGCCGGAGGCTGTCGAGGAAACAGTTGTCCAAGAAGCAATTGCCGAAGAGACAGTTGCCGAAGAGACGCCTGTTGAAGTGATAACTGCCGAACCATCGGCGGAAGCACCCGCCGAAGTCCCGATGGAGGTCCAAGCCGAAATATCGGCAGAAGCTCCGGCGGAGAGCCCGGCGGACACCGCCGCTGAGGCGGCAAGCGAGCCCGTCGCGGCAGCGCCCGATCAAATCGAGGCCGCTGAGCCGGCTGCCGAAGCCGAACCCCAACTCATCGAAGTCTGGCATCCGCATCGCCAGCACCACCAAAAACATACTGCGCCGCGTAATCAACGCAACCGGCCCGCAAGACATGCGCATGCCGGCGCTCCTGGTGCACCGGCCAACGCAGCGACAACCCCTGAAACGGTCGAGGCCGGTGCCGCGGCGGCACTGAACCACGAGGGCCGCGACGACGCCCACAGAGGCGAGCGGCATAGAAACGACAATCGCAGACATCAGCCGCGCCGCGAAAACCAAAAACAAAATCAAGAAGCTGGTGCTGCGCCAGCGGCAGGCGAAGGCAACGAACAATCCGCCAAGCCGCATTTCGACAATCGGCGCGGCAAGTCCGGGCCCAAGGGTCCAAGGCAGGATGAGCATCGCCAGGATCGCCAGAACAAACCGGCAAATGCGCCGCGTCCGCCGCGCGAGCGCCAGCCCGACCCCAATTCGCCCTTTGCAAAACTTCTAGAACTAAAGGCAAGGCTCGAAAATAACGCGGATTCCAAATAAGCTCGGCGGTCTCGATCTTATTTGGACTGGAAACATGCCGAAATCCCGCCCGAGCCCGCTGTGGTTCCTGTTGCTGCTTCCCTATCTCGGACTGCTTATCGTCGGCCCCTATAACAGGGCGGCTCCCGATCTTTTCGGCTTTCCCTTTTTCTATTGGTATCAGCTCGCTTGGGTGCCGCTGACCTCGATCCTGATCTACATCGTCTATCGGAGTCTGCCCGATGACGAGTGAGCTCGACTATCCGGCGATCGCCGTCTTCGTCTTCTTCTTTCTGCTCGTGACCGTCATGGGCTTCGTCGCCGCGAAATGGCGGCGGCCCGCGACGCTCGCCCATATCGACGAATGGGGATTGGGCGGTCGCCAATTCGGTACCTGGATCACCTGGTTCCTGGTCGGCGGCGATTTTTACACCGCCTATACGGTGATCGCGGTTCCGGCGCTCGTCTTCGGCGTCGGCGCCTACGGCTTCTTTGCCTTGCCCTATACGATCATCGTCTATCCTTTCGTCTTCGCGGTCATGCCGCTGCTCTGGCGCCGCGCCAAGGACGGAGCTCACGTCACCGCCGCCGATATTGTTCACGATCAATATCAATCGCGCGGGCTCGAACTTGCCGTCGCCCTGACGGGCATCATCGCGACCATGCCCTATATCGCCTTGCAGCTCATCGGCATGGCGGCTGTCATCAAGGCTCTTGGCCTTACCGGCGAAATCCCGCTGATTCTGGCCTTCCTCGTACTCGCGCTCTACACTTATTCGTCCGGCCTGCGGGCGCCGGCCCTGATCGCCTTCGTCAAGGATGCGATGATCTACATCATCGTGATCGTCGCGATCGCCATCATCCCGATCAAGCTCGGCGGCTATGGCGCGATCTTTTCGGCGGCCGACGAGGCCTTCAAGGCCAAGGGATCGGGCGGCATCCTGCTCGCGCCTTCGCAATATATGGCCTATGCGACGCTCGCCTTCGGATCGGCGCTCGCCGCCTTCATGTATCCGCATACGCTGACCGGGATTTTTGCGAGCAAGAGCGCCCAGACGATTCGCAAAAACGCGATGCTGCTGCCGGCCTATACATTGCTCCTCGGCCTTATCGCCCTGCTCGGCTATATGGGCCATGCGGCGCATTTGAAGGTCGCGAGCAATAATGACGTCGTCCCGATGCTCTTCAAGACCTTGTTCCCCGGATGGTTCGCGGGCTTTGCCTTCGCTGCCATCGGGATTGGCGCGCTGGTGCCCGCCGCCGTGATGTCGATTGGCGCCGCCAATCTTTTCACGCGCAATGTCTGGAAGGCCTATGTCGATCCGAACGTCAGCCATGCGGGCGAGGCCAAGGTCGCGAAAGTCACTTCCTTGGTCGTCAAGGTCGGCGCATTGCTGGTCATCCTGTTTCTGCCGACGCAATTCGCACTCGATCTGCAATTGCTCGGCGGATTGTGGATCTTGCAGACCTTTCCCGCGGTAGTCTTCGGCCTATTTACAAACTGGTTCCGCGCGCCGGCTTTGCTCGCGGGCTGGGCGTCCGGCTTGGCCGTCGGCACCTATTTCTCTTGGATGGACGGGTTGAAGCCGCTTCATACGCTGGTCTTCGGCGACACGAAGATCACGCTTTATGTCGGACTTCTGGCGCTTGTTCTCAATATTGTCGTGACGCTCGCCGTCAATGCCTTATTGGCGCAACGCAAGCCCGTGATAAGCACGGCCGAATAGCGGCGAATGGGGGAGCCGCGGACCGCGGCTCCCGATGCGTCGCGATCCTTTTCTCGCGAGGCATCAATGGACCAAACAAAGCTGACGGACGCCTGGGACGCTCTCGCCGCGCATCGGGCCGAAATGGAAAATCAAAAGATCGCGGATTTCTTCGCCGCCGATCCGGAACGCTACGCGAAGTTCCATATTCAGCTCGACGACGTTCTCTTCGATTTCTCGAAACATCGCGTCACCCGGAAAACCCTCGATCTGCTTGTAGCGCTTGCCCGCGCGGCGGGGCTTGAAGAGAAACGCGCGGCGCTTTTTGCGGGCGATCTCGTCAACGTGACGGAACATCGAAGCGCCATGCATATGGCGCTGCGCAATCTGACCGATCGGCCGATGATCGCCGAAGGCCGCGACGTGATGCCGGAAGTGCTCGCGGAGCGTAAAAAGGTCCTCGCCTTCGCCGAAGCGATCCGCAAGGGCGAAATCAAATCGGCGAGCGGCGCGCCCTTCACCGATATCATCAATATAGGCATCGGCGGCTCGGACCTCGGCCCCGCCATGGCGGGACGCGCCTTGTCGCCCTTCGTTTCGCCGAAGCTCAAATTGCATTTCGTCGCCAATGTCGATGGCGCCGATCTCGGCGACACATTGGCCGGCGTGCCTTTGGCGACGACGCTCTTCATCATCTGCTCCAAGACCTTCACGACCTTGGAGACGATGACGAATGCCGCATCCGCACGCGCCATCGTCGCGGAAAAATTGGGCGAGGCCGCCGTCGCCGATCATTTCTGCGCGGTCTCGACGGCGCTCGACAAGGTTGCCGCCTTCGGCATCAAGCCCGACCGCATCTTCGGCTTTTGGGATTATGTCGGCGGACGGCTCTCGGTCTGGTCGTCGATCGGGCTCTCGCTCGCGATCGGCATAGGCGCGGAGAAATTCGAGAAGTTCCTGCTTGGCGGTCAGGATATAGACACGCATTTCCGCGAGACGCCGTTAGAGCAAAACGGCCCCGTGATCATGGCGCTTATCGGTATCTGGTATCGCAACCTCTGGGACTACCGGACTCAGGCGGTGATCCCCTATGATCAGCGGATGGCGCGCTTTCCCGCCTATCTGCAACAGCTCGAAATGGAGTCGAACGGCAAGTCTGTGCGCCTCAACGGCGAGCCGGTCACGCATGAAACGGCGCCGGTCATTTTCGGCGAGCCCGGCACCAATGGCCAGCACGCCTTCTTCCAGATGCTGCATCAAGGCACCGACATCGTGCCGATCGATTTTCTGATCGCGGCACAACCCAATGCGGCCGACGCCAAGCATCATCAATTGCTATTCGCCAATTGCCTCGCCCAGAGCGAAGCCTTGATGCGCGGACGCTCGCTCGCGGAAGTCGAGACGCAATTGCAAAAGCAGGGTCTCGATGCGGCTGCGATCAAGGCGCTGGCGCCGCACAAGGTCTTTGCGGGCAACAGACCATCGAGCACATTCATCTATAAGAAACTATCGCCGCGCGTGCTCGGCCAGTTGATCGCGCTTTATGAGCACAAGGTCTTCGTGCAATCGGTGATCTGGAACATCAATGCCTTCGATCAATGGGGCGTCGAACTCGGCAAGGAATTGGCGCTTCGGCTGGCGCCGATCATCGCCGACAAGAGCGCATCGACCGCGGGACTCGACTCATCCACCGCCGGATTGATCGCCGAGATGCGCAAACTCAACAAAGGATCTTGAATAAAAAGGCGGCGCGAAAGCGCCGCCAGCATGGAGCCCGTAAGACGTAGCTAAAGTCGAATATCTTCAGTGGTCCGATTGATCGTCATGGTCGTCGTGATCGGAATGATCATGCGACCACCAGCCGTGATGTTCACCTTCCGGCCCGGAGCGATGTTCGCCCTGGCCCATCATCGCAGAATGCATTCCGTGCGGATGCAGATGTTCGAGCAGGATCGGCAGCCGGTGTTTCTGCTCGTCGCTCAAGGTCGCATAAAGCGGCCCCGCGGCGTCGGCGAGTTTCTTCAGCGCTTCGCCGCGCGCGAGCGCGCCCTCGCTGACCCGCTTCAGGAATTGCACCGGATCGGCGGGACGCGGTTCGTCGTGCCAGATCTTGCGCCGGTCGGCCATGGTCTGAGCGGCCCCGCGCAACGCGGTTTCGACCGGCGGCCAAAGCTTCTCCTGATCCGGCGTCAGAGTGAGGCCAGCATGCAGAGCCGCGACGCGCGCATCGAGAAAAGCCGCCCGGTCCGCCGGCGAGAGTTCATGCGAGGATTCATGATCTCGATCATGCCCCATCATCATCATTTTCGAGGCCGGATCATCATGCGGCGCCTGCTGCGCCTGAGCATTGATCGCGGCGGCGATACCGCCTGCACTGATGAGTCCTGCTAGAACGAGGGCTAGGGGGAAACGGTTCTTCATCATCTCTTCTCCGGGTCACGGGCGGACTGCGAAAATCCTATACGGCGTATGTGGTGCCGGAATTGGTACGAGCCAATCGGGCACATCCCCCGCCGATAAATTGGCGGAGAGAGACTGAGGCTTGCGCTCGCCAAGAATTTTGGTCTCTCCAAAATCCGGACAAATCGCGACATAATTCGCGCCGCTTGCCATCACAATCGCGCGAGACTCATCCGGCGGAGCGAGGAAGGCCTTAAGCGCAAGCACGTTACCGTGATTGTTGCGATGATAAGGGGCAGCCAGAACGCTATGCGACGTAAAGGCAAGGAGATGCGAGCCCGAGTCGATCGGTGCGAGAATGAGTCCGGACGGCAAAGCCTTGAAGGCTTCGAAGGCAGCCGTAGCATGACAGTTTTCGGACGCTTTCTTCGTATCTGTCTCGGCACTGCCGATCGCCAGAGCCCAGGGGATCGATGCGAAAGGCAAAAGCAAAGCGAAAGACCAAAGCGCTGCCTTGCGCCTGCCTGACTGCATGAGCCACGTGTTGAGTTTCATCACGGCCCAGACACCGCCCAAAGGTGCGATGGGGCCGACGGATGACAGAACCCGAACGAGCCAGAGGCTCATCAAAACGCCGATCAGGATCGTCGCCGAAACGAGCATCCATTGCAGGCGAAGCGGGCCTTTTTCAACGCATGCCGCAGCGAGTGACCCGGCAAGGCCGAGCACCAAAGGCAGCATGAAGATCGCCGCGGTTTCGGGCTCCTGCCGCGACAGCCGCAAGAAAGACCAGGCCTCGTGGACATTCGACAGCCAGACATCGCGCACAAGCGGGTCCAAGCCTGCAAAGGGCTCGCGGAGGGCGCCGGGGCCGAACAGAGCCACAAGGCCCAAAGCGGCCGCGGCGCCAGCCAAGGCGAGGATCAGTCTGACCGGCAAAAGGTCGAAGCGCTCCGGCAAAAAGGCGAGCGCGAGACACACCGAAGCGCCGGCCATTCCGGCAATCAACTGCCCGAAGGAAAACGCATCGGGGACCGAGAGAAGCCAACGCGCCGGACCGACGGTTGCGAGAAAGCAGAGCGGCAGGCCGATCAGAAGACCAAGTGCGAAGCCCGCCATCACAAAGCGCATCGCCCGGCCCTGCCAAAGCCAGAGGCCGCCGGCAAGGCTCCAAAGCATGAAGATGAAGGGCATGTTTTCGAGGCTGATCGCTAGCGAAAGCGCTGCCAATCCGCCGGCAATGGCGCCCGGCAGCATGCGCCGCGCTTTCACCGCTTCGACAAGTCCGCCCAGCATGAAGGCCAAAAGGACGATTTGCGGCGCATGATGATCGATCCGTCCCGGCTGGAATTGCCCGAAGGCAATGCCGGAGAGAAGCACCATGAAAATCGCCGGCATGATCGCGTCGCGGCCGAGCAGGTTTTTCGCAAGCCGTGCGATCGCCGCATAAAGAGCAACCTGCAGCAGCAGGGGAAAGACGATGCGCGTCAGGCGCTCGGCTTCTTCGACCGGCAGAACGAGACCGAAGGCCTTGATCAGAATCGCGAGCGGAATATCGACGACCCGCGACCAATGCATGAAGACACCGCCCGGCGGATCGAGGCGATAGACGGTCATGTCGAACCAATTTTGGCCGGCGAGCAGCGCACGAACCTGTTCGAGCCGCATGGCATCGTCGGGATCGTGAATGGAACCCGTCTGCCAGACGGCCACGATCCGCGCCCAGGTAAGGATAAGCCCAAGGCTCATCACAAATAAGATGAGCAGCGGAACGAAGGCTTTATGTGCGGCAGGGTCCTGCGCGTCGCGCAGAGCTTTCACATGGTCTGCCGTAACGCTGGTCAAAGCCTGGGTCCTTCGTGAGAAGAGCGCACGGCTGGAACATTCAGGCGCGCGTTTCTTTGTCCGGGAAATTCTTTGACGGATGGTTACATGAAGCGCTTAAAGCCGCGCGCAAGCCCGAGCGGTATTGCCTCACCCATTTTAATCTTTTGTTCATTTTAAAAAAAATCCGCGGTTCACGCGAAAGTATTGGCTTTGTTAGTGCCCGATTAATGGCCCCCGCTCCATATTCGCTTTGACTGGGATAAAAGGCAGACCGTTCGGTCTGATAAAATAATGTTCGGATTCAAAAAGACGAAGCCTCAGGCTTTCGCGGACGTCCTCGATCAGATCCGCCCATCCGAGACGGATGCGGATACTGAGATGGCGGCGCCCATCGCCCCGTCTCAGGCGCATCAGCCGCATGATTGGCTGCTGCAAATGCTGTCGGGATTGGCGCCTTCCGGTCACGGCGAAAGAGCCCAAGCGACGCCGCCCGTCTTCGAGGCCTCCTATCTCGAAGATGCCGTCGAGCCTCTGCTCGAAGCCATCGCGAGCTGCGAGCAGGATGCAATCGCTGAAGAACTCGGCCTCAGCGAAAATCTCAGTGCGAATGATCTCAAAAAGCTCCGCCGTGCTTTTGCGCGCGCCAATCATCCGGATCGTCTCGCGCCCTCGCAAAGAGAGATCGCGACGCATCGGATGACCATCGCCAATATGCTGATCGACCGAGAGCTCCAGCAGAAGATGGTCGCGAAGTAGATAAGGCGTCTAGCCATCAATTGCCATGCCGTCATTGCGAGCGAAGCGAAGCAATCCAGGAGCGGCTGTTCAACTATGGCATAGATTGCTTCGCTTCGCTCGCAATGACGGCTTTCAATTCGCGCCCTCGAACCGATTGGCTTTCGTGCTCCCACCGCGCTAAACTTGGCGCGGGAAGGACAGCGGACCAAATGCGCAGCGTGGATTTGAATTGCGATTGCGGCGAAGGTTTCGGCGCCTATGCGATGGGCGATGACGAAGCCATGCTCGACATCGTGACGAGCGCCAATGTCGCTTGCGGCTTTCATGCCGGCGATCCCAATATCATGGCGGAAACCTTCCGGCTCGCCAAAGCCAAGGGCGTCGCCGTCGGCGCGCATCCGAGCTTTCCCGACCTGCAGGGCTTCGGGCGCCGGCGCATGTCTTATACGACTGCCGAAATCGAGCGGCTCGTCGCCTATCAGATCGGCGCGGCGCAGGCACTCGCAGCCTTGGCCGGACACAAGTTGACGCATGTGAAGGTCCATGGCGCCTTGAGCAATATGGCGATGGAAGATCATGCAATGGCGCAGGCCATTGCGCGCGCGGCTAAAGCGGTCGACCGCAATCTCGTCTTTCTCGCCATAGCTGGCACTGAGCTCGAACGGGCCGGCGAAAAGGAAAATCTCGCCGTCGCACGCGAAATTTTTGCCGATCGCGCCTATACGGATCAAGGCCTTTTGGTGCCGCGATCGGCCGAAGGCGCGGTCATCCGCGACGCCGAGGTCGCCGCCGCGCGCGCGCTCGACATGGTGGCTGAGAATGCCGTCATCGCGCAATCCGGCAAGCGTATCCCCGTCGGGATCGATTCGATCTGCGTGCATGGCGATACGCCGGACGCCGTCGCCATGGCAAAGACCCTGCGGCAAAGACTCGAAGCCGCGAGCTTTCAGGTGAAGGCTTTCGCTTCGGTTTAGCCCTCATCTGAGGAGCCGCCATTCCAAATCGAACAATCGCGATTTGGAATGGCGGCGTCTCGAAGGACGAGGGCGGCAGGCACCACTTAAATCAAATGACGCTCCCTCGTGCTTCGAGACGGCCCCTTCGGGGCCTCCTCAGCATGAGGAAGCTTGGTAACGGGGGACAGGACCACTTATGAGTAACGACATCCCCCCGCGCTTTCTACCGGCCGGCGAGAGCGCGCTTGTCGTCGAATATGGCCGCGCGATCGATCCCTTGATTCACGACCGCGTGCTGGCGCTTGACGCCGCCATCGCCGCCGCGCCCATCGAAGGCGTCATCGAGACGGTACCGACCTATCGTTCGCTCATGATTCATTTCGATCCGCGCGCGACGACACCCGAAGCTTTGATCGAAACGCTCGGCGGACTCGACACGACGCCACGGCGCGACATGGGTAAGCCAAAGCGCTGGCGCATCCCCGTCTGCTACGATCCCGCGCTCGCTGAGGATCTGGCCGAAGTCTCCGAAACGCTTCGTCTGCCGCAGGAGCGCATCGCGGATTTGCACGCGGATGCGCTTTATCGCGTCTATATGTATGGCTTCGCACCCGGCTTCACCTTTCTCGGCGGGCTGCCGGACGCGCTTGCGATTTCGCGCCGCGCCACGCCGCGTCCCCCCGCGCCGGAAGGCGCACTGCTGATCGCGGGCGGTCAGGCGCTCATCACCACGATCGCTATGCCGACCGGCTGGTATGTCATCGCGCAGACGCCGGTGCGCATGTTCGACTCGTCCCGCGCGCGCGCCTTTTTCGCGGATGTCGGAGACGAGGTCACGTTCGAGCGCATCGATCTTGCGACATTCGAGGCTTTGCGACGCGACGCGGCGGCGGGCGCGCTCATCGCGCGCGAAGAGATGGCATAATGGCCGCGCATCTTAAAGTGGTCCGCGCCGGGCCCGGCACCACGATCCAGGACAGCGGCCGTTTTCACTGGCGGCGTTTTGGCGTCACGCCGTCCGGACCGATGGACTGGGCCGCCTTTCGGACGGTCAATCGGGTCTTGGGCAATGCGCATGACGCGGGAACAATCGAGATTTCCGTCGGCGGCTTTGAGGCAGGCACGCAAGTCCCGCTCGATCTTGCTTTTGGCGGCGGCGGATTTCTCTGGACCCGCGACGGCAGAGCATTGCCTTCGCCCATACGGATCACGCTTCGCCCGGGTGAAAGATTGGCGGCGAAGCCTGGCGCCTGGGGCGCCTGGGCCTATCTCGCCGTTAAGGGCGGCTTCGACACAGCCATCGAGATGGGCAGCCGCTCGACGCATCTGCGCTCCGGCATCGGCGGCCGGATGATCGAAGCGGGCGACAGCCTGCCCGCCTTGAGCCAACCAGACGCGGCGATGCGGCGCGACGCAAGGATTGAAGCCCCCTGGCTCGATCGCGATATGCGGCCGATCCGCATCCTGCTCGGCCCACAGGACGATTATTTTACCGCCGACGCGCTTGCGCTGCTTTTTTCCGAAGCTTTCAGTCTGACGGCCTCGGCCGACCGCATGGCCTATCGGCTCAAGGGGCCGAAGATCGAGCATGCTTCAGGGTTCAATATAGTGTCGGATGGGATCGCGCTCGGCGCCGTCCAAATCGGCGGCGACGGACAACCACTCGTCCTGATGGCCGATCATCAGCCGACCGGCGGCTATCCGAAGATCGGTTCAGTCATCAAGGCCGATATTGGACGGCTTGCGCAAATGCGTCCGGGCGAAACGTGCCGCTTTGTCCTCTGCGGCATGGCCGAGGCCCGCGCGGCGCTTTTCGCGCTTGAAGACAAGATCGCCGCGGTCACCTCGAAGGCAACCGCGGCGGGATTTTCCAGCGAGATATTACGCTCGCTCAATCTGATCGACGGCGTGGTCGATACACGCCGCGATGCCTCGGATGATCAATGGTGACCGCCGTGGCCACCACCGTGGCCGCCACCGCCATGGAACCCGCCATGCCCGCCGCCATGGAACCCGCCATGGAACCCGCCGCCATGGAACCCGCCACCGGGGAAGCCGCCGCCATGGAAACCACCACCATGGAAACCGCCGCCACCGCCGTGGCCGCCATGCCAACCGTGCCAGCCATAGCCGCCGCCCCAGCCAAAGCCGCGACGCCACGCATAGCCGCACCAATAAAATCCGGGTCCACGCCAGCCGTTGTCATACCAGCAGTAATTTTGGCCGCCGTATAAGAACTGCGTCTGTTGCACCGGCAAGGCATCGCCGATGACAGGTGCCAGATTGCCGATCGGAACCGCTGCGGCGGAAGCTTCTTGGATAGCCGGACTCATTCCGGCCACGACCGCAGCACCCGCCACGAGTTTCTTGATCAGAAGACGCATTTTCCCTCCTTTTTTCACGGAATAGCTTCCGTGCGCGAGGCAAACGCAGCTTGAGTGCCGCGCGTTCCCTGGCCGCGGCGAGCCTATAGAGGCGGCCGCGGGCTCGCAACGCCGCGGCGCTTGATCTTCGAATCGATTGATCTTAAAGGAGAGCCCTCACCCTCCCGTTTCGACTTGGCTGGACGACATCCCGGCTTTGCCCATGCGGGTTGATTTTCACAAAGTCTCAATCCGCTCAAGCCGCGCGAAAGCGTCTGGCTGCGAGCCGGTTCGAAAGGAACGCCGATGTCGATTACGCCGGAGCGTAAGCAGACGCTCGTCAAAGAATATGCCACAAAGCCGAGCGATACGGGTTCGCCCGAGGTGCAGGTCGCGATCCTGACCGAACGGATCGCCAATCTCACCGAGCACTTCAAGACGCATGCGAAAGACAATCATTCGCGTCGCGGCCTGCTCAAAATGGTCTCGCAGCGCCGCAGCCTCTTGGACTATGTGAAAGCGCGGGACGAACCACGCTATAAGTCCCTGATCGAGCGCCTCGGCATCCGCCGCTAGACCCAAAACTGCCTGAAAAATGGTCCGATTCGCTCGAATTGGACCATTTTGCCGGATTGCGGGCGGCATCCGCCGCCTCGTTCCGCCCGGCGTTCCATTGACTCCGGCGGCGCGGCCCGCAACATAAGGGCAGGCCGCTGCCGGTCTTGGCCCCCTCGCCCACCTCGGCCTCGGCCGCATTAGGCTGGGCCCTCCCCGAAATCTGTCAATTTCTGGGGCCGGTGCCAAGTTTAGGGCCGAAATTGGGGTGAAATCCCCTATAAAGAACTGGTGTTCCCGGCGGACAAAACGGGAAGGCCAAGGCAAGGATCACGCTCATCCTTCATGATGCTGTCTCTTTGAAGCGGATATCCCGCTTCGACCGTTTCGAAGCCGAAGGCGGCTCTCCGGGCGGCGAGGCAGCTTCTCAAAATTCGTACTATAGTTCCTTTGAAATTTTAGAAGCGCCGTCCCTGATCGGCCGGCGCCAACAAACAGAAGGGTGCCGCGTCAGCAGCGCATCTTTTTCCTGGCACCGGCGGCATAGGGCTGCCGGGTCAGACCTCGGTGACGACACCGAGCCATGGCAGGATCGCCAGAAGCTGTCTTTTACGGCTTTTAGCCTTGCCTCGCGACAGCTTCTCGCCGTCTTGCACATGGCCCCTCGTCTTCGCCGCATCATGAAAGACGAAACACATGTTCGATATCCATCGCGAAGAAATAGACTGGGCCGGTCATAAGCTCGTTCTAGAAACAGGGAAAATCGCCAGGCAGGCGGATGGCGCGGTTCTCGCGACCTACGGCGAGACCACGGTTCTCGCCACGGTCGTCTCCGCCAAGACACCGAAGGCCGGCATCGATTTTTTCCCGCTCACCGTCAATTATCAGGAAAAGGCTTTCGCGGCCGGCCGCATTCCCGGCGGCTATTTCAAGCGCGAAGGCCGCCCGTCGGAAAAAGAGACGCTCGTCTCGCGCCTGATCGACCGGCCGATCCGGCCTCTGTTTCCGGACGGCTACCGCAACGACACGCAGGTCGTCGTGACCGTGCTCTCGCATGATCTCGACAATGATCCGGACATTCTGTCGATGGTCGCGACCTCCGCCGCACTGACGCTTTCGGGAGTTCCCTTCATGGGACCGGTCGGCGCGGCGCGCGTCGGCTATATCAACGGCGAATTCAAGGTCAATCCGACCACCTCCGAGATCAAGGAGTCGGCGCTCGAACTCGTCGTTGCCGGCACGGCCGATGCCGTGCTCATGGTCGAATCCGAGGCCAAGGAATTATCCGAAGAGATCATGCTCGCCGCCGTCATGGCCGGGCATCGCGGTTTCCAGCCGGTCATCGAGGCGATCATCCGGCTCGCCGAAAAGGCTGCCAAGGAGCCGCGCGACCTCGTCATTGCCGACAAGACGGAGATCGAGGCCGCGGTTCTCGGCATCGCCGAAACGGATCTCCGCGAGGCCTATAAGATTACCGCCAAGCAGGAGCGCTATAAGGCCGTCGACGCCGTCAAGGTGAAGGTCATGGGCGCGATGTTCCCGGAGGGCGTCGAACCGAAATTTTCCAAGGAGGCAGTCGGCGAAGTCTTCCACGACCTGCAAGCCAAGGTGGTGCGCTGGAACGTGCTCGACACCGGCATCCGCATCGACGGCCGCGACGTCAAAACCGTGCGCCCGATCCTCGCCGAAGTCGGCATCCTGCCGCGCACCCATGGCTCCGCCTTGTTTACCCGCGGCGAAACCCAGGCGCTGGTCGTTGCAACGCTCGGCACCGGCGAGGACGAACAATTCATCGACAGTCTCGAAGGCACGTACAAAGAGCGCTTCCTGCTGCATTATAATTTCCCGCCCTATTCGGTCGGCGAAACGGGCCGCATGGGTTCGCCCGGCCGCCGCGAAATCGGCCATGGCAAGCTCGCCTGGCGCGCCATTCGTCCGATGCTGCCGACAGCGGCGGAATTCCCGTATACGATCCGCGTTGTGTCGGAGATCACCGAGTCGAACGGATCGTCGTCGATGGCAACCGTCTGCGGTTCGTCGCTTGCCTTGATGGATGCGGGCGTCCCGCTGAAGCGCCCGACCGCCGGCATCGCCATGGGCTTGATCCTCGAAGGCAGCCGCTACGCGGTGCTCTCGGATATTCTCGGCGACGAGGATCATCTGGGCGACATGGACTTCAAGGTCGCCGGCACGGAGCTCGGCGTCACCTCGCTGCAAATGGACATCAAGATCACCGGCATCAACGAGGAGATCATGCGCGTCGCGCTTGGCCAGGCCAAGGAAGGACGCCTCCATATTCTTGGCGAGATGGCCAAGGCCCTGACCGGCGCCCGCGCCGAACTCGGCGAATTTGCGCCGCGTATCGAGACCTTGAAGATTGCGACCGACAAGATCCGCGAAGTGATCGGCACCGGCGGCAAGGTCATTCGCGAGATCGTCGAAAAGACCGGCGCCAAGATCAACATCGAGGATGACGGCACGATCAAGGTGGCATCCTCCGACGCCAATTCGATCAAGGCCGCCATCGCCTGGATCAAGTCGATCGCGACCGACCCGGAAGTCGGCCAGATCTACGAAGGAACGGTCGTCAAGGTCGTGGACTTCGGCGCCTTCGTGAATTTCTACGGATCGAAGGATGGCCTCGTGCATATTTCGCAGCTCGCCAAGGGCCGGGTTGCGAAGACGGGCGATGTCGTCAAGGACGGCGACAAGGTCAAGGTGAAACTGCTCGGCTTCGACGAACGCGGCAAGGTGCGCCTCTCCATGCGCTCTGTCGATCAGGAGACGGGCGAGGATCTCGACCTGAAAGAAAAGACGATGGAACAGCAGGAAGCGGGCGAATAGCTTCGTCCGTCACATTGCCGGCACAAAAAATCCCCGGAGGTTCAGACCTCCGGGGATTTGTGTTTATGGACCGGCGGTGGCGCGAGAAATCTCGTCGTCCCGGGCATGGACAGTAAAAATTCGTCTTTCGGCGATCCAGGAATTGATCATCGTCAAATCCAAACGCGATCGCGAGTGGCTTGATGCGGACTACGGGAACCCGCACGTCGGAACCTTCTCCGGCACAGTTTGTTCTCGTCGTTGATGCGGACGTGTCTGCAGAATGACTTAAGAACGAGGCGAACGTGAATAACATCATGCGCGGTTTCGCATGTGCGCTTTTGGGCGCGCTTGCCGTGTCCTCCCTGCCGGAAACGGCTTCCGCAGGCCCGATGAGCATTTCTTCCGGGCCCGCGATATTGGCGGCTTCGCCAGCTCAAATCGAAGATGTCCGCTACTATGCGCGGCGGCGATATGTCCACCGTCGCTACAATCCCGGGCCAGCCATTGCCGGCGCGGCTCTCGGCCTTATGGGAGCGGCTGCCTTAGGTGCCATGAGTGGCGGCGGCTATGGCTATGGCTACGGTTACCCCGCATATGGCGGCTACCCTTATGGCTATGGCTACGGTTATCCCTACGGATACGGATATAGGGGCTGGTAGGCGTTATCATCGTGATACCATCAATCCGCTCATGCCTGCCCGCTTGTCCGCACCATTCGGCGAAGTCCGTTTGAAGCCGCCCTGCCGAAGGTTCGCCGATATTCATGAGCGAAATGTGCTGAATCGAAAAAGCCGGCCATATGGGCGGCTTCGGTAATGGTGGCACCCTTTGCGACCTGCAGCCACGCCGTCCGCAATCTGTTCCAAGCCCGATAGCGCCGGAATGGCACGCCGAATTGCTGCGTAAATAAATGTTGGAATCGAGACGTGGAAAGGCCCGCGGCCCGCGCGAATTCACTCACCGGCCTGGGATCGGCGCAGCTCTCAATGAGAAGATCCGCGACTCTTACCAGGCGCGGCTCAATCGATTCCGTCTCTGCCGTTCGACGGCTGAAGGCCAATAGGTCGCTTAAGGCGTTCTCCACCCATTGCTCACTGAACGGGTCTTCATAGAACGTCCGCAGCAATGGGATCGTGTCTGAATCTCCCATCGACACGTTTTGAACATTCGAAGACACGCGCAACAATGGTGACATGGCGTTCAAACCGCCATGTTTGGGCTCGATGTAGAGGGCAGCGAACGGCTCGCCGGCGAAGTCGAGCTCGTGCCATACGCCCGGGGGAATAAGCGCGGCGCGGCACAGCATCCATGGCTGCCCAAACAGGCGAAGCCGGAATTTTCCATAGAGGCCCGTGAGAAAAACCGGCGCCCCGCCTTGATGTCCGGCAAGATAATCCGCGCTCCCCGCCCAGAAGGTACACTCGCTTCCGGCATGCAGGAGCGGGCTCGGCTTTTCGTTCGGCATAGCATGTTCCTACAAGCGCACGGGCTGCCGCATCACTAATCTTTCAGTCTCTGTTCGAAGCTACGCAGACCAGATGGCTCGATCAATATCGCAGCAGCCTCTCCGCGAAGGAAGATCAATGCGCTACACTTTTCTGCTGGGCTTTGCCGGACTGTGTTTGGGAATAGCCCTCGTTCTCGCTTGGGTGCTGGGGATAACGCTCTTCTTCCCACACAGCTATCTGGCTGGCCTCATCGCCGATCGTCGAGCCTTCGTCAGAGCACACATAGACTTTCTCATGATGGCGCAATTCCTCTTCATCTTTGCGCTCCTGTTTCGCCAATACCTCATCAAACCGCCGATCTGGGTCATCGCATCCGCCTGTTATGGCGCTTTTTTTAATCCCCTCGGATTTCTGAAAGTGGCATTGACGCCAAAGCCTCCCGCCGATGCGCCACCGATTCCTTATGAAGCTCATTTTCCGGTTCCAGCGGCGGCAAGCTTCGCTCTCACCACAATCGGCTTCCTCGCCGCCACCGCTTTGATTATCCGGGCGGCGTGGAGATCAAGGTCCCGCGCGGATTTCAAATCCCGAGACGCTGAGCCGTCTCCCGCAGGCGCGGAATAGCCAAAGGCTCTGGAAGCGCCACGTGGCCGTTCCAGAGCGCTCATGTTCAGAAAGATAAGAAGAAGAAAGACGCGGTAAGACGATGAACGCCTTAAAGCCGGCTCACCTCAGAACGGCAGATTGAACACGCGTCCGGGGACGAGTTCGCCCTTCTCGATGGCGCCGACCGCGATGACGACGCCGCCGCAAGCCGCATAGGCCGGCCCCTGCAGCGGGCTATCTTGCCCGCGCAACAGAATGGGCTGTCCCCGCCGCAGCCGCGCGGCCGCATCGCGATCGACCGCGATGCGCTGCATTTCCGTGAGACCGGCTTCGACGCATTGCAGCGCGAGCGGCACATCCGCGCCTTCCATCAAGGCGGCGAGCGTCACGGCTTCACCTTCGCTAAAGGGACCGACGCGCGTCCGGCGCAAAGCCGTCACATGCCCGAGACATTGCAGCTCGCGTCCGAGGTCGCGCGCCAGCGCGCGGACATAAGTGCCCTTGCTGCATCTGGCTTCGAGGACAGCTTCTTCCGCCGTCGCCGACACCAGATCGAGCGCATGGATCGTGACCGGCCGCTCCGCGAGATCGACCACCTCACCTGCGCGCGCCAGATCATAGGCGCGTTCGCCATCGACCTTGATCGCCGAAAAGGCCGGCGGACGCTGCGAGATCAGGCCCGTGAATCGCGGCAGAAGCCGCGCAATCTGTTCAACCGTCGGACGCTGCTCGGATTGGCTCACGACGATGCCGTCCGAATCATCCGTATTGGTCTCGGCGCCCCAGCGCACCGTAAAGCGATAGGCCTTTTCGCCGTCCTGGACGAAAGGCACCGTCTTCGTTGCCTCGCCGAAGGCGATCGGCAAGACGCCCGAGGCCAAAGGATCGAGCGTGCCGGCATGGCCGGCCTTCTTCGCGTTGAAGATGCGTTTGAGACGCGACACGGCATGGGTCGAAGTCATGCCGACTGGCTTATCGAGGATGACCCAGCCATTGACCTCGACACGATTGGACCGCGGCGCGCTCACTCCGCCTCGTCCTTCTTCCCGTCGAGATCGCGCTTGACTTCCGGCTTCTCGAACAAGGCATTGATTTTAGCGCTGGCCTCGAAGCTTTGATCGGCTTTGAAACGCACTTCGGGCGCGAATTTGAGATTGACGTTGCGCGCAATCTCGGCGCGCACGAATTTCTTATGGCGTTCGAGCGCCGCGACGACGCCTGCCACATCCTTGCCGCCGAGCGGCAGCACATAGACGGTCGCGAGCTTCAAATCGGGGCTCATGCGCACGTCGGGAATGGTTATGACGCGGCCTTCGAGCTCGGGGTCATTGATAGCGGCACGGGTCAGCAAATCCGACACGGTGTGACGGATGAGTTCAGCGACACGCAACACGCGATGTGAAGGCTCGCCGCCCTGTTGATGAGCTCTTGGCATTGGATGAACGCAGGTTCCTCGTCACTTAGCCGGTCCGGAAATCATGTCATGCGCGGTCCCCGGATCAAGTCGGGGACGCCCGCGCATCCAGGCACTGAGGCCGGACCGAATGAAGTGAGCTATATCGATAAATCATTCCGTGGATGCGCGGACCAAGCCCGCGCATGACACTGCTTAAAGCCGGATGCTTTGGCTTTCCCTGACGGGAGAGCCTTAAAGCGAGCGCTTGATCTCCGTGACCGTGTAGCACTCGATCACGTCACCGACGCGCATGTCCTGGTAGTTCTCGAAGGCCATGCCGCATTCCTGTCCGGCCACGACTTCCTTGACCTCGTCCTTGAAGCGCTTCAGCGTCGAGAGCTTGCCTTCATGCACGACGACATTGTCGCGGATCAGGCGGACATTGGCGCCGCGCTGGACGATGCCGTCGGTGACGCGGCAGCCAGCGACCTTGCCGACCTTCGAAATGTTGAACACTTCGAGGATCTGCGCATTGCCGAGCATGTCTTCGCGCAGCGTCGGGTCGAGCATGCCCGACATGGCCGCTTTCACATCATCCACGAGATTATAGATGATGTTGTAATAGCGGATCTCGATGCCGTCCTGTTCGGCGAGCGCCCGCGCCTCTTTATGAGCGCGCACGTTGAAGCCGAGCACGGCCGCATGCGACGCGGCCGCCAGGGTGATGTCGGATTCGGTGATGCCGCCGACACCCGCATGAAGGACACGCGCCGCGACTTCTTCGGTATTGAGCTTTTCGAGCGTCGCGATAATGGCTTCGACCGAGCCCTGCACGTCGCCCTTGATGACAAGCGGGAATTCCTTGCGGCCCGCCGTCTTCAATTGGCTCATCATATCGGCCAGAGAGCCGCGGGCGGCGCCGCGTGCAGCGGCCTTGTCGCGCCTCTGACGCTCGCGATATTCGGTGATTTCGCGCGCTCTGGCTTCCGTCTCGACCACAGCCACACGGTCGCCTGCCTCAGGCGAGCCGCCGAAGCCCAAAACTTCGACAGGCATAGACGGACCGGCGGACTGGCAATTCGCGCCCTTGTCGTCGATGAGCGCCCGCACATGGCCCCAATGCGAGCCGCCGACGATCACGTCGCCGACCTTGAGCGTGCCACGCTGAACGAGCACGGTCGCGACGGGGCCGCGGCCGCGATCGAGACTGGCCTCGATCACCGTGCCTTCGGCGCTGCGGTCTGGGTTCGCCTTCAAGTCGAGCAGTTCGGCCTGCAGCGCGATCAGATCGAGCAGCTTGTCGAGATTGGTCCTCTGCATGGCGGAGACTTCGACTTCGAGCGTCTCGCCGCCCATGGACTCGACCTGCACTTCATATTGCAGCAGTTCGGAGCGCACGCGCTCCGGCTTCGCGTCGGGCTTGTCAATTTTGTTGATCGCCACGATCATCGGCACATGCGCGGCGCGCGCATGGGCGATGGCTTCGATGGTCTGCGGCATGACGCCGTCATCGGCCGCTACGACGAGCACCACG
The DNA here is from genome assembly GCF_000385335.1 of Methyloferula stellata AR4. Classification (NCBI taxonomy): domain Bacteria; kingdom Pseudomonadati; phylum Pseudomonadota; class Alphaproteobacteria; order Hyphomicrobiales; family Beijerinckiaceae; genus Methyloferula; species Methyloferula stellata. Next base: position 1,103,343 of record NZ_ARWA01000001.1, on the reverse strand, counting down.
ATATCCGTCACCTTGGCGCCGCGCGCGCGCATCGCGGTAAAGGCGGCGTGGCCGGGCGTATCGATGAAGGTCACGGGCAGGCCGTTCGGCGCCACGACCTGATAGGCGCCGATATGCTGGGTGATGCCGCCGGCTTCGCCGGAGACCACGTTGGCATGGCGGATGGCATCGAGAAGCGAAGTCTTGCCATGATCGACATGGCCCATGATCGTGACCACGGGCGGCCGGGGTACGAGATGATCGTCGATATCCGGCGTATCGAAAAGGCCCTCTTCGACATCCGCTTCGGCGACGCGCTTGACCGTATGGCCCAATTCCTCGGCGAGGAGCTGCGCGGTATCGGCATCGATCACATCGGTGATCTTAGCCATCTGACCCTGCTTCATCAGAAGCTTGATCACATCGACGCCACGCTCCGACATGCGGTTGGCGAGTTCCTGGACCGTGATCGTCTCGGGCAGGATCACTTCGCGCGATAGTTTTTCCTTCGGCTCGTCGAAATGCCCTTTGAGCCTTTGCGTACGGCGGCGGAAAGCGGCAACCGAGCGCGTGCGCTCGTCCTCTTCGCCCGTCGCGCTCGAAACGGTGAGACGGCCGCGGCTTTTCTGTTCGGCGCCACGCACGGGACGGGCCACCACGACTTTGGGCGCAACGCCGGGCCGGCGGATGATGCGCGTCGCGGCTTCTTCTTCGGCCGGAGCACCGGCCGGCCGCGCGGCGACTGGCACCAAGGGCGCGGCGGTTGCGGGCGCGGACGAGATCGGTCTGCGGACGCCCGGAGCCGAACCCGGCGCGGGCGGTGCCGGGGGCTCGCCCGCCAGACGGCGCTTGGCCTCGGTTTCGGAACGGCGCTTGGCTTCGGATTCCTGGGCGCGGCGTGCATCTTCCTCGCGTTTGCGGGCTTCCGCAGCGGCACGTTCGATCGCCTCGGCCGCCTCGCGCTCGGCGCGGGCCTTGGCATCGATCTCGGCGCGCTTGCGATCCTCGTCTTCGCGGATGCGCGATTCGGACAAGGCGCGGGCACGCGCCTCGCGTTCTTCTTCCGTCAATGTCCGCAATACGACGCCGCTCGACGAACGCTGCTGGCGGCTTTGTTCCACACGCGCCGGAGCCTGGGATTGTTTCGCGGCGGGTTGCGGCCGTGCGGCGGCGGCAGGCGCTACCTGTTTCGGCGCGGGAGCCGGCGCGGCGGCGGCGGCAGCCGGCGGTGGCACCGCGGGAGCAGCAGGTGCGGGCGCCGGCGCGGCAGGCGCATGCGCTTCGCCAGGAGCGATTGCCCGGCGCTTGACCTTTTCGACTACGACGGCCTTGGAACGACCATGCGAAAAACTCTGGCGCACGATACCCGCTTCGACCGGCCGCTTCAGCGACAGGGTTTTGGTGGGCGTGACGCTCAAAGTTGTATCGCCGGTATTCTTGGTTTCACTCATTCGTTATCTGTCCCAGGGCCAAGCCCGCTTATAATCTAGTGCCAACCCCGCCGGATCGTTAAGGCCGGGCCCTCATTCCTGATTGTCTTCCAAACCCGCCCTGTCTTGAGGACCGGTCAAGTCTTCCGCGCTAGCAAGAACGCTTCCATCTTGCTCGGGCAAGGCATCGGATCGATAAGCCGTCAACCGGCGGCACCGCGTCACGAAAGCCTCGCTCGTCGCGCCCGCCAGAAGCGCAGCATGTATCACATTTGTCCGGCCTAAAGCCAAATCCAATTGCTCGCCCGTAAAGAGTTTAATTTGCGGCCGGTGCCCGGCATCCCCAAAGCGGCGGTGCAAAGCCTGTCCGAGCTTGCGCACACCATCGGCGCCGCCATCGGCCGCATGCAACAGACCGGCAATGTGACCGGCTTCGATGGCAGCCTCGACCTTGGCAAAGCCAGCGACAAGCAAACCCGCTTTATTCACCAAAGATAAAAACTGTAGACAATCTTGACGCAAAAGCATTTCAAGATCGTCAGGCAGTGTGACGGAGACCACGGCTTTCACCTTGAATCCCCTTGAAAAAGCCTGTCGCTTCACGGCTTCCGCGACCTTATCGGCGCGGCCCGTGACCCAGACGCCACGCCCCGGCAATTTTTGCCTTATGTCCGGGACGACCGCCAGATCCGGCCCAAGGACGAACCGGATCATATTCTCCGGCGAACCCTTCGCCCGCGTGACGATGCAGGTCCGTTCCGGCCCCGTTTCAGGCGCTAGCGTATCCGGCGCAAGGTCTTGATCGTCCCGCGCCTTCTTCACTGCGCCACCCCTCAAGCGGTCGCCTGTTCCGGCTCGCCCTCTTCGGCGGGCTCCGGCGCAGCCTCAATCCAACCGGCCTTGACCCGCGCCGCCATGATGATCGCCTCTGCGTCCTCGCGCGAGACTTCAAGCCCGTCCAAGTAGCCTGCATTTTTGACGGTCTCGCCGTCCTTGCGTTCGGTCCAGCCGACGAGATCGTCGGTGGCGCATCCGGCGAGATCCTCGACGCTTTTGACCTCGTTTTCGCCAAGCTTGACAAGCATGGCCGTGGTCACGCCCGGCACATCCTTCACTTCATCTTCGACGCCAAGCTCGATGCGCTTTGCATCCTGCTCGGCTTCGAGCTTGGCCAGATAGGCCCGCGCCCGATTTTGGATTTCGGCCGCCGTGTCTTCGTCGAAGCCCTCGATTCCGGCGAGTTCCGCCGGTTCCACGAAGGCCAATTCTTCGACCGAGCGGAAGCCTTCCGAGGCCAGAAGCTGGCCGACGACCTCGTCGACGTCCAGCGCATTCATGAACACATTGGTGCGGTCGAGAAATTCTTTCTGCCGCCGTTCGGATTCCTCAGCCTCGGTCAAAATGTCGATATCCCATCCTGTGAGCTGAGACGCGAGCCTCACGTTCTGACCGCGGCGGCCGATCGCTAACGATAATTGGTCATCCGGCACCACGACTTCAATGCGTTCGGCATCTTCGTCGAGAACGACTTTCACGACTTCCGCCGGTTGCAGCGCATTGACGATGAAGGTCGCCTCATCCGGCGACCACGGAATGATGTCGATCTTCTCGCCCTGCAATTCATTGACCACGGCCTGCACGCGCGAACCGCGCATACCGACGCAGGCACCGACCGGATCGATCGAGGAATCGCGCGAGATCACCGCGATTTTCGCGCGTGAGCCGGGATCGCGTGCGACTGCCTTCACCTCGATCACGCCATCGTAGATTTCCGGCACTTCCTGCTTGAAAAGCTTGGACATGAACTGCGGATGCGTGCGCGACAAGAAGATCTGCGGTCCGCGCTGCTCGCGGCGGACATCATAGACATAGGCGCGGACCCGGTCGCCGGCGCGAAACATTTCGCGCGGGATCATTTCGTCGCGGCGGATGGTCGCCTCGCCGCGGCCGAGATCGACGATCACATTGCCATATTCGACGCGCTTGACGACACCGTTGACGATGTCGCCGATGCGATCCTTATATTCCTGATATTGCCGGTCGCGTTCCGCCTCGCGGACTTTTTGCACGATGACCTGCTTCGCCGATTGCGCGGCGATGCGGCCGAAATCGAAAGGCGGCAAGGTCTCGGCGATCCAATCGCCTGTTTGCGCCGCCGGGTTTTTCTTGCGGGCATCGGTGACGCTGATCTGCGTCGCGTCATTCTCGATCTCGTCGACAACCAGCAGCAGGCGGGAGAAATGCACTTCGCCCGTCTTCGGGTTGATCTCGGCGCGGACTTCCGTCTCCTGCCCGTAGCGGGAGCGCGCCGCCTTTTGCATCGCATCCTCCATGGAAGCGAGCACGATCTGCCGGTCGATCGATTTTTCTCGCGCGACCGCGTCGGCGATCTGCAGGAGTTCGAGTTTATTGGCGCTGACGGCCATGAAATTCTCCTATTTCGCTGGCGGCTTTGCCGCAGGACGTGCGTCGCCCTGCACGGGCCTTCCAGTCTTGGCCTTCTTGAATTCTGTCCTGACTCCGGACGGAATCAGGGGTTTGCTCTTACCCGTCGTCTTGCTCATATCGACCTTGGCGCCGCGGGCGAAACGGCCCGGTCCGCGCCGCGCAGGCGCCACGGACGAAGCCTCGTCATCCGGCTCCGCGCCGTCCGTCTCCGGCGCCGCCGCTTCGGCCGCTTTCGCGGCTTTGAGCGCGGCACGAATCAAATCCTCGGTTAGAACCAGCCGCGCCTCGCCGATGTCGCGCAAGGGAAGAAGCGCCTCTTCGCTTTCGCCGGGCTTGGCATCCGTCCGCGTCAGCTTGATATGGGCAGAAGAGCCTTCGCCCTCCACCGCGCCGATGAGACCGCGAAACCTTTTGCGCCCATCGGCGCCGACGCCATGATTCATCTCAACCCGCGCTTCGAGCCCGAGCGCCCGGCCGAAATCCGAGATGCGCACCAAGGGCCTGTCGATCCCAGGCGATGAGATTTCAAGCCTATAGGCCTGTTTGACTGGGTCTTCCACATCGAGCACGGGCGACAGAGCCTGGCTCACCTTCTCGCAATCATCGACCGTCATGGTGCCGTCCGGCCGCTCGGCCATGATCTGCACTGTCGTGCCCGCCTGCGCCGAAAGCTTGACGCGCACGAGGCGAAATCCGAGATCGGCCAAAACGGGCCCGGCAACATGCGCCACCCGGGCGGCGACGCCCGTCTCGTCGATCAGCCTTGGCTCTTGAAGTGCGTGATCCAGGGTTTGCTCCATGGATGAGGTGAAATCTCGATCGGTGCCGGTACGGACTGTCCGCCGGAGCGAAAAGCACGAAGACTTAAACACACAAAGGCGGCGACAATAAAAAAGAGCGGGTCCACTGGGCCCACTCCGTAACAGGATCGAAGCTGATCCGTACATGAAGCATTGAAGATATGTAATTATATGGCAAAACCTCCGCGTCCCGCAAGTCGCGAGGCAAGAAATTTAGCCCCCGGCCGATTAGGCGCGCGAATCTATTGTGTGGCTTAGGCTGGATTCAGGGCCGCGCCGGCTGCGGTCCCCGCGGCATGGCCGCCAATTGCGGGCCAAGCGTCTCCCAAACGGTCAGATAATTCTGAATTTGCTCGGCGACCGGGGCGCTCCAAAGCGACAGATAGGCATTCGCATTGAGCTGGAAGCCGCGCAACCGGCAGACGAGGCGTTCGGCCTCGAGGCCGGCTTCGCTTGCGACGCGCTCCCATTCGGTTGGGTTCAGCCGCGACCAGCCCTGCCGCGCGCAAACCGCTGCGACCGAGGTGACGAGGCAGGCTTGCCGCAAAGCCGCCGGCGGATGCGTCCATTGCGGCAGATCGGCCGCCTCGCAGGATTCGTCGAAAAGCCGGAACACCGCATAGATCGAAAACCAGGTGAAATACCAAGTCGTCGAATGGTCGCCGTCGAGCGGGATCTTGTGATCCTTCAAAAAGCCCTCGGAATATTCGGCGAAAGGGTTGAGCCGATAGGCGCGCGCGAAAGCCTGCTGAATGGCGAAAGCATCGGCATCATATTCGAGCGTCTGCACCGTGGAAATATCGAGGCCACCGTCGACGAGACGCATTTCCTGAAACGCCGCGGAGCCTTCCTTCGCATGCAGCAATTCGACATGCCCGTTCCACAAGTGCGCGACTTCATGTTTGAGCATGAAGTCGAGGGCGGTGTCGAAAAGGGCGACGGCCAATTTGCGGCGGATCTCGATCTCTTCATTCGCAGGCTTATCCGGTGGCCGGACGAAGAAAAGATCGCCCTTCGACTGCGGCGGCTGCCCTTCGAAACGGCCGGTATCGTCGATCCAGGGGAAGAGCTCGCGCTGGCCCATCAGCCCATGGAAGAAGGCCCAGAGGCTGCGAATGGCCGGAACATAAAGGCAGATCATGTCGCGCGACGTGCGCTGCGCGAAAGCGTTGAACTCGCGATGATCGGCAAAACCGAAGGCGATCCCGCCTTCCGACGCATATTCATCCGCCATATCGGCCAGCGTCGCGAGACAGCGCTCGCGCACCACTTCGAAAAGGCTGACATTGCCGTTCAACTTCGGCTTCGGCATCTCGAAGCGCTTGAGCCCCATATGCGCCAGGGCTTCGTCGAAGGCTTCGTCGCTGCCGGTGATGACCGTGTCACTCACTTCAACCTGCTCCTTCGCCCCGGCGAGCCGCCAGGGCGCTTTCGCTCTTAAGTTCTCGTCGGGGCCGACTTATAGCGTCATTACGGGAGAATGCAGCAATGATTTCATGGCGGCGGCAGGCTCCGCCTCAGACCCGCTTCTCGGGCGAGGTGCAAAGATCAGAAATGATGCAGCGCTCGCACTCGGGGCGGCGCGCCTTGCACACATAACGACCATGCAGAATGAGCCAATGATGGGCATGCTGCTTGAATTCGTCCGGAATGATCTTTTCGAGCCCGAGTTCCACGGCAAGCGGCGTCTTGCCGCGCGCCAATGGAATCCGGTTGGACACCCGGAAGAGATGCGTATCGACCGCGATGGTCGGCGCACCGAAGGCATTGTTCATCACGACATTGGCCGTCTTGCGGCCGACGCCCGGCAAGGTTTGCAGCTCCTCCCGCGTTTCGGGGATTTTCCCGCCATAGACATCGAGCAGGCGCTTCGACAATAAAATCACGTTCTTCGCCTTGCCGCGGAAAAGCCCGATCGTCTTGATCATGTCGCGGACTTTGTCTTCGCCGAGCGCCAGCATTTTTTGCGGGCTGTCGGCCGCGGCGAAAAGCGCCCGCGTCGCCTTGTTGACGCCCGCATCCGTCGCCTGCGCCGACAAAACGACGGCGACAAGAAACGTAAACGCGTTGACGTGTTCGAGTTCACCTTTGGGATGCGGTTCGGCGGCCCGAAAGCGCTCGAAAATCTCGCGGACGATTTTGGGATCGGGCTTTTTTTGGCGCGGCCGCTTTGCGGATGCGGGTGTCGGCACCCCCGGTTTGGATTTGGACCCTTCGCCCTTGGAACTTTGGCCCTGGGTCAGCGCTTTGCCAAGGCTGGAGGCCCGTGGTTTCGCCGAAGGCGCCGGTATCTTGTTCCCACGCGTTGAAATTTTTTCCACGCTACCGTCGCCTTAGATCACGATGATTTTGGATCGAATCGATCCAAAATCATGAACATGATCGATTCTGATGAGTTAGAGCGGGATAGAGCAGATAAACTTGCGCAATCTGCGTAAACTTGAATGCGCCCGAAAAACCGCTGCACACTTTTCCTCATCCCGCTCTAGGTTCATATATAGTCAGCGAAGCTTATAAATTGACGTAAGGGGCGAGAGAAGGGCTGGCATCGCGTGGACGAAGAGATGATCACACCCAAATGGAGCGCGCCGGGGCAGGATGCTGCTCATTCCGACGTTTCCGAAAACTGTGATCCGCCGATCCTCTCTTTGCGTCTGCAGCCGCATCGGTCGCTGACGAAAGGCAATTTCCGTCTGCTTTTGATGATTTTCTCAGGCGCGAGTTTTTTCACGAGCCTGCCCTTCATCATGCTCGGGGCCTGGCCTGTCGCGGGCTTCATGGGGCTCGATGTCGCCGCCTTCTATTTTGCCTTCCGGGCCAATTTTCGCGCCGCGCGCGCCTATGAAGACGTGTTGTTGACGCCTTTCGAACTGCGCTTCGCCAAGGTCAGCGCGAAGGGCGCGCGGGCCGAATGGCGCTTCAATCCCGCCTGGGTCCGGCTCGACCGTGAGGAACACGAAGAGTTCGGCACCCAGAGGCTCGCCTTCGTCTCGCGCGGCCGCAGCGTGGAGGTCGGGCCTTTTCTCGGCCCGGCGGAAAAAGCGAAGCTCGCCGTCAGCCTGTCACGCGCGCTGGCCGAAGCACGCCGCGGACCGCGCTTTTCTTAAAGACGCAGCATCAATGGCGATAGCGGGGATGCGGCGGCGGCACCACACCCCAACGGACCTGAGCCCTGTAGGTGCATTCGACGCCGCACGGAACACCCCAAATATCCCTGCTGAAATCGGCAAGGCTATCATAGGTGCCATCGGGTCCCTGATAATGCGGCACGCTCGGACCGTAACTCGGCCCGACATACCAAGGCACGTAAACCGGCACCGGCGCGTAATAGACCGCTCCGGGCTGCGCCAGGGCCGGCAATGCCATCGTACTCGTCAGACAAACAGCGATTCCGCCAATCAAAATTTGGGCTCTCATAGTCATGTCACTAACTCCGGCGTGGCCGAGGCGACGATGCGTCGTGCTGCAGCCTTGACTATAGCAACTTATTAAACCGTTGCCGGGTTTCATAATTTCGAGTTTAGCAACCGGTCGCAGAGAGCGGGATCAGAAGCCCCGGAACAAGAAAAGGCCGACCACCCCGGGGGAAGGGCGGCCGGCCAGGAAGTCCCGCGCGGGCTGGTTGGGGGGCTAAACGAGCGCGGAACTCAAACCAACGCCTGCTGGGAACGTTGGTTCCACAACCTGTCGTCTGGCGCCGGCTAAAATATGTCCCGACCACTTAAATAGACGTCTATGCTTAACGGGAGCTTGCCGATCCCATATTTATTGCGGCGGCGCCGGTGCGGGCTCGGCCGCGACGGACGGGGGTCTCGGCTTTTTCTTGACCGGCGGCGGCCTTACTTCGTCCTGCTTATTGGAGATGGCGCCGAGCTGCGCCAGAAGCGCCAGAACGCGCGCCCTGGTTATTTCCAAGGCGCAAAAGCCGTGCACCGATTCCAGCGCATAGGAATGGCAAAGGGTTTCGCGTTCCGACGAAAATCCCGCCTGCTCGCCGGCAATTCGCTTGATCGAGGCTTTATCCTTGCCCGCATGCGACAGCAAAACCCGGAAATTGGCGCGCATGTCGGTTTCAATATGCAGCCGCGTCTGTTCCATCTCATGCGCGCGGGTCTGGCTGATCGTATTGCCTTGCGGCCCCCAAAGCCCCGCCGGATCGACATGGCAATCGGCGGCGGCGAAATCGCAGGCATGGCCCTTCGGGATAAGGATGGCGCCTTCGAGCACATCGAAGGAAAACGGGCAGGCCTGCAGGTCCACCTGATAGCGGCTAAGACCCATGGGGCGCCCGTCGAAACGCGCGGCGATCGGCAGGCCGGCATTGACCTCGACATGGCACGGCTCGCCGGGCTTCGAAATTTCTTCGCCTTCGAGAGAAAGCTTTGCGACTGCCAGGTCTTTTCCCTGGCGCGACAGCGCAATGGCGCCGACCGCGCCGTCGCGCAAGAGGGTCTGCCCGATCACGCTATCGTCCGCCGGCGGTTTCATGGGAATGGGTTTCGCCTTTTGCGGTTCCTGCGCAGCATCCGAACCAGCGGGTGCGGGTTCGCCGCCCTCGCCCGGCGCGGCATCCGTACCATTATGCAGCATGAGCTGCGCCATCGCGGGGACCGCGAAGGCCATCACAAAAACCAGTGCCGCAACCAGGACTCGCATCTCAAAGACCGCTCTTACGGAACGAAACGCCCGTTTCGGATCGGATCCGAGGTTTTGCGCATCCCGAATCCTGAAACCCGGCATGCAAAATGGTTTTGCCGCCAGAACAGCGAAAAACAGACTGAAATCTGTTTGAGCTGACTTTACCGGCAAATCAACCTTCATGCTGCCTCGGCAAAAGCCTGAACTGTCGGCTTTGGCGGAGCTGGGACCGACGCCGACGCCAGAGTCAAGCCGGCGCGGGTTTGAAAGCAGACAGTTTCTCGTCTTGCACGCTTTCCAGCCTCGCTTATATACGGCTCATCTTGCGTTTACGCGCAATCAAACCAATTTGAACTTATCGGGGACCGGGCGGACAGCCGTCCTCCCACAGGCCAGGATCGCTTCGGGGTCCGGCGGTCTTGCGAATCGAAAGGAAACAACATGGCAAAAGTCATCGGCATCGATCTTGGCACCACAAATTCCTGCGTGGCGGTCATGGAGGGTACGACGCCGAAGGTGATCGAAAACGCCGAAGGGGCACGCACGACGCCTTCCATCGTCGCTTTCACGGATGACGGCGAACGCCTCGTCGGCCAGCCGGCGAAACGGCAGGCCGTTACCAATCCGGAACGGACATTCTTCGCAATCAAGCGTCTCATCGGGCGCACCTATAATGATCCGATGACTCAGAAGGATCTGAGTCTCGTCCCCTATAAGATCATCAAGGCCGCCAATGGCGACGCCTGGGTCGAGGCGGACGGCAAGCAATATTCCCCCTCGCAGATTTCAGCCTTCATCCTGCAAAAGATGAAGGAGACGGCCGAGGCCTATCTCGGTCAGGGCGTCTCCCAGGCAGTCATCACGGTTCCGGCCTATTTCAACGACGCCCAGCGTCAGGCCACCAAGGATGCCGGCAAGATCGCCGGGCTTGAAGTGCTCCGCATCATCAACGAGCCGACCGCCGCGGCGCTCGCCTACGGCCTCGACAAGAAGAGTTCCGGCACGATCGCCGTCTATGACTTGGGCGGCGGCACCTTCGACGTGTCGATCCTCGAGATCGGCGACGGCGTCTTCGAAGTGAAGTCGACGAACGGCGATACGTTCCTCGGCGGTGAAGACTTCGACATGCGCCTCGTCGAATATCTCGCGGACGAATTCAAGAAGGAAAGCGGCATCGATCTGAAGAAGGACAAGCTTGCCCTTCAGCGCCTGAAAGAGGCGGCTGAGAAGGCCAAGATGGAATTGTCCTCGGCGACCCAGACCGAGATCAACCTGCCCTACATCACCGCCGACGCCTCGGGTCCGAAACATCTGACCTTGAAGCTGACGCGGGCGAAGTTCGAAGCCCTCGTCGACGACCTGATCCAGAAGACCGTCGAGCCCTGCCGCAAGGCCTTGAAGGATGCCGGCCTCACGGCTGCTGAAATCTCGGAAGTCGTTCTCGTCGGCGGCATGACCCGCATGCCGAAGGTCCAGGAAGTCGTGAAGCAGTTCTTCGGCAAGGAGCCCCATAAGGGCGTCAACCCGGACGAAGTGGTCGCCATCGGCGCCGCGGTCCAGGCCGGCGTGCTGCAGGGCGACGTCAAGGACGTGCTGCTGCTCGACGTGACGCCGCTGTCGCTCGGCATCGAAACTTTGGGCGGCGTGTTCACGCGGCTCATCGACCGCAACACGACGATCCCGACGAAGAAGAGCCAGGTGTTCTCGACGGCCGAAGACACGCAGACGGCTGTCACCATCCGCGTCTTCCAAGGCGAGCGCGAAATGGCGGCCGACAACAAGCTCTTGGGCCAGTTCGACCTCGTCGGCATTCCGCCAGCGCCGCGCGGCGTACCTCAGATCGAAGTCACCTTCGATATCGACGCCAATGGCATCGTGAATGTGACGGCGAAGGACAAGGCCACGAACAAAGAGCAGCAGATCCGCATCCAGGCCTCCGGCGGCCTTTCGGACGCCGACATCGACAAGATGGTCAAGGACGCGGAGATGCACGCGGCCGAGGACAAGAAACGCCGCGAACTGGTCGATGCCAAGAACGAGGCGGAAGCCTTGATCCACTCGACCGAGAAGTCGGTCGCCGAATATGGCGACAAGGTCTCGGCCGCGGATAAGAGCGCTGTCGAAGCGGCCATCGACGCCGTGAAAGCGGTGCTCGGAACCGAGGACGTCGACGGCATCAAAGCGAAGGTCAATGACCTTATGCAGGCCTCGATGAAGCTCGGCGAGGCCATGTATAAGGCCCAGCAGTCCGACGGCGCCGCGGCTGCCGGCGGCGAGGAAGAGAAGAAGGACGACGTCATCGACGCCGACTTCAAAGAGGTCGGCCCCGACGACAAGAAGAAATCGGCCTAAAGCCGGTTTCCTTTCCTCGCTCGGTAGCGGCACCAATCTCGGGTTTACCGGGATTGGCATTCTCAATGTCCCAAGTCGTGCAAGCACGATTTGGGAAGCCGCCGTCTAAGGCGAGGGTGTGGGGCCGTCGCGCGCCAGCGGAGCGGTTCGAAGGGCTCAGCCCGAACATTCGGGCTGAACCGCGTTGAGGGGGCTTGGAGATGGCGGCCGCGCCACATCTGGAACCACTCTTGCTTCGACCTGGCTGCCGCGCGGCCTTGAGCGCGCCCGGCGGCTGGCGTCTATCTTCTGGGGCTAAGACGATGATTTCAGGCAAGGATTGGAACGCGGACCGCCATGGCTAAACGTTGCTATTACGAAGTCTTGGGCGTTACAAAGACGTGCACCGAAGTCGAGATGAAGACCGCTTTCCGCAAGGCGGCGATGCAACACCATCCCGACCGCAATCCCGGCAATGCCGACGCCGAAGTCAAATTCAAGGAATTGAACGAGGCCTATCAAATCCTGTCCGACGGGCAGAAGCGCGCTGCCTATGACCGCTACGGCCATGCCGCCTTCGAGCAAGGCGGCTTCGGCGGCGGAGGCGGCGACGGCTTCTCCTCCTCCATGGCCGATATTTTCGACGATCTCTTCGGCGACGTCATGGGACGCCGCGGCGGCCGCGCCAATGCCAATCGCGGTTCGGATCTTCGCTATAATCTCGAAATCACCCTCGAAGACGCATTCAACGGCAAGACCGCCAGCCTGAAAGTGCCGACCTCGATTTCCTGCGAGGCCTGTTCGGGCACCGGCGCCAAGCCCGGCGCCAAACCCCGCGTCTGCCCGACCTGCGGCGGCCAGGGCCGCGTGCGGGCGCAGCAGGGCTTCTTTGCGATCGAACGCACCTGCCCGCATTGTTACGGACGCGGCGAGATCATCGACGATCCCTGCACCTCTTGCAGCGGCACCGGCCGCACGACGCGCGAGCGCGCCTTGCAGGTCAATGTCCCGGCCGGCGTCGAAGACGGCACGCGTATCCGCCTGACCGGCGAGGGCGAAGCCGGGTTGCGCGGCGGCCCCCCCGGCGATCTTTATATTTTCGTCTCGACCAAGCCGCATCCCTTCTTCCAGCGCGATGGGGCGGATCTTTTCTGCCGCGTGCCGATTTCCATGGTGCAGGCGTCACTCGGCGGCGAAGTCCAGGTCCATACCGTCGATGGCGGCGAGTCGCGGGTCAAAATTCCGGAAGGCACCCAATCCGGCAAGCAATTCAAGCTGAAAAGCAAAGGCATGCCGGTTTTGCGATCGCGCGACGTCGGCGACCTCTATATCCAGGTCACGGTGGAAACGCCGCAGAACCTCACCAAGCGCCAGCGCGAATTGCTCACCGAATTCGAAGCCGAATCATCGACGAAGACGCATCCCGAATCCTCCGGCTTTTTTGCCAAGATGAAGGATTTCTTCGAAAATTTGGGCGGCCAATAGCCCAATCCGGCGAAAACGCGGAGCGCCCGCCGCGTTGCGCTCGCCGGCCAATTGAATGGCTTTTGGCTGGCACAATATGTCAGTTTCTTGACGCCTCGGCTTTTGTCGGCTTTGGTGCCAAGGCCTCGCCCGCTTTTGGGCGCTCCACACGATTCGCGTTGTGTTTCTTGAGGGACGATCTTTGCACAGTCACACGCCGCGCCCGGCCCGGGGCCTGAAGTCCACGACCCGGATCGACGAGCGTCTCGCGGACGAAGCCCGATTCATCAAGTCCTGGTTCGATAATCCTTCGCTTGCCGGCGCCGTGTCGCCGTCGGGCCGCTTTCTCGCGCGGATGATGGCCCGCTATGTCGATCCGCATGGAACGGGGCCGGTGGTCGAGCTCGGCCCCGGCACAGGCGCCATTACCGAGGCGCTCCTGCAACGCGGCATCGCGCCTGCCCGCCTCGTGCTGCTCGAATATGACGCCGCGTTCTGCGCGCTTCTGCGCCGCCGCTTTCCGGGCGTACGCGTCATCCAGGGCGACGCTTATCATCTGGCCCTCAGCCTGCGCACCATGCTCGACGAGCCCGCCGCCGCCGTCGTCTCGAGCCTGCCGCTTTTGAATAAGCCGGAGCGCGAGCGCCTCAGGCTGCTTACCGAAGCCTTCGGCATGATGGCGCCCGGCGGCGCTTTCATCCAATTTACTTATGGCGTGATGTCGCCGGTTCCGCGCAAGAATGCGAAACTCGCATTTCATGCCGAAGTGTCGCCGCCGGTCTGGCTCAACCTGCCGCCGGCGCGCGTCTGGGTCTATAGGCCTGTGGAGGACCAGGCCGAGCAACCGCTTCCGCCGCAAAAGCCTGCTATCGTTTTCCTGGGCAAGCTCAAAATGGGCACGGAAAAAATGCAGCAGGATTTAAAGCGCGAAATCGCGCTCGCCAAGGCACGCCTCTGCCGGCCGGATAATGCGCATAAGACGCGCGCGGCAAAACCGAGCCCCCCGGCGGCGGCGCTGCGCAAATTTCCCGATTTCGATAAATTGCGCCGCCCATGAACGCCGCGCTTTCCGCGCGCGATAAACTGATCGTGGCGCTGGATGTCGCCAGCGTCGCGGAAGCCGAAGCCATGGTGGCGCGGCTCGGCGACAGCGTGACATTCTATAAGGTCGGGATGGAGCTCGCCTATGCGAGCGGCGGGTTTTTGTTCGCCGAGCAACTGATCAAAAGCGGCAAAAAAGTTTTTCTCGACCTCAAACTGCATGACATTCCAACGACCGTCACGCGCGCGACGGCGCAGGTGGCGCGATTGGGCGCAAGCTTCCTCACCGTTCACGCCTTTCCGCAGACGATGGCCGCCGCAAAAGCAGGCGTCGCGGGCTCCGGCCTGAAGCTTCTCGCCGTTACCGTGATGACGTCTTATGACGATGCCGATCTCGCCGCGGCCGGCTATGCGTTCGGCGTGAAGGATCTCGTCGCCCGCCGCGCCGCCCAGGCCGAAGCCGCCGGTATCGACGGCCTCATCCTTTCGGCGGAAGAAGTCTCCGCCATGCGCGCCGCTTTCGGCACAAAACTCATCCTGGTTACGCCCGGCATCAGGCCGGCCGGTGCGGAAGCGGCGGATCAGAAAAGAATTATGACACCGAAATCGGCGATCGCGGCCGGCGCCGACCATCTCGTCATCGGCCGGCCCGTCACGCAAGCGCCGGACCCCAAGGCCGCCGCTGAAGCTATCGTCGCCGAAACCGCATCTGCGTGAGCGAAGAGTCCCAGCCTTTCAAATATCGGCTCCGCCCTTTATAGACAGAGGTGGTCTCGAAGCATGATCCCGAAAAGTTGGAGACTTTTCGGACTAAAGATCATGCGGGAATTTAAGACCATGCGTTGAAATAAGGAGCGCGGATGAGCGACATGCGGCTCGTGGTGGCCGGCGCTTCGGGACGCATGGGCCGGGCCCTCGTCCAATTGATTCACGAGACAGAAGGCGCGAGCCTCGTCGCCGCTTTGGAACAGCCGGATTCGATCGCGATCGGCCAGGATGCCGGGCTTCTCGCCGGATGTGGCCGCATGGGTGTCGATATCAGCGGCGACGCCTTGAAAGCGGCCTCGATCGCCGACGGTATTTTGGATTTTACCTCGCCCCGGGCGAGCGTCGAAATGGCCGGGCTCGCCGCCCAGGCCCGCATCGTTCATGTGATCGGTACAACGGGGTTTTCTCCTGAGGATCAGGCGCGGCTCGACGCGGCGGCGCGCCATGCCGTGATCGTCAAATCCGGCAATATGAGCCTTGGCGTCAATCTTCTGGCGGCTCTTGTCGAAAAGGTCGCCCGCACGCTCGGGCCCGACTATGACATCGAGATCGTCGAGATGCACCATCGCTTGAAGGTCGATGCACCCTCTGGTACCGCACTTTTGCTCGGCGCTTCCGCCGCGCGCGGGCGCGATGTGCCGCTCGACGATCATTCCGTGCGCGGCCGCGACGGCCACACTGGCGTGCGCGAGAAAGGCGCGATCGGTTTTGCCGCGCTGCGCGGCGGCACCGTCGTCGGCGATCACAGCGTGATTTTCGCTGGCCCCGGCGAGCGCATCGAACTCACCCATAAAGCCGAGGATCGCCGCATCTTCGCGAGAGGCGCCCTCCAAGCCGCACTGTGGGGACGCTCCCGCAAGCCCGGACTTTATTCCATGACCGACGTCTTGGACCTCGCTTGATAAGACTGGCCCGATAGATCGCCCCATCAAGGACAGACACATGGAACGGATTCTCGTGCTCGTCAGGCACGGCCAAAGCGAGTGGAACAAGAACAACCTCTTCACCGGCCTGAGGGACCCGGAGCTGACGCCGCAAGGCATCGAAGAAGGCCGCGCCGCTGGGCACGTGCTCAAGGCGCAAGGTCTCAGCTTCGATCGCGCCTTCACCTCCAATCTCATCCGCGCGCAAGACACGCTGAAGCTCATTTTGGGCGAATTGGGCACGCCTGGCATTCCGACAATCACCGATGCGGCGCTGAACGAGCGCGATTACGGCGACCTCTCCGGTCTCAACAAGGATGACGCAAGGCAGAAATGGGGTGAGGAGCAGGTCCTGATCTGGCGGCGCTCCTATGCCGTGGCGCCACCCGGCGGCGAAAGCCTGCAGGACACGGTGGCCCGGGTTCTGACCTATTATTGCCAGACGCTCCTGCCCTGCGTGCTGCGCGGCGAGCGGGTCATCGTCGTCGCGCATGGCAATTCGCTGCGCTCGCTGGTGATGGCGCTCGATCAATTGACGCCCGAGACGGTCCCCACGGTCGAGCTGGCGACCGGGATTCCGATCATTTACCGGCTGAAAACCGACTCAACCGTCGAGAGCAAAGAAATTCTTGCGCCCTGAGGGGTAGCGTGGAACCATGATGGCCAGAACGCGTTAAGCTTTGTTGGTCTCATGGAGACTGTCATGCGTTACGAGATTCTTCTCGTGGATGACGATCTTCTCGTGCGTCAGGTTGTAGCCGAGGAAATCGAGGAAGCCGGTCACATCGTCATGACAGCGGGCAGCGGCGCCGCGGCGGTGGCGATTCTCGCCGCCAACCGGGCCTTCGATCTGGTTCTCGTCGATTATTCCATGCCGGATATGACTGGACTTGAGGTCATCCGCCTTATTCGCGCGAATTTGCCCGACCTCAAAGTCAATTTCGCGCTCTTTACCGCCTATGACGAGATTCCGGGCGGGCAGAGCCCGTCGGAACCCTGGCCGATCGTCGGCAAGGCCACCCGCTCGGCCGAACTCATTAAGGCCGTCGAAGCGGCGGCACGGGGCGAACCCTTGGACCTCGCGGCCGATGCGAAACTCTCGCGCGTCGAACAGATGCTGGCGCAAAATGAGAGCGAAATCACAGACGACACCCTGAATCATCCGGTCGATGACCCTATCTCCTAGCGCATGACGGCTGACATATTGCATCGCACACAGCCGGGCTTCTTTTTGCAGCCCGGCCTTTTTTATGTCCCCGGCTATCTCGACCGGGCGGCGCAGGAAACGCTTTTGGCCGATCTGCGCGCGTGCCTCGCAGAGGCTCCGCTCTATACCGCGCATATGCCGAAAAGCGGCTTGCCTCTGTCGGTTCAGATGAGCAATTGCGGCGAACTTGGCTGGTTCACGGATCGCGACAAGGGCTATCGCTACGAGGCGCTCGATCCGCAAACCGGACGGCCCTGGCCGCCGATCCCGGCGCTCGCTGAACAGGCTTGGTGGGAGCTTGGAGATTACCCGCAGCCGCCGCAGGCCTGTCTCATCAATTATTACGGGTCCTCGGCCAAGATGGGGCTGCATCAGGATCGCGACGAGACTGCGCTGAAGGCGCCCGTCGTGTCGCTGTCGCTCGGCGACACCTGTCTCTTCCGCTTCGGCGGCTGCAGCCGGCGCGATAAGACGCGCACGATCAAGCTCCAATCCGGCGACGCGATCGTGCTTGGCGGCGAGGCGCGTCTCGCCTTCCACGGCGTCGACCGCATCCTGCCCGGCTCATCGACGCTTCTGCCCGAGGGCGGACGGTTCAACCTCACTCTGCGGCGGGTGAGCGAGGGTTAAACGCACCGAGCGCGCCTACCCTCTCCCTGTGGGAGAGGGTGGCTTGCCAAAGGGCGTTGCCACAGCCCGTCGCAAGCAACGGGCTATGGCAAGCCGGGTGAGGGGTTACAATCACAGAATTGAGGGATTGAAACCCCTCATCCGCCCCGCTTCGCGGGGCACCTTCTCCCACAGGGAGAAGGACCGCCATCGATTCAAATTACCCTTTCGGGCCGCCTTTCGAGATCCCGACCTTTGCCGGCCGCAAAACCCGGTCGCCGATCCCATAGCCCGCCTCGACCACCTGCAAGACCGTGCCTGCCGGCACGCTCTCGTCCGGGATTTCGAACAGGGCCTCGTGCATATTCGGGTCGAACTTGGCGCCCTGCGGTTCGAGCTTCTTGATCCCGTGACGGGTCAGCCGCGACAGGAAATCCTTTTGGGTGAGCTCGATGCCTTCGATGAAGGCCTTGGCCGCCGGTTCGGCTTTTTCGCGCACCTCGGCCGGTATGTTTTCGAGGGCCCGTGTCAGGTTATCGGCGAAGACCAGCATGTCGCGGGCGAAGGACGTGACGCCATAAATCTTGGCATCGGCGATTTCGCGCTCCGTCCGGCGCCGGAGATTTTCCATCTCCGCCAAAGTGCGCAGAAGCTTGTCCTTCGCATCAGCATTCTCGGCTTTGAGCTTTTCGAGGACCACGAAGGGATCCGGCTCGCCGGCAGGATCGCCAGCCTCCGGCGCAAGACCCGGTTCCAAAGCTTCCGCCATGTCGTTTTCCGCTTTCTTGGGTTCAGTCATGATCTGATCTGGTTATGGAAAGGAATGCGCTGGATATCAGGTCCGGCGGCAAAAAAATCAAGCGATCATGCCACCTTGGCCTCAGACTCGTTAACTGGTTCGAATTTCTCGAGAATCCGGCGCCTGATCGCGGCTTTATGGCTGGCCGAGGTAATCTTGGCGCCATGGAAGTCCGTGACGTAGAAAACGTCCGCCGCTTTTTCGCCGAATGTGACGATATGGGCGGAGCCGATGTTGAGCTCGAGTTTCGATAAAATCGTCGTCAAATCGAAGAGCAGACCCGGCCGGTCGAGCCCCGAGACCTCGACCACCGTGAAGCGCTTCGATAAATTATTGTCGATCGTGACACGTGCCGGGACCTGGAAGGTTTTGCCGCGCTCCTGACGCTGATCGCGGCGCCCAGCGATCACATCCTGCAGCCGGATTTCGCCGAGCAAAGACCGCTCGATCGCCAAAGCGATCTTATTGGCGCGCCGCAACTCGTCTTCGTCGAAGTCGAAGGCGCGCGAAATGAAGATCGTGTCGAGCGCCAATCCGTCCGCCGTGGTGAAGACCTGCGCATCGACGATATTGGCGCCGGATGCCGCGCAAGCCCCCGCGATGATCGACAGAAGCCGCGGGTGGTCGGGCGCGATCACAGTCAATTCGGTGACGCCGCGCGCGGCATCGATCGCAATGTCGGTGATCGGCGCCGGCATCTCGACCTCGGTCATGTTGAGAAGCTTGGCGTGCTGGATCTTGTGGGCGAGATCGACCTTCAGCCAATAGGCCTGCTGATGGCGCGCCGCATAGGCCTCGAAATCCAGATCCGACCAATTGGGCAAGGCCTCCCGTAGATCCTTGCGCGCCATCGCCACCCGCCTGTCGCGTTTGACCGCCGAATGGCCGCCGGTCAGCACCACTTCGGTTTCCCAATAGAGCGTCCGCAAAAGTTCGCCCTTCCAGGCGTTCCAGACGCCCGGCCCGACCGCGCGAATGTCGCAAATCGTCAGGATGAAAAGCATCTTCAGCCGTTCGAGCGTCTGCACGGTCGCCGCGAAAGTCTCGATGGTGCGGCGGTCGGCCAAGTCGCGGCGCTGCGCGGTATCGGACATCAGCAAATGGTTTTCGACGAGCCAGGCGACCGTTTCCGTTTCGGCCGGATCAAGCCCAAGTCTTTTGCCGAGCTTGAGCGCGACTTCCATGCCGGCCAGCGAATGGTCCTCCTCGCGGCCCTTGGCGACATCATGCAGAAACAAAGCGAGATAGACGACGCGCCGGTCGGCAAGCGACGACAGGATTTCATTGGGGAGAGGATGATCCTCAACCTTGCGCCGGCTCTCGAGATCGGCCAGCACGCCGACTGCCCGCAACAGATGCTCGTCGACCGTGAAATGATGATACATGTTGAATTGCATCAAGGCGACGACGCGGCCGAACTCCGGAATGAAGCGGCCGAGCACGCCCGCCTCGTTCATCAGCCGGAGCACGACCTCGGTCGCATGATGCGACGTGAGAATGTCGAGAAACAATGCATTGGCCGCGGGATCGCTGCGCAATTCATTATCGATCCGTTTCAACGACAAAGTGACGAGCCGCGTCGCGTCTGGATGAATGGCGACGCCGTTTCGATCCGCGATCCAGAAGAGCCTGATGAGATTGACGGGGTCGCGCTCGAAGACATCCGGTCTCGTCACCGTCACGCGGCCGTTTTCGATGGCAAAGTCTTGGCTGTTGACGCGCTTCTTGCGTGGCGTGCTCCGGCGCTCGAAGCGATCGATCACCGCTTCGGGCATGGTCTGGCGTTCTTCGAGCGCGGCGCAAAGGATCGTCGTCAGATTGCCGACATCCTTCGTCACCAGGAAATAATGCTTCATGAAACGTTCGACGCTGGCGAGACCGGCCCGCGCCGAATAGCCGAGCCTGGCCGCCATGATCGGCTGCAGGTCGAAGCTCAGCCGTTCTTCCGCCCTGCCGGTCACGAAATGCATGTGGCAGCGCACGCGCCAGAGGAATTCCTCGCAGCGGCAGAAGAGCTGATATTCCTGCCGCGAGAAGAGGCCCGCCTCGACGAGCTCGGCCGTCGTGCGCACGCGATAGACATATTTGGCGATCCAAAACAACGTATTGAGATCGCGCAGCCCGCCTTTGCCTTCCTTCACATTGGGCTCGACCAGATAGCGCGTGCGGCCCGATTGCGTAAGACGGCGGTCGCGCTCTGCAAGCTTGGCCGTGACGAATTCGATCGCCGTCTTGCTGACGATCTCCTGATCGAACCGCGTCCGCATGTCCTCGAACAGAACTTCGTCGCCGAGAATGAACCGCGCCTCGAAAAGCGCGGTGCGGATCGTCATGTCCTCGCGCGCCAGGGCGAGGCAATCCTCGATGGAACGTGTCGAATGGCCGACCTTCTGCCGCAGATCCCACAGCACATAGAGCATGGCCTCGACCACGCGCTCGCCCCATTTGGACTCCTCGGTCGGCAGCAGAAAGAGCAGATCAATGTCGGAGCCGGGCGCCAGAGTGCCGCGCCCGTAGCCGCCGACGGCGGCAATGACCAGCCGCTTTTGCGTCGCGGCATCGGGCGCCGGATGTATATAGGTCACGACATAGGCGTGAATGGCGCGGATCAGCTCGTCTTCGGCATGCGAAAGATAGCGCGCGCAGGCAAGCCCGCCGCGCTTGGCTTCCAAAGCCTCCCGCGCGATCTGATGGCCCTGCTCCAAGGCGTTGCGGAAGAGCGCAATGACCCCTTTGCGAAGCTCGGCCGGGGGCTCACCCGCGGCGTAGAGCGCCGCTATGGCCTCAGCCAGACTCGACCGGTCGAAAGCATGGATATTCTGGACGTTCACTGTGACCTGTCCCGGCGCACTCGCAGCGTGCCCGATAGTCTATCATATGGCACGAATCGGGGCGAATTCAGCACCCGGGTAGGTCTCAAGCCGCTGCCGCCCGCTTTTTCGCTTCGATCGCATCCCAGACCGCGACCGCGAGATCGGGGCCGCCGGTCTTTTTGATGGCCCTTATGCCGGTCGGCGAGGTGACATTGATTTCCGTCAAATAGCCGTCGATCACATCGATGCCGACGAGAAGCAGGCCGCGGCGCTTCAGTTCCGGCCCGATGGTCTCGCAGATTTCGCGTTCGCGCGGGGTGAATTCCGTCGCCGCGGCGGCACCGCCGCGCACCATATTCGAGCGGATATCGTTTTCCGCCGGCACGCGATTAATGGCGCCGGCCGCCACCCCATCGATAAGAACGATCCTCTTATCGCCCTTGACGACGGCCGGGAGAAACCGCTGCACGACCCAGGGCTCGCGAAAGGTGACGGAGAAAAGATCGAAGAGGGAGCCGAAATTCGGATCTTGAAGCCCGACCTTGAACACCGAGGCGCCGCCATGTCCATGCAACGGCTTCATCACGACTTCGCCATGCTCGGCCCGGAAGGCTTCGATCGCGCCTTTGCTGCGGGTGATCAAGGTCGGCGGCATGAGTTCGGGATAGTTCATCACGAAGAGCTTTTCCGGCGCATTGCGGACGCTTGCCGGATCATTGACGACGAGCACTTTCGGCTGAAGCTGCTCCAGAAGATGCGTCGAGGTGATATAGGCAAGATCGAAGGGTGGATCTTGCCGGAGAAGCACCACATCGACGCCCGACAGGTCGACAATTTCGGGCGTGCCCAGACTGAAATGGTCGCCTTCTATGTCGCGCACCTCGATTGGCGACGCTTCGGCGAAGACGTCCCTGCCCCGCATCGAAAGCCGGTCCGGCGTGTAATAGAGGAGCCGATGCCCGCGCCGCACGGCCTCCAGCATCAAAGCAAAGGTCGTATCGCCCGCGATCCTGATCTTTTCCACCGGGTCCATCTGCACAGCGACGGTCAGCGACATGTAAAACCCTGTTTTAGGCGGCAAGACCGCGGCTGCATTCACCCCGCCGGCATCGGTCGATCCGGAAGAGCCTGATCATATCACCGATTACGCTGCGGGCAGGCCTATGGAAACCCGGCCGAGCCCGGCCGGAAGGCTGCGCCAAGCCATGCGTTAACCTCCCGTGAAGAGCGTACTGCTAGGTTTTCGGCATCCCCATACGGGTCGAAAGACACCGATCAGGTGGTTCAATGCCGAATTTATCAGTTGGCCGGAGCCTTGCGCTGCGGCAAATTCTCTTCCTTGGGCTGCTGCTTGCCCTCGGCATCGCTGCCTATATCGCTGTCGTCAACCTGCATGATCTTGCACACGCGGTCACGATCGCCGCGCCCGATCGGATCGTCGCCGAGGCAAGCCGCCTCGAAAACGCGGCCGACACTTACGCCAACAGCCTGCTCATCGAACTGGGCTTGAGCTGCATCGTCGTGCTCTGCGTGTCCTTGCCCGTCATCCATTTCACGACGACGAGGCCGATCGAGACTCTCGCGCACCAGATGACGCAGCTTGCCAATGGCGATACCAATATCGAGATCAGTGGCGACAAGCGGTCCGACG
This sequence comes from Methyloferula stellata AR4, assembly GCF_000385335.1. Lineage (NCBI taxonomy): Bacteria > Pseudomonadati > Pseudomonadota > Alphaproteobacteria > Hyphomicrobiales > Beijerinckiaceae > Methyloferula > Methyloferula stellata. Next base: position 1,080,442 of record NZ_ARWA01000001.1, on the reverse strand, counting down.
AGATCGGACAGATCGCGAGATCGCTGGGTGTGCTGCGCGACGCCGTCAAGACCAATAATGCGCTCGCTCAGGAGATCCAGGCGCGCGATGACCGCGAAGCCAAACTGGTGCATGAAGTCGCCATTCATACGCGGATCGAGAAATTCTCGGCCGAGCTTTCCGCCGCCATGAAGCGTTTCGGCACCATGGCGAAACGCATGGCCGAGGCCTCCGAGACCATGATCCTCACGGCTCGCAATGCCAGCGAAGGCACGAGCCAAGCCAAGATCGCTTCCGCCAATGCGGCCGGAGACGTGTCTTCAGTCGCCAATGCATCCGAACAATTGCTGATCTCGATCGAGGAAATCAGCCAGCAGGTCGTGCAATCGACAACCGTCGTCCAAAAGGCGGTGACGGAAGCGGTCGCGACCAATGCCGGCATGGCAAGGCTATCCGCCGCGGCCCGCCGAGTCGGCGATGTCGTGAGCCTGATTTCGAGAATCGCGGCCCAGACCAATCTTCTCGCGCTCAACGCGACCATCGAAGCAGCCCGGGCGGGCGAGGCCGGCCGCGGCTTTGCCGTCGTTGCGCAAGAGGTAAAGACACTTGCCACCCAGACCGCGAAAGCGACGCAGGAAATCTCCGGCCTAATCGCCGATATGCAGGGCGCCACCGAAACCTCGGTGCAGGCCATCGACCTCATCGCCCGCAAGATCAATGAAGTCGAACATATTTCGATGATCATCGCCTCGGCGGTTCACGAGCAGGGTGCCTCGACGCAGGAGATCACCCGCAATGTGCGCTCGGCCGCTTCCGGCACGGCTGCCATGTCGTCCTTTGTCGAGAATGTCGCGACCGCCGTCACGGAAACCAATGAGAGCGTCGATTCGGTCGTCAATCTCGTGCGCGAGCTGAACGATCTCGCCGCGTCCATGAGCGACCGGATGAAGAGCTTCGCGGAAGGCTTGCAGATCGCGGTCTGAACCGTCATTGCGAGCAAAGCGAAGCAGTCCAGACGGCATGGATTGCTTTGTCGCTACGCTCCTCGCAATGACGGCATAGGCGCGGCGTTTCGATCCTTGTTCCGCGAAGCGCCGCTCTGCTAAGATCAGGTCTTGAGGCAAAGCGATCCGGCTTTGCCGTTTGCGCGTAAGCTTGAGCGCGCTTCAGAGCCTGCGATGAAAATCTCCCTCATTCAAATGAACTCGATCAGCGACAAAGCCGCCAATATAGCGGCCGCCGTGAAGCTCATCGAGCAGGCCGTGGCGGAAGAGAAGCCCGATTGGGTCTGCCTGCCCGAATGTTTCGATTTTCTCGGCGGCGCCAGGGCCGATAAATTCGCCGCTGCCGAACGCCTGCCGGATGGGCCGGCCTATAACGCCATGCAGGCGCTCGCCAAACGCCACAAGATCTTCATCCATGCCGGCTCGATGCTGGAGCGCGCGGAAGGCGAAGACCGCATCCATAATACGACGGTTGCCTTCGACCGCGAAGGGCGCGAGATCGCCCGCTATCGCAAGATCCATATGTTCGACATTACTGCGCCGGACGGCACGCGCTATGAGGAAAGCGCCTCTTTCAAGCCGGGCGATGCCATCGCGACATATGCTTGCGAAGACATGACCGTCGGCTGCTCGATTTGCTACGATCTGCGGTTTCCGGATCTGTTTCAGGCGCTTGTCGCCAAGGGAGCCGAAATGATCGCGCTGCCTTCGGCCTTCACCTTGCAAACCGGCAAGGATCATTGGGAAGTGCTGTGCCGCGCCCGCGCGATCGAAACCGAAACCTATTTTTGCGCGGCGGCGCAGACCGGCACGCATCTATCCGGCAATGAACCGCGCCAGACCTATGGCCATTCGCTGGTCGCAGACCCCTGGGGTCATGTGATCGCGAAAGCTTCCGACGGCGTCGGCATCGTCTCGGCGCGGCTCGATCCGACGCTCGTCAAGAAAGTCCGCGCGCAGATCCCGGTGGCGCAGCATAAAGTGAAATTGTCGGAGGGATGACCGCCGCCAGCGCGTCATGCGCGGGCTTGACCCGCGCATCCAGGAATAATGTTTTGAGAGTGGTCTCGACGATTAAGTTCAATGCCTGGATGCCCGGCTCAAGGCCGGGCATGACGCGCCTTATATGTGATGGTTTGCAACCACGTCGCCTTCTGCGTGCTTGCATTCTTCTCCTTTGCCTCTCCGCCCTTGCCCCGCAAGCCCACGCCGAGATGGTCTGGCATCGCGGCGAATATGGCGATCCGGGTTCGCTCGATCCGCATAAGGCGACGACCGTTCTCGAAGGCAATGTCTTCACCGAACTCTATGAAGGGCTCGTCATCCATGACGGGCGCGGCGAGCTGCAGCCGGGCGTCGCCCAAAGCTGGGACGTGAATAAGGATAAGACCGTCTATCTCTTCCATTTGCGGCCGGACGCGAAATGGTCGAATGGCGATCCGGTCACGGCCGACGATTTCGTCTTCGCCTTTCGGCGCCTGATGGATCCGGCGACCGGCGCGCCCTATGCCAATATTTTCTACACGCTGAAAGATGCCGAGGAGATCAACAAACACCACGCGCCGGTCGAGACGCTCGGCGTGCGCGCGCTGAGCCCGATCGAACTCGAAATCACCCTGGAACGGCCGGTCCCCTATTTCATCGAGCAGCTCACCCATCTGACGGCCTATCCGCTCCACCGCCAATCGGTCGAGGCCTATGGCAACGCATTCGTGAAGCCGGGCCATTTGGTCAGCAACGGCGCCTTCATGCTGAAATCCTTCATGCCGAACGACCGGCTCGTGCTGGTGAAGAACCCTTATTTCCACGACGCGGCGCATGTCGCGCTCGACAAGGAGATCATCACGCCGATCGAAGACCGGGCCGCTGCCTTGCGGCAGTTCTTGGCCGGCGAAATCGATTCCTATGACGATGTACCGCTCGATCAGATCGCCTTTGTCCGGGCGCGGCTTGGCGATGAATTCAAGGTTGCGCCCTATCTCGGCGGCTATTATTTCGCCTTCGATACGAGACGCCCGCCTTTCGACGATGTCCGCGTGCGCCAAGCGCTCTCCATGGTCGTCGATCGCGAATTTCTGGCCGGCCGAATCTGGGGCGGGACGATGACGCCCGGCTATAGTTTCGTCCCGCCGGGCATCGAGTCCTATGGTGAACCTTCAATGGTCACATGGAAGGACATGAGCCCTTTCGATCGCGAAGACGAAGCCAAGCGCCTGTTGCAGGAGGCCGGTTTCGGGCCGGGCGGCAAAAAGCTCGAGGTCGAGTTTCGCTATAATACGTCGGAGAACCATAAGGCGACCGCCGTCGCGGTCGCCGATATGTGGCGGCGGATCGGCGTCGAGACGCGGCTCATCAATACGGATGCGACGAGCTTCTACGCTTTCATGCGCTCAAAGGCGCCGTTCGAGATCATGCGCTTCTCCTGGCTCGGCGATTATCCGGACGCGCAGAATTTTTTGTTTCTGGCCGAAAGCAACAACCCCGGTTTGAATGTCGCGAATTTCAACAATCGCGATTATGATGCCTTGATGCAGGCTGCCGCCACCGAACCCTTGCCCGAAAAACGCCAGGAGATCTTGCATCAGGCGGAGACGCTTCTTTTGGCCGAACAGCCCTATCTCGTGCTGCTCTCCTATGAATCGCATAATATTGTCTCGAAGAAAGTTCAGGGCTGGGAGACCAATGTGATCGATCATCATCCCGGCCGCTATATTTCGATCGCGCCGGCGGTCACGCAATGACTTATCTGCGGGCGCGGATCTGATCCATGTTGCGTCTGATCCTCGCCCGCATCGCCGCCGCCGTCCCCACACTTCTCGCGATCGTGACGCTCTCCTTCTTCGTGATGCGGCTCGCGCCCGGCGGTCCCTTCGACAGCGAGCGCGGGCTCGATCCGGAGATTTTGAAAAACGTCCAGCACGCCTATGGGCTCGATCTGCCGCTCTATAAGCAATATGGGCTCTATCTGTGGAATCTCCTTCACGGCGACCTTGGCCCAAGCCTGCATTGGCGCGATTTCAGCGTGAACGATATTTTCAAAGTGGCCCTGCCGATTTCCATGCAGATCGGCGCCGAAGCGCTCGCCTTCGCTCTGCTCGTCGGCGTGCCGCTCGGCATGGCTGCGGCGATCAGGCCGCATGGGACAGTGCTTTGGCTGGCGCGTATCGTGACGCTTTGCGGCATAGCCGTGCCGGCTTTTGTCGTCGCGCCGCTGCTGCAAGTCAGTTTCGGGTTGGATTTGCGATGGCTGCCCGTCGCCGGCTGGGACGATGGCGATTGGCGCCATCAGATCCTGCCCGTCTTCACATTGGCCCTGCCACAGATCGCCGTGATTCTACGCCTTACTCAAGCCGCCATGCGCGATACGCTGTCGGCGCCGTTCATCCGCACGTTGCGCGCCTTCGGGCATTCGCCGTCATATATTTATCTTCATGCCTTTCGCGGTGCCTGTCTGCCGGTTCTCTCTTATCTCGGTCCGGCGGCGGCGGGACTTCTCACCGGAACCGTGGTGGTTGAAACGATCTTCTCGATCCCCGGCCTCGGCCGCTATTTCGTCGATGGCGCGCTCGGGCGCGACTATACGATCGTGATGGGCACTGTCGTCACCGTCGCCGTCTTCATCATCGTCTTCAATCTTCTCGTCGATCTCGCCTATGGGCTCGTCGATCCGCGAGTCCGGCATGATTGAGCCCGCCATGATGGAGACCCTGCGCGGCGCAAGGCTCTCGACCACAAGGCTCTCGACGATTGCGAGCCTCGCCATTCTTATCGCGATTACCCTCGCCTGTTTTCTGGGCCCATGGCTTTCGCCGCATGCCTATGACCGCGTCTATCGCGATTATGTCTTGACCGGGCCATCCCTCGTCGCGCATCCGAGCCCGGAAGAGCTCGACATGTCGCTCTCGGCGCTGACGCAGCGCATTCATACCGAAGCCGCCTACACGATCGAAGGCGACACGCTGCATCTAACGCTGAAAAGCGAAGCCCCGATCGATCCACGCGTCGCACGCTACTTCGATCATTCCGATCTTTTCGGCACGGCGAAGATCATCGGGCAGGCCGCGGGCGATCATAACCTCGCGCTCGACCTGCCCATCCGCCAGATTTATTTTCTCTTCGGCACCGATGCCAATGGCCGCGATCTTCTCACCCGCACGCTGATCGCCGGGCGCATCTCGCTCGCCGTCGGCATTCTGGCGTCGCTCGTCGCTCTTCTCGTCGGCGTCGCCTGGGGCGCGACGGCCGGCTATCTCGGCGGCAGCGTGGACGCGATCATGATGCGCATCGTCGAAGTCGTCTATGCGCTGCCCTTCATCTTTCTCGTCATCGTTCTCGTCGTCGTCTTCGGCCGCAATTTCGTTTTGATCTTCGTCGCGATCGGCGCGGTCGAATGGCTCGACATGGCGCGCATCGTGCGCGGCCAGACGCTTTCGATCAAACGCCGCGATTATGTGGCCGCGGCGGAAGCGCTCGGCGCGACGACGCCGGCCATCCTCTGGCGCCACATTCTTCCCAATGCGGCCGGGCCGATCGTCGCCTATCTCACCGTGCTCGTGCCGCGCGTGATCCTGCTCGAAAGCTTCGTGTCTTTCTTAGGGTTAGGCGTACAGGAGCCTTTGACGAGCTGGGGCATTCTCATTGCCGACGGCGCGCGCAATATCCAAGCCTCGATCCATCTCCTTGTCTTTCCCGCGCTGTTTTTGGGCCTGACTTTGGCCGCGCTCAACCAGCTCGGCGAGAATTGGCGCGACAGGCTCGGCGTGGGAAGCGCCTAGAGCATGATCCCAAAAAGTTGCAGACTTTTTGGACAAGATCATGCGTCAATACATAAGATTAGAACGTGATCATGATTCAACTTAAGGCGACAACGTTCTAATGGAAGATCCTTCGATCCTCAGCTTCGACGATCTTCACGTCCGCTACGGCGCGCATGAGGCCGTCAAAGGTGTGAGCTTCAATCTGGCACGCGGCGAAGTCGCAGCCATCGTCGGCGAATCGGGATCTGGCAAATCCCAGACCGTGCTTGCCGCCATGCGCCTGCTCGGGCCCGACGCTCAAGTGGAAGGCCAGGTCCTTTTCGAGGGCAAGGATCTCCTCCGCCTGCCGACCAAAGAGTTGGATGCCATTCGCGGGCGGCGGATCGCCATGATCTTCCAGGAGCCCATGTCGGCGCTCGACCCTTTCGTGCCGGTCGGCGCCCAGATCGCAGCGGTGCTGCGCCAGCATTTGGGCCTCTCCCGCGCAGCGGCGAAAGCAAGGGCCATCGAACTCATCGATCTCGTCGGTATCCCCGATCCAGCGCGCCGCGCCAGGGCCTATGTCCATGAACTCTCGGGCGGCCAGCGCCAGCGCGTCGCCATCGCCATGGCGGTTGCCTGCAATCCCGAAATCCTGATCGCCGACGAACCGACGACAGCGCTCGACGTGACGGTCGAAGCCCGCATTCTCGATCTCATCACCGAACTCAAGACGCGGCTCGGCATGGCGATGATCTTCATCAGCCATGATCTCGGTCTCGTCCGGCGTTTCGCCGATGTGATCCATGTCATGCAGGCCGGCGAAATCGTCGAAAGCGGTCCGGCGCACAAGATTTTAACGGCGCCCGAACATGATTATACGAAGATGCTTCTCGCCGCGGCGCCCCAAAGCCTGAGCCGCGCACCGCAAAGAGATGCGCCGACGCTTCTCGAAGCGCGCGATCTCTGCGTGCAGTTTTCCTTACGCGGTGGGCTCTTCGCCACGCGTAAAGAAATCAAGGCCGTCGATCATGTCGATCTCACCTTGCGGCAAGGCCAGACGCTCGGATTGGTTGGCGAATCGGGCTCCGGCAAATCGACGCTCGGGCGTGCCTTGTTGAAGCTGGTCCCGGCGAGCGGCCATATCAGTTTCGAAGACCGCGACCTGACCCCGCTCGATCGGCGAGCCATGCGGCCATTGCGGCATAAGATGCAGCTCGTCTTCCAAGATCCTTACGGCTCGCTGTCGCCGCGCATGACGATCGGCGACACCGTGACCGAAGGCCTGCGCGTGCATGAACTTCACCTTTCACGCGCGGACCGCGATACCAGAGCCGCGCAGGCCTTGGACGAGGTCAGGCTTGATGCGGCCCTGCGATACCGCTTTCCAAACGAACTCTCCGGCGGTCAGCGCCAGCGCGTCGCGATCGCCCGCGCCATGATCTTGAAGCCAAAGCTCGTCGTTCTCGACGAACCGACATCAGCCCTCGATCGGTCGGTTCAGGCCGATATTCTCGACCTGCTTGCCAAGCTGCAAAGGGATCACGGGCTTTCCTATGTCTTCATCAGCCATGATCTCTCCGTCGTACGCGCCATGGCCGAGGAGATTGCCGTGATGAAAGATGGCCGCATCGTCGAGCGCGGCAAGGCCGCGGACCTGCTGACGCAGCCAAAAGACCCCTATACGCAAGGGCTGATCGCCGCAGCAGCGCTTAAAGCATTGCAAGTAATTGCATGAATCTTGCAACCTTTTCGCTCGAGTTAAGTTGATCTAGCGAATCACTCCCTTTTGTTTCACTCTGGAACACAAGGTGCGGGCTCGCACATTGTATGCGTTCGCATTGCGTTACGAATTGGCGCAGCGAGCGAATCACGGCTGTTCCCGGGGAAGAACATTATGTCATCTCGTTTATTTTCGTCTGCCCTTGCCGCTGCCCTTGTTGTTGGTCTCGGAACGATCAATGTCGCAGCGGATGGCCTCGCAGCCCGGCTCCAAGCCATCGCGAGATCCTGCGATTCCGATATCCAGACCTATTGCTCCGGCACGCCGGCGGGCGGTGGTCGTGTCGTCCGCTGTCTCGGCTCGAATTACATGAACGTGTCGGCAACCTGCCGCGGCACGATGGCCTCGGCCATGCACGACGTTTGCAGTTCGGATCTTGCCCGGCTTTGCCCCGGCAGCAGGCTCGGCGCCGGCGAAGCGGAGGCCTGCTTGCAGGCACATATCGCCGAGTTGACGGGTGGCTGCAAATCGGCCGCCGATCGTCTCGCGGCCCGCTGATCGCGCCGTCCGACCGAACGCTTCCTTCAATCTAAGGTTGAAATCAGCCAGTGCGTGTCGCCCTTCTCCCACGGGAGAAGGAAGTGCCGTACGTCTGCGGCTGCTTTGTTCCACCCGCCTGCAACGTCAGCCAGATCAACGGCCTGCCTTATTCGGCAGCGCGTTTGAATTCCGGGAAGGTGCAGCGGGCGTCCACCGTCTCGCGCTTGAATTCGACGATCTTCGGCTCGACGACGAAAGGCAGCTTCAGCGCCTTCCAGACATCGACGAGCGATTCGACGAGATGCACGATATGCGCGTCCGTGTGCAAAGGCGTCGGCGTGATGCGCAGGCGCTCGGTGGTTTTCGGAATCGTCGGATAATTGATCGGCTGGATATAGATGCCGTGGCGTTCGAGCAGCATGTCGGACGCGGCTTTGCACCGCTCTGCGTCGCCGACGAACACTGGCACGATATGCGAGTGGTTCGGCATCACAGGGAGGCCCGCCGCGCTCAGAGCATGTTTCGTCAGCATCGACTGACGCTGATGCTGGGCCCGCCATTCGGCGCCGTTCTTCAGGAGCTTGACGGCCGTGCAGGCCGCTTTTGCGACGGCCGGAGGCAGCGCGGTCGTGAAAATAAAGGACGGCGCATAGGAACGCACCGCATCGATGATCATGCTGTCGGCGGCGATATAGCCGCCGAGCGTGCCAAAGCCCTTGGCGAGCGTGCCTTCGATAACGTCGATGCGATGCATCACGCCGTCGCGCTCGGCAATACCGCCGCCATGCGCGCCATAGAGGCCGACGGCATGAACCTCGTCCATATAGGTCATCGCATTATAGCGCTCGGCGAGATCGGCGATCTTGCCGATCGGCGCGATATCGCCATTCATGGAATAAAGGCTTTCGAAGACGATCAGCTTGTTGCGCTCGGGCCCGGCGGCCTGCAGCAATTCTTCGAGATGATCGAGATCGTTGTGGCGGAAGATCTTGCGCTCGGCCGAGGACCGCTTGATGCCCTCGATCATCGAATTATGGTTCAAGGCATCCGACAGGATGAGACAATTCGGCAGACAATCCGCGATCGTCGAAATGGCCGCGAGATTGGAAATCCAGCCGGAGGTGAAGACCAGCGCGTTATCCTTGCCATGCAGCTGCGCCAGCTCCGACTCGAGTTCGACGAGCGGATGGTTGGTACCCGAAATATTGCGGGTGCCGCCGGCGCCGACGCCATAATGCGCCGCGGCTTCCGCCATGGCGCCGATCACTTCGGGATGCCGGCCCATGCACAAGTAGTCGTTGGAACACCAGATGACGACATCTTCTATCTGGCCGGGGCTGCGATGCCAGTGGGCGAGCGGAAACAGCTCGGCGTCGCGTTCAAGATCGGCAAAGACGCGATAGCGCTGTTCGGTTTTCAGGCGGCCAATCGCGTCCTCGAAGAAGTGCCGGTACCCCATGCGGAATTTATCCTCGAAAGTCTCCGGCCAGCGTAGCCGGTGGTGGGCCGAAAGCGGGCTTTGGCGACCAAGCCTGCCTTACTATACAATTTCGATCCGTTCCAAAAGCGGCAGAAAGTCTCATTTCGTGAAGAAATGGGCCATTTCGGAAAGATCGGAGATAAAACCTTGACGGCGGACCCAAAAAAGCCCCGCCTCCGGGCTCTTTCTGACATGTCTCACATATCGTGCCTTTGATCTGGAGCAATTCCAAACCCATGCACATTCTCGTGACCGGAACGGCCGGTTTCATCGGTTTTCACGTCGCCCGGCGGCTCTTGGACGAAGGCCATGAGGTCACCGGCATCGACGGCTTCACGCCTTATTACGACCTCGCCCTCAAGGAGAAGCGTCAGGCGCTCCTCGCCGGCAAGCCGGGATTTCACGCCCATCGGCTGCTGCTTGAGGATATGGAGACGTTGCAGGGCGCCTATGGCACGGGATTCGACCTCGTCTTCCATTTCGCCGCGCAGGCGGGCGTGCGCTACAGCCTCGACAATCCGCGCGCCTATGTCGACGCCAATCTCACCGGCACCTTCAACCTTCTCGAATGCATGCGCCGCGCGCCGCCACGCCATGCGCTGCTGGCCTCGACCTCCTCGGTCTATGGCGCCAATCGCTCCATCCCCTTCCGGGAGATAGATCGCGCCGATCATCCGCTGACGCTTTATGCCGCGACGAAAAAGGCCAATGAGGAGATGGCGCATGCCTATGCGCATCTCTTCGCAATTCCGGTGACGATGCTGCGTTTCTTCACGGTTTACGGCCCCTGGGGCCGTCCGGACATGGCGCTTTATAAATTCGTGTCGGCGCTCTTCGAGGACCGGCCGATCGATCTCTATAATCATGGCGACATGCGGCGCGACTTCACCTTTATCGACGATCTCGCCGCGGCGATCCTACGCCTTTCGGCGGTGATCCCACCGGCTCCCGGGCCGCAGCGGCAAAAGACGACGGAAGGCGACTCGCTTTCGCCCGAAGCACCATGGCGCGTGGTGAACATAGGCGCCGGAAGCCCAGTCTCGCTGCCAGATTTCGTCAGCGCCATCGAGGCGGCGACCGGCAGATGCGCCAAACGCCATTTGATGGATATGCAGCCCGGCGATGTGCCCGAAACCTATGCCAACACCGATCTTCTTGCGCATCTGACCGGATACCGGCCATCGACACCACTGAGTATTGGTGTTCCGGCCTTCGTCGACTGGTACCGCGGCTATTACGGAATGTGAAAAGCCCGCGGCGATGAGCATCGCCACGGGCCAATGAAAATAATCCAAACGTGGTTTAGGTTACGGCGTCACGGCTCCATGAGCCCGGCCACCAGCCACCTTACACGAGCAGCCTGCGCCCATGTTGGCGGGATCGTAGAGAAGACAGCTCTTGATCGGCGTCGTGCAATATCTGCCGAGGCCGCCCATCGCCGCGCTGCGGCCCGTCTGCAAGACGGGCACAGCCGCATAAGTTACGCCATAGCCGGGATAGCCATAACCGTAACCATAGGCTGCCGGATAACCATAACCATATCCGTACCCGTCACCATAGCCGCCCCAACCATAACCGTCGGTAGCTGCTGCCAAACCAAGACCGAGACCGAGACCAGCGCCAGCCAGACCCCATCCGAGTCCGCTACCACCCCAACCCCGGCCACCCCAACCCCGGCCACCCCAGCCGCCGCCATGCCAGCCGCCGCCATGGAAACCGCCGCCATGCCAGCCGCCAAACCCTGCCGCGTCCGCCGAAAATGTTCCCGCCGCGAGAATCGCCGCGGTCGAAACCGCCAAAACTCCGATACGTCTCATGATTGCATCCTTCGTTGTCAGGCTGAAAAACTCAGCGCCTGTTTTCACTTTGGATCATCAACCGCTGAACCAACGTTCACTTAGATCGCTGTCAAGGTGTCGAAATTTCCACCTGAGCAACGTGACGTCAGAGGAGGAGTTCCATCACTATTCTCAAGCGCACGGACGCCTCACTTTCGAACGGTCAAGTTCATTAAAATCATCGAAGGATTGCGAACCAACCATTGATGATGTGAAAAGTTTTCGGCCGCGCTTCTGCCTTGCAGCAGCGCAAGGACGGCACGAAAAAGGCCTCCGCGCGATTGCCGGAGGCCCTTTGAAACCCTATCCGAAAAGCGATGCTCAAGACTCGTTTTTCGAGCCCGCGCCTAGCGTCACTTCTTGGACGCTTTGTGCGTTTTCCGATGATGATAATGATGGTAGTGCCGGACGGTTCTAACGATCACCGGCGGTGCGTAGTCCTGGCTGTAATAGACGCCTTGACCGTAAGGATAGCCGTAAGGTCCAAAGGGATAGCCGTACGGATATCCATATCCATAATCATAAGCGTAATCGGGATAGTCCCAGCCGCCGTCATACAGACCATAGCCGAAGCCGCCGCCGAATCCGCGGCCGACGAATCTATGCCCGCCAAATCCACCAAAATGACCGCCGCCGAATCCGTGTCCAAAGCCCCCAAAATGACCGCCGCCGAATCCATGTCCGAAGCCGCCGAAATGCCCCCCGCCAAAATGGCCACCGCCGTGGCCGCCGAAAGCGAAAGCCGCCGGTGAATAGGCGCCGGCAGCGAGAAGAGCGGCGACCGAAAGTGTTATCCTTCCAATTCGTTTCATGACTTCCATCCTCCATTACGCTCGGGCAATTCGGCGCTGGCGTAAGCCTCGCATCGGTGAACTAACGCGCGCCTTGAGCGTTATCAAAGGGCTGTAACGCAAAGGTGAAACATTGTAACCGCGCTCGGCCTTTTCGTTGGAAGCATCAATGAAAAGGCTCAGGCTTTCGCTTCCATAGGAACCGCGCGGTCACGTTATCGTGAATTCTAAAATAGGATTCCGGTCATGCTCCGATCGTTTCTTTCCGCCCTCATCAGACAAGGCCGCATCGAGATTGAGACTGCGAACGGCGAAACGTTCGAAGTCGGCGACGGCTCTGGCGATTTGATCGCGATCCGGTTCAACGATGCCTTGGGTCAACTGAGATTCATTCTCACTCCCGAGCTGGCCTTCGGCGAATTGTACATGGATGGCCACGTCGATGTGACCAAAGGCACGATCTATGACGTGCTTGCGCTTGCCGCGCGCAATTACGATCTCAGGCCGCGCTGGTTGAATCGCCTGCAGGCGTTGCGGAGCGGGTGGTTCCGGCGGCGGGATCGCAATGACGCGCAGCGGTCGCTGCGCAATGTCGCCCACCATTATGATCTCGACAGCCGTCTTTATGCGCTCTTCCTCGATTCCGACCGGCAATATTCCTGTGCCTATTTCGAACGTCCCGACGATGATCTCGACCGGGCGCAACTGGCCAAGAAACGTCATATCGCCGCGAAACTTCTCATCGAAGCCGGTCAGACCGTGCTGGACATCGGCTGCGGCTGGGGCGGTCTTGGACTCTATCTCGCGCAGGTCTGCGGCGCGCAGGTAACCGGCATCACCTTGTCGAAGGAGCAGCTCGCCATCGCGCAAGGCCGCGCGAAAGAAGCCGGGCTCGCCGGGAGAGTGACGTTTCAACGGCAAGACTATCGCGATCTCGACGCGCATTTCGATCGCATCGTCTCAATTGGAATGTTCGAACATGTCGGACGCGATTATTACGACGCCTATTTCAGCGGAATCGCCCGCCTCCTCGATACCAAAGGCATCGCCGTTGTCCATACGATCGGGCGCTCGACCGAGCCTTCCCCGACCAATCCCTGGGTTGAAAAATATATTTTCCCGGGAGGCTATCTTCCGTCGCTGTCCGAGATCATGCCATCGATCGAACGGGCCGGCCTCATCGTGACCGATATCGAAGTCCTGCGCCTGCATTATGCGGAAACGCTGCGGGTCTGGCGCGAAAGGTTTCGAGCGAGGCGGGACGAAGCCAAGGCGCTTTATGACGAACGCTTCTGCCGGATGTGGGAATTTTATCTTGCCGGCTCGGAAGCGACCTTCCGCTATGAAGGCCAGGTCGTGTTCCAGATTCAGCTCGCCAAATGCATGGATGCCGTGCCCTTGACGCGCGACTATATCGAGGCTGCGGAAGCCAGTTTGAAAGAGATTGAATCGCCTGCACCTCAATGGCGGATGGCGGGCGAATGAACGCGGCGGAACAGATTCGGCCAAGCTCAAAAACAGGCACAAAAAAACGCCGAACGGATAAGGTTCGGCGTTGAAGTCGTGCAGTCGTGGGTAACTGATGCGATAGCGCCGTGTGCCGACCGAATGTCGTGGGAATCAAAATCCGATCAACGACTCTATCTGAGCTAACGATAAATCGTTCCACGAACTTTGCCATTTTGAAATGACGATTGCCGCAGTTCTCAACCGCTGTGTGACTTTTGAGAGACAAAATTCGCTGTTTCAAAATGCCTAAAAACCAAGTCGTTTTCTCTTATGCCGGTGAAATCACGGCGCTTTGAAGCAGGCTGCACTTTACCTTCGGGATTTTCACAATACGGTCAAGGTCGCGCCTGTTATGCACCGGCACGGCGTACCAACCAGCGAAACGACTCAATTTCGGCGCGTCCGCATGAGATGAAACCGTCGCCGTCTTCCGGCTATCCTATTACGATGCAAGACACTCAACGGAGTATGCGCGATGCAGAAGCGGAAACATCGGCTAGGTCTTTGGACCGGTCTCCTTATCGGCGCATCTTTGCTTGGCCTTATCGGCGAGCCGGCTTTGGCAGCTCCATGCCATGATCCCGCGGGCTTCGATGCATGGCTCCGCGATATAAAAAAAGAAGCCGCGGCCCAGGGTATTTCCGAAGCCGCTATCAGTGCCGGTCTCAATAATGTGGCCTATGATCCAAGCATCGTGTCGCGCGATCATGGCCAGCATGTTTTCGATCAAAGCTTCGAGCAATTCTCCGGCCGCATGATCAATAAAGACCGGCTCCGCAAGGGTGCGCTTCTCTTGAAGCAATATGCCGATACATTCGACCGCATCGAGCAGCAATATGGCGTGCCGCCCGCGGTCATCGTCGCAGTCTGGGGATTGGAAAGCGATTTCGGTGCGGTCACCGGCAATTTCGATACAATCAGATCGATCGCGACGCTGGCCTATGATTGCCGCCGCTCGGATATGTTCAAGGCGGAATTGTTCGATGCCTTGCGTCTCGTCGAACGCGGCGACCTTACGCCTGCGACCATGCGCGGCGCCTGGGCCGGCGAAATCGGCCAGACGCAATTCATGCCCTCGTCCTACCTTAAATTCGCGGTCGATTTCGATTCAAACAGCCATCGCGACCTGATCCACGACGTACGCGACGTGCTCGCCTCGACCGCCAATTATTTCAAAAGCTATGGCTGGCAGAAGGGCGCTGGCTGGGCGCCGGGCCAGCCGAATTTCGCGGTAATCCAGCAATGGAACAAAGCGGATGTCTATGCGCGTACCATCGCTCTCTTCGCGACCAAACTCGCAGGCGGCGACAGCGCCGAGCGGTAAGCTTTGCCTGGTAGGGGCTCACGCTTTCCAGCGTCCGGCCGCAGCCTCGTCCTGATCCTTCGCAGCGACCCAGCCGCCTGAGCTTTGATCGGCAAGATGCTCCTTCTTCCAGAAAGGCGCGCGGGTTTTCAGATAATCCATGAGGAAGGCGGCGGCCTCGAAGGCCTCGGTGCGATGCGTGCTCGTGGTGACGACAAGGACGATCGGCTCGCCCGGTTTGATCTTGCCGAAGCGATGGATGACGAGCGCGCCTTGCAGCGGCCAGCGGCTACGGGCTTCTTCGACGACGCGTAAAATCTCGGCTTCAGCCATGCCCGGATAATGTTCGATCTCGAGCGCTGCGAGCGTTCCGCTTTCGTCACGGCAAAGGCCGGTGAAGGTGACGATGGCGCCGAGATCCGTGCGCCCCTCCGTCAGGCGCTGTGCTTCGGCCGCCGCATCGAAGGTCTCGGCCTGTACGCGCACGCTGACTTCGCAAAACTGCGCCGGATGAGTCACGGGGTCAGCCTCCGGTCATCGGCGGAAAGAAAGCGATCTCGCAGGCTTTGCCGATGATGGCATCGTGCTTTGCATGCGCCCGGTCGATCGCGACGCGCACCGTGCCGGTCGAGAAGGCTTCCGCATATTCCTCGCCACGGCGGCTCATCCAGGCGACGAGTTCGCCGACCGTCTTGATCTCGTCCGGCAGGGCGATCTCTTCTTCGGCCTTGCCGATCTTCTCGCGCACCCAGGCGAAATAAAGCGCCTTCATCGGACTTGCCTTTGTTTGACGCATGATCTTATCCGAAAAGTCCGCAACTTTTCGGGATTATGCATCGTTCTTTATCGCATTTTCTTCTATCAAATCAGGCCTGCCTGATTTGATCATTAAAGACGGATTTCGGCAAAAGCCGAATCCGCGAACCGGTGACCACTTCGCTTGAAAATGCTCTCTACTCCTCAATCACATGCCTCAACCCGGCGACGAGATAATCCCCGCCCGTGTAAAGCGTCAGCAAAGCCGAGAGCCAGAGCAGGACAAGACCCGTCGTGGTGATGCCGCCGATTGCATAGTCACCGGCCGAGCCCGCGATCAGAAAGCCGAGCGCGACGAGCTGCAGCACGGTCTTCCATTTGGCGATCCGGCTGACCGGCAGAGGCACTTTGAGTTCGGCCAGGAACTCGCGCAGGCCGGATACGAGAATCTCCCGGCACAGGATGATGATCGCGGCCCAGATCGAATAGCTCGCTATCGTGTGATTGGCGACGAGCATCAAAAGCACCGCCGACACGAGAAGCTTGTCGGCGATCGGATCGAGCATGCGGCCTAAGGCCGATTGCTGCGACCAGGCGCGCGCGAGATAGCCGTCGAGGAAATCCGTGATGCCCGCGACGATGAAAATGCCGAGCGCCAGCCAGCGCATGAAGAACGTATCCGGCCAGAACAGGCAGGCAACGACGAAAGGCACCGCCAGCATCCGGCCAAGCGTCAGGATATTGGGAAGGTTCCAAGACCGGGACGAGCCGGAAGAAAAGGTTGTAATGGCCATGATCCGAGGGAATAGGTTCGACGTGCGTCCGTCAATAGATGGGGCTTATTAGATCACGATGAGTTTGGGTAGGTTCAAGTCGGTTTGACCGACTTGAACCTACCCAAACTCATGAACGTGATCGATTCTGGTAATTTAGAGCGGGATTTTAGCGAAAAACCGGTATCCACTTTTTCGCATCCCGCTCTACGTTTGAGGCAAAGTGCCTCGCTTACGTCTGGCGATCGTGGAAGAAGTCATAGACGAGTTTGGCCGTCGCGGCATTGATGCCAGGGACCTTTTCGAGGTCCGAGAGCGCCGCGCGGGAAATGGCTTTGGCCGTCCCGAAGGCGTGAAGGAGAGCGCGTTTCCGCGCCGGACCGATCCCGGCGATTTCGTCGAGCGGGCTTTTGGTGAATTCTTTCTTGCGCTTCGCCCTATGGGTGCCGATCGCGAAACGATGCGCCTCGTCGCGCAGGCGCTGGATGAAATAAAGCGCCGGATCGCGCGGCGACAGGCGGAAGGGCTCGCGGCCGTCGATGAAAAAACTCTCGCGCCCGGCATTGCGGTCGGGCCCTTTGGCGATCGAGACGATGGTCACGCCCTTGACGCCGAGCTCCTCGAAAATCTTGTGGGCTGCTTCGAATTGCCCCAGACCGCCGTCGATGACGATCAGATCGGGCTTTTGCGGGAAGGCTGCGAATTCCGGTTCCTCCGGCTCCGCATCCTGATCGAGAAGCGCGGTCTCCTGTTCGACATCGGCAGATGCTGTGACGCTCCCTTCTTTCAGCAGCCGGGTGAAACGCCGCCGCAAAACCTCGCGCATCATGCCGTAATCGTCGCCAGGCGTGAGCTCCTCGCCCTTGATGTTGAACGTGCGGTAATGGCTTTTCATGAAACCGTCGGCACCTGCGACGATCATCGCGCCGACCGCATTGGTGCCCATAATGTGGGAATTGTCGTAGACCTCGATACGGCGCGGCACTTTTTCGAGGCCAAAAGCCTCGGCGAGCGCGCAGAGAAGCTTTTCCTGCGACGCGCTTTCGGAGAGCTTGCGCCCCAGAGCCTCGCGCCCGTTATGGGCCGCATGCTCGACGAGTTCCTTCTTTTCGCCGCGCTGCGGAACGAGGATTTCGACCTTGCGGCCGGCCCGCGCGCTCAAAGCCTCGGCGAGAACGGCATGGTTTTCAATTTCATGCGACAGCAGCACGAGGCGCGGCGGCGGCATGTCCGAATAGAATTGCGCCAGAAAGGCATCGAGCACTTCGGCAGGCTCAAAGCTTCTGTCGGCGCGCGGAAAATAGGCGCGATTGCCCCAGTTCTGATAGGTGCGGAAGAAGAAGACTTCGATGCAGAACTGCCCGGCCTGATCGGCGATCGCAAAGACATCCGCCTCTTCCACCGTCTTCGGATTGACGCCCTGGGCGCCTTGAATGGCCGAAAGCGCCGCGATGCGGTCACGCAATCTGGCAGCGCGTTCGAATTCGAGATCGTCGGCGGCAAGCGCCATTTCTTGCGCCAGCGTATCGCGCACAGCGCGGCTCTTGCCCGATAGAAAATCATGCGCCTCGCGCACGAGTTCCGCATAATCCTCGGCATTGATCTCGCCCGTGCAGGGCGCCGAGCAGCGCTTGATCTGATAGAGCAAACAAGGCCTCGTGCGATTCTCGAAATAGGAATCCGAGCAGGACCGCAAAAGAAAGGCCCGCTCGAGCGCGTTCAAGGTGCGGTTGACTGCCCAGACGCTGGCGAAAGGCCCGAAATAATCGCCCTTGCGGCTCCTCGCCCCGCGATGCTTGGTGATCTGCGGCGCCAGATGATCCTTGGTGAGCAGAATATAGGGAAAGGATTTGTCGTCGCGCATCAGAACGTTGAAGCGCGGCTTCATCTGCTTGATGTAATTGGTCTCGAGCAGCAGGGCTTCGGCCTCGGTCCCGGTCGAGACGAAGACCATCGAGGTCGTCAGCGCGATCATCCGCGCGATGCGGTTCGTATGACCTGCCGCCCGCGCATAGCTCGCGATGCGCTTGCGGACGCTTTTCGCCTTGCCGACATAGAGCACTTCGCCGTCGGCGCCTAACATCCGATAGACGCCGGGTCCGACCGGCGCATGTTTCCAGAATGCGCGAATAGTGGCTGCGCCTTGCCGGACCGTCGCAGGCAGCGACGGGTCATCGGCTTGCAGGTCGAGCTCGGCCAGATCGCCCGGTTCGTCCGAACCGGCCAAAGCATCCGCAGCCTGTTCCGGCTCCGGGACCGCGCCGGCTGTCTCGTCGAGCTTTGGGCTTTCAGGCGCCACGGCGCTTTTTGGAGATGGGCTCATGGTCCTGATTTAAGCAGGCGCGCGGAGCGAGGAAAGGCTCGTCGCGCGGGGCCTCGTTGTTTCGGACACCTTATTAAGCAAAGCGGAAGCCTGGCGCTGGCCTCTCTGGACCTCACACCGGATTCGGTTTAGCTCTAGAGGTGATGGTTAGCAAAATATCAATGCCGGCCCGCGCCGCGAAACTTCTGATCATCTGCGGCCTGACGGCGCTCGCTGCGGGCTGCGTCGAGACGACAGCCCAGCGCGAACCCCAGCCGCAACTGCCGCAGCGGACCAATATGGTCCAGCGCGAGGGCGTGAGCCCGCACGGAGCAAGCGTTGCCATAGCCGATATTCAAGGGGTCTCGGCACCGGTGTCTGGGCACCTCTCGGCCATTTTCACACAAGCGGCACGGGAGCGGGACATCAATCTGACGGACGCGAAAGCCGCCAATTATCTCGTGCGCGGCTATTTGAGCGCATCGCCCGCCGAGGGCGGAGCGACATTCGCGCTCATCTGGGACGTCTATGATGCCAAAAAGCGGCGGACGCAAAGAATCGACGATCTGGTCTTCGTCAAAGGCGCGTCGGGGAGCCTGGAGGCGGTCGACGACGCCGCGCTGACGCAGATCGCCGCGAAAAGCGCCGGCGATCTCGCCGCGGTTCTGTCGAATATGCCGGAAGCGATCGCCGCCGCGTCGTCGCCCTCCGCCAAGGCATTCGTGGCCAAGGCCTCGGAGGACGGCACCACAAGCGTCCCGGGTACGCCGCCGGCCATGGCCGCTTCGGTACCACAAGAGCCCGCCCCCGGCGCCGCCGCAGCGCTGCGTTGACCAAAAGACTTCATTGATTACGCAGGTGAAACGCAAATCCTACATGGCCGAGAGACAAAATCGCCGCATCGCGCCAAAAACGATGGGCAATCTCGCGTATGTGTCCAGGTTTGACGCATGATGGCGAGGGCGAAGCCTTTTCGAGACGGCGATCATGCTCTATGACCCCCACAAAGATGGATTCGGAAGAGGATTAATCATGAAATTTATGCCGACCCTGATCGTTCTCGCTTCGACCGCTACGATATTCGCAGCCTCTGCTGCCTTGGCCGATCCTGTGGGCGACTGGCGCGTGGCCGATGGCACAGCCACGGTCCGCATCAAACATTGCGGTGCGGCGCTTTGCGGCTTTATCGCGAGCACTTCGACGCCGGCCGGCAAGGACGACCACAATCCCGACCCGAGCAAGCGCAGCCGGTCGGTGATGGGCATCGAAGTCCTGATCAATATGCAGAAAGCCGGCGAGAACGTTTGGTCGGGTTGGACCTATAATGCCGAAGACGGCCAGACCTATTCGGCGAAAATTTCCCAGCAAGGCGAGCAGGCCTTACAGATCCAAGGCTGCTCTCCGGGCGGCGGCGCTTGCGGCTCCGAAACATGGGCGCGCGTAAAATAAGAAGTGGACTGCGGCCTTGGAGCGCATCCGGGCGTCAGCCGCCTTATTGTTCAGCCTGCCTGTCGCTGCTAAGAGGCAGCGAACTCGGATCCGTTTTCCGGGCCGGCAAGCACGGGTGGCGAATACCCTGATGGACAAGCACGATGAAGATCCTGGCGGGTAATTCAAATCGTGCTTTGACCGAGGCCATTGCCGCCTACCTCGGCGTACCTCTCACGAAATGTCAGGTGCGCCGCTTCGCGGACATGGAGATCTTCGTCGAGATTCTTGAAAATGTCCGCGGCCAGGACGCGTTCATCGTTCAATCGACGTCGTTTCCGGCCAATGATCATCTGATGGAAGTCCTGATCATGACGGATGCCTTGCGGCGTGCCTCGGCGCGGCGCATCACCGCCGTCATGCCCTATTTCGGCTATGCGAGGCAGGATCGCAAAGCCGGGCCGCGCACGCCGATTTCGGCGAAACTCGTCGCCAATCTCATCACAAGGGCCGGCGCCGACCGGGTTCTGACGGTCGACCTGCATGCCGGCCAGATCCAGGGCTTTTTCGATATCCCGACAGATAATCTTTTCGCCGCCCCCGTCATGGTGCACGACATCAAGCAGAGATTGCCGCTCGAAAATCTCATGGTCGTCTCGCCCGACGTCGGCGGCGTGGTGCGCGCCCGCGCGCTCGCCAAACGCATCGATGCGCCCTTGGCGATCGTCGACAAGCGCCGCGAACGCGCCGGCGAATCGGAAGTGATGCACATCATCGGCGACGTCGCCGGCCGGACCTGCATTCTGATCGACGATATCGTCGATTCAGGCGGCACGCTCTGCAATGCGGCGGAAGCCCTGCTGCGTGAGGGCGCACTCGAAGTCTACGCCTATATCACGCACGGTGTCTTGTCGGGCGGCGCGGTCGCCCGCATCTCCGCCTCCTGTCTCAAGGAAATGGTGCTGACCGACACGATTCAGGCGACCGAAGCCGTGCGCGTCGCCAATAATATAAGGGTGATCTCGATCGCGCCGCTGATCGGCGAGGCCATCGCCCGCACCGCCAAGGAAGAAAGCGTCTCCAGCCTGTTCGACTGAGAGAGCACAATCCCATGAAGCTGCGGACTTTTGGCATCAGATTGCGTGTCAAAATAACGTCGTATCAAAGTCTTAGCATCGCTTGACTTATAGTCTATAAAATTACTAGACTAAAAAAGTTGAGGGGAGCAAATCATGCCCGACGCCTATGTGATCGAAGTTTCAGGCCATACCGTTGGAATCGTCGCCAGAGAACACGGGCAGGACGGTTTCAAGTTTTTCTCGGCCTCGCGGGATTTCAACGCGATGGAAGGCGGCAATTTCGCCGATCCTTCGGCTGCGGAACGGGTTGCGCGCCACCTCGCCAGACACGGCAATTTGCCGGGGCCGCAGAAGACGCAAACGCAGAGCTAGCGCATCAGACGGCCTCGGCGGCCTGCCGCGTCTGCGCCGGAGGCTGGCGGTCGCGCGAGGCCGCCGTGCCGCCGATCCAAACCCGCAAGATGCGGGCTGCCACCAGCGTCATGCCGGCCGCGAGAACGAACCATGCTGGCCGAATCGCGAATGAAAAGTCGAGATTGGCGTCGAGCACGAACAGGAAGGGCGCGCCCTTCGCGAGCGAATACCAGCCTGCCTCGAAAAGCGCCGTCGCCAGGCTGATGCCTATGGCCAGAGCAGCAAGCGCCCAAGGCGCCGGGTCTCTGACAAAGCGCATGAGCGCGCGATCGGCCAGAAGAAGCGCGAATATGCCGCCCATCATGATGGGTTCGCTCACATCGAGCTTCGACTGCATGAAGAAATGGATCGTGCCGAGCGCCGCCGCCGCATAGACCCATTTATGCAGGCGCGTCCATCTCTGAGCGCCGAGCCGCTTGATCATGCCGTCGGTCGAGGTCGCGGCCAGCGCGGAGAGAATGACGAGGGTCGCAAAGCCGATCGTCAGATAGATCCGCAGCGCGATCTCGGAGGCAACATGCAAAAGCGCGAAATGCTGATCGAGGACATAGAGCGAAAGATGCAAAGCGGCATAGGCAAAAGACGCCACGCCGATCATGCGCCGCACACCGATCAGTTTTGAAGCGCGGGTCGCGGCGCGCAAAGGCGTGATCGCCAAGGACAATGCGAGCAGGCGAATGGCCCAAAGCCCGGATTGGTGAATGGCCTCGGTGACGGGCCGCGGACCGAACCAGTCCATGACCGCCTCGGTTCCGAGCCAGACGGCCGGCGCGATGACGAGAGCGAATGTCAGGGCGCGCAGCGCCGAAAAACGTCCCGTCCGGTCTAACCATGGCCACATGCTCGAAATCCTGTCCTTTTCAGCTTGTTCGCTCAGGCCCGTATATTTGGTACAGCGTCAGGGTTCACAACCCAGTGACGCGCCCGGCTTGGCGTGCCATTTACCTTTCCCGCGCTGCTTTTGCCGCTTTTCTTGACTTGGTGCAGTAAAATGGCGAGGGTCCGCCGCTCTAAATTGGCCCTTGGCCCTTGAGGCGCATGCGCAGTTATCTCGATTTCGAAAAACCCGTCGCGGAACTGGAGGCCAAGGTCGAAGAATTGCGCGAACTCGCCACCCGCGGTGACGTCGCAGCAATCGGCGAAGAATTGACGCGCCTTGAACTCAAGACGGTCAAGGCGCTCTCCGAACTCTACGCGAACCTCACGCCCTGGCAGAAAACCCAGGTCGCACGGCATCCGCAACGGCCGCATTTCAGCGATTATGTCTCAGCCCTCATCACCGATTTCACCCCGCTCGCAGGCGACAGGGCGTTCGGCGAGGATGCCGCGATCGTCGGCGGCTTCGGCCGGTTCCGGGGCCGTTCCATCTGCGTGATCGGCCAGGAAAAAGGCTCCGATACGGAGAGCCGGCTTGTGCATAATTTCGGCATGGCAAGGCCCGAAGGCTATCGCAAGGCGGCGCGCCTGATGGAGCTCGCCGACCGGTTCGGCCTGCCGGTTCTGTCGCTCGTCGACACGGCGGGCGCCTTTCCGGGTGTCGAAGCCGAAGCCCGCGGCCAGGCCGAGGCCATCGCGCGATCGACGGATGTGACGCTCTCTCTCGGCGTCCCGAATGTGGCGGTGATTATTGGCGAAGGCGGCTCTGGCGGCGCGATCGCAATCGCCGCCTGCAACCGCGTGCTGATGCTCGAAAACGCAATCTATACTGTGGCTTCGCCGGAAGCCTCGGCGACGATTCTCTGGCGCGACGCGGGTCGCGCACAGGACGCTGCGACCACGATGAAAATCACAGCCCAAGATTTGCTCAAATTCGGGATCATCGATGGGATCATCCAGGAACCGCTCGGCGGCGCCCACCGCGATGCCGAGGCCGCCATTGCCTGGACGGGC
Organism: Methyloferula stellata AR4; assembly: GCF_000385335.1. NCBI lineage: Bacteria > Pseudomonadati > Pseudomonadota > Alphaproteobacteria > Hyphomicrobiales > Beijerinckiaceae > Methyloferula > Methyloferula stellata. The sequence continues at coordinate 1,056,897 of NZ_ARWA01000001.1, read as the reverse complement.
GAAGCGATCGCGGCGGCGCTGACGCCGTTCGACTCCATGACGAGCGAAGCCATCCGTGTGGCTCGAACCGATAAGTTCTTGAATCTAGGCCGAAAAATATAAGGCTAAGCTTGGAAGCATAAGGCTTTGTGAACCATAGCAAGCAATGCCGCAGCCTTGCAGTAACCTTGCTATAAGGATAACGCTTATATTCAATCTCATTCATCCGGATCGCCGCCGGTTTGGGCCGGCAACACCGAGACGAGGCTGATGCGGTTTAAAAGAGCTTTCCTCGCGCGTTTGGGCGGCCTCGCGTTGGCCATTGGCGCCGCGTCGCTGCTTGCCGGCTGCGAGGATTCGATGACGGGCTCCGCGATGCGGGCCTATTATCCGGTGCCGCCCGAGACCTTGGCGCTGATGCGCAACAAAGGCACCTCGCAGAATGCCCCGGTTCTGATTCGCACCTATAAAAAAGAAGCCGAACTCGAAATCTGGAAGATGAAGGCCGATGGGCATTATACCCATCTGAAGACCTTCCCGATGTGCCGCTGGTCGGGTCAGCTCGGGCCGAAGGTGCGCGAGGGCGACCGTCAGGTTCCGGAAGGATTCTATTCGATCACGCCGGGTCAGATGAACCCGAATTCCGCCTATTATCTTTCGTTCAACGTCGGCTATCCAAACGCCTATGACCGGGCCTTGGGTCACAGCGGCGGTTCGATCATGGTGCATGGCGTCTGTTCGTCGGCGGGGTGCTTCTCGATGACGGACCAGCAGATCGCCGAGATCTATGCGCTCGCGCGCGATGCCTTCAATGGCGGCCAGCGCGAGATCCAGATGCAATCCTACCCCTTCCACATGAACGCGGAGAACATGGCCAAGTACCGGGCCGATCCGAATATCGCGTTCTGGAAGCAGTTGAAGGAAGGCTCGGATAATTTCGAGGTGACCGAGGCCGAGGTCAATGTCGGCGTGTGCGACAAGCATTACGTCTTCAACGAAACGCCAGTCGGCAACGGAAGAATGGAACCGACCGAGGCCTGCCCGGCGCTGAAACATGATGACGCCGTTCAGGCACAGGTCGAGGCCAAGGAAACCGAGGACGGCGCCCGCGTCGCCGAACTCATCAGCCAGGGCGTCAAGCCGATTCGCACCGTCTATGCGGATGGCGGCCAGCATCCGTCTTTCGCCAATGCCAGTCTTCCCGAAGTCAGCCGTCCGGAGGCCTTGGCGCAAGGGCCCGTCGATATAGCGCTCGACGAGGGCAAAGGCGGCAAGAAGAAGCCGGTGCCGCCGGCCGTCCAGATCGCACAGGCGAAAGCCGATGCCACCAAACAGGCCCAAACTCAGCTCCTGGCCGCGCCGGCGAAGCCGCAGTCGGTTGCGAGCTATGCCGCGGCGCCCGCGGAAAAATCGGGCGGCGATTCCGTGTTGAGCCGCGTCATGTGGTGGAAATCTTCAGATCCGCAACCGACCGCCTCGACGACGCCGGCAGAGGCTGCGCCAACGGACGCACAATCGGCGAATGTGCCGTTGCCGCCGCGCCGTCAGATCTCGCAGGCCTCGGCCATCTCGGACCAGCGTTAAGTCACGCCGGCCTTTGAGGCGTCGCTTTAAAACACAATGCCAGAGCGCGGACTTAGGGTCCAGCCTTACCCGCCGATCCCTCATCCCCTGAGGAGCGAGCGAAGCTCGCGTCTCGAAGGATCGAGGGTTTTAAACTGCGGTAATCAAGTAAGGCCTTAAGAGGCCGTGCCGCCCGTCGCCACGTCGCGGCAGAGCATTTCGCGGACGCGGGTCGCAAGCGCATCGACTGTGAATGGCTTCGTGATCATTTCCATGCCGGTTTCGAGGAAGCCGCCCCGCATGGCGGCTGCCTGTGTGTAGCCGGTCATGAAGAGCACTCTCAAGCCAGGCCTCTGCTCGCGCGCGATTTCGGCGAGCTGACGGCCGTTGAGGCCCGGCAATCCGACATCGGTGACGAGCAGATCGATCCGCTGATCGCCCGCGAAAATCGGCAGAGCGGTTTTCGAGTCGATGGCTTCGATGACGGTATAGCCGAGCTCCTCCAAGACCTCGATGACGAGCATGCGCACGGCATCTTCGTCTTCGATCACGAGCACGGTCTCGCCCGTCTGCGCGCGCGGCGCTTCGCTCGGCGCGGCGCTGCTGCTGACCTCGTCTTCGGCCTCGTGATGGCGCGGCAGGTAAAGCGTGATCATGGTGCCTTGCCCGACCGTGCTGTCGACGCTGATATGGCCATTCGATTGACGAACGAAGCCATAGATCATTGAAAGGCCGAGGCCGGTGCCCTGCCCGATCGGCTTCGTCGTGAAGAAGGGATCGAAGACTTTTTCGAGCACTTCCGGCGCCATGCCGGTGCCCGTATCGGCGATCGAAATCTCGACGTAATCGCCAGGCGAAAAGCCGTCATCGTCGCTTGTGCCCGAACCGATCAGCTCGGCATTGCGGGTGCTGATCGTGAGCTTGCCGCCGTCCGGCATCGCATCGCGCGAATTGATGACGAGATTCAAAAGCGCGCTTTCGAGCTGATTGGCGTCCGAGAAGGCGGGCCAGAGCGCCGGTTCGAGCGCGGTCGAAATCGCGATATTCTCACCGAGCGTGCGGCGGAGCAGATCCTCCATCGAGACGACAAGGTGATTGACGTCGATCGGTTTGGGATCGAGCGATTGCCGCCGCGCAAAAGCAAGAAGCCTATGCGTCAGCGCCGCGGCGCGATTGGCCGAGGTGATGGCCGCGTTCACATAGCGGCCGATTTCGCCCGTCCGGCCCGCGGCGATGCGCCTTTGCATCAATTCGAGCGAACCCACAATGCCGGTCAGGATATTGTTGAAGTCATGCGCGATGCCGCCGGTCAATTGGCCGATGGCTTCCATTTTCTGCGATTGGCGCAAGGCTTCTTCGGCGCGCTGCAAGGCCTGGGCGGTTTCATGCTCGGGCGTGATGTCGCGCCCGATGGCATGGATGAACCCGTCATCCGCGATATTCGTCCATGACAAAAGCCGGTGCGTGCCATTGGCATGACGATGGCGGAGCGCGACGCGCGTGCCGGACAGGCCTTGCAGGATCTGATTGTGCTCTTCCTGCGCGACGGTGCGGTCCTCCGCGTGGATGAAATCGAAAACCGATCTTTCGAGAAGATCTTCTTCGCGCCAGCCGAGCGTTTTGTGCCAAGCCGGGTTGGCTGCGACGATGGTCCCGTCGAAACGGGCGACGAGCAGCAGGTCCTGGCTCAAAAACCACATGCGATCGCGTTCGCGCGTGCGTTCTGCGATCTGCTGTTCCAAAGTTTCATTGAGTTCGCGGCGGAATTCTTCCGTCTTGCGCAGAAATTCTTCCGTGCGGCGCAATTGCGCGACGTCGCTTTCCTGCCAGACCAGCGCCCGGCGCAATTCGAGCTGGTTCATGATCTGCCGCCCCAGCGCTTCGAGGGCCGAGGCTTCGTCCGGCGACAGGCTGCGCGGCTTATGATCGAGGACGCAAAGCGTGCCGATCGGATAGCTGTTTTCGGCGATCAAAGGCAGACCGGCGTAAAACCGCAAATGCGGCTCGCCGATGACGTAGGGATGATTGGCGAAGCGTTCGTCTTTGGAAAGATCCTCCACCACGAAGAGGCTCTGCTGCTGAATGGCGGTCAGGCAGATCGACCCTTCCAGCGGCGCCTCATGAAAGACGTTTCCGACCTCGGCCTTGAACCATTGCCGGTCCTGCGCAACCAGACTGAAGCTCGCCATCGGCGTCTTGCAGATTTGCGCGGCGAGCCAGACGATGTCGTCGAAGGCCCGTTCCGGCGGCGTATCGAGAATCCTGTAGCGGTCGAGCGCGGCAAGACGATCGGCCTCGGTCCAACTCGCCTGCGGGAAGGCACAGGTGTTCGCCTCGCCGTCCGCCCCGGCAGGCGCAACGGAGTCGACCTTCGCCGAAGGCGAATTGGTCATGGAGGTGAGCACACTCTCGTTTATAGATAGCTCCTCGAATTCAAGCTTTTATGTCACGCCTCTCATGCCGGCCGAAGTCTCGTGCAGCAAATAACCGGTCAAAGGGCGGTCTAAAATGGATATCTAATTTGCTAGCTTCGGCTGAAAAGCGCCGTTTTTTATCGGCAATCGTTGTTGCAAGTCAAAGAGCTAACAACTTTTCTATCTTTATGGAATAGCCCGGTTTTGGCGGCCAGCCCCCGGCTTTGTTCAATACCGCTACGCATCATCGCTTCGAATACGATTGAGACGGCGCATTAAGTTTTTGTTTCAACTTGGAATATCGTTCAAAAAATCCAAATTGCCTCGGGTTCGTGTCAGGCAAGGCTTCGTTGACTTGCAGCCTATATTGCCGCATAAGGCAGCCGGTTTCGAGCCCGCTTATTTCAGCTTGACCCCGGTTTACCGGGCTGGCTTAAAGCAAGACCAAACCCGCCGCATGCGCGAAAACGCCGGACGGGGTTTTCGACATGGAGCAATAAGGTGAAACGTACTTACCAGCCGAGCAAGCTCGTTCGCAAGCGCCGGCACGGTTTTCGGGCCCGCATGGCGACGGTCGGTGGCCGCAAGATTATCGCGGCAAGGCGTACGCGGGGCCGCAAGCGTCTTTCCGCTTAAAGCCAATCGCGTTTCAGCCGCCCCGCATGGCTTTCTCTTTTCGCTAAGGGCCTGACCGGAAGATGCGGGAGCTTCCCGAAGCCATCGACCGCCAAATTCCTCAAAAGCCCCTGCCTGCGCCACGGCTGAAGCGGCGGGCGGATTTTTTGCGGGCGGCCAAGGGCGAACGGTTTCACGCCCGGGCTTTCACTCTTCAGGCCACAGCGCTGACCGAGGCGGCTGAGCCCGCTCAAATCGCGGCACCGGCGCGGTTCGGGATCACTGTGACAAAGCGTATCGGGGGCGCCGTCCAGCGAAACCGGATCAAACGCCGCTTAAAGGAAGCTTTGCGGCTCTCCCCGGACCTTTCGGCCTGCCCCGGCCGTGATTATGTCATCGTGGCTAAAGCCGAAGCTCTCACGACGGATTTTCAAGCTTTGCAGGCCGATCTTGCGAATGCCATTCGCAAGATCCAGCGGCTGGCACGGCAGCGGCCTTCGACGGGCAAGCCGGCACGCCGCAAAGCCTCTCCGGGACGTTCCTAGAAAGAAGCTCGATCTCGAAAAGGCGGCTCGACTTTTCGGCCAAGATCATGCGTAAAACGGCCTGATCGCTATTTCCGTAAAAATCATCCTTAAGGACCAGACGCAAACGTCATGACGCAGGATAATCGGAATTTCTTTCTGGCGATCGCCTTGTCGATTCTCGTGATCGTCGGATGGCAATATTTCTTCGCCCAGCCGCAATTCGAAAAGACCCGTCAGACGCAGGCGGAACTCGCGAAGCCCGCTACCCCGCCGGCGCCAGGTTCGCCGGACGCCATACCTGCTCCAAGCCCGACGGCGCCGCCGCAAGGCGGGGTGACGCCGAGCGCGCCCGCCGTTGGCGTTCAGTTGAGCCGTGCCGAGGCGCTTGCCGCAAGTCCCAGGGTTAAGCTCGACTCGAAAAGCCTTTTCGGCTCGATCGCGCTCAAGGGCGCACGGATCGACGACGTTTCGCTGAAGGCCTATCGCGAGACGACCAATCCCAATAGTCCGAACATCATCTTGCTGTCGCCGTCCGGCGGACCGTCTCCCTTTTATGCGGAGCTTGGATTTGTCGGCGGAAGTCAGCCGCTTCCGAAGTTCGATACGCTCTGGACCGCCGACGGCGACGTGCTTTCCGAGGCCAAGCCTCTGACGCTCACCTATGACAATGGGCAAGGACTTGTCTTTCACCGCACGATAGCGGTCGACGACCGCTACATGTTCACGGTGACGGACACGGTCGAGAACAAGAGCGCCCAGCCGGTGACGCTCAATCCCTATGCGCTGGTGTCGCGCCACGGCAAACCGAAGACGTCGGGCTATGCCGTGCTGCATGAAGGCATGGTCGGCATTATCGGCGATTCAGGTGTGCAGGAACTGACCTATGACGGGATCGAGAAAGAGACCCGTGCGCAAAAGTCTTTGAGCGGGACCGGCGGCTGGCTCGGCTTCACCGATAAATATTGGGCGGCGGTAATCGTGCCCGATCAGACAGAGCCTTTCGAGGGTCGCTTCTCGGCAAGTGGCACGGTGGAGAAGAGCTATCAGACCGATACTCTGGAGCCTGCCCAAACCATCGCACCAGGTGCTTCGGCCACCGTCGCGACGCGCGTCTTCGCGGGCGCCAAGGAAACCCAGACGCTCGACTATTACAAAGACAATCTCGGCATCAAGAAGTTCGATCTTCTGATCGATTGGGGATGGTTCTATTTCATCACCAAGCCGATGTTCGCCCTGCTCGATCTGATCTACCGCTACGTCGGCAATTTCGGCGTCTCGATCCTCATCACGACGGTGCTTGTCAAGCTCGTCTTCTTCCCGCTGGCCAATCGCAGCTATCTCTCGATGGCCAAGATGAAAGCGCTGCAGCCGCAGATGGCGGCGATCCGCGAGCGCTATGCCGACGACAAAATAAAGCAGCAGCAAGAGACGATGGAGCTCTACAAGCGGGATAAGATCAATCCCGTCGCCGGCTGTCTGCCGATGCTCATTCAGATCCCGGTGTTCTTCGCGCTCTACAAGGTTCTGTTCATCACGATCGAAATGCGCCAGGCGCCTTTCTTCGGCTGGATCAAGGATCTGTCGCAGCCGGACCCGACAAATGTCTTCAATCTCTTCGGGCTCCTGCCTTACGATCCGACAACGCTTCCGCTTGTCGGGCATTTCCTCGCCATCGGCATCTGGCCCTTGATCATGGGCGTGTCGATGTTCGTGCAGATGAAGATGAATCCGGAACCGCCGGATCCGATCCAACGTCAGATGTTCACCTGGATGCCGGTGATCTTCACCTTCATGCTCGGCACGTTTCCCTCGGGCCTTGTCATCTACTGGACCTGGAACAATACGCTTTCCGTCATCCAGCAGACGTTCATCATGCGCCGCGCCGGCGTGAAGGTGGAACTATGGGACAATCTGGCGGGCATGTTCCGCAAGAAGGCAGTGACTTAGAACTCTTCCTTCTCCCGCTTGCGGGAGAAGGTGTCGACGCAAAGCGGCGACGGATGAGGGTTGGTGCATATTGATGACGTCCCCTCATCCGACCCTCGCTGAGGCGAGGGCCACCCACCTTCTCCCGCAAGCGGGAGAAGGGCGAACCGTGCAAGGTATGATCTTGGAAACGGACGGAGCAAAGCTCGAAGACGATTTTCATGAGATCGGCCGCAAGCTTTTTGCCGGCGAATGCGATTTCATATGGGCGGCGCCAAGCTTGGGCAATCTGCCGCCGCAAGGCGCGCCCGAGATCGCCTTTGCCGGCCGCTCCAATGTCGGCAAATCCTCGCTTTTGAACGCACTCACCAATCGCAAGGCGCTCGCCCGGACGTCGAATACGCCGGGCCGTACGCGCGAATTGAACTTCTTTGCTTTAAGCGGAACGGTGGAGGCGGCGCGACTGCGGCTTGTCGATATGCCAGGCTATGGCTATGCGGCGGCGGGCAAGGAGAAGGTTGCGGCCTGGACGAAGCTCATGCAGAACTATCTGCGCGGACGGCCGACGCTGTTGCGGGTCTTCGTCCTCATCGATGGCCGGCATGGATTGAAGGCGATCGACGACGAGATGCTCGATCTCCTCGATAAGTCCGCCGTGTCCTATCAGATCGTCTTGACGAAGCGCGACGAGGTGAAACCCTCGGATGCCGCGCAATGCCTGGCACGCACGATAGACGCAATCAGCAAGAGGCCGGCGGCTTTCCCGCAAGTGATCTTCACATCGTCGCAGACCGGCGAAGGCATCGCCGAGCTGCGCGAAGCGATTGCGCGGCTTTTGGCCGAGCGGGGATTTTAGATTCAATTGAGATGAGGCGTTAAGCGGCGTCGTGCACACCCTCTCCCTGTGGGAGAGGGCGGTCAGCGGAGCTGACCGGGCGAGGGGTTTCGGTCCTCAGTTCAGAAATTGTAACCCCTCATCCGCTGCCTCCGGCGGCACCTTCTCCCACAGGGAGAAGGTTCGCTCGCCGCGCCGCGCTTACTTCTTCCCGAAGGCCATGTTGCCGAAGCGCGAGTTGAAGCGCGACAGGCGGCCGCCGCGGTCGAGCAATTGCTGCGAGCCGCCGGTCCAGGCCGGATGGGTCTTGGGATCGATGTCGAGGTTCAGCGTGTCGCCCTCGCTGCCATAGGTCGAGCGGGTCATGAATTCGGTCCCGTCCGTCATCACGACTTTGATCAGGTGATATTGCGGATGGATATCGGCTTTCATAGAACTGACCTTCTGACCCTGTCGCAAAGCCCATTGGAAACAGGCATTTGGCGCGACATTAAATCTACATTGGCGGCGGAGCGCTGCATATAGCGCAATGTGGGAGGCGACACAAGCGGCCGTCGTTCAGGCCTCAGGCTAGAACCGAGCGTGAACCTTTCCGCAGGCTCTTGCCACTCATGACTGAAACCGGCTGAACTCGGGCCAAAGCGATCCCGGTTGAGCCTCCATTTCAAAGGAAAATCGTCATGCGCCTTTCATTTGCATTCATAGGATTTCTCACGGCCCTCCCTCTCGGACCCGCTCAGGCGACGGACTGCAGTCCAAATGGCCAGCGCGACCAGACGACGATGAATATTTGCGCCAATGAATCTTACATGAAAGCGGATGCCGAGCTGAACAGCCTTTACAAACAGATCAGCGAGCGCCTGAAGGGCGATGCGGACACGCTCAAACTTCTGGTCGGGGCAGAGAAGGCCTGGCTCGCCTTCCGGGACGCCGAATGCACATTCGCCGCCTCCGGCGTTGCGCAAGGCACGGTCTATCCGATGATTATGTCGGAGTGCAAAGAAGGCGTGACGAGCAAACGCGTCGAGGTGCTCAAATATTACCTCAAATGCGAAGAGGGCGACTTGTGCTGCCCGGTTCCGGCGAAATAGGACGAGCCGGTCCTACTTCGCCGCGCGGGACTTGATCGCGTTCTCGGCCAGAGTCTTGCCAAGCGACCAGACGGCGCCCGGCACCTTATGGCTGTCGGCGATCACCTGCTCGAACGATTGCTCGATCCAATCGCAATCCGTGTCGGTCAGGATCATGGCCGGCAGAAGCTTGATCGTATGGATGCCATGCCCCGCGACCTGCGCCAGGATTTTGTGATCCTTGAACAAAGGCACGGTGATGAGCTGGCAGAAGAGGCCGGCATTGGCCGCCTCGAGCAAGGTCCACGAGGCTTTCAACTTCAAGCTCTTCGGCGGCCCGAATTCGATGCCGATCATGAGCCCTTTGCCGCGGACGGCCTTCAAAAGCTCGTAGCGCGGCACCATGGCCTCGAAGGCGGCGAGAAGCCGCGCCCCGGTCTTCGCCGCGTTTTGGATGAGGCGTTCCTGCTCGATGACTTCGAGCGTCGCCAGACCCGCCGCCATGGCGAGATCGTTCTTGGCGAAAGTCGAGCCATGCACCACGGCCTTGTCCATTCGGGTGAAGACCTTGTCGAAGACTGCCTTGCGCGTCAGTACCGCGCCGACCGGCACGTGCCCGCCGGAGAGCGTCTTGGCGAGGAGCACCATGTCGGGCTCGACATTCCAATGTTCGACGGCGAGGAACCGCCCGGTGCGGCCCATGCCGGTCTGAATCTCGTCGGCGATGAAGAGCGTGCCGTATTTGCGGCATAGCGCCTGGGCGCCGCGCAAATAGAGGTCGTCCGGCATATTCACGCCCTTGCCCTGGATGGGCTCGACGATGAAACCCGCGATCTGGCGAGTGCGCAGCGCCTTTTCCAGAGCTGCGAGATCGTTGAACGGGATCTCGTGGCAGTCGGGCAGCAAGGGCCCGAAGCCCTCGCGAAACGTATTGTCACCGTTCAGAGCCAAGGCGCCGTAGGAGAGACCATGGAAGGCATGGTCGCAGTAGACGATGCCTGAGCGGCCGGTCGCGCGGCGGGCGAATTTGATCGCCGATTCGACTGCCTCCGAACCGGAATTGGCGAAGAACACCTTGTCGAGATAAGGCACGTAGCGCAGCAGGCGTTCGGCGAGAAGACCGGCCAGCAGCGGCAGATCCATCTGCACCAGGCCCGGCAGATCCGCGTCGAGCACGGTTTTCAAAGCATCCCGCACCGTCGGATGATTGCGGCCCAAGCCGAAAACGCCCCAGCCACTCAGCAGGTCGAGATAGCGGTCGCCCTTGCGATCCCAGAGATATTGACCGCGGCCGCTTTTGAAGCCGACATCGAAGCCGATGGTTTGCAGAACGCGCACCATCATTTCGTTCAGATGCTGCGTGTGCAGGCTATAGCGTTCAGCCTCACGCTCTACGAGCATTGAGCCGATGTCGAAGGTCTGATGTTCTCCTTCGCCTGGCTCAACCTTGTGTAGCTGCGTGTTTCTCATGCGTGACGCTCCACGTGACAAGGTCTCTTGTGCGGGGCCATTCTTTGCCCGCCGACCGATGATTAGGCCTCGACGAAACCGCGATGCCCGAGCCTGATCTTTTAGAAAAGCCTGCGCGACTTTTCGCAAGTGAGATCACGCGAAAAGAAGAAACCGAAAGGCGACCCCGATTCAATCTCGTCCATGCCGCACGAAGACCAAAACGACCGCCTCAGATTGCAACTTGCAGGATAGACGAGTCAAACGGCAATCGCCATGGCCTGGAGCATCGAAATGACTTTCTCACCCGAAAACAAGGGCTTGTGAAGGGGGCTGCCAAGCCTCGCGCGCGGGACCGCCGGGCCGCCGTGGGACGAAGGGAGGCAGGACTTGCACGATACGCCGCCATACAGGGAAAATCACCTCCGAAAGCCCCAAACGCAGCCTTCCGAACCTCCTTTTCGAAAGAGTTCACACTGAGGCAAGCGCCATAAACCTTGCGAAGATTATGGTGCGCGGCTGCGGCCTTTTCGACAGCAGCCGGTGGAATCCCGCCGCTTGTGGCGCAAAAGCAACGTTTTCATGAAGCAGATGAATCCTAGACGTCGAGATTGGCGACGCTCAGCGCATTTTCCTGGATGAATTCACGCCGCGGCTCGACGACATCGCCCATCAGCTTGACGAAGACATCGTCGGCCTCGTCACCTTCCTTGATCTTCACTTGCAGCAGCGAGCGCGCATCGCGATCGAGCGTCGTCTCCCAGAGCTGTTCGGGGTTCATTTCGCCGAGGCCTTTATAGCGCTGCATCTGCGAAATGCCCTTCTGTCCGGCCGCCATGACGGCTTCGAGAAGATCGTCTGGTCCAGCCACTTGGCGTTCGTCGTTTTTGCGCACGAAAGTCGCAGGCTCCGCGAAGACCTCGCGCAAAGGAGAGGCATGTTCGTGCAGACGCCGCGCCTCGGCGGAGGCCAACAGACCGGCGTCGAGGGTCGCTACCTGCCGCACGCCGCGCACTTCACGGGTGAAGACATAGCCGCCATTATCGACATGGCCCTCCCAGCCGCGCTCGGTCTCCTCGGCACGACGGTCGAGGCGCGCGGCGATGACTTGCGCCAAAGCGGCAGACTCGGCCTCATCTTGCGCGCCAATCGGACGCAGCGCTCCGGCGATGGCCGCCTGCTCGACGATTCCGCGATCGTAGCGCGAATGAAGGCTCGCAAGGATCTTACGCACCAGGCGCGCCTCTTCGATCATGGCGCGGAGATCCGCGCCGGCGCGTTCCTCGCCTCTTCCTGAGTTCTGGCCTGCCGCGAGCCGCAGCACGGCGGAATCGAGCCCATTGTTGATGAGATAATCTTCGCGGGCCGCTTCGTCCTTCAAATATTGTTCGGAAGAGCCCCGCTTGACCTTATAGAGCGGCGGCTGCGCGATATAGAGATGGCCGCGCTCGATCAATTCCCGCATCTGCCGGAAGAAGAAGGTCAAGAGAAGCGTACGGATATGCGAGCCGTCGACATCGGCATCCGTCATGATGATGATCTTGTGATAGCGCAGCTTCGAGACGTTGAAATCGTCGCGCCCGACGCCCGTGCCGAGCGCCGTGATCAGCGTGCCGATCTCCTGAGAGGAGAGCATTTTATCGAAGCGCGCACGTTCCACATTGAGGATCTTGCCGCGCAGCGGCAGAACCGCCTGATATTCACGATTGCGGCCCTGCTTGGCCGAGCCGCCGGCGGAATCGCCCTCGACGAGAAAGAGTTCGGCCTTGGCCGGATCGCGTTCCTGGCAATCGGCAAGCTTGCCCGGCAGATTGGCTATATCGAGCGCGCCTTTGCGGCGCGTCAGTTCGCGCGCCTTGCGGGCTGCTTCGCGGGCTTGGCCCGCCTCGATGACTTTGCCGACGACCGTCTTGGCGTCCTGCGGGTGCTCCTCGAACCATTGTCCGAGCATTTCATTGACGAGGCTCTCGACAACCGGCCGCACTTCGGATGAGACGAGCTTGTCCTTCGTCTGCGACGAGAATTTCGGGTCCGGCACTTTGACCGACAGCACGCAGGTGAGACCCTCACGGCAATCGTCGCCGGTCAGATCCACTTTTTCGCGCTTGGTCATGCCGGAGCGCTCGGCGTAGCCCGTCACTTGGCGCGTCAAGGCGCCGCGAAACCCGGCGAGATGCGTGCCGCCGTCGCGTTGCGGGATGTTATTCGTAAATGCGAGCACATGCTCGTGGTAGGAATCGTTCCACCAGAGCGCGACCTCGACGGTGATCATGTCGCGCTCGCCGCGGATCATGATCGGCTTTTGGATCAACGGCGCCTTGGCACGGTCGAGATAACGCACGAAAGCCTCAAGGCCGCCTTCGTAATAAAGCTCTTCGGTCTTCACCTCCGCGCCGCGCGCATCGGTGAGTTCGATGCGGACGCCGGAATTCAGGAAGGCCAATTCGCGCAGCCGGTGCTCGATCGTCGCATAGTCGTAATCGAGCATGGTGAAGGTTTCGGGGGACGCCAGAAAGGTGACCTCGGTCCCGCGCTTGACGCGGCCGTTCTCGACCGGCGCCGGCCCCGTTACGGCGAGAGGCGCCACGACATCGCCATGCGCGAAAGCGACCGCATGTTCCTTGCCGTCGCGCCAGATCCTGAGCTTCAGCCAGGTCGAGAGCGCATTGACGACGGAAACGCCGACGCCGTGCAGTCCCCCCGACACCTTGTAGGAATTCTGGTCGAATTTTCCGCCGGCATGAAGCTGGGTCATGATGACTTCGGCGGCCGAAACCCCTTCCTCGCTATGGATATCGGTCGGGATGCCGCGCCCATCGTCGGTGACCGTGACAGAACCGTCGGAATTGAGCGTCACGGTGACGCGTGTCGCATGGCCGGCGAGAGCCTCGTCGATCGCATTATCGACGACCTCGTAGACCATGTGATGGAGGCCCGAGCCATCATCCGTATCGCCGATATACATGCCCGGGCGCTTGCGCACCGCATCGAGCCCGCGCAGGACCTTGATGGAATCCGCACCATAATAGGCATCGGCATCCGGGGGCATGGACGCAGGGTTGATGGGGGCTGGTTCGCCCATAGGTTTGGGGGCTTTCTTGGGTTCGAAGCGAGGGGTAAAATCGCGCGTCAATTTCTCTTCACAATATAAGCCAAAACCAACCCGATTGCACCCTTTGATCCAGTTTTTCCAAGCTGTTATCGCATCTATCCACGGCCGTCTTAAGGTCTTCGCGAGACTGGACTTTCAAACCCGCCCAAAGCGGCCTTCAGGCCCAGGCGCGAGGCTAGACGCGACGCCTCCGCTGGCTTAAAACCGGGCCGACAAGAAGCTATTGTTCGAGGGGATAAAGCCATGAGCGACCAACCCGTAGGCTGGTTCATCGATTGGGAAAGCAAGATGCGGCCGACCGACAATCCCGGCAAGGGTCTGCGCTGCGAAGTGGATTATAAGTCGAAATATGTTCAGGTTCTGAACAAATACGACATGCTGGACCATGAATCGACCTGGTATCCCGATGAAGCGGCGGTCATCAAGGCCGGTCTCAAGGTCGAATATGCCGACCTGACGGCGCCGATCAAAATCGGCTCGGTCAAGTAGCAGAACCAGCCCGCAAAGCCTGCGGAGCGGTCGTTTCCGGCCCGCAGAGAAAACCAAAAAGCCCGGCCTTTTGGACCGGGCTTTTTAATTGGCATCCAGCTCGTAGCCGGAGACGGAAACCTTACTTCGTCTTACGGGCTTCGAAGTCGTGGTTCCAGTGATAGGTGTTCTCGTGCGAGAGCTGGCTGATGTTGAACTGCTCAACCATCTTGTCGCGCGGCGAGAGCGGCTGCTTGCCGTTGTCGACGCCGGGACGGATCTGAAGCTGGGTGAGCGTCACGATCGCGTCCTTGGAGCAGGACACTTCCTTCAGCTTGATGTCGGAATCGCCAGGGCCGGCGCTGAAATCGCCGATCACTGCGCCATCAGGGGTCGTCGCGCGTGAGAACAGAGGCGTGCCAACGTTCTTCGCCGGAACCGGCTCGGCAAGGATCTCGTCGCCATTGAAGGCCGGGGATGAGAGCGTGAATTCGGCCAGAAAACCATTCCGGATGATCGGATGATCCGGGGTTTTGGGCTGAGGGCAGGAATAGACCCGCAAGGTCGCGCCAGCGAGCGCTGCCTTGATTTCATCGACGCTCTTTTCGGCATAGGCCGCAGCCAGCTGCATTTCTTTCTCTCCTCTATTTCTAATATTTCTAATTGCGAAACCCACTTCCCGATAGCAGACCGCGCTTTCCAGCTCAAGAGCGCGAAAAAGCGCAGATTACCGCTCAGCTTGGGCTAAAAGCGAGGCGATTCCGGTCAACAATTCTGTCGAGTGGGTCGCTGACATGGGGCCGCTTCTTCCAGCAGCCCCATCGCGCCTTTAGCCTGCCCGACCCCGAGCAAGAGTCAAGCCAAACTTTTGGGCAGTCTGGCTTTCTCCCTTCGGAACCATGCTCTTCGGCTACCTTTGGTTCAGGCGCCTTTGGCGAAATTCACCACGGTCGCGCCGCGCTCGCCCGTAGGACGATGCGGTTCGAGCACGAGCCCATTGCCGCCGACACTGATCGTCACCCGGTCGCCGTCGTGGATCTCGCCAGCGAGGATCTTCTCCGCCAACAGATCCTGGACCGCCTTCTGAATGACGCGCTTCAAAGGCCTTGCGCCATAGGCCGGATCGTAACCCTTTTCGGCAAGCCAGGCGCGGGCGCCAGGATGCAGGTCGAGGGTGATGTCGCGATCCGCCAGCAATTTGCCGAGCCGCCGCATCTGGATGTCGACGATCGCCGCCATATCCTCGCGCCGCAGCCGGTGGAAGAGGATGATTTCGTCGATCCGGTTCAAGAACTCCGGCCGGAAATGAGCCCGTACCACCTGCATGACTTCATCATGCACGGCAGCCGAATCCTCGCCCTCCTTCTGCATGACGAGGAAATCGGCACCGAGATTGGACGTCATGACGATAAGCACATTACGGAAATCGACGGTGCGGCCCTGACCATCGGTCAGCCGGCCGTCGTCAAGCACCTGCAACAGCACGTTGAAGACATCCGGATGCGCCTTTTCGATCTCGTCGAAGAGTATGACCTGATAGGGCCTACGCCGCACGGCCTCGGTGAGCGCGCCGCCCTCCTCATAGCCGACATAGCCGGGCGGTGCGCCAATCAGGCGGGCGACCGAATGTTTCTCCATATATTCCGACATATCGATGCGCAGCAGCGCGCTCTCGTCATCGAAGAGGAAGCCCGCGAGCGCCTTGGTGAGCTCGGTCTTGCCAACACCGGTCGGGCCGAGGAACATGAAGGAACCGATCGGACGATTGGGATCCTGCAATCCTGCCCGAGCACGCCTGATCGCGGTCGAGACCGCTTTCACTGCCTCGTCCTGGCCAACGACCGATTTTTCGAGCACTTCTTCCATGCGCAAAAGCTTGTCGCGCTCGCCCTCGAGCATTTTATCGACGGGCACGCCGGTCCAGCGCGAGACCACCTGCGCGACGTCGTTCGGCGTGACCTCTTCAGCCACGAGATCGCTGCCACCGCCCCGGGCTTCCGTCTCGGCGAGCTTCTTTTCGAGGTCGGGAATGACGCCATAGGTCAATTCGCCGGCGCGCTGATATTCGCCGCGCCTTTGCGCCTGGACGAGCTCGTTGCGCGCCGCATCCAACTGTTCCTTGATCTTCTGCGCGCTGCCGAGTTTGTCTTTCTCGGCCCGCCAACGAGTCGTGAGAACAGCCGATTTATCTTCGAGCTCGGCCAATTCGCCTTCGAGTTTGCCCAAGCGATCCTTGGAGGCCTGATCGGTCTCCTTTTTCAAGGCTTCCTGTTCGATCTTGAGCTGGATGATCCTGCGGTCGAGTTCGTCCAATTCCTCCGGCTTCGAATCGACCTGCATGCGCAGGCGCGAAGCCGCTTCGTCGATGAGATCGATCGCCTTATCCGGCAGAAACCGGTCGGCGATATAACGATTCGACAACGTGGCCGCCGCGACGATCGCGCTGTCGGTGATGCGCACGCCGTGATGCAGCTCGTATTTTTCCTTGAGGCCGCGCAGGATCGAGATCGTATCCTCGACCGTCGGCTCCGACACATAGATCGGCTGGAAGCGCCGTGCGAGCGCCGCGTCCTTCTCGATATATTTACGGTATTCGTCGAGCGTGGTCGCGCCGATGCAATGCAATTCGCCACGCGACAAGGCGGGCTTCAAGAGGTTAGAGGCATCCATCGCGCCATCGGTCTTGCCGGCGCCGACGAGCGTGTGCATTTCATCGATGAATAGGATGATTCCGCCGGCCGCCGAGGTAACTTCGTTCAAGATGGCCTTCAGCCGCTCTTCGAATTCGCCGCGGAATTTCGTACCGGCGATCAAAGCGCCCATGTCGAGAGCAAGTAGCTTCTTGTCCTTAAGGCTTTCCGGCACGTCTTCGTTGACGATGCGCAAGGCAAGGCCTTCGACGATGGCCGTCTTGCCGACGCCCGGCTCGCCGATCAGCACCGGATTATTCTTGGTGCGGCGTGAGAGGACCTGGATCGAACGGCGGATTTCCTCGTCGCGGCCGATGACCGGATCGAGCTTGCCGTTACGTGCGGCCTCGGTGATGTCGCGTGTATATTTCTTCAAGGCGTCGTAGGCATTCTCGGCCGTGGCATTATCGGCGGTGCGGCCCTTGCGCAGATCTTCAATCGCGGCATTGAGATTTTGCGGCGTGAGGCCCGCCTTTTCGAGAATCTTGCCGGTTTCGGCGCTTTTCTCCATGGCGAGCGCCAGCAAAAGCCGCTCGACGGTCACATAGGAATCGCCCGCCTTCTCGGCGATCTTTTCGGCATTGTCGAAAATGCGCGCCGTGGTCGGAGCAAGGTAAACCTGCCCGGCGCCGGAGCCCTGGACCTTCGGCAATTTTGCAAGCGCGAGCTCTGTCGCAGCCAGCGCATCCTTGGCGCGGCCGCCTGCTTTATTGATGAGGCCCGCGGCGAGCCCTTCCGGATCGTCGAGCAGAACCTTCAAAATATGTTCGGGCGTGAACTGCTGATGGCCTTCGCGCACGGCGAGCGACTGGGCGCTCTGAACGAAGCCGCGCGTGCGTTCGGTATATTTATCGAAATTCATCTCTTCTCCCTCCCCACGCCTGCCCCGAAGCGGCGAACGCGCGGCTACACAACCAGGGCCCCGTTACGGCGGCCCTCAGGTCGAATGTAGTCAAGTGATCGTGAACTGGTAGTGGCTGGGAGGGAAGAAAACGCAAATCATTCCGCTTGGAAATGATTTGGCTCAAATGAAAGATCAACGGCCGCAGCCGTTACGATGCATCCGCATCCAAGAGCAAGGCCCGCTTCAAAGCTGTTTCGAGATCGTTCTGCTGAAACGGCTTTTGCAGAACATCCGCATTTTTATAGTTTCCGTCGAGGCCCTTGGCGCCATAGCCGGACAAGAAGACGAAGGGCCGGCCATGCCCACGCAACGCATCCGCGACGGGATAACTGCGGCTGCCGTGGAGATTGAGATCGAGGATGGCAAAATCGGGCTTCTTGGCTGCGAGGGCCTCGAGCGCCCGGTCAATCGACGGCGCCACTTCGACGCTCTTGCAACCGATGTCGAGAAGCGTGTCCTCGATCAACATGGCGATAATGGCCTCGTCTTCGACGACGAGGACGTGGAGATCTTGGATTTTTTTCAATTGGGCACGCTTTCATTCGCCTGCACGTTAGGCAAGCTAGACCAAAAACGGCCCATCAGGGAATTTGGTTCCAACTCCGCGGGTAATAAAATGCCACGGCTGGTTTTCAGCGACGCTGAAACAAACTGTTGTCTTGAAAGGATAATCAGAATTCCGTGGCAGACATCGGTGAAACCGGCAGACGATTTTGGTTAGATGTTCTCTGATTGTTCTTGATGGAATGCAGCAAATTCATTAACCTTGACCTAGCGCGGATCTGAGGGGTTTGCATGGTCGTCCGGGTGGCAACGGTCGCATTCGAGGGTATCGAAGCCCGGCCGGTCGATGTGCAGGTGCAGATCGCCAATGGCAATGTGGCTTTTACCGTCGTCGGGCTCGGCGACAAGGCCGTGGCGGAATCGCGCGAGCGCGTCCGTGCGGCGCTCACGGCCTCGGGCCTGGCTTTGCCGGCCAAGCGCATCACCGTCAATCTCGCGCCGGCCGACCTGCCGAAGGAAGGCAGCCATTACGATCTGCCGATCGCACTCGGCATCATGGCGGCGATCGGCGCCGTGCCCACCGATGCGCTGCAAGGCTTCACGGTACTCGGTGAATTGGGCCTCGACGGGCGGATTGCCTCGGTCGCCGGCGTGCTTCCGGCCGCGATTGCCGCCAATGCCCGCAACCATGGCTTGATCTGTCCCGCGGATTGCGGCGCGGAAGCGGCCTGGGCCTCGAGCGACATCGAAGTGCTGGCGCCTATTTCGCTCATTCAGCTCGCCAACCATTTCAGGGGGACGCAGGTGATGGTACGGCCGCAGCCCGCCATGCGCCCAGCGCCCGGGCTTTTGCCCGATCTGCGCGACATCAAGGGCCAGGAGAGCGCCAAGCGGGCGCTCGAAATCGCCGCCGCGGGCGGTCATAATCTGCTCATGAACGGGCCGCCCGGCGCCGGAAAATCCATGCTGGCCGCGCGGTTGCCGTCGATTTTGCCGCCGCTCACCGCGGCCGAACTTCTCGAAGTCTCGCTCATCCATTCGGTGGCCGGCGCCTTGTCCGGCGGTCAACTCACCGACCGGCGGCCGTTCCGGGCACCGCATCATTCGGCCTCGACTGCGGCTTTGGTCGGCGGCGGCACAAGGGCTCTGCCCGGCGAAATCTCGCTCGCCCATCATGGCGTGCTCTTTCTCGACGAATTGCCGGAGTTTCAACCCCAGGTCCTGGACAGCCTGCGCCAGCCGTTGGAGACGGGTGAGGTGCTGATTGCCCGCGCGAACCACCGGGCGCTTTATCCGGCCAGGGTTCAATTGATCGCGGCGATGAATCCATGCCGCTGCGGCCATGCGCTCGATCCGGGCTTTGCCTGCAACCGCCAGCCCAATCGGCGCTGCATGGCGCAATATCAAGCGCGCCTATCGGGGCCTCTGCTCGACCGCATGGATCTTTCGATCGAAGTTCCCGCCGTGAGCGCCGCCGATCTGATGCTGCCGCCGCCGGCCGAATCTTCCGCCGATGTCGCGGCGCGGGTCGCGCTTGCCCGCGCGATCCAGCACAAGCGCTATAAGGATCTCGGTCTGCCGGGCGTCGGCTCGAATGCGGCGGCACCGGCTTCCGTCATCGAGGCGGTCGCGCGGCCCGACGCAGCCGGTTTGAAACTCGTGCGGGACGCGTCGGAACGGCTGCATCTTTCCGCGCGAGGCTTCCATCGCGTTTTGAAGCTCGCGCGCACCATCGCCGATCTCGATCAAGCCCGCGAGGTCGGCCATGTGCATCTTGCTGAAGCTTTGTCCTACCGCGGCGATTTCTGCGCCCAATTGCAAGCCGCGTGATTCCGAGACGCCTCGGACGAGTCATGCGGTAGATCGCGACCATTAAGCCTGAAATCTTGGAGGGTATTCGGGATTAAGTGCGTGTGTGCGAAGTATTTGTCCGAATTTGACCCGGCAGCGCTTCCCTTTCGATGGAAATCACCCATATTTTTTGCGACTTCCATCTCTGTGTCGAAACGGATGGAGCTTAAAAAAGGGATTTTTCCAAAAAATTCCTAGAAACAATCCTGAAGGAGTTCAAAATGATCGACAGCCGGAAGATGATTATTGGTTTTGGTCTTTGTGCATTTGCCGCTTTTCCCGCAAGTTTGACGGTTTCGGTTCCGACCTTCGCGGCCACGGCCGCCGTCCCCTTCGACACCGATAAGGACGGCACGCTCGATCTGGCCGAAGCCAAGGCCGCGGCCTCTGCAACTTTCGACAAGCTCGACAAGGATAGCGAAGGGACGGTCGACGCCAAGGAAGCCAAGGGTCACGTCAGCAAAAGCGATTTCACGGCCGGCGATCCCGATAGCGACAAGACTCTCACCAAGGACGAATATCTCGGCATTGTCGAAAAGCTGTTCAAAGCCGCCGATCCGGACAGCGACGGCACTTTGACTGCCAAGGAATTGAAGAGCAAGGCCGGCAAAGCTTTGGTGAAACTCCTCAAATAAACCTTCCATCTCCATTTTCTGACGAGCTTGCCCCGCCCTTGGATGTGCCAAGGCGGGGCAAATTGATTGTAGCGACCCGGTCGCACCCTGTTTCCTCGGTCAAGGAAACGGAAAAGCAAGCCCTTACCGCCATGTTTGCAGGCAAACCTTCCCCCGGAAGGACCCCTTGGCTGCACTGATGTCTTGCGATGCTTGAAGTGTTTTCCGGCCTTTTTCTCAGCGCCGTAGCCGTGATCCTCGGCTGCGCGGGCCTCGTCGTCGCTTTGCGGTTCGGGCAAAGAGCGCGCGCCATGCAGGCCGAAATCGCCCATCTGAAAGAAGCCGCCGCCGCGCTCGATCGCGCCGAAGCCATGAGCGAAGCCAAGTCGCGGTTCGTGGCGACAGTCAGCCATGAAATCAGGACGCCGCTCAACGGCATCCTCGGCATGGCGGAGCTTTTGCTGGAGACGGGTCTCGACGGCGAACAGACGACCTATGTCGAGGCGATCCGCACGTCGGGCACGGCGCTCGCCTCCCTCATCGAGGAAATTCTGGATTTCTCCAAGATCGAGGCCGGCAAGCTCGATCTGGTCGAGGAAGCCTTCGATCTCGAACCGCTCGTCGAAGGTGTCGCCGAGCTTCTTGCCCCGCGCGCGCAGGGCAAAGGGTTGGAAATCGCTTGCCTGGTCGCAGCCGACCTTCCCACGAAAATCATCGGCGACGCTGGGCGATTGCGGCAAATTCTGTTCAATCTCGCGGGCAATGCGGTCAAATTCGCCGACGCGGGCGGCGTAGGCTTGCGCGTTTCGAAGGCGGAGGGCCCGGCGATCCGGTTCGAGATCGCCGATACCGGGCCGGGCGTTCCAGCAGCCCAGCGCGCGCGCATTTTCGAGGATTTCGAACAAGGCGGCGGCGCAACCCGAAGACCCGCAGGAACGGGGCTTGGCCTTGCCATCTCGCGCCGCATCGCCATGCGGATGGGCGGATCGCTCGAACTCGAAGCGACGAGCCCCGAGGGCTCGGTTTTCGCGATGCATCTGCCATTGCGCGCGGCAGCCGGAAAAGAGCCGGTGGAAACCCTTCCCTCGCTCGCCGGACGCAATGCCCTCATCGTCGCGTCGTCGCCTTTCGAAGCCCCATATCTAGCCGAACGTCTCGCAGCCGCCGGAATCCATGTCCAGCAGGCCGACACCGAGGAAGCGGCGCTCGCCGCTCTGGCACCAGCTCTGCCCGGCGCCCTTCCAGATATTGTCATTGTCGATTGCGCGCTCGGTCCGGAGGAAACCAAAAGAGTGGGAGCCGCGGCCCGCGCGGCAGGTGTGGGCCGCGCACTCGTTTTGTTTTCGCCTTTCGAGCGCCGCGCTTTCGGACAGGCGACGATCCAGGGATTTGACGGCTGGCTCGTGAAGCCTGTGCGCTCGCGGTCTCTGTTCGCACGGTTCGGCGCAACGCAAGAGCCTGCCGCCAGCACCGCCACGCAACGGCGCAGCCCCGAACAGAGCGAGCTTGGCCGATTTGAGATCCTGCTCGCCGAAGATAATGACATCAATGCCCTGCTTGCGACGCGCCATCTCGAACGGCTCGGCGGGCGCGTGACGCGCTGCCGCGATGGCTTGGCGGCGACGGCCCTCGCCGAAGCGGCGATCACCGGAATGGGCCCGGCTTTCGACGCGATTTTTCTCGATATTCGCATGCCGGTACGAGATGGTTTTGAGGCCGCCCGGTTGATCAGGCAGGCGGAACAGCGGGCCGGAGCCCGGCGGACGCCGCTCGTCGCGCTGACAGCCGATCTATACGATGCCGCGCAAAACCGTGCGACGGAAGCCGGTATAGACGTGGTCTTGGCGAAACCCGTCGATTTCCGCCGGATCAGCCGGGTGCTCGAAACGCTCGTGGCGGCACGGCCGGCGGCTTGATCGAGGACAAACGCGCGGCAAGCTAAGCATAGTAGCGGTTGCGCTTAAACCATCGCCGGGCTTGAGGGCGCGAAGGATCTGTCACAGATTAGGCCTAAACCACCTTGATGGTTGGCTGGCCGAGGCCAATCTTCTCTGGGCGTCCAGACGTCATAAAATCCCAAACTTCAAAACCTCAAGCCAGGAAACCCGGATCGCATCATGTCTTCAAAACTCGATCAGCTGAAATCCATGACGGTCATCGTCGCCGACACCGGCGACATGGACGCGATCAAGGCCTTCGCGCCGGTGGATTGCACGACGAATCCGACCTTGATCCTCAAAGCGGCGCAAATGCCCGCCTATGCGCATCTCGTCGAGGAAGCGATCGTCTGGGGACGCAGCCATAACGAAGTGACGAGCCGCGTTACGGATAGGCTCGCGGTCAATTTCGGTGCCGAGCTGACGCGCATCGTGCCCGGCCGCGTATCGACGGAGGTCGATGCCGATCTCTCCTTCGATACGCAAGGAACCATCGCCAAGGCGCATTCGATCATTGCCGATTACGAGAGCCGCGGGATTTCGCGCAACCGGATCCTCATCAAGATCGCGGCGACCTGGGAAGGCATTCAGGCGGCGGCCAAGCTGCAAGCCGATGGCATAGACTGCAACATGACGCTCTGCTTTTCGCTGACCCAGGCGGTCGCCTGCGCCGAAGCCGGCGCTTTTCTGATTTCGCCTTTCGTCGGCCGTATCCTCGATTGGCATATGAAGGCCGAGGGCAAGACCTTCACGCCCGAGACCGATCCGGGCGTCGCCTCGGTGCGGCAAATCTATGCTTATTATAAAGCCTATGACGTGAAGACGGTGATCATGGGCGCTTCCTTCCGCAATAAGGGCGAGATCGAAGCTCTCGCCGGCTGCGACCGGCTGACCATCGCCCCCGCGCTTCTCGACGAGCTGTCGAAGGACATGGGCGAGCTGCCGCGCCGGCTCGATCCGCAGGCAACAGCCAGTGAGGCGCCAGCGAAATTCTCGCTCGACGAGAAGACCTTCCGCTTCCTCATCAACGAAGACGCGATGACGACGGAAAAACTCGCCGAAGGCATCCGCACCTTCGCGCGCGACCTTGGCACCTTGCGCGAACTCGTCTCGCAAAACCTGATGAAGGCGGCGTGACCTGAGGTTGAACCTGATTGCATGATCCCTCACACTGAGGTGCGCGCGAAGCGCGCCTCGAAGGGCGAGGGATCAGCTCACCCTGCGCCGTTCAAAACTCTCGTCCTTCGAGACGCTTGCTACGCAAGCTCCTCAGGATGAGGGTTTTGAGTTTGAGCGTAATGGGTCATGTCTCTCGCGCGAAGACAATCGCTCATCCAAATCCAACCGCATGACGAGCGCCGTCGCGCGGCTGCCGTCCGCGGTGCGATAATAGGCCTTGCGCTCGCCGACCTGCCGGAAGCCGAAACGCGCGTAAAGCGCCCGCGCCGCCACGTTGTTCTGATCGACTTCGAGAAATAGGGTTTTCACCCGCGCGGCGGCGAGCTTGGCGAGATGCGCGGCTAAAAGCTTTGCGCCGATGCCGGCCTTGCGATGCGCCGGATCGACCGCGATCGTCAGGATCTCGGCCTCGTCCGCGGCTTGCCGCGACAAGACGAATCCGAAAAGCATCTGACCTTTGCCGTCGAGCGCACCATCGGCCAAACTCTCCTTGGCGCCGAGCAATTGTTCGAGTTCGGCGACAGACCAAGGATGCGCGAAGGACAGCGCATGCAGCGCCGCGCAATCGGCGGCGCGCTCGCGACCGATACGGCGGACGACAGGCAATGCAGGCGCTTGGCCCCTCAGCTTTGAAAGGGCAGAGCGCGCGCCTTCGAAAAAACGCGACATGATTTATGGCGTCTCAAGTGGAATCCGCCCGGCCTGCTGCGGTTTGGCGTCCGGCGGCTTCAGATAGAGCGGCCGGGCGGGCGCCAAAGCCGGGTCGGCGAGAAGGCCGAGCCGCGCGACATAGGTGATGTCGGGCGCGATCGTCGCGCCGGCGACTTCGGCGGAAATCCCGATCGACCAGGCTTCGATCGCAAGCATGGGCGCGCCGGAGCCAGCAAGCCGGATCGGCCCGGCACCGAGGCTGCGAATGGCCTCGCGGACGGAGGTGAGATGCGGCGGCTGGTAGGTCCGCCCATCCGCCTCGAAGGCGGCGAAATAGACATTGCCGTGCCTTGCATCGATGGCGACGCCGACGAGGCCCGGCTTTTCATCGAGGATCAAGGGCGCCGCAAGAGCTGCCAGCGTCGAAACGCCGACCGTCGGGATTCCGCAGGCGATGCCGATGGCGCGTCCCGCCGCGATCCCGACGCGCAACCCGGTGAAAGAACCAGGACCGACCGTCACAGCGACGCGATCGAGCGCCGGAAAGCCGCCTTCGACGCGGGCCATGACTCGGTCGATCATCGGCAGAAGCGCTTCCGCATGGCCGCGTTCCATCGCAACCGTCTCCGTTGCTTCGGGAGCGGCCGCGCCGTCTTCCAGCACGCAAACGGAAACAGCGGGCAATGCCGTATCGATCGCCAGGATTTTCATGGCGCTACAGTGATCGTTTTATTGCAAACGATCAATGACGATCGCGAAAGACGGTTTCTGTAGTTTGCTTTTGACACGTTTTCTTCACGCGAAGCATGATCCACTTCGCTTGAAAACGCTTTAGATCTGCTCGACAGCGCGAATATCCGGCAAATAATGCTTGAGCAGATTTTGAATGCCATGCTTCAGCGTCTGCGAAGACGACGGGCAGCCCGAGCATGAGCCCTTCATCGCGAGATAGACAGTGCCATCGCGGAAGCCGCGAAACTTGATGTCGCCGCCATCATTGGCGACCGACGGGCGCACGCGGGTCTCGAGCAATTCCTTGATCGTCGCCACGGTCTCGGCATCGGCGGGAGCGAAAAACTCTTCGCCCTCCTTCGGATCGCCGCCGACCGCTTCGCTCAGCAAAGACGCACCCGACAGGAAATGCTCCATGATGGCGCCGAGGATCTGCGGATTGAGCTCGGCCCAATCGCCCGATGCCTTGGTCACCGAAATGAAGTCGCTGCCGAAAAACACGCCGCTGACGCCATCGATCGAAAACAGAGCTTCCGCCAAAGGCGATTGCCGCGCGCCCTCGGCGCCGCGGATATCGAGCGTGCCCAGGCTCATGACTTTGCAGCCGGGCAGGAACTTCAATGTATTGGGATTGGGCGTGGCTTCGGTTTGGATGAACATACATTTTCTCCCGGGCGGCCTGCGCACGCGGGCGGCCGCCTAAGATCACGATGGCCTCGACACAGCCAGGACGTGATCGACCTCAAAAGCCGGTACGGGACAGGCAGCTCGTCCTGCAAAGCATCCCGCCGGCTTCTAACTCATTGTAGCACATAGAACGTTTCCAACATATGCGCACAAGAGCGGCAGACGGCAAGGTTTTAAGCGTAAAGTTTAGGCGAAGCGCTGAAGCCAAGGCCCCTGCCTCAGCCCCGCTGAGGCTTTCGGCCATCTTCATGAAGCTTACTTGGTCTCATGGCGCTTGGCGGTGAACCAGGCCTCGAGCCCATCGGCCGCGGCTTCGATCTCTGCGGCACGCTGGCGCAGCAAGGAAACCACATCTTTGAAGACGCCATAACTCGCATCGATCGGCACCGAACCATTGACCCATCCCGCAACGAAAGCCGGATCGAGCTTCGCCGCGCGGGCCAATGGCGCTGTCCATTCGGCACCATAGAGAAGCCGTGCCGCTTCAGTGAGACGCTGATGCGCCTCGCTGAGATGGGGCGCATCTCCCATTGCCGCATCGGCGGCGCGGCGCTCAGCAACTTGTGTGTCGTCGAGCTCTTGCGCCGCGTCGGCGAGACGCGTGATTTCGGGCAGGACGGAGCGAATGGCATTGGCTCCGGCGAAGGGAACGTGCCAGCGCCTTTTGTCCGGACGATATTTGGCCTGCGGCACCCAGCGTAAAAGCCGCATCAGCGCCTCGCTGAAACCAGTGTTGATGGCTATGCCGTCGGGCTCGACCGTGACCCAAGACGTCTGCGGCAAGGGATTTTTGGCAAGCGCCTCGCGCGCCTCGTCTTCGCTCTGCTTTATCTTCGGCATGCGCTTGTCGCCCGATTGAAGGCCGCCATCATAGGCTCAGCCCACGAAGCCGACGATATTTTTCACCGCGATCATATTGGCGGCCGCGATCTCACGGGCCCGCGCGGCGCCATCTGCCAGAACGTCGTCGATATAGGCGCTATCGGCGCAGAGACGCTTCATTTCACTGGCGATCGGTTCGAGCTTGGCGACCGCGAGATCGACCAGCGCGTTTTTGAAGGTCGAAAATTGGCCGCCGCCGAATGTTTGCAACACATCCGCCTTGCTGCGATTTTCAAGCGCCGCATAAATGCCGATGAGATTATCGGCCTCCGGCCGGTTGCCCAGCCCTTCGATCTCGGACGGAAGCGGTTCGGGATCGGTCTTCGCCTTGCGGATTTTTTGCGCGATCGTATCGGCATCGTCGGTGAAATTGATGCGCGAATAATCGGACGGGTCCGATTTCGACATTTTCTTGGTGCCGTCACGCAGGCTCATCACGCGTGTCGCCGGGCCCTGAATCAGCGGTTCCGGCAGCGGGAAAAACGCCTCGCCATGGCCCGTCGCCGCGATCGATTCGCCATAATCGAGATTGAATTTCTGGGCGATGTCGCGGGCAAGTTCGAGATGTTGTTTCTGGTCTTCGCCGACCGGCACCTGCGTCGCCTTATAGAGCAGAATATCGGCGGCCATCAGGATCGGATAGACATAGAGCCCGATCGAGACATTCTCGCGATCCTTGCCGGCCTTCTCCTTGAACTGCGTCATCCGGTTCAGCCATCCGACGCGCGCAACGCAATTCAACACCCAGGCAAGTTCCGCATGTTCGGCGACCTGGCTCTGATTGAAGATGATATGTTTCTTCGGATCGATGCCGACGGCGATATAGGCCGCGGTGACTTCGCGGATGCTCGCGCGTAAGGTCTCGGGCTTTTGCGGCACGGTGATCGCATGCAGATCGACGATGCAATAGACGCATTCATGGGTCTTTTGCAGTTCGACGAATTTGGCGATCGCGCCAAGGTAATTTCCAAGATGCAGATTGCCGGTCGGCTGCACGCCGGAAAAAACGCGTTGTACGAATTGGGTCATTTAAGGAGAAAACTCCGGGGGACATAACTCTAGGCATTTGCTTCGAGCGCGGCCTTATTCGAAAAGTCGAGCCAACTTTTCGGGCCGTGCTCCGGCGCGCTTTATCCCGCAGCGGGCCAAGGGTTGCAAGCGCGTGTTGCAAGACATCATGTTGTAACCTGGTTTCTATGAAACATGTTTGTTTCCGTCGCAACATCGGTTGAAAGAGAATCCCGTAAACCATGACGCCTGACGAATTTCGCCGCTATGGCCATCAACTCGTCGATTGGATCGCCGATTATCGCGAAAGCCTCTCGAAAAGGCCGGTTTCGCAGGCAATCGAGCCGGGCGCCATCAAGGCCACCCTGCCTACGGCGCCGCCCGAACAGCCGGAGCCCATGGAGGCGCTTATCGCGGATCTCGACCGCGTCGTCATGCCAGGGCTGACGCATTGGCAGCATAAAATGTTCTTCGGCTATTTTCCGGCCAATGCGCTTTTGTCTGGCGTCTTGGCCGATCTCGTCTCGACCGGCCTCGGCGTGATCGGTCTTTCCTGGCAAGCTTCCCCAGCGCTCACCGAGATCGAGGAACGCGTCACCGATTGGCTGCGCCAGATGCTCGGCCTCAGCCCCGCCTGGAGCGGCGTCATCCAGGACACCGCCTCGACCTCGACATTGATCGCGCTGATTTGCGCACGCGAGCGTGCAACCTCCTATGCTCTAGCACGCGGCGGCCTGCAAGCCGAAGGCCCACTTGCCATTTATATCTCCTCGCAAAGCCATAGTTCCGTCGATAAGGCCGCGCTTCTCGCGGGCCTCGGCCGCGACAATCTGCGCGCCGTCGCCTGCGACGAAAATTTCGCGATGCGCCCCGATGCGCTGGCGGAGTTGATCGAGCAAGACCTCGCCGCGGGCGTGATCCCTTGCGCCATCGTCGCCACGACGGGCAGCACGGCGGTAACCGCGTTCGATCCCTTGGCGCCGATCGCCGCGATAGCCGCGCGCCATAATATCTGGCTGCATGTCGATGCGGCCATGGCCGGCAGCGCAATGATCCTGCCCGAATGCCGCTTCATGTGGGAGGGCATCGAAGGCGCCGACAGCCTCATCGTCAATGCGCATAAATGGCTCGGCGCGCCTTTCGACTGCTCGCTTTATTATGTGCGCGACCCCGAGCATCTGATGCGCGTGATGTCGACCAATCCGAGCTTTCTGCAATCATCCGCCGACGGCCGCGTGAAAAACTTGCGCGATTGGGGCATTCCGCTCGGCCGGCGGTTTCGCGCGTTGAAACTCTGGTTCGTCCTGCGCGAGCAGGGCATGGAGGCTTTGCGCGAGCGATTACGGCGCGATATGGCCAACGCGCAATGGCTTGCAGCAGAGGTCGCCTCGACACCCAATTGGCGCGTGCTGGCGCCGGTGCATCTGCAGACCGTCTGCGTGAAGCACGAACCGGGTGGAGTCGAAGGCGAGGCCTTGGATGCGCATACGAAACAATGGGCAGAAGCCATCAATCGCTCGGGCCGCGCCTATGTCACGCCGGCCACGATCGACGGGCATTGGATGGTGCGCGTCTCGATCGGAGCTTTGCCGACAGAACGCGAAGATGTCGCGGCGCTATGGGCGGTGATGCGCGAGATGGCGGAAGCCGCTTCAAGCGGCTGACAACAGCCTCCATCGCCCTCGTCCTTCGAGACGGCCGCTTATCGCGGCCTCCTCAGGATGAGGGCTCAGTTTCAGCGCACCTATTGTCCTCATCCTGAGGAGCTGGCGAAGCCAGCGTCTCGAAGGACGAGGACAATCGTTAATGTTGCAAAACGAACGGCCGCTTCACAAAATAAACCGGCTCAAATCCGCGTTCTTGGCGAGATCGCCGACATTCTTTTCGACATAGGCCGCGTCGATCGTAACCGTCTGGCCGGATTTGTCCGGCGCGGTGAAGCTCACTTCGTCCAAGACACGCTCCATCACGGTTTGCAACCGCCGCGCGCCGATATTCTCGACCGTGGAATTCACCTGGACCGCGATGCGCGCGATCGCCTTGATCGCCTCGGGATCGAAATTGAGCTCGACGCCCTCGGTTTGCAGCAGAGCCTCATATTGCTTGATGAGGCTTGCCTCCGTTTCGGTGAGGATGCGGCGGAAATCATCCTCGTTCAAAGGCTGAAGCTCGACGCGGATCGGCAGGCGGCCTTGCAACTCGGGCAAGAGATCCGACGGCTTCGACACATGAAAAGCGCCCGACGCTATAAACAGAATATGATCGGTTTTCACCGCGCCATGTTTGGTCGCAACCGTCGTGCCTTCGATCAAAGGCAGAAGATCGCGCTGCACGCCTTCGCGCGAAACGTCGGCGCCGCCGCGCCCCTCGCGCGCGCAGATCTTGTCGATCTCGTCCAGGAAGACGATCCCATTGTTCTCGACCTCGCGCAGCGCCTCCTGCACGATCTGATCCTGATCGATCAGCTTGTCGCTTTCTTCGTGGATCAGAGGCTCGTAGGCATCCTTTACCGTCGTGCGGCGTATAGTCTGCCGGCTGCCCATGGATTTGCCGAAAATATCGCCGAGCGAGATCGTGCCGACCGAAGCGCCCGGCATATTGGGCAGATCGAACATCGGCAGCGAAGGGCTTGGCTGGGACACCTCGATTTCGATTTCCTTATCGTTCATCTCGCCGGCGCGGAGTTTCTTGCGGAAGGCGTCGCGCGTCGTCTGCGAGGCATTGGCACCGACGAGCGCGTTCAAGACACGCTCTTCCGCAGCCTGTTCGGCCCGCGCGCGCAGGGTCTTGCGCTTTTCCTCCTTGACCATGGCAAGCGCCGTCTCGACGAGATCGCGGATGATCTGTTCGACATCGCGCCCGACATAGCCGACTTCGGTGAATTTGGTGGCTTCGACCTTTAGGAAAGGCGCGCCCGCGAGCTTCGCCAGACGCCGCGCGATTTCGGTCTTGCCGCAGCCGGTGGGGCCGATCATCAAGATGTTTTTCGGCAGGACTTCTTCCCGCATCGTGCCTTCGAGACGCAGCCGCCGCCAGCGATTGCGCAAGGCAATGGCGACAGCGCGCTTGGCCGCGTTCTGCCCGACGATGAAACGATCGAGTTCGGAGACGATCTCGCGCGGAGAAAAATCGGTCATGGATGAGCTTTCGGTCGCGCCACTATTATGGTTCGATGGTTTCGATGACCACATTGCGGTTGGTATAGACGCAGATTTCTGAGGCGATTTCGAGCGAACGGCGAGCGATCGCCTCCGCATCGAGATCCATTGGCATAAGGGCGCGAGCGGCAGCCAAGGCATAATTGCCGCCGGAGCCGATCCCCATCACGCTGCCGCCGTCTGTGCCTTCGGGTTCGAGCACATCGCCCGTGCCGGTCAAGACCAAGCCGACGTCCTTGTCGGCAACGAGCATCATGGCCTCGAGCCGGCGCAAATAGCGGTCGGTCCGCCAATCCTTGGCAAGTTCGACGCAGGCGCGGGTGAGTTGCCCCGGATATTGCTCCAGCTTGCTTTCGAGCCGCTCGAAGAGCGTGAAGGCATCGGCCGTCGCGCCGGCGAAACCGCCGATGACGTCGCCCTTGGCAAGCCGCCGCACTTTTTTGGCATTGCCCTTCACGATCGTTTGTCCGATCGAAACTTGGCCATCGCCGCCGATCACGGTACGGCCGCCCTTGCGAACCATGATGATCGTCGTCGCATGCCAGCTCTCGCGGCCGGGCGTTTGGTCCTGCAATCGGAACTCCCAAGGAAACAGACTATATAAAAGGACATTTCGGCAGGGCAGCGTCACCATATCCTTGCTCGACGCCTCCCATCTATGGAGAAGGCCACGCCGATGCAAGACCGGGCTTGGAAGAGACGGAAAGCAAAAATCTTTAGATTTCGTGGCTAGTTTAAGCCTAAAACCCCCTCAGGGTGGTCAAGCAAGGCCTAACTTGCTAGAAGCCGCCGAATGAAAGCGACCTCAAAAACCCATGCGTAAAGCCGAAATCTCCCGCAAAACGAAAGAAACCGAGATCGACGTCGCCGTTAATCTCGACGGCAGCGGCGCGGCCAAAATCTCGACGGGCATCGGCTTTTTCGACCATATGCTGGAACAACTCGCCAAACATTCCCTGATCGATATGGCGATTTCAGCCAAGGGCGACCTGCATATCGATTATCATCATACCGTCGAGGACACGGGCATCGCGCTCGGCCAAGCCGTAAAAAAGGCTTTGGGCGACATGCGCGGCATCACCCGCTTCGCCGATGTGCTCCTGCCGATGGACGAGACCTTGACCCGCGTCGCCGTCGATGTCTCGGGGCGGCCTTATCTCGTGTTCCGGACGACCTTCGACCGGCCGAAGATCGGCGAATTCGATACGGATCTCGTGCGCGAGTTCTTTCAGGCCTTTTCGACCCATGTCGGCATGAATCTGCATATCGAGACCCTTTACGGCGTCAATGCACACCATATTTCGGAATCTTCGTTCAAGGGTCTGGCCAGGGCGCTGCGCGTGGCCCTGCAAGTGGACGAGCGGGCGAAGGGCGAGATTCCATCGACCAAGGGCACGTTGTAATCGGCGCTTTGGGCTGGGCAAGAAAACGTGAAACGCCCTCGCCCTTCGAGGCTCGCCATGCGTTGCTTTGCAACGATGGCTCACACCTCAGGGTGAGGGCTTTGGCTTGATCGTCGGGGCCCTCATCCTGAGGAGCCGCGAAGCGGTGTCTCGAAGGACGAGGGCCTGAACAGCGGATTAGCGCAACAAGCGTAGAGTTGATCAATGACCGTCTATACTGTTCATGCGCAAGGCCAGGATGTGCAAGACGCGGCTTTCGTGCCGGAGGGCTTCTCCTGGGGCGCCTTTATCTTCGCGCCGCTTTGGCTCTTGTGGCATCGGCTCTGGCTGCCTCTCCTCGCGTGGTGCGCGGCCATGGCGATCCTCTTTGCCGTGCCTCTGGGGCTTTCGTTTTTCGCGAAGGAATTCGCCGCGTTTCTGATCGCGCTTCTCTGCGGCTTCGAAGGCCAGCAATGGCGCCGGCAAAAGCTGACGAGCGAGGGCAAAGCTCTGACCGATATCGTCAGCGGTGACACGCGGGACGACGCGGAAATTCATTTCTTCCATCGCTGGCAGGAAGCCGCATCGCCATCGCCCGTGCCGCCGCCGCTTCCTCCGCGCGCGCCACAGGCCTCGGCCGCCGAGACGGCCTTCGGCCTTTTTCCGGAACCGGAGACTCGCCCTTGAGCCTTGCCATCGTCGATTACGGGTCCGGAAACCTGCATTCCGCGCATAAGGCACTTGAACGCGCGGCAGGCGAGGCCGGCTTCAGAGGCGAGATCAAAGTGACCTCGAAGCCTGACGATATTTTATCGGCCGAGCGGATCGTCCTGCCGGGCGTCGGCGCCTTCGCCGATTGCCGCCGCGGGCTTGAGTCCGTGCCGGGATTGCTCGATGCCTTGACGCAAGCCGTGCATGAAAAGGCGCGGCCCTTCTTGGGTATTTGCGTCGGCATGCAGCTCATGGCCGAGCGCGGCCTCGAACATGAAACGACGCAAGGCTTGGGATGGATCGAAGGCGAAGTCGCGGCCCTGGAGCCCGCCGATCCTCAGCTTAAGATCCCGCATATGGGCTGGAATACGCTCGATGTCGCGATCGCGCATCCGCTGCTCGAAGGCATCCCGACCGGGCGCGACGGATGGCACGCCTATTTCGTCCATTCCTACGGGTTTCGCTCCGTGCCGGGCGCCTCGATGATCGCCGCCACCGATTACGGCGGCCCGGTCACAGCCATGGTCGGCCAGGACAATATGGCCGGCACGCAATTTCATCCCGAGAAGAGCCAAAACCTTGGTCTGGCGCTACTCGCCAATTTTCTGAGGTGGAAGCCGTGATCCTTTTTCCGGCGATCGATCTCAAGGAAGGTCAATGCGTGCGCCTCGTTCAGGGCGACATGCAGGCTGCGACCGTGTTCAACGCCGATCCGGCGGCGCAGGCGCAAAGCTTCGAGCGCCAAGGTTTCACGCATCTTCATGTGGTCGATCTCGACGGCGCCTTCGCCGGCAAACCGATGAATGCGCAAGCCGTCGAAGGCATATTGGCGAAAGTCAAAATGCCGGTGCAGCTTGGCGGCGGCATCCGCGATCTTTCGACCATCGAAGCCTGGCTCGGCAAAGGCGTCTCGCGCGTCATCATCGGGACGGCGGCCGTGCGCGATCCGGATTTCGTCCGCGCCGCGGCGAAAGCCCATCCGGGCCGCGTCGCGGTCGGCATCGACGCGCGCGATGGCTATGTGGCCGTCGAAGGCTGGGCCAAAACGTCGGAACTCTCCGCCGCCGATCTCGGCAAGCGGTTCGAGGATGCCGGCGTCGCGGCGGTGATCTATACCGACATCGCCCGCGACGGCGTGCTGAAGGGTCTCAACATCGAAGCCACCCTGGCATTGGCCGATGCGATTGCGATTCCGGTGATCGCCTCGGGCGGGCTCGCCTCGTTAGCGGACATCGAGCGGCTGATTCAGCCCGATTGCGCCAAGCTCGCAGGCGCAATCACCGGCCGGGCGCTCTATGATGGACGGATCGATCCCGGCGAAGCTCTGGCTCTGCTGCGCGGCGCGCGGGAGGCATCGCTTGCTTAAGTCGCGCATCATCCCCTGCCTCGACGTGAAGGATGGCCGCGTCGTCAAGGGCATTAATTTCCTCGACCTGCGCGATGCCGGCGATCCGGTCGAATGCGCCATCGCCTATGATGCGGCGGGCGCCGACGAACTTTGCTTTCTCGACATTACGGCGAGCCATGAAGATCGCGGCATCATGCTCGATGTCGTGCGCCGCACGGCGGAAGCCTGTTTCATGCCGCTCACCGTCGGCGGCGGCGTCAGGGTTCTCGACGATATCCGCAAGCTGTTGCTGGCAGGTGCCGACAAGGTCTCGATCAATACGGCGGCCGTCTCCGATCGCGCTTTCGTGAAGGCCGCGGCGGAGAAATTCGGCAATCAATGCATTGTCGTCGCCATAGATGCGAAGGCCACGGCCCCAGGCAAATGGGAGATCTTCACCCATGGCGGCCGTAAGCCTACCGGCATCGACGCGATCCAATATGCCCGCGAAGTGGTTGCGCTCGGCGCGGGCGAACTGCTTTTGACCTCGATGGACCGCGACGGCACCAAGAGCGGCTTCGACCTCGCGCTAACCCGCGCCGTGACCGATGCGGTCTCGGTGCCCGTCATCGCGTCCGGCGGTGTCGGCACGCTCGCTCATCTCGTCGAAGGCATCCGGGAAGGCGGCGCAACCGCCGTGCTCGCCGCCTCGATCTTCCACTTCGGCACATTTTCAATCGGCGAGGCGAAGCATTATATGGCCGAGCATGGTGTCGCGATCCGGTTGGATACGCCCTCCAATAAGCCAGTGGGATAGGCGATGACCACCTTCACTTTGACGGATCTTGCCGCGATCATCAGTGCACGCGCAGGTGCGGCGGCTGCATCCTCCTATACGAAGTCCCTTCTGGAGGCGGGTCCCGCGCGGGTCGCAAAGAAACTCGGCGAAGAGGCCGTCGAAACGGTCATCGCGGCTGTCCAAAGTGATAGGGCGGCACTCATTTGCGAAAGCGCCGATCTCCTCTATCATCTGCTCGTGCTTTTCCAGGCGAGCGGAATCTCCATGCAAGAGGTTTTGGCCGAACTCGAGCGGCGGACGCAGCAATCGGGGCATGAGGAAAAGGCCGCCCGCACGACGGCCGGCGTTTAGAGCTGAGTGACGCCGGAAGACGCGGCGGAAAGGATGAGATGAGCACCAACACATTGGTGATCGACGAATTCATGGAAAAACAGGCCGAGCTCGGCCCGGCGCTTCCGTCACCCTATCATCGCTTCAGCCGCCATGAATGGGCGGCTTTGCGCGCCGACACGCCGCTCACCTTGACGATGGAAGATCTGGCGCGGCTGCAATCGATCGACGATCCGATTTCGCTCGAAGAAGTCATCGCGATCTACCTGCCGCTGTCGCGTCTTCTCGCGCTTTACGTCGCAGCCACGCAAGGGCTCTTCAAAGCGACCCAGCGCTTCCTCGATGCGGAAGACGGCAAGGTGCCTTATATCATTGGCGTCGGCGGCTCTGTCGCCGCTGGCAAATCGACTTTGTCGCGCGTGATGCAGGCGCTTTTGTCGCGCTGGCACAATACGCCCAAGGTCGAGCTCGTGACGACGGACGGCTTTCTCCATGACAATGCCTTTCTCCAGCGCGAAGGCTTGATGGACAAGAAAGGCTTTCCGGAGAGCTATGACGGCGCCGAGCTTTTGCACTTTCTGTCGAACATCAAAGCCGGCCAGCGCCACGTCCCCGCGCCGGTCTATTCGCATCTGACTTACGACATCGTGCCGGGCGAGAGCGTTGCCGTCGACCGGCCGGATATTCTCATCGTCGAGGGGCTCAACGTGCTCTTGCCGAACCGGGCGATGAAGGACGGCCGCGCCATCCCCTTCGTCTCGGATTTCTTCGATTTTTCGATCTATCTTCATGCCGAGGAAGACGATCTCGAAAAATGGTACGTGTCGCGTTTCATGCGGCTGCGGCAGACGGCGTTCCGCGATCCGCGCTCCTATTTCCGGAAATATGCGGAGCTGAGCGATACAGAGGCCGAGGCCGTCGCGCGCTCGATCTGGCAGCGCATCAATCTCGCCAATCTGCGCGAGAACATCTTGCCGACACGGCCGCGCGCCGATCTCATCCTCACCAAGGGTCCGAGCCACCGCATCGAGCAGGTGGAGCTGCGGAAGCTTTAGGTGTTAGTTGTTACGACGCATGAATTCTATGCATCCATTTAAGTTGTCGCGGAGCCGGATCGCGGCTTCCAGGTCAAAACTGATGTAGTTTGTTGGGCTGCCCTCCGGTCCCGCATAACTATCCGCTTTCATGGCAACCGATATATAAGTAGCCGTGTCATCAAGTGATCTTTTGACTCTCCATTCGAAAAAAGAACTAGAGTATATGCCGTGCTCTCTTGGAGTATGGAAAATGACCTCGCCCAGCGCGGCATTTAGACCTTTAGAGCGAGCGAAAAGATTTTTAAATGATGTCCACATAACAACTCATTTACGATCGATGCAATAATTTGGTTTTGTAAAATAAGGATTTGTCTCATCGACTTATGCGATCATTAGGCTAAATCGCGATGACCACTCATCGAAATCCTTCGGATCGAACTCCGGAAGGTCGAGCAGAATTCGCAGGTGACGCCGATCTTGCCATTGTCGCCGATCATATCGCGGCGCTCGATAGCATCGGATGGACGAGTTTCTGGTCCATCAATCGGCGATATCGATCGGTTCGATCTCTTCGATTTTCTCGCCGATCTCACGTTTGGCAACCTGCACTTCGTAAAGAGATTGCAGGTTCATCCAGAATTCGGGAGACGTCCGGAAAAACTTAGCAAGCCTTAAAGCCGTATCACCGCTGAGGCCTTTTTCTTCATTCACGATGCGTTCGATGCGGGTCCTGGGCACGCCGCAAGCCTTGGCGACTTTTCCGGCGGTGAGACCGTAAGGCAGGATGAATTCCTCGCGAAGAATTTCGCCCGGGTGGAGGGGCGGCAGTTGCTTGGTCATGGCATCATCCTAATGGTAATCGGTAATTTCGATGTCGTTGGCGCCCTTGTCCGTCCAGCAGAAGCAGATGCGGTATTGATCGTTGATCCAAATCGCCCATTGCCCTGACCTGTCACCGACCAAGGGATGAAGTTTATTTCCTGGCGGCGCTTTCAAGTCTTCGAGAAAAGCGGCGGCTTTCACGATGGCAAGTTTCCGTCGAGCGACTTTGAGAATTGAAGCCGGAAATCCCTTCGGACACCTGCCGTCAAGAATTTCATCAAGCTGCTTGCCTTTGAAAATCGCCGACATGAACTTCCCTACAGGAAATAATGTATCATGATATGATACATTATCAAGGGAAGATTAAGCTCTCACCCCTCGTCGAAATCCTTCGGATCGAACTCCCGGAAGGTCGAGCAGAATTCGCAGGTGACGCCGATCTTGCCATTGTCGCCGATCATGTCGCGGCGCTCCTGGGCTGAAAAATTCCGCAGCATATTGGCAATGCCGTCGCGCGAACAACGACACGAGTCCCGCACTTCTTGCGGTTCGAAGACTTTGACGCCACGCTCATGGAACAGGCGATAGAGCAGGCGTTCGCTCGACAATGTCGGATCGACAAGCTCATGATCCTCGATGGTCGAGGCGAGCAATTTGGCCTCCGTCCAGGCATCGTCTTCTTCCTGGGCGGGCGGCGCGGTGCCGGCCGGCGCATCGCCTGGATCGAGATCGATCTGGCGCTGCCGCTCGGGCGAGGTCGGCAAGAACTGCACCATCAACCCGCCGGCGCGCCAATTGGCGCCGGCGCCCGTCACGCTTTCGGCCACCGCGAGGCGCACGCGCGTCGGGATCTGTTCGGACTGGCGGAAATATTGATGCGCCGCTTCCTCCAACCCCTGCCCTTCGAGCGCCACGACGCCCTGATAGCGCGACATGTCATTGCCCTGATCGATCGTAAAGGCCAAATGGCCTTTGCCGAGAAGCTCGGTCTCGGCATCGATCTCGGCCAGCCGCTCGGAATCATAGCGCGCGAAAGCCCGTAGCCGATCGGGCGCATCGAAATCGACGACGAGCATGCCGATCAGCCCATCGCTGCGGGTCTGCAATTGAAAGCGGCCCTCCATTTTGAGCGAGGTGCCGAGCAGCACGGTCAAGGCCGCCGCTTCGCCGACGAGCCGCGCGACCGGCGGCGGATATTTATGCTGGCCCAAAATGTGATCGACCGCGGGCCCAAGCCGTACGACACGGCCGCGCACGTCGAGCGGTTCGACCGAAAAGGGCAAAACGACATCGTCGAGTCCGCGATCCGAGACCGGGCGGGAAGGTTCGGAACCGCTCATGCGCCGCTCGCCCCCAAACACCAGGCAAGAATGCCCTTTTGCGCATGCAGCCGGTTTTCCGCCTCGTCGAAGACAACGGATTGCGGTCCATCGATCACTTCATCGGTGACTTCTTCGCCGCGATGCGCCGGCAGACAATGCATGAAGATCGCGTCCTTGGCGGCGGCGGCCATGAGTTTCGCGTTCACCTGATAGGGCGCGAGAAGATTATGCCGAAAAGTTTCATCCTCGTCGCCCATCGAAACCCAGCAATCCGAAATCACCGCATCGGCACGGCGCACCGCCTCGAAGGGATCGCGCGTGACATTCAAACGCGTTTTTGAACGCTTCGCCCATTCGACCAGTTCCGCCGGCATGGCGAGTTCGGCGGGCGTTGCGACATTGATCTCGAAGTCGAACCGCTGCGCTGCGTGAACCCAACTTGCGAGCACGTTATTGGCATCGCCCGTCCAGGCGACGGTGCGGCCCTTGATTGGACCGCGATGTTCCTCGAAGGTGAGCACGTCGGCCATCACCTGGCAGGGATGCGTCTTCTTGGTGAGGCCATTGATGACGGGGATGCTCGCGTGATCGGCCAATTCCTGCATGTCCGTATGGCTCAGGATGCGGATGACGACCGCGTCGACGAAACGCGAGAGAACGCGCGCCGTATCGGCGATGGTCTCGCCGCGTCCGAGCTGCATCTCCTGCCCTGTCAGCATGATCGTCTCGCCGCCCAATTCGCGCATGCCGACGTCGAAGGAGACGCGCGTCCGCGTCGACGGCTTGTCGAATATCATCGCAAGCATCTTGCCTGCCAGCGGGCGCTCAGCCGCGATCTGACCCTTGCGGCGGCCTGCCTTGATGCGAGCCGCAGCATCGAGAATATGCCGCAGATCGGGGGCCGGTATCTCCGAAAGATCGAGGAAATGGCGGGCCGTCGCCGTGCCGTTCAGGCCGGAATGAGATGCCGTCATAGCGCGGCTCTCTTCTGCGCGAGGCCCATTTCGGCCTCGAGCCGCAGGCAGGTTGCATCCAATCGCCGGATCGCTTCCGCGATCTCGTCTTCCGTGATGATCAGCGGCGGCAAGAGGCGCGCGACATTGTCGGCCGCCGGAATGACCAGAATTTTCTCCTGGCGGGCGGCGGCGACAAAATTTGCGACGGGCCCATGCAAAGCGAGCCCAAGCATCAAACCAAGCCCGCGCACATCTGCGATCACGTCGGGATGGGCGTCCTGGAGCTCGGCCAGACGCTGCTTGAGCAAAAGCCCCATCGCCTTCACATGATCGAGAAAGCCGGGTCCAAGCACGATATCGAGCACGGCCATGCCGACGGTGGTTGCGAGCGGATTGCCGCCATAAGTCGTGCCATGCGTGCCGACCTGCATGCCTTTGCCGGCGTCTCGCGTGGTCAAAAAGGCACCGAGCGGGAAACCGCCGCCGAGCCCTTTGGCAATGGCCATGATGTCCGGCACGACACCGTAATGCTCGTAGGAAAACAGCGTGCCGACGCGCCCGACGCCCGTTTGCACTTCGTCGAAGATCAAGAGCAACCCGTGTTCGTCGCAGAGCTGGCGCATCGTTTCGAGGAATTCGCGCGTCGCCATGCGAATGCCGCCCTCGCCCTGAATGGGCTCGACGAGGATTGCCCCCGTATGCGGCCCGACGGCGGCCTTCAGAGCCTCGATATCATTCAACGGGATTTGAACGAAGCCTTCGAGCTTGGGACCGAAACCTTCGAGATATTTGGGATTGCCGCCGGCAGCGATCGTCGCCAGCGTACGGCCATGAAAGGCGCCTTCGCAGGTGATGATCTCAAACTTTTCAGGATGACCGCTCGCCGATTGAAATTTGCGCGCGGTCTTCAGCGCGCCTTCGACGGCTTCGGCGCCCGAATTCGTAAAGAAGACGAGATCGGCGAAGGTCACTTCGGTCAGGCGTTTGGCCAGCCGCTCGGCTTCTGGGATCTCGAAGAGGTTCGAGGTATGCCAGAGCTTTTGCGCTTGACGGGTCAGAGCTTCGACAAGCGCCGGATTGGCATGGCCGAGCGAGGCCACGGCAATGCCCGCGCCAAAATCGAGGAAACGCTCGCCTTTGGTCGAGATGAGCCATGCGCCCTCACCGCGCTCGAAAGCGAGATCCGCACGCGCATAGGTCGGAAGCAGCGACGAGCCCACATTCTCCTCCAAGTGTCGACGCAGTCCTCAAAAATCAAACTGCCGCCCCACAGGGGACGGCAATGGCAAGAAAAGCCATTCTAGGAAGCCTCGCCGTTTCGGTCAATTCCGGACTATTTCGAAGCCTTGCGCCCCCTGGCGCGCCTGCGCATCAACGCGGAGGGCTTGTCTTATATAAGCATCAGCTCATTCCGCATCGGTCCGCGTGTCAACAAGCTTGGCTGATCTCTCAACAAACCAGCCGATCCTAAGATCACTATTGCTCACGTACCAATCAAATGACCTTCGCCGCAACATCAATGCACAAGGCATGAGTCATATAGCTATCGCATACCCAAAAATGATTCCGTTTTGTTCACGTTTGAAACGTTTGGTCTGTGGCTTTTGTGCAAGCTCCTGTTGAAAACACGGGTCTCGTCATCGTGACTCTTGCGCGTGATTCAAGTGCTAGTGTAGCCTCCTTTTTGTCGGCTACGACATCTCGTGCGGCGATTTACCTTTGAAGCGTGTGCGTTTAAACGACACCGGTTTCCGGTGCTGCGGTACGCATTGGATTCCTCAAAGTCTTCGCCACAGGCGGTGGTACAGGTTCAAGCGTTATCGAGTGGGATCAAGTCATGCGTGGCTCGATTTTACTGAAGGCCGGATGCCTCAGCTGCGCACGAACCATGCGGCGGCCAGTTCGAAGGAGGACATGAATGTCCTGGACGGATGAACGAGTTGAGCTCCTGCGGAAGCTCTGGCTCGAAGGATTAAGCGCCAGCCAGATTGCTGGTGAACTTGCGAATGGGATCACGCGCAACGCCGTCATCGGCAAGGTTCATCGCCTCGGTCTTTCCGGACGCGTCAAAGCGCAGGCGGCACCCAGTACCAGAGTGAGGCTGAAACAGCCGCAACGCCCGATGATGACGCGGTCCAGCGGCGGTCCGGTCATCCGGGGCAATACGGCCTTGGCGATGAAAGCGGAGCCATTCGAATATCTGGCACCGAAGCCGATCGAAAACATCGTCATTCCGATGACCGAGCGTGTCACGATCATGGAATTGAAGGAATCCATGTGCCGCTGGCCGCATGGCGATCCGACAAGCGCGGAGTTCCGCTATTGCGGGGCGCACAAAACAACCGCGTCCGAAGGGCCCTATTGCGCCTATCACACGCGCATGGCCTATCAGCCCGTGCAGGAACGCCGCCGCGAACGTGAGCGCGAAAGGCGAATGCAGAATTCGGCGGAAGGGTAACCACACAAGAAAGGCGAATGCATTTGAAGCATTCGCCTTCTTGATAAATGCGCTCGCCGGCCGCGCGCCTTAAGCCGATTGCGGTGCCAGGACCTGGCCGCCTTTCGGCCGATCCATCGGCAAGGCCTCACCCGTCACCAGATAAACGACGGTTTCCGCTATATTGGTCGAATGATCGCCGATCCGCTCGATGTTCTTCGAGCAGAATAAAAGATGCGCACAAAACGAAATGTTGCGCGGATCTTCCATCATGAAGGTGAGAAGATCGCGGAAGACGGAATCTTCCAGGGCATCGAGCTGCATGTCGCGCGTCCAGACGCTGCGGGCGCGTTCGACATCGCGCTGTGCATAGGCGTCGAGAACATCCTTCAAAAGCATGGCCGCGGTTTCATACATTGTTTTGAGGCCGACGATCGCGCGCGGAATGCGCGGCTCGGCCGCGATTTTCAGGGTCCGCTTTGCGATGTTCTTTGCGAGGTCACCGACGCGCTCAAGATCGCCCGAGACCCTGATGGCGGCAACAATCTCGCGCAAATCGACGGCCATCGGCTGGCGCCGCGCGATCGTCAAAATGGCCTGCTCTTCGATATCGCGTTGCAGAATATCGAGGCGCGGGTCGGCGGCGACCGTTCTCTCGGCAAGATCGAGATCGAAATTCGCAAGCGCGTCCATGGCATCTGACGCCATTTTCTCGGCGATACCGCCCATTTCGGCGATCTTGCGGCCGAGAACTTCGAGTTCCTTGTCGTAGGCTCTGACGGTGTGGTCGGACATAGAATGATCCTCGAAGGCGCTGTCAGCCAAACCGGCCGGTGATATAATTTTGTGTTTGAGGCTTTTCCGGCTGCGTGAAAATCCGCGACGTGTCGCCATATTCGACCAATTCGCCGAGATACATGAATGCCGTAAACTCGGAGACTCGCGCCGCCTGCTGCATATTATGCGTCACGATGACGATCGTGTAAGCTTCCTTGAGCTCATCGATCAATTCTTCGATCTTCGCGGTGGATATCGGATCTAGCGCCGAGCAGGGCTCGTCGAACAGGATGACTTCCGGATGAATGGCGATAGTACGCGCAATGCAAAGCCTTTGCTGCTGGCCACCCGACAAGGACAAGCCGCTCGTATGAAGCTTGCCCGAAACTTCGTCCCATAAAGCAGCGCCCTTCAAGGCCGCTTCGATGCGATCGTCGAGTTCCTTCTTCGGCACCTTCTCGTAAAGTTTGATGCCGAAGGCGATGTTATCATAGATCGTCATCGGAAAGGGGGTCGGTTTCTGGAACACCATGCCGACCCGCGCCCGCAGCATATTGAGATCCTGGTCGGGCTTGAGAATATTGACGCCATCGAGAAGGACTTCGCCTTCCGCGCGCTGCCTCGGATAGAGATCATACATCCGGTTCAAGACGCGCAGCAGCGTCGACTTCCCGCAGCCGGAAGGACCGATCAAAGCCGTCACCTTATGGGCGTGGAACGGCAGGTTGACGGATTTCAGGGCAAGCGTGTCGCCATAAAAGAAATTGAGATCCTTGATCGACATCTTCAGGGTCAAGCCAGAGCTCGTCTCATTCATGACCGCATCCTTTGCGTGGGATTATCATCTTGCCTGATGAGGCGATCGTTGGTTCTGGCTTTGAGACGCACTCTGGACCTTTCCGATGATATGGCGATGACCTAGGGCATGTCATGGAAAAACTGAATAGTTTTTCCGCTCGTCTGAATTAAGACCCCCGATGCTGGATCGGCGTTAGTCTATGTCAATTGGCATGAACGAGGGTTTGATTAAACATCTCCCTTCTCGACTGTCCTAATCTGACGACAGGCAGATAACATCTATATGACGTTATGATGAATCTTTCGCCAGCCCGCAATGCAAGGCCTCAGCGCGGATGAAGCGGAAGAGCGACGCTGAAGGTGGCGCCTTCGCCGAGTTTTGACTCGATATTCAAGCGGCCCCGATGGCGCGCGATAATATGCTTGACGATCGCGAGGCCAAGACCCGTTCCGCCCTTCGCCCGGCTCTGCCCGGCATCGACACGATAGAAGCGTTCGGTCAGACGCGGCAGATGTTCCGGCGCGATGCCCGGACCGTGGTCGCGGACCATCAACAAGCCCTCGCCTTTCGGCGCCAGAACCGAAATATCGACGCTCTTATCGGCATTGGTGGGATATGAGGCCCCATATTTGATCGCGTTCTCGACGAGATTTTCCGCCACGCGCAGCAATTCGTCACGATCGCCCGCGACGATGACCGGCGCGGAAGCGTCCAATTTCAAAGCCACTTCATTTTCCCGCGCCAGGGGCCCAAGCGTATCGACGATATGGCGGCATACGGCCGTCAGATCGACCGCCTCCTGCGGCCGCAGATGCAAATTCTGCTCGATCCGCGACAAGGACAAAAGATCGTCGACGAGGCGCGACATGCGCTGCGCCTGCTCGCGCATGATGATCAGAAATTTGGTGCGGGCTTGCGCGTCCTCCCGC
This sequence comes from Methyloferula stellata AR4, assembly GCF_000385335.1. NCBI lineage: Bacteria > Pseudomonadati > Pseudomonadota > Alphaproteobacteria > Hyphomicrobiales > Beijerinckiaceae > Methyloferula > Methyloferula stellata. The sequence goes on along the minus strand of NZ_ARWA01000001.1, from coordinate 1,012,514 downwards.
GCCGGCCCCATCAAGGTCTCGACGAAGCCGAGCAGAGATGCGAGCGGCGTGCGCAATTCATGGCTGGCATTGGCGACGAAATCGGCGCGCATCCGTTCGATGCGCCGCGTTTCGCTCAAGTCGCGCAATGTGAGAACGAGCGTCGGCTTGATATCGGCGCCGGCGAGCGGCGCGACATTGACCTCGAAGACGCGTTCGACCGGCACGCGTTCAAGCCAGGTCACCCGCTCCGACCGGCCAGTCGAACGCACGCGTCCAAGGGAATCGAGCACGTCCGGAGAGCGCAGGCTCCGGGCCAGGAGATCGCCGGGGCGCAGCGTCGGAAACAGCGTATGCGCCGGCTCGTTGAACAGGAGAACCCGGTCATCGGCGGCGATGACCAGGACGGCTTCGGGCAGAGCCTCGATGAGACCGCCGACCAGCTTGAGCGTGTTGAAATCGCGTTTTTGATCCATCGGGCCTAGTATACCCGATGTGTCAGAAATGCGATCCATGCAATCGCAGCCGGTGATTTACGTTATAAAACTGTCATCAACACGGTTTCATTCGATCTCGTCGAATTTCCCGTTTTCGCTGCGGATCATCGCCTCGCGGAGACTCTTCCAACGCCGGAAGGCTTCATGCGCCCCGATAAAGGCGAGCGCGAGAACGAAGGGAATGAGATAGTAGATCACTCGGAAGAGAAGCAGCGAGGCGAGAAGCTCCGCCTCGGACGTCACCGGCACGACCTTGATCATGGCCGCCTCGAAAACGCCGATTCCGCCCGGCGCATTGCTGGCGATGCCAAGGACGCAAGCAAAGACATAGGTCGCCGCGAAAGTGAAAAAATCGAGCAGCCGATGCGACGGCAGCAAGACGTAAAGCACGCCCGCCGCCGAACAAAGATCGATGACGCCCAAAACGATCTGGCCAAGACTGACGCCAAGCCCCGGCAGTTCCAGGCGCAAGCCTTGAATGCGCGTGCGGCGGTGTCCGATGGAGACCCAAACGAGATAGACGAGCAGCGCCGCGATCACGCCGAAGCCGATCAGCCGGTTGGCCGTCGGATCGAGATGATTGAGCGTGCTGATCGTATGCCCCTCTATCGCCAGGGCGACGCCGATCACCAGGGCCATGCCGAGCCAGAAGGTAACGCCCGCGATGACGGTGAGGCTCGCGACCTTGCTCGCCGTAAGGCCCGCTTGCGAATAGATCCAATAGCGAACTGTGCCTGCCGTGATGAGCGGAAAGCCCAAGGTGAAGGAGATGGCATAGCTCGTAAACGAGGCCAGAGCCGTCGTCCGGTAAGGCACGCGCAAACGCAATTGCCGCAGAGCCAAGCCGTCATAGCCCGTCAAAGCCAGGAAGGAGAGAGCCGTCAACAGAAAGGCCGAGGTGATCTGCTCGCCGCTCGTGGCAGCGATGGCGCCGCGCAAGGCGTTGATATCCACGCCGGCCAGGGTGCGCGTCAAAACGAAGAGCGAGAGCCCCGCGATCACGAGGCTCAGCGCGATGCCAAGTTTTTTCAAAAGGCCTTCACGACGCGTGGCGGTCTTCCTTTTGCTCGTTAAATCCGGGGATATCGGCTTTGGATGATTGTCCTGAAGCGTTGCTGCTGGCTGAGATGCGGACGTATCAGGACCGGTCCCAATCTTACGTCCTTTGATCAAAGCGCGGTTTTCAACTAAGGCGCGTTTGGCAGTTCTGCGCGAAAGCCGTGTCAAATTCGAATCCTGCAAGTCGTTTTGGCGGGTGGCTTTGGATTGACCCAACTCGGGCCTGCCCGCGTCGGGCTTTCGAAAGGTTTAAGTCAGGCAAGCCTTGACTTGAACCCATCCAAAATCATCGTGATCTATGAACGGGCAAGACTCGATCTCCCGATCGGTTGCACCCGCGCTATTCCGGCGGGTTATGCGGCGTGACGGTGACAAGGGCAAGAGCCAGCTCTGATTTTGTCCCTGCCGCGCCGCGCAGCAGGCTTTTGCACCCAAAAACGCTCTCAATTTGACCAGCAGAGGGTCAATGTGGGCAATAGATGGGAACCATGGCTGGCCGCCCCATAGCCACAATTTCGCCCGCTGTGCGGGGGTCGGCGTGCTCTGCCGGCTTTGGCCGCGCATCGCCGAGAAAACTCGCAAGTTTGGAAGCCGGAAGCGCCGCCCGGTTCATCTGCGGCAAGACGCCGGCAATCGGCTTGCCCGGACTTGCCTCAACGGGGACGAGGCCGGCCAGCGCCCCACTGCGATCGAATATGGCAGCGCCCGCCACAGGGCTTTGCAGCGGTGCCAGAAGACGCCAGGCGCTTGTCGCGTCGGCCTTATGAAAATCGCCCGAGGCGCCGGTCAATTCATCGGCATTGCTATGCGGCACGAAAGACAAGATCACCACTTGCGCCGGACTCGCAGGATCGGTGACGCGCAAGGGAAGGCTCGCTGCCGGAGCACCCGGAAGGGACAGCAGAGTCAAGCCGTCCGCATCATCCTGCTTCGCGACTTTGGCCTTTTTCGTGCCGACCAGCGGCTCACTGCATGTTTTGGGCAGGCTTGTCAGGATCAGGCCGGGAGCAATGGCGATGCCGCTTGCCGTCAAAACAGGTTTTGCCGCCCCGTTCTCAACATTGGGTACGGCAGGATTGGCCGCCGCAGGCGCGCTTGGACTCGCGTTTGGGCTCGCATTCGGACCGGCAGTTGGAGCAGGCGCGGTTGCCGCCGCCTCGGGGAAAGCCACGAAGGAATTGGCGATCGCGATCGAGACCGGATCGAGGCGCGCTTTCGCGCTCGCCGGATAGGTGATGGTGAACCCCGCAAGGCCGCGTTCGCCGCGCGTCATCCGCGTATAGAAGGTGTTGGCGCCCGCCTCGCCCGTGACGACGAAGAAATCCGGTCGCAGCACTTTATAGGTCACCTTGCGGCCCGGCGCGTCGGCGATCGCCACATTGAAGCTATCCTGTAACGGAACGGCGCCCGCGATATGCGTGGTCTCGACGGAAAAGCTCTCATCCGCGCTGCTGTAGCGCGTGCCCGAAGCCAAAGGCTTTGCCTTGGTCAGAAGTTTCTGCGGCAGCCCGATGCGGACGCCTGCGCGTTCATCCGCCTTGACGCTGAAATTCACCGCGTCCTTCGCCTTGATGGCGGCCGCGGCGAGCGCGGCACGCCCTTTGGCGTCCAACGTGCCATCGGCCGGAAATTTGTTGCGGGCAGCGAAAGCCGCGATGGCATCGCGCGTGCCTTTACCGAATTTACCGTCAGCTATGCCCTTATAATCGCCCGTCCAGATCAGTCCGTCCTGGATCGCCACGCGATCGGCCTCGGGGAGAGCCTCGAACGCACGTTTGGCCGCGTCCTGCGCCGGATCGACGAGGGGCGCCGCCGGGCTTGGTGCCGCCGCTGTCTGCGCATAGGCGGGCGTCATGGCGGCAAGGCCGCCGGCACAAAGGCCGAACGCCAGGGCGGATCGAAACAATTTTAAGCGCAAAGGCATGCCATGTCTCCAAGCGCATGGGAGCGGTCCCGCGCTTAATTAGAAAATGATCTATTTTGACGAAACTAATGTCACTACAAAGTGCATGATGACACAGAGCGGACGTAATTTGCAGGATCATAGTTGGATCGATTGCTTAATCACGTTGCTGCAAATAATTGGCCGCAATAATTGCCCCGAGGAGAGGACAATGCGCAAGCTGATCTTTATTTATCTGATGTTTGCGTTAGCCTGTTTTTCCAGCGCGGCATTTTTTTCAAATAGTGCCTATGCGCAAAAGGCCTTCACCAACGACGATCTCGCCAGCGACGCGATCCGTCTCGAAGATCAGGTCAAGAAGGACGCGGGCGCGCTCGCTGCGAAAACGCCCGATCAATTGCGCAAGGATACGCAAGCGGCGGTCGCTCGCAAGGACTGGACGGCCGCCAGCAAAATCTATGCGGCGATCCTCGTGCCGAACGTCAAGGATGGGCAAGCATGGCTCACCTATTCGCACGCCCTGCTCGGGATGAACGATTCCTACACTTGGAGCCTGAATGCGACGACGGCGGCCTATATCGCCTATCAGCGGGCCGCGACGAAACAAGATGAGGCAACCGCGCTCGCCTGGCTTGGCGAAGTCTATGCCCGGCGCGAACTGTGGCGGCCGTCGCTGAACGCCTACCATGCCAGCCTCGATCTCGTCGACTTGCCCGGCGTGCGCAAGACCTATGAGCAAGAGCGCGAGAAATACGGCTTCCGGATTCTCGATTATAAGGTCGACAACGAATCCGCTGCGCCCCGCGCGTGTTTCCAGTTCTCCGATCCGCTTGCACGCGGCAAGGTCGATTTCGCGCCTTACATCGCGGTCTCCGGTGCCTCCAATGCCGCGATTACGACGGAAGACCAGCAGCTTTGCGTCGAAGGCCTGAAACATGGCGAGCATTATGCCGTCGTGCTGCGCCAGGGGCTGCCTTCCGCCGTCGGCGAAAATCTTTTGAAATCGGCGGATTATGAAATCTACGTGCGGGATCGTTCGCCGCAGGTTCATTTCACCGGCAAGAATTACGTTTTGCCGCGCGTCGGCCAAGAGGGCATTCCGGTCGTTTCCGTCAATACGCAGAAGGTGCAAGTCGATGTGCTGCGCGTCGGCGACCGCAATCTTTTGCCAACCGTGCGCTCCGACGATTTCCTCGGACAAATGTCCTCCTATCGCATCAAGCGCTATATCGACGAGGACGGCGTCAAGATCTGGTCCGGCACACTCGAGACGAAATCGGCGCTGAACCAGGATGTGACGACCGCGTTTCCGGTGCTCGAAGCCGTCGGCAAGCTCGAACCCGGCATTTATATCATGGCGGCGAAGCCCGCCGACGGGCAGCCGATCGCCAGCGATGACGATGAGGTCGGCGGCGGCTCTACCGCGACGCAATGGTTCGTCGTTTCCGATCTCGGCCTGACCGCTTTCAGCGGCACGGACGGCGTGCATGTCTTCGTGCGCTCGCTCGCGAGTGCCGCGCCGCTCGATCAGATCGAGTTGCGGCTGATTGCCCGCAACAATGAAGTGCTCGCCACCAAATCGACCGGCGGCGACGGCCATGTGCGCTTCGACCCGGGTCTGTCGCGCGGCACCGGCGGCCTTGCGCCGAACCTCGTCGTCGCGCAGGACGGCAAAGGCGATTACGGGTTTCTCGATCTGGGCCAGACGCCGTTCGATCTGACCGATCGCGGAGTCAAGGGCCGCGTCGCGCCAAGCGCTCTCGACGCAGAGGTTTTCACCGAACGCGGCGTCTATCGCGCCGGCGAAACGGTTTACACCACCATGCTGCTGCGCGATGCCAAGGGCGTCGCCGCGACGGGCCTGCCTTTGACCTTCGTCGTCAAGCGGCCGGACGGCGTCGAATATAGACGCACGCAGGTCGAAGATCAGGGCGCGGGCGGGCGCAGCTATGCGCTGGCGCTGTTGTCGGATGCCTCGACCGGCACCTGGCATATCAATGTCTATGCCGACCCGAAGCAGCAGGCGATCGGCGAGACGAGCTTCCTTGTCGAAGATTACGTGCCCGAGCGCCTCGATTTCACGGTGACCGCCGCGGCCGAAGCCGTGCGCGCGAACGAGCCGGTCGAGATCGCGGCGCAAACCCGCTACCTCTACGGCGCGCCCGGCGCCAATCTCGAAATTTCCGGCGAGGTGCAGGTTCACGCGACGGATACGTCGGGACTGCCGGCCTTGAAAGGCTATGAGGTCGGGCTCGCCGACGAGACCTTCGAGAATGTGAACAACGATATCGAAGAGCCGGCGACGACGGATGCCAAGGGCAATGCCAAATTATCCGTGCCGATCCCAGACGTCACGGCCTCGCGGCCGCTCGAAGCCAAGATCATTCTGCGCGCCGGCGAGCCAGGAGGCCGCGCGGTCGAGCGCGTGCTCACCCTGCCGATTCTGCCGAAAGGCGGGTTGATCGGCGTTAAAAAGAATTTCGACAGCCTCGGCGAAGGTGCGATCGCGACATTCGACGTGATCGCCGTCGGCGCCGACGGTCATCGCGCCATGCGCAAAGGCGTTACCTGGTCGCTCTATAAGGTCAACAATGATTATCAATGGTATAATCAGGACGGCCGCTGGGGCTTCGAGCGGGTCAAATCCTCGAAGCGCGTCGCACAAGGCAAGATCGATCTCGCAACCGATGCGGCGGCGAAGATTTCATCGCCCGTCGCGCTCGGCCAATATAGGCTCGATGTCGCAAGCGACGCGGGCACGGATGCGCCAACGAGCGTGAGCTTTTACGTTGGCTGGTCGGGCGATGCCTCGGCCGATACGCCCGATCTTCTCGACGTCACGATCGACAAGACAAATTATAAGCCGGGCGAAGATTTGAAGCTCAATATCGCCTCGCGCTTCGCCGGCAAGGCGACGGTCGCGATCCTCAGCGAGAAGCTCGAATATCTGACCACATTCGATCTTCAGACCGGCGACAATCACGCGACGATCCCCGTCGGCAAGGATTGGGGAACCGGCGCCTATGTCGTGGCGCTGGCGCATCGCCCGCTCGACAAGGCTGCAAACCGCATGCCGGGCCGTGCGCTTGGGCTAGCCTGGTTCGGCCTCGACGAGGAGGGACATAAGATCGGTGTGACGCTCGCAGCTCCCGAAAAGGTGACGCCGCGCGGGCCTCTAACCATTCCCATCGAACTCAAGGGTCTCGCATCCGGCGAAGAGGCTTATGTGACTCTCGCCGCCGTCGATATCGGCATATTGAATCTCACCCATTACGAGACGCCGGACCCTTACGCCTATTTCGACGGCCAGAAGCAATTGTCCGCGGAGATCCGCGATCTTTACGGACTTCTGATCGACGGCATGCAAGGCACGCGCGGCGCCATCCGCTCCGGCGGCGACGGCGCGGGCGCGATGGAAGGCAATCGCCCCACGCAGGAGCCGTTGGCGCGCTATTCCGGCGTCGTCAAGGTCGGGGCCGACGGCAAGGCGCAGATCACCTTCGATCTGCCAGCCTTCAACGGATCGGTTCGGTTGATGGCCGCCGCCTGGTCGAAGGGCAAGGTCGGCAATGCCAGCATGGATGTGATCGTCCGCGATAATGTCGTGATGCAGGCGACCGTGCCGCGCTTCCTCGCGCTCGGCGACCGCTCGCAGTTCCATCTGCAGCTCGACAATGTCGAAGGCAAGCCAGGCGATTACACGCTCGATCTCGATCTGCATGGACCGCTGACGATCGCCGCCGATTCTTTGCACAAGACCATCAAGCTCGACGCGGGTGCGCGGGCCTCCGTCGCGATCCCGGTGACGGCGGCGGGCGTCGGCGAGGCCTCCGTCGATGTGAGGCTGACGGGCCCCGGCCTCGACGCGCCGCAGACCCTTGCCTTCAATCTGGAGCCCGGCTCGTCGCGGCTCTATCGCCGCGAGGTCCGGACATTGGCTTCGGGCGCGAGCCTCAAGATCAGCGATGATCTCGTCGCCGATGTGGTGCCCGGCACCGGCGCGATCTCCGTCTCGGTCTCGCCTTTCGCGGGGCTCGACGTGCCGGCGCTGTTGCAGGAACTCGACCGCTATCCTTACGGCTGTTCGGAACAGACGGTCAGCCGCGCCATGCCGCTCCTCTATGTCAATAAGATCGCGAGCGCCGCGGCGCTGGCGCTCGACACCAGCATAGATGAGCGCATCCGCGACGCCATCCAGCGCGAATTGGCGCGGCAGGATTCGACCGGCGCCTTCGGCCTTTGGTCGGCCGATAGCGCCGAAGACATGTGGCTCAACGCCTATGTCACCGACTTCCTGACGCGGGCGCGGGAAAACAACTTCGCGGTACCGCAAAAGGCCTTCGATCTCGCACTCGAAAAGCTGCGCAATCACGTTGCCAATGCGACGACGATCGAAGCCGGTCAAAGCGCCTCGATCGCCTATGCAGCCTATGTGCTGGCGCGCAACGGGCGGCCGGTGATGGGCGATCTGCGTTATCTTGCCGATACGCAGCTCGATAAGTTCGACAGCCCCTTGGCCCGTGCGCAATTGGCCGCCGCCCTGGCGCTTTTGGGCGATCGCGGCCGCGCGCTCGCCGTCTTCACCAAGGCGAACGAGAGCCTAGCCTCCGCACGAGACATCGTCTATTCGCGCGAGGATTACGGCTCGCGGCTTCGCGACGGCGCGGGGCTCCTGGCGCTCGCCGTCGAGACCGGCGCGTCCGAAGCCGCCATCCATAATGCGTCGAACATTGTCGAGGCCGCGCGTGCAGCCTCGACCTATACGAGCACGCAGGAAAACGCCTGGATGGTGCTCGCCGCCGAAGCCTTGGCGAAAGAGGCCGATTCGATGGTGCTCTCGATCGACGGCGCACCGCATAAGGGCTCCTTCTACCAGACCTGGAAAGGCAACGCGCTCGACGGCAAAAGCGTCACGATCGGCAATAGTGGACAGGCGCCGGTGCGCCTTGTCTTGACGACTGCCGGCAATCCGTCCTCGCCGGAGCCTGCGGCCAGCCAAGGCTATCAGGTCGAGCGCGCCTATTATTCGCTGGCGGGCAAGAAAATCGATCCCGCCACGATCAAGCAGAACGACCGGCTCGTCGTGACCTTGAAGGTCACCGAGATGGAAGCGGCCTATGCGCGGCTTCTGCTCGTCGATCCTTTGCCCGCCGGCCTCGAAATCGACAATCCCGATCTGTTTCAAGGCGGTTCCATCGAGGCCCTGTCCTGGCTCAAGAAGGATGTCGAGCCGGTGCATACGGAATATCGCGACGATCGTTTCGTCGCGGCCTTCCAGCGCGACGGCGCGGACAAGGCGACTTTCTCGGTTGCTTATATCGTCCGCGCGGTGACGCCCGGCCATTACGTGCTGCCGCCCGCGACCATCGAAGACATGTACCGGCCGCAGAGATTCGGCCGCACCGCCTTCGGGTCCGTCGATATCGCGGAGACGAAATGACAGAAGGCCGCCAGACGACCGGGCGCCGCAAGATCGCTATCGCGATGCTTGCGGTGGCGGGCCTCGGGCTCGGCATTCCCGCGGCCGCGATCCATTATCGCCAGTCGATCGGACCGCTTGATCTCAGCGAAGCACAGCGCGGCTCCGTTGTCGTCGTCGATCGTGACGGCAAGCTTCTGCGCGCCTTCACGACGCAAGACGGCCGCTGGCGCCTGCCCGTCTTGGCGAAAGATGTCGATCCGCGCTTTCTATCCATGCTGCTGGCGTTTGAGGATAGGCGGTTCGAGACCCATCACGGCGTCGATTACAAAGCTCTCGGCCGCGCCGCCGTGCAATGGATGACGACGGGCCATATCGTGTCGGGCGGCTCGACACTCACCATGCAGGTGGCGCGGCTGCTGGCGCGGACTCAAAGCACGGCGGTTGAGCTCCCGCGTGACGACGACGCTAGTCCGAAGCCGCGCGACCGCGAGGAGCGTTCGCTCGCCGTCAAATTGCGCCAGATCGTTCGCGCCTTGGAGATCGAGCGGCACGCGACAAAGACCCAGGTGCTCGATGTCTATCTGGCGCTCGCACCCTATGGCGGCAATCTCGAAGGCATACGCGCCGCGAGCCTCGCCTATTTCGGCAAGGAGCCGAAGCGCTTGTCGGTTGCCGAAGCCGCATTGCTCGTCGCCTTACCGCAATCGCCCGAGACGCGGCGGCCGGATCATTTCGGCGAAGCGGCTCGCATTGCGCGCGACAAGGTTCTCGTCCGCGCGGCCGAGGCAGGCGTGATTACCAACGCCGAACAAGAGATGGCGAGCGCCGAGCCCGTACCGCAGCAAAGGCGCGCCTTTCCAGCCTTCGCGCCACACGCGAGCGAAGAGGCATTGCGTGGAGATCCTACGAGCCGCGTTATCAAGCTCACCCTCGATGCCAAGCTGCAAGCCTCTTTGGAAGGCCTCGCGCATGATGGCGCGGCACGGCTCGGGCCCAAATTATCGGCGGCGATCCTCGTCGTCGACAATGCGACGGGCGCGGTGCTCGCGCATGTCGGCGCCGCCGATTATCTCTCGCAGGATCGCGCTGGCGCCATCGACATGACGCAAGCCATGCGTTCGCCGGGCTCGGCGCTGAAGCCCTTCATCTATGCCTTGGCTTTCGAAAACGGCATCGCGCATCCGGAAACCATTCTGGACGACCGCCCGTCGCGTTATGGGCTTTATGCGCCGCAAAATTTCGATCTCTCCTATCAGGGCACGGTCACGGCGCGGCGCGCCTTGCAGCTTTCCTTGAACGTCCCTGCGATCGAGCTTCTCTCCGAAGTCGGCGCGCCGCAATTTCTCGCACGCCTGCGCAATGCCGGCGCGACCATCGCGCTTTCGCCCGATGCGGCGCCGGGATTGGCGGTCGGCCTTGGCGGGCTCGGCATTACATTGTCCGATCTCGCGCGGCTCTATGCCGGGCTCGCGCGCGGCGGCAGCGTGCCGGACCTGATCGAAAAATCGGACCAGATAAAAGGGCAGGATTTAGAGGACCATCGCATCGCAGAGCCGGTCGCTGCCTGGTATGTCGCCGATATTCTGCGCGGCGCCCCGCCGCCGCTCAACGCGCCTGCCGGACGCATCGCCTATAAGACCGGGACGTCTTACGGCTTTCGCGATGCTTTCGCAGTCGGCTTCGACAAGGCCTATACGATCGCGGTCTGGATCGGCCGGCCCGACAATGCGGCCGTGCCAGGTCTTGTCGGGCGGCAGGTCGCGGCACCCATCCTTTTCGACGCTTTCGCGCGGCTTGGCGACGATTATGAATTTCTCGCTGCACCGCGCAATGCCTTGATCACTACGACAAGCCTTTTGCCACCGCCTTTGCGGCATTTGCGCAAGGACGCGCCGAAAACATTCGCGGCGGCGGCGATGGCGCCCTTGAAGATCGCCTATCCGCCGGATGGCGCCAGAGTCGATCTCGGGCTGACCAAAGGCGACACTTCAACCGCTTTGGCTTTGAAGGCGCAAGGCGGGGTGCCACCCTTGACCTGGATCGTCAATGGCACGCCACTCGGCGCTGCCGATCTGCGCCGTCAATCCGCCTGGACGCCGGATGGCGCGGGCTTCGCGCGGGTTTCGGTCATCGATGCCAAGGGTGCATCGGACAGCGTGCTCGTACGGCTGGAATAGAATTAGCGCTGTGCGCTGACCCTCTCCCTGTGGGAGAGGGTGGCTGCGAAGCAGCCGGGTGAGGGGTTACAATCACACCATGAGGGGGCGTAACCCCCTCATCCGCCGAGCATTCGCTCGGCACCTTCTCCCACAGGGAGAAGGTTCGCGCACGATGGATTGTGCATCACGTTTTTACTGCGCCTGCCAGGATGTGATGGCATCATCTATGGCACGTTGCCCGGCGACACCTTTTTCAAAGGTGAGTTTCGCAATGCGTCCGTTGGCAAGTTGGATCGGAATATCGATCCATTGCCGCGTCTTCAAAAGATCGAGATTATTGGCCTCCGATGTCCCCTTGGCGAGGCCGATCAAGAAGGAATTCTCCATGATCGGCACAGGCAGACCGGAGAGCGCTTCGCCATTAGGCGTATCTTCCTTGCGCAATTGCGGAAGGCCGATCTGCTTGACGGCGCCGGTCGGCGTCGATGGCTGAATGGTGAAGACGATCGTCATCGTATGCGTGGCCGGAAGGCTGGCATCGATGTTTTTCTGCAAAGTCATCGCGATCTGAAGCTTGTCCTCAGGAATATCGATATTGGCGTGAATGGCGGTCCCCAAGGGTTCGCCCGGACCATTGCTGACATTGTCGAGACGCCAGATCACGGTGCCGAAATAGGTCTTCACCTTGTTCTGCTCCTCCGGCGCCTGAACGAGCAAAGCCGCGCGATAGGTGACCGGAACATTGGTGTCTGTTGCAGATTGCGCCGCGCTGCCGGCAGCCGGAGCCGCCGCCTTCGATTGCTCGCTGTCGCCGACGCGGCCGACAATCTTGCCGCTCGTCTCGGTCTGTTGGGCCTGGATGGTCTTGAGCTTCGCCAGATCCTCGGGCTTGTCGCGCAATTTCCACGCGGTCGCGGCGACGCCCGCGACAATAAGCCCGATGACCACGAGCACGATCCACAGGCCTTTTGAATTCGGTTTGACGCTCGGGGCCTGCGGCGCGATCGGCCTTTGCCGTTCCGGACGTATCTTGGCGACGCCGGGGATCGGGCCTTGAGCGCCCGCTTGCGGGAACGAGGATGTATTCGCAGCCGCGAAAGCCCGGTCTTTCGGCTCTTCGGCCGGTTCGTCCTTTTTCGCCTCATCGAAACCGGCGGGCGGCGGGGCTGGCGCGACTTTGGCGATACGCGGCCGGATCGGCATGCTCGGCGGCGGCGCGCTCGGGACTTGCCGGGGCTCGGCAGGCCGTAGTGGAGGCGGAGCCTGGGTCGCTGGCGGAGCCGGCGCTTGCCCGGCAGGGGGCGAAGCGAGCGGCGCTTCCTTCACCTCATCCGGCACTGGTGCGGCGGCATATTCCGCTTCGAGCCGGGCGACGGCCACGTCGAGCGCCTGACTCTCTTTTTCGATATCGGCTTCGGGGACCGGCGGCTGAAGCGCGCGCAATTGCCCAAGCAGCGCCTTGCGCGCCCGTTCATAGACGGCGTGACGCATCGCCGGTGTGGAATCCGGCAGGCCAGAGACAGCCTTGGCAAGCAACGGATAATATTCAGCCATTCGGTTTCAGAGCATCCCCTGTTTGATCCGTCAATCCCATGGACGCAGACTATAATTTTTTCAAGACGTTAGGAGCAGGCACCGAAAAGCCGCAAAATCCCCGCGCCATGTCATCCGCCCCTACGGCTACAGACCGGATCGCGGCGGCCTCGCCGGTCTGGAAGGGCTTCGCGTTCCGCTCTTTGTTTTGACGCATGATCTTGTCCAAAAAGTCTGCAACTTTTCGGGATCCTGCTCTAGCGATCCTGAAAAGGATTGTGGACGAGAATTGTATCCAGACGTTCCGGGCTTGTCGAAAGAAGCGCGACCGGCGCCTCGATCAATTCCTCGATGCGGCGCACATATTTGATCGCCTGCGCCGGAAGATCGGCCCAAGACCTTGCGCCTGCCGTCGTACCTTCCCACCCTTCGATCGTCTCATAAACCGGCTCGATTCGCGCCTGCGCCGCCTGGCTCGCCGGCAGGTGATCGATGAAAGCGCCATCGAGCTTGTAATTGACGCAAACTTTGATCTCTTCGAAACCATCCAGAATATCGAGTTTGGTCAGTGCGATTCCATCAATCCCCGAGGTCTTCACGGCTTGCCGCACAAGCACGGCGTCGAACCAGCCGCAGCGCCGCCGCCGTCCCGTATTGGTGCCGAATTCATGGCCGCGATCGCCGATCAGTTCGCCGGTCTTATCGGTGAGTTCGGTCGGGAAAGGACCGCCGCCGACGCGCGTCGTATAGGCTTTGGCAATGCCCAGCACATAGCCGATCGCCTTCGGCCCCAGGCCTGAGCCTGTCGCGGCATTGGCGGCGACCGTGTTCGATGACGTGACGAAAGGATAGGTGCCGTGATCGACATCGAGCAGCGCGCCCTGCGCACCCTCGAACAAAATGCGCTTGCCGTCGCGCCGTGCGGTTTCGAGAAGGTCCCAGGTCGTGTCCATGAAGGGAAGTACTTTGGGGGCGACGCAGGTCAGTTCATCGCGGATGGTCTGCGCCGTCACCGGTTCCAAGCCGAGACCGCGGCGCAGAGGTTCGTGATGGGCGAGAAGCCGCGCGATTTTTTCATCGAGCGTATCGAGCTCGGCCAGATCCATGAGCCGGATGGCCCGGCGGCCGACCTTGTCCTCATAGGCCGGCCCGATGCCGCGCTTCGTCGTGCCGATCTTGACGGCGTCGGTCGAGGCCTGTTCGCGATGCGCATCTAGCTCGCGATGCAGGCTCAGGATCAGCGTGACATTCTCGGCGATCTTGAGATTGGCCGGGCTGACCTCTATGCCCTGGCCCGCGAGCTTGGCAATTTCATCGACAAGGTGATGCGGATCGAGCACGACGCCATTGCCGATGACCGAAAGCTTGCCCGGCCGCACGATGCCCGACGGCAGGAGCGCGAGCTTATAGGTCTGATTGCCGATGACGAGCGTATGCCCGGCATTATGACCGCCTTGAAAGCGCACGACGACATCGGCTTCAAGCGACAGCCAATCGACGATCTTGCCCTTGCCTTCGTCACCCCATTGGGCGCCGACCACCACCACATTCGCCATGTATTTTTAGACTCTTTCAATCCCTGCGGAAAAGCGCGAAAAGCCCGGCACAGCAATGCTGCACCGGGCTCATTGCGGAAAAGAGGTACACGAAGGCAGGAGGCGAGTAAAGACCGGGGCTTGACCCGTCTCGCGATGCCGTGGCAGCGATAGGCATGGCAAGCATATTGAAAGCGGTGGGGCATTCTTCAAACCTCGTGGGCCTGCCCACGGATTTTCTGGCCAGTTGCGACTTCAACGACCAGCCTATGCCGGTGCATATTTCCGGCGCCCGCGAGATGAACGACAATCTCTTCAAAATGCTTCAGCTCGCGGCCGATCTGAAGGAGGCGGGCGAAGCTTTCAACTCTTATATGTATGCGATGTTCGGTCTCGACCCGCAGCAGCGCGACGACAAGAACCGCAGCCAGGCCCGGCGCTACCGCTCGTCCTTTCTGCAATTGATCAAAGGCTGGGGCATAGACAGCAATGGACCCGAAGGCGCCGTGCTCAAGGGCTGGGTCGAAAGCCGCTTCGGCATTTTCCCAACCTACCACAAGGAAATGATCAGCCGGATTTCGGGCGGCGCCTGGGCCACCTATGTCATGGAAAAAATGTCGAGCCGGTTCCACAATAATACGATCTATACTCAGCTCGATCTTCTCTATGAATTTTGCCAATGGACTCTGGAAAACATGGTCGCCCCGAACCAGACTCACATCACGCTCTATCGCGGCATCAATGCCTTCGACGAACATCAAATCCAGGTGGAAAACGACAAGGATCGCGTGGTGATGCGGCTCAACAATCTCGCCTCTTTTTCGAGCGACCGCGAAGTTGCCTGCTGCTTCGGCGACATTATCCTGACCGTGGACGTGCCGCTCGCCAAGCTTGTCTTTTTCAATACGCTTCTCCCGATGCATGGCCTGAAGGGCGAAGCCGAATATCTCGTGATCGGCGGCGAATATCGCGTCGCGGCGAGTCATCTCTAATTATGCCGGCGCATCAGGGCGATGCGAATGTGATGGAGCGCGCACTCGCTGCGTTTTTAGGCTTTGCCGTCGGCGATGCGCTTGGCGCAACCGTCGAATTCATGAGCAAGGCCGAGATCGTCGCACGCCACGGAGAGCTCAAGAAGATCGTCGGCGGCGGGTGGCTGCGTCTGAGACCCGGACAGGTGACCGATGACACGGAACTGGCACTCGCGCTCGGCCGATCCCTGGTGCGGCGCGCCGGTTTCGACACGCAGGATATTTGCGAGGAATTCGCGACCTGGCTGAAGGCCGGGCCGGTCGATGTCGGCAATACATGCCGGCGCGGTATCCGCCGCTATATCACGCAAGGCACGATGAACGGGGTATTTTCGGAAGGCGATGCCGGCAATGGCGCGGCAATGCGCGTGCTCCCCGTTGCGCTTGCGACGCTTGGCCATCCCGTCGAAGCCGAAGCCTGGACGCTTACGCAATGCCGCATCACCCATCACCACCCCTTGTCGGATGAAGCTTCGCTCACACTCGTTCATATGATGCAGGCTTTGCTCGCCGGACAAGACAAAGACGCCCTGCGTAGCATGGCGGCTGCGTTGCAGCACCGCTGTCCGGCGCTTGCCTTCGAGCCCTACGAGGGCAAGTCTTCGGCCTATGTGGTCGAGACCTTGCAAACAGTGCTGCATTTTTATTTCGGCACGGCGAGCTTCGCCGAATGTCTGATTGCCACCGTCAACCAGGGCGGCGATGCCGATACGACGGGCGCCATCGCCGGCATGCTGGCCGGCGCCACCTATGGGCTCACGGCGATCCCGCGCGAATGGCTCAATCGTCTCGACCGCCGCGTCGCAGCGGAGATTCACGCGCAGGTTCCGCAATTGCTCGCCATCGCGAAAAAGAAATCAGCGACGACGCTCTAAGACGCTTGGTTTATAATCAACGGCTTAAGCGTCAAAGGAAAGCCGCATCGGTCCAAAATGCGACAAGTTTTGCTTATCTAAGACATAATTGAGCGCGGTCTTTAATACGCGGACTTCTTTATTTTACGGGCGGCGGCCTTCGTGCGGTGAAACAGAGGGGGCCGAGATACATAAATATCCAATGCGTCGACTTTCGCGAATTTGGCACCAAAGCGGAGTGCCCATGATTTTCGTTCGCTTCTTGATGCCTTTGGCTCTTGTTCTGGGTCTGGTCGCTTATCTACTCTTGCCTTGGACGGACGGGCTTTTCCTGCGTTGGTCGGAAACCGATCTCCAAATGCGCTCGAAGCTGGTTTTTTCTTCCATCCAGGATGATTTGCCCGATATTTTCACCGATCGCGCCGATCGTCTGACGCGGCGTTTTACCCAATTGGCCGAAGACGAACGTCTGATCGGCATCGGTTATTGCGAATCCACGGGCACGCCGACATATCGCAACAAAAATTTTCCCGATGACATTTCCTGTCCCGATATTTCAAGGATTACCAAGCCGAAATTCACGATGAAGACCATTAAAGGCGGCCCGGTGATGGTGGCGACATTCCCTGTCGCAAACGCTCCGCCTGCGGGCGGCTCTGCTGTGCATGCCGGGCTCATCATCGTTCACGACATGTCGTTTGCTGAGCACCGCAGCGAACAAACCCGGCGTTACGTCCTTTGGGTCGTGTTCGGCATCAGTCTGCTTGCAGCGCTGATAACTCTGATCGTTGCCCGTATAACGTTAAGTCGCTGGGTTCTCGAATTGCGGGATTATATCCGTACCGGAAAACGCGGGCCCGGATTGCCCCGTGAGGTCTTGGGACTCACAAGCGACATCCAGCAGCGCATACGCCAGATCGAGCGCGAGCAGCCGCGCCCGCTATTGACCGGTCCGCAATGGTCGGCGGCCACCTTGTTTGAATTCGTCCGCAGCCACTTGCCGTCTGAACAGCTGATCGCTGTTTCATTCCGCCAGCCTTACGCACATTACAAAACGGGTGACGGTATCGCATGGTCGACGCCGGCGAGCGGCCTTGTGACCGCGATCGAACCGATCATGAAAGCATGCCGCGGCACATGGATCGCCGTTGCGACGAGCGAAACCGATCGGATCGTCGCCGACGATCAAGGCGCGATCATGGTGCCTCCCGACGATCCCAGCTACCGATTGAAGAGGCTGTGGATCTCCGAGGCGGAGGAAGCGGGGTTCTATGCCGGATGCGCAAACGAAGGAATTTGGCCGCTTTGCAATATGGCCTATATCAAACCTCGTTTCCGCGCCTCCGACTGGGAAATGTATCAAACGGTCAACCGGAAATTTGCGTCGGCGGTCGTCGCTGAATCCAAATCCGATGCGCCGATCGTCTTCATTCAGGACTATCATTTCGGGCTTCTGCCGAAACTTATTCGCGAGAAGTTGCCGAACGCCCTGATCATCTGCTTCTGGCACATCCCCTGGCCCAACAGCGAAACCTTCGGGATTCTACCGTGGCGCAGTGAGTTTCTGGACGGCATGCTGGCAGCCGACATCGTTGGGTTTCACACACAACTGCTTTGCAATAATTTTCTCGATAGCGTCGATACCTATGTGGAGGCCTTGATCGATCGCGAGCGCAACACAGTCAAACGCGGCCAGGACTTCTGCATGGTGAGGCCCTATCCTATCTCGATTGCCTGGCCCGATTTCGACGCCTTGGGTGTTTCGAGCCTTGCTACTTGTCGTGAACAGCTTGTCGCTCAGCTTAAAATCGATCCATCCATCAAAATTATCTTAGGCGTCGCAGGGCTCGACTATATTAAAGGCATTCCCGAGAGGCTGAGAGCTTTCAGCATATTCCTCGAAAGACATCCGGATTGGCGCGGCAAGGTCTGTTTCGTTCAGGTCGCGGCGCCCTCTCGGTCCATCATTCCCGCCTATGCCGATATCGACCGGCAAATTGACGATATCGTCGCCGAAGTGAACCAGAAATTCGGGACTGAGACATGGACACCCGTGCATCTGCTCAAGCGCGGTTTCAGCCAGCCTGAAGTCTATCGATTCTATCGAGCCGCCGACGTCTGCGTCGTGTCGTCTTTGCATGAAGGCATGAATCTCGTGGCAAAAGAGTTCATCGCCGCCCGCGACGACAAACACGGCGTTCTTATCCTCAGCCAGTTTGCCGGCTCTTCGCATGAGCTTGTCGATGCGATCATCGTCAACCCTTATGACGAAGAAGGGATGGCTAACAGTATCTTGCGTTCATTGACCATGAACGAAGACGAACAAATGGCCCGCATGGAAAGTATGCGCAATCATGTAAATTCACATAATATCTTTGCATGGGCCGCCGAAATCCTCGGCGACGCAGCCAAACTTCATCGCCGCCGGCAACTCAACAGCTTGTTGCAGCAAATGCATGCAGCGCCTTATGAAAGCGCTGTGCCGGACGAAACGGCTCAAGAGAATATTATCGCGTGGCCGGCTCTCCCGAAGACAATCTCCAAAAGCTGATCGATGAACCGTCCCGCGCCAAGTGTGCGTGCGAGATCGGGCTGATCGCAGATAGGGGCTGATCAGCGGGCTGCGGGGCTGGTCGAGGCTGCGTCGGTCGGGAAAGCCGGCGGCACTGGTTCCCGGTTTCCGGCCAGAGCGTGGAAAATCTGCACCACCGGATTGGGCGGCGGCTCCGGCGCTTGCGCGACCGGCTTCGGCGGCGGTTCGAGCGACGGCGAATCCGCCGTGCGCATCAAGGCAAGCCGATGCTTGCGCTTGGCCTCGAAATAGTAGCCCTTCGAATAAAGCGCGACGGCGCGATCTTCTTTCTTATCAGCGACAATGAAAGCATTGGCGAGGTAAGGCACGCCATAGGTGAGATTGGTCTCCGCGTCGAGCAGGCCTTTCGGCTCGCCTTTGTAGCCCATGCTGCGCGCGGTCTGATAGGTGATCTGCATCAGACCGTAATAGCGCTTGTGCATTGCGTCGGGATGATAGCGGCTCTCGCGCATGACGACGCGGTGGATCAAAGCCTCCGGAACGTCGTGATATTTTGCCTGTTTGGCAATCAAGCCATCGTAGGTATCGGGAGGCGGCGCGGGCTCATTATGAGCCCTCTCACCATGTGCTTTACCGGCGGCTTGCGCACATGTGCCATAGGCCAGTAGCACGGCCGATACGAAGATAAGGTTTGTCTTCATGCAGACCGGCGTGCCGGTCAAATGTGGCCGCAGCGGGGCACGGCGGCCGCCGCGTCCCGAGGTACCACAAGCTCAGGACTCATTACCCGATTGTCATTGCGAGGAGCTTTGCTCCGAAGCAATCCAGAAGCAAATGCCAGAATGGTCCCTGGATTGCTTCGCTTCGCTCGCAATGACGGCTCGATGATTGAGCCCCGCCCTGATGCCAATCAGAGTTCGCGTTCGATCATCATGTTCTTGATGTCGGCGATCGCCTCGGCCGGATTGAGTCCTTTGGGGCAGGCCTTGGCGCAATTCATGATCGTGTGACAGCGATAGAGTTTGAACGGATCTTCGACATTGTCGAGCCGCGCTTCGAGCGTCTCGTCGCGAGAATCGCTCATCCAGCGGAAGGCCTGCAGCAAAGCGGCTGGCCCCAAATAGCGATCGCCATTCCACCAATAGCTCGGGCAAGACGTCGAGCAGCAGGCGCACAGAATGCACTCGTAAAGCCCGTCGAGCTTAGAGCGTTCCTCGGGCGACTGACGCCATTCCTTTTCGGGCTCGGGGCTCACCGTCTTCAGCCAAGGCTGAATGGAGGCATGCTGCGCATAGAAGGTCGTGAGATCGGGAATGAGATCCTTCACCACCTGCATATGGGGCAGCGGATAGATGCGCACCGCGCCGTTGATATCGTCCATGCCTTTGGTGCAGGCGAGCGTGTTGGTCCCGTCGATATTCATCGCGCAGGAGCCGCAGATGCCTTCGCGGCAGGAGCGGCGGAAGGTCAGAGTCGGATCGATCTTGGATTTGATCCAGATGATCGCATCGAGCACCATGGGTCCGCAATCGTCGCGATCGACATAATAAGTATCGATGCGCGGGTTCTGCCCGTCCTCCGGGTTCCAGCGATAAATGCGGAACTCGGTGACGTTGTTCGCACCGGCGGTTTTCGGCCAGACCTTGCCTTTGCCGATCTTGGAGTTTTTAGGCAACGTCAGTTGCACCATATCATCGTCTCCGCATTCCGTTCGCCCAAAGCGGCCTCAGTACACCCGCGCCTTCGGCTCGATATAGGCCATCTCATTCGTCATCGTGTAGCTATGCACCGGGCGGTAATCGATTTCGACCTTGCGCGCATGATCGTCGATCGAGGCCAAAGTGTGCTTCATCCAAGTCTTGTCGTCGCGCTCGGTGAAATCTTCCCGCGCGTGAGCGCCGCGCGACTCTGTGCGGTTCAAGGCGCCGTCCATCGTAACGACGGCCTGCACGATCAGATTGTCGAATTCAAGCGTCTCGACGAGATCGGAGTTCCAGATGAGCGAACGGTCGGTTACTCCGACGCGGTCCCGCGCCGCCCAGACTTCGTGGATGAGCTTCGAGCCTTCTTCGAGAGTCTCGCCGGTGCGATAGACCGCGCAATTGTTCTGCATGCACTTTTGCATGGCGAGCCGCAGTTCCGCCGTCGGCGCGTCCCCCTTGGCGTAGCGATAGCGGTCGAGTCGAGCCAAGGCATGATCGGCGGAATTGGCCGGCAGATCGTCCTGCTTCAAGCCGGGGGTCACGACGTCGGCGGCGCGCAAGGCGGCGGCGCGGCCGAAGACGACGAGATCGATCAGCGAATTCGAGCCGAGCCTGTTCGCGCCATGGACCGAGACGCAGGCGGCTTCGCCGATCGCCATCAAGCCGGGCACCACGACATCCGGATCACCGCCCTGCTTGGTCAAAACCTCGCCGTGATAATTCGTTGGTATCCCGCCCATATTGTAATGCACGGTCGGCAATACCGGGATCGGCTCTTTGGTGACATCGACGCCTGCGAAAATCTTGGCGCTTTCCGAAATGCCGGGCAGGCGTTCATGCAGGATCGCCGGATCGAGGTGGTCGAGATGAAGGTTGATATGATCCTTTTGCTTGCCGACACCGCGGCCCTCGCGGATCTCGAGCGTCATCGCGCGTGAGACCATGTCGCGCGGCGCCAGATCCTTCACCGAAGGCGCATAGCGTTCCATGAAGCGCTCGCCCTCGGCATTGGTGAGATAGCCGCCTTCGCCGCGCGCGCCCTCGGTGATGAGGCAGCCCGCGCCGTAAATGCCGGTCGGGTGGAATTGCACGAATTCCATGTCCTGCAGCGGCAGACCTGCGCGCAGCACCATGGCATTGCCGTCGCCGGTGCATGTATGCGCCGAGGTCGCCGAGAAATAGGCGCGGCCGTAGCCGCCGGTTGCGAGGATCACGAGCTGCGAGCGGAAGCGGTGGATCGTGCCGTCATCGAGCTTGAGGCAGACCACGCCGCGGCAGCGGCCCTCCTCCATGATGAGATCGATGGCGAAATATTCGATGAAGAATTCCGTATTGTAGCGCAGCGCCTGGCCATAGAGCGTGTGCAGGATCGCATGTCCGGTACGGTCGGCGGCGGCGCAAGTGCGCTGCGCCGGCGGCCCTTTGCCGAAATCCGTCGTCATGCCGCCGAAGGGGCGCTGATAGATGCGGCCGTCCTCGGTGCGCGAAAAGGGCACGCCCCAATGTTCGAGCTCATAGACGGCGGCAGGCGCGTTGCGCACCATATATTCGATCGAATCCTGATCGCCGAGCCAATCCGACCCTTTCACGGTGTCGTACATGTGCCATTTCCAATTGTCGGGGCCCATGTTGGCAAGCGAAGCCGCGACGCCGCCTTGCGCCGCGACCGTATGCGAGCGCGTCGGAAAGACCTTGCTGATGCAGGCGGTCTTGAGGCCTGCCTGCGAACAGCCGACGGTTGCGCGCAGGCCCGCGCCGCCCGCGCCGACAATCACCACATCGAAAGTGTGATCAATGATCGGGTAGGCTTGCCCGTTGATCCCGGGTGCGGCGCCATTTTGCGCACCGCCGTTCGTGGCCATGGTCTTATTCCTTCAACCGACGATTTTACAAAATCGTCTCAGTGATTAGAGCGGGATGCGAAAAAGTGGATACCGGTTTTTCGCTAGAATCGCGCTCTAAATTATTGAATCGATCACGTTTCATGATTTTGGACTGAGGCAGTCCAAAATCATCGTGATCTACGTGAAACTGATCTTCAAGACGGCGTAGACGCAGGCAATGCCGATGACGACCGAAAAGAAAAGATTGCCCATCAACGCCGCTTCTTTCCAACGCGCCACATGAACATAATCATCGATGATCGATTGCATGCCGATCTTCATGTGGATGATGCCGGCCAGGAGAAAAAGCAGGATCAGGATGGCCGGGCCGGTATGGCCGAGTTGTGCATGCGCGGCCGCGTAATCCTTGCCGATCAGATTGAGGATCACGAACACGAAGGCGATTGCGAGCGGCACCAGGGCGATCGAGGTCACCCGCATGCGCCAAGCGTCGGTCGTCGCGTCTTTGGCGGCGCTTTGCGTCGGCAGGCGGGTTTGAACGGAGCCAGATGACGGTCCTGATTTCAGCATGATGATTTAAACTCTCTCCCATGCCCTGCGGCACCATCCGCACGCTAGAGGACGAAATAGGCGATGCACCAGACGATAGCGGTCAGCAGCAAGCCGCCGATCAATGTCGCCAGCGCCAGATATTCGCGCATCGGATGTGCGAAGCCATAACCCGCGTCCCAGACCATATGGCGCAGACCGCCGAGAAAATGATGGAACAGGGCCCAACTGAATCCCAAGAGAATCAATTGGCCGATGAATGAGCGCAAAAACCACGAGGCGGTTTCGAAAGCTTCGGGACCGCTCGCCAAAGCTATAAGATACCAGGCGAGCAAGAGCGTTCCGGCATAAAGCGCAGCCCCGGTGATGCGATGCGCGATCGACATCATCATCGTCAGCATCGGGCGGTAGATCTGCAAATGTGGGGACAGCGGTCGCCGTTTCGCGAGACTGTCCTGATAGAGATCGACGCCGGCCATAATCGCGTTTATCCCTCTTGCAATTGAACCATTCTCAAGTAATCCAAACCTTGTTGCGGTGCAACGCAAGCCGCCTTAGACCTTTGATAGAGGCCAAATCCGATCGTTGATCCGATCGTTTCCGGATGGGACCGCGATGTTTGAAAATAACCAAACCGCGGTTTGCGCGACAAAAGCCGGCTCGCTTCCGCAAAAGTCCATGCGATCACCTTCACAATCTGGTCTTTTTGCGCGGCTTGGCGGCACCGGCCAAGGGCTGGTCCGCACCGCGGCGCGGCGCTTTTTTCTAGGCGTATGGCATGCCAAAAATGGCGCAAGCTTTGCTCCTTCGGAACGCAAAGCCAGGGTCGGTTCGCCGCAGGTCATGTTTCCGTCACGTCAAAGTTTTCGGGTTTTTCTGAGCCTGTGGACAGGGCTTGTTATCATGGCCTGCCCAGCTACGGCCTATGCCGTCTCGGGGCGCGTCACGATCCAGTCCGGCGGCGTCACGCGTTCGGCCATTCTCGTCGAACATGCGCGGCTCAAAAAGAGCCGCAGGCCTGTCGTCATTATCCTGCATTCGGGCAATGGCAACGCTGGACAGGTCAGGCATATTCTCGGCCTCGAAGAGAAGGCCCGCTCGGCGAGCCCCGTCATGGTTTATCCGGAGGCAATCGACAAGCATTGGAGCGACGCGGCCAAACCAGGCGAGACCCGCGATGCCGCTTTCATTCATGACCTGATCGCGAAACTCATCAACGAAGGTATCGCCGACCGGCACCGGATTTTTATCGTCGGCGGATCGAGCGGCGGCGTCATGGCGTTGAAACTGGCCTGCGCTGGGAACGACGATTTCGCCGGTGTCGTCGCGATCTTTGCGAGCCTGCCCGCCGATCTCGCTGCGACCTGCAAGCCCTCCCGCCCCGTGCCGTTCTTGCTGGTGCTTGGGACGGCGGACCCCTTCGTTCCGTTTAATGGCGGAGACGCCAATCTCGTCGACGTCAAGGCAGCGCTTTTGCCCGGCCACGCGACGCTCGATCTTTTCGCCAAAGCGGCCGGTTGCGGCGACGGCCATACGACGACGGCTTTCGCGGACCACGAAACCAGAGACAATTCCCGCGCCTATCTCGAAAAATTGAACGGCTGCAAAGTGCCCGTCGAACTCTTACGGATCGAAGGCGGCGGTCATCTCCTGCCGCGCATCGGTGCGCTCGGGGCCGGCGCCCGCGCGCCTGAAGGCAGCGATCGCGCGGTGGCACCCGGCATGCGCAACCGCGACGTGGACGCCCCCTCGCTGATTTGGGACTTTCTACGCCATCTCGGTGCGTGAACCATTAGATCACGATGATTTTTGATTCAATCAATCAAAAATCATGAGCGTGATCGATTCCAATAAGTTGGAGCGGGATGCGAGCGGAAAACCGCTCACACTTTTCCTCATCCCGCTCTAGCAGAGGGCAGCGAGCTTTGCCGCCAAGGCCGCCGCATCGCCGGAAATGGCCAAAATCTTCACTCGCGCCGTCGCGCCGCTTTCAAGCTCCACGGCCGAAGCACCGACCGCCAGCGATTTGGCGAGCAGCTGGCACAACGCGCGATTGGCCTCGCCGTCCTGCGGAACCGCGCGCACGCGGACCTTCAATACCGAGCTTCCGTCCGACAGGTGCTCTATGCCTTCGATCCGGTCGAAAGCGCTTTTCGGGCTGAGCCTCACGCGAACCGCCAAAAGATCGGCGCTCCGCTCGGACCAGGGAAGCGCTTGCGGTATCCCCTGCCTCAAAAGACGTTGGGATAGATATAGCGCTGAATGATGTCTTGGATGAGAATGATCAGCAGCAGCAGAATGATCGGCGAAATATCGATGCCGCCGAGGCTCGGAAGCATGTTCCGGATCGGCCGCAGAAGCGGCTCGGTCACGGCGTTCAACCCATTCCAGATCGAGCGCACCAGATCATTGTAGATATTGATGACATTGAACGCGATCAGCCACGACATGATCGCCACGATGATGATGACGTAGCTGTAGAGCTGCAAAACGAGCAGGATGACATCGAGTACGGCGCGCATGAACTCTCCGACGTGCCAGGAAAGGATGGAGAAATCAGGAAATGGTGCAAATGGTCAAGCTGGTTTCGCCCACGGCACCCAAGAGTTGATCGGTTTTTACGATCATATCACACGTTAAAACAAAAGCTTAAAGCCTTCCGGCGGGGGCCGGCCTGTCCCTGCCCCGCGTCTTCCCCTCATTGACAGTCGCGCTGGCGAAGACGTACACAGCGCTTCGGACGGGGCTGTAGCTCAGATGGGAGAGCGCTGCAATCGCACTGCAGAGGTCGTGAGTTCGAATCTCATCAGCTCCACCACTCAAATCAGGCCCTAAAAGCTGCCCCGGGGTTCAGGGAGCGAGGCCGGATGTCATGATCCGGCTCGCTGTTTCCAGGGCAAATGGTTTGATCGCGGACGGCCCGTCGAAGGGCCATTCATGAATGGCGATCAGCCCCAAAGTCGAAACGAGCCCCGCGCTGAAAAGCAGCAACGCGACCAATTGGGCGCGCGGCCGGTCGAGATGGACCACGCCGATCGCCAATTGGGTCAAAAGCCCCAAAATCAGCAGCCCCAGCCATTTTGTATCGTCGACGCTATGTTCGTTGATCGCGATCCGCGCGCCGCGATCGCTGCGAATCCGTAAAACCAGGTTCAAAAGGGCCGCTTGTACGGGGTTACCCGCCACCGTGGCGATTTCAGGCTTGGCCACTTCCTGCAGAAGAAGCCCCAGAGCTTCGTCGGTTTTCGTGGAGAGCTGAACTTTGGCCATATGCGGCCACTCGTCCGTAATGACCGCATCGACATAGACTTTGAGGGCCTTTCGAATGGCCGACATATCGGAGACAGCGGCGATGCTCAAATCATAGACGGCAAGCACATTGTCGCTTTCCGACTGGACGATACGGTCCGCCTGTCTTTGCCGTTCCCACGTGTCGCTCGCGACAAAGCCGGTCATCAAGGCAAGCAGCACGGACAAAGCGGTGAAATAAGGAGCGACGACGCCACTGAAACTCAAGGCGGCCGATCGCGTCCATGGGGCGAAGGACCAAGCGAAAATCAACCCGCCGGTGATGAGAAAAGCTGCTGCTAAAATGAGAAACATCAGCCAAATTGGCTGATTGAGCCAAAAGCTAAGCATCGTCCTGCCTTCAAAGATCTGGTCGAAGGCAGGATGACGGCAATCGTTTTTTATTCGGTAAAAGCCACAGCGCCTTTGCAAGAGGCGCGGGAGTTTCCGCCTTCTTTAGGTCGCGTGCCCCGTCAGCCGGTTCCAGCCGTCCTGCACAGCGGTCGACAGGGTCTTGCATTTCTCACCGACGACGTCCCAATTGACCATCGGCTTGACTTCGACCCCATCAGGCCCCGGTGCCGGACGCAAACCATCCGCGATAAAGGCGCCGCCAATGGTCAAGATAATCCCCAAAATAATCCCAATGAACATCCGCATCGAAATCTCCTAACGGCGTCTCACAGGCCCCGCAGAGGCAGCCGGTGGAAAAGGAAGCAGAACCTGAACTCGGAAAGACACGGGTCGCAAAGAAGGCCGCATGGTGGATCTAAAGATTAGCACAACCTACGCAATTCGATCGCATTGAGTCCAGATGGGAAGAGCGAAAGCCTCTCTGCGTTATTCTTTATCATGAGAAACGGCTGAGAGCGGCCCGTCAACGCATGAATTTGAAAGCTGTTCCTTGGTTTTATAGGTGCCCGAGCCCCGGCGATATGCGACCGTCCCTCGCAAAGTTGCATGAAACACCGGTGACATGTCGGACGAAAGAGTCAGAGGACGCGGATAAAACCGGTCCGACGCGACTAAAAGGCTGATGTCTCCAAAAATGATGTCTCCAAGAATGTCTCCAAGAATTGAGGACTACGCCCTCATCGGCGATTGCACCACGGCGGCCCTCGTCAGCCGCGACGGCTCGATCGATTGGCTGTGCTGGCCCCGTTTCGATTCGGGCGCCTGTTTCGCACGTCTTCTCGGCACGCCCGATAATGGCCGCTGGCTGCTCGGCGCAGCCGATCCCCATGCCAAGGTGACACGCGCCTATCGCGACCGCACGCTGACCCTGGAGACCCGCATCGAAACCAGCGACGGCATCGCGATCGTGCGGGATTTCATGCCTGCCAATATCCCCGGCTCGCATATCGTGCGTCTCGTGTGCGGGGTCAAAGGCACGGTGCGGCTGCGGACCGAACTCATCATCAGGTTCGATTATGGTGCTGTCGTACCTTGGGTCCGGCGCCGTGACGACGGCTCGCTGCATGCCGTCGCAGGCCCCGATCGCGTGGTTTTGCGGACGCCCGTCAATCTGCAGCCCTGCGGCCGGACCCATGCCGGCGAATTTATCGTCTCGGAGGGCGAGACGATCGATTTCACCTTGAGTTATGCGCCGTCCTACCAAGATCCGCCGCCGCAAGCGATCGATCCACTGACCGTGCTCGCGCAAACCGAGCGGAGCTGGCGCGCTTGGGCGGAAAATCTGGAGCATGCCGGCCCCTGGACCGATATCGTCATGCGCTCGCTGATCACGCTCAGGGCTTTGATCTATCAGCCGAGCGGCGCGATGGTTGCGGCACCGACGACCTCCTTGCCGGAATATCCGGGCGGCAACCGCAATTGGGATTATCGTTTCTGCTGGCTGCGCGATGCGACCTTCACCCTGATCGCGCTGATGAGCGCCGGCTGCGCGGATGAAGCCAAGAGATGGCGGACCTGGCTTTTGCGCGCCGTCGGCGGTGAGCCGGGACTGGTGCAGATCCTCTATGGTCTCGGCGGAGAGCGCCGCCTCACGGAACTGACCCTGCCTTGGCTCGCGGGCTATGAGGGCGCGCAGCCGGTGCGCATCGGCAATGCGGCGGCCGATCAAATCCAGCTCGATATTTATGGCGAAGTGCTCGACGTGCTCTACCAAAGCCGCAAGCGCGGCCTTGTGGAGGACGGCAATGATTGGATGGTGCAACACGAGTTGTTGAAACATCTCGAAATGGTCTGGAACGCGCCCGATCAAGGCATTTGGGAAATGCGCAGCGGCCCGCAGCATTTCACCTATTCGAAGGTGATGGTCTGGGTGGCTTTCGATCGCGCGGTCAAAAGCATCGAAGAGTTCGGCCTCGAAGGCCCGCTCGATCATTGGCGGACATTGCGTCAGCGCATTCACGACGATATCTGCGACAAGGCCTATGATCCGAAGCTTGGCTCCTTCACGCAAAGCTATGGGTCGAAGGACCTCGATGCGAGCCTTCTGCTCATCGCGCTTGTCGGTTTTCTGCCACCCGACGACAAACGCATCATAGGCACGGTCGAGGCCATCGAGCGCGATTTGATGCAGGATGGATTCGTGCTGCGCTATCGCAGCGAGATCGTTTCGGACGGTCTACCACCCGGCGACAGTCCGTTTCTCGCTTGCAGTTTCTGGCTTGCAGATAATTTCGTTCTGCTCGGGCGAAGGCAGGATGCCATTGCCTTGTTCGAACGGCTTTTGAGCGTCTGCAACGATCTCGGGCTTCTGGCGGAAGAATATGACGTCGAAACGCAGAGTCTCGCTGGTAATTTTCCGCAAGCCTTCTCGCATATCGCGCTGATCAATACGGCCTATAATCTCGCGCGTTCGGAAAAACCCGCCGAGCAGCGCTCGGGCAACCTCGTTTGCGACTGAGCCTCATGCGGCGTTCATGACCTCGCCCAAAAAGTCTGCAACTTTTTGGGATCATGTTTTGTCTCGCCGCATGGTCTTATCCAAAAAGTCTGCAACTTTTTGGGATCATGCTCAAAAACTCAAACTGACGCCGCCGGTGAGCAATGTCGGGTCCGATCTGATTCGAGCCGACACGGGCAGAAACAGGGTTGGGCCGGGAGCGCCGGAAAGACCCGTGAGGTCCTGGGTCAGCCAAGCCCTTTTGACGTCGACAAAGACACCGAACGAATCGGTTATCGCGTAATCGACACCCGCCTGAAGGACCAAGGCCAGATTATTTGCGAGGTAAGGGTTGATCGTCGCCGGCAGCCCGATATCGCGGAAGACGACGGCATAGCCGATACCTCCGCCGACGTAGGGTTTGACCGGCCCGAAATAATCGAAGTGATAATGGCCCGTGATCGTCGTCAATCCGCTCTGGGCTTTGACGAGTATGCCTTGCGGCGCAAAGACGCCGATCCCTTTGAGGCTCAGAACGGGCGGAAAACCGCCGGCCACGGAAAAGGCGATATGCGGCAAGACGAATATGCCCATCTCGACGGTTCCGGTGACGGCCGAGGCGATCGTGCCGCCGCTGCCGGCAACCGGCACGCCGCCGATTTGGGTCTCAACCCCCGTATCGAAAATGGCGCCGGTGACGCCGATCTTCAGAAAGAATGGCTTTTGAGCATGCGCCGGAGCCGCTGGCGTGAGCACCGGCTGCGTGAGATCGGCAGCCCGAGCAGGCGCAAGCGAGCCAAGACTCAGGATCGTCAAAAACGCCAAACCGGCTTGGTAAAGGGCCCCGCGACTAAGACTCGGAACCCTCTTGTTCAAGAAATGCCGAATCAACTTCGCCCCCCGGGAAGATAAGCATCAGCCACAATCACTATGGCAACGAACGAGACGCGGAGCAAACTTCAATTGAGATGCTTGAGATACTCGTCTTGTTTTTCGGGATGTGTTGCATAAAAGAGCTTAAGCCCATCGTTACCTACGGTTCAGCTCAGGAAGTCTAGGTGGAACGGCAAGCTCAATCTGCGGTTATTCAACAGCAAGCAGCTTTCCCATAGCTTAACGAGGGCAAATTTCAGCCGGGTTCGCCGGAGCTATTGGACGGCAGGGGAAAATCTAAAGGGGGCTTGATGCTAAAGGAGTTTCGAGATTTCGCCATGCGCGGCAATGTTGTCGATCTCGCGATCGGCGTCATCATCGGCGCGGCCTTCGGCAAAATCATCGACTCGATCGTCAATGATCTCATCATGCCGGTGATCGGCGCCGCAACTGGCGGTCTCGATTTTTCGAATTATTTCACGCCGCTATCGAAAGCCGTGACGGCAACCTCTTTGGCCGAGGCCCGCAGGCAGGGTGCGGTTTTGGCCTGGGGTAGTTTTTTGACCGTGTCGGTCAACTTTCTCATCGTGGCTTTCATCCTGTTTCTCCTGGTGCGCAGCATCAACAGCTTGAGACATTCGGTCCTTCACGAAGAGGACGCAGCGCCTGTAAAACCACGCCAGGAAGTTCTTCTCGAAGAGATTCGCGATCTTCTCGCCAAACGTGCGGTGTGACCGCGCGCCACCTTTATTTCCTCATGCTGCACCGCCATATGACGGCTGCTCGCGACCTGCTTTGCAGCGCGGTGTGAAGGACTCTATTTGCTATGGCTGCACCGACGCCGGCGAGGGTCGCGGAGGACCTGACGCAAACCGCGCTGCGCTCGCTCCGCGGCGAGGCCTTGGCTGCGCCGTCGAGCGGCATCGTCGAAGTCTTCAATCATGGGCGCGGTCGCGATGGCCTGATCCCGCTCTGGGTCGGCGAAGGCGATCTGCCAGCGCCCGGCTTCGTCGTGGAGGCCATGATCGGCTCGATTGAAGCCGGCGAAACTTTTTACACGCATCAGCGCGGCATCCCTGAATTGCGCGAGGCGATCGCGCGCTACATGGCGCGGATCCACAGTAAGCCCTTTGCCAATAGCGCCGAACCTTTCACGCCAAAGCGTTTCTTCGTGACCGTCGGCGGCATGCATGCCGTGCAGATTGCGATCCGGCTTCTGGCAGGCGCAGGCGACGACGTACTCGTGCTGACGCCGGCTTGGCCGAACTTCGAAGGCGCCCTGAAAGTATCCGGCGCACGCCTTATCGAAATACCTCTTCAGACCAAAATGGATTCGACTGGACGCCAGATCTGGTCGCTCGATCTCGATCAATTGACGGCCGCGGTGACCCCCGCCGCGAAAGTGCTCGTCGTCAATTCGCCCTCCAATCCCACCGGCTGGGTTGCAACACGCGAGGATCTTTCGGCGCTTTTGGCTTTTGCGCGGCGTCACGATCTTTGGATCATCGCCGACGAAATCTATGGACGCATCAGTTTCGACGGCGGGCGGGCTCCATCCTTTCACGATGTCATGGATGAAGAGGATCGCGTGCTCTTCATCCAGAGCTTCTCGAAAAACTGGGCGATGACCGGGCTTCGCATCGGCTGGCTCGAAGCGCCGCCCTGCTTCGGCGAGATCATCGAAAATCTCATTCAATATTCGACATCGGGTGTGGCTGTGCCCTTGCAGCGGGCAGCCATCGCGGCGCTTGAAGAAGGAGAAGCCTTCTTCCAAAACCAATTGAAACGCCTTGCAGAAAGCCGGGCTATTCTCTGCGACGGCTTGCGCCGGATCGACCGCGTGCGCTTCGCCGAGCCGCAAGGGGCATTTTATCTGTTTTGCACGATCGAAGGCGTGACCGATACCCGCGAACTCGCGTTTCGATGGGTCGATGAGGCAGGCGTCGGCGTGGCGCCAGGCACGGCCTTTGGGGCTGGCGGGCGCGACTACGTGCGGATTTGCTTCGCCCGCGACCCGGCCCGCATCGCAGAGGCCGTGCGGCGGATCGAGACCTGGTTCAAAGCCTGAAATCAGCGGAAACTAAAGAGGACACCGGCGCTTGCGCGCGGTAAGCTTTGTCCTCACGGTTTCGGCTGGCTGGGGCATCCATGAAAACCAATATTTTCGAGATCGGAAAGAATCGCGGAGGGGGCACCGAAAGAGGCCCCGACGATGCCGCCAAGAAATTCAATGTGGAGCTCATCAATCAAGATTGGCACCAAAGGGAATTACGCCACCGCCATCTCGAAAAGTTCTACTGGATCTCCTCGGTTATCTTGTCGATCGGCGTCGTCGTGGCGGCCGGAATGAGCGCTTATTTCGCGCGGAGTGCATGGCAAGACAGCCATAGGGCCGTGATCGAGGCGAGACAAACCACCCGCGAAGTCCAGCGCCAGACGGCGGTCGCCGAGACGCAATTGCGCTTGGCCTATCCGGCCAAACTCAGATTGACCAATATCCAGATTTTCGAGGGCTCCGATCCTCGCGACGAAGTTACCTCGTTCAAAGCCGGGACGACGGTCCATGGCCGGGCCTTTTTCACAAACCTCGGGCGGGAAGAACCGATCGTCAAGGAGACGAGATGCCTGCCCTATTGGCATATCGGCAATCTGCCGATGAACCGGCCGCATCTCGATCCGACCTTCAAATGCGATTGGAACTGGGCCAAGGACGAGAACGGGCGAACCAAGTCGAATGAAATCCGCGTGGATTTCTCGACGACGGTTCCAGACGATTATACGCCCGACATGGATTTCTATTTTCTCGGCTTCATCCAATATGAAGACGAGGTTTCCCGTAACCTTTTCACCCGATTCGCCCGGCGTTTCGATCCGGGCAAAGGCCGCTTCGTCCCTGTCGACAATCCCGACTACGAAGACGAAAGATGAGACAGGCTCGCGGGATTACGCCGCCTTTTGTTTCGGCTGCACTTCGGCGGAATAATCGTCGATCAGCGCGCGGGAGATGGCGCCCGGCGTAAACTTATAGGGGCCGATCTCCGAGACGGGCGTGACTTCGGCGCCAGTGCCGCAGATGAAAGCTTCATCGAAGCCCGCAAGCTCCTCCGGCATGATGCGGCGCTCGATCACTTCGAGGCCGCGGCGTCTGGCGAGGTCGATCACGGTTTTCCGCGTGATGCCGTCGAGAAAACAATCGGCGATCGGTGTATGCACGACGCCCTTGGCCGTGAAGAATATATTGGCGCCCGTGCATTCCGCGACACGGCCGAGCCAATCGAGCATCATCGCATCGGCATAACCGCGCCGCTCGGCGCGATGCTTCGAGATGGTGCAGATCATATAGAGTCCGGCGGCTTTGGCCCCGCTCGGCGCCGTCATCGGGTCGGGCCGGCGGTAGTCGGCGATGTCGAGGCGGATGCCTTTCATCTTCTCGTTGACGTCGAACATGCTCGGCCAATTCCAAGCCGCGATGGCGACATTGATGGTCGAATTCTGCGCTGCGACCGCCATCATCTCGCTGCCGCGCCAGGCCACAGGCCGCACGTAGCAACTGGTGAAATTGTTCTTGTCGACGACGAGCTGCTTGAAGGCATCGAGATCGGCCACGGAATAGGGAATTTCAAAATCGAGCAAGGCCGCCGAAGTGCGGAACCGTTCCGAATGTTCGCTCGACTTGAAGATGCGGCCGCCGTAGGCGCGCTCGCCTTCGAACACGCAGGAGGCATAGTGCAAGCCATGCGAGAGCACATGCAGCTTTGCGTCCTTCCAGGGGACGAGCTCACCATTCATCCAAATGAAGCCGTCGCGCTGGTCGAAAGGCAAGACGGACATGTTGGCTTCCCTCCGCTAATCGATATCGATAGAACCAGGGCCTCGCGAGACGATCGCTTTGCAAGGCCATGTTTTACGAGATCATGGCTGTAGCGGGGCGGTCCTGGCGGGATCGACGTTTGACGTCGGGCGCGGCGCCCCATCTTGGTCTTGACGCGTAACAAGCTTCCTGAAATATGTCAACAATGCTGACTTAATAAATGGGCCCAAAGAAAATAATTGGATAAGGAAAAAACGTTTTCATTTAACCCATTTCGGCGACCGACCGGTTAGACTGCCGCCGGTCCATCATCCGCCGGCAGGTGACGTTCGTGGATGTATTTGTATCGAAGAAGACTGGTTCGCAAGAGGCCGCGCGCGCCAAGCCGCAGGCGGGCGAGGCCGAACCCGCGCCGATGTTCGATCTCATCGAACTTCTGTTTTTCGCCTATCGCGATTTCGTCCGGGACGCCGACCGGCTGCTTGAAAATTACGGATTTGGCCGCGCCCATCACCGGGTTCTGCATTTCGTCAGCCGCCGTCCCGGCCTCACGATTGCCGAATTGCTCGACATATTGAAGATCACCAAGCAGAGCCTCAACCGCGTGCTCAAGGAATTGCTAGGCCAAGGCTATGTCGAAGTCAGCATGGGCGTGAACGATCGCCGCCAGCGTCTTCTCTACCCGACCGCGAAAGGCAATGACCTCGCGCTTGAGATCGCACGCCTTCAATCGCGCCGGTTCAGCCGCGTTCTCGGCCAATTGCCGCCGGGCGCGCGGGCGGGCGCCATCGATTTCCTTCTCGCCATGGTCGATGCCGGCGAACGCGACAAGGTCGCGGCCTTCATTGCCACGGGGGCGCCAGGCGCCGCGCCACGGACAAGGACCAAGACGTGAGCCAGACCGAGGCCGCCGTCTCCGGCACCGATGCACCGGCCGACGATGCCGCGCATCTTCTCGTCGTCGATGACGACCGGCGCATCCGCCAGCTTCTCTCGCGCTATCTGTCCGAGCAGGGTTATCGCGTCACGACGGCCGGTACCGCCGCCGATGCCGCGGCCTGCCTGAAAAGCATCTCCTTCGATCTCATCGTGCTCGATGTGATGATGCCCGGCGAAAACGGATTTGATTTTGCCGCGAAACTGCGGGCCGATGCGTCCGATCGCGGCCAGGTGCCGATCTTGATGCTCACCGCCCGCTCCGAGACGGAGGACCGCGTGCGCGGCTTCGAGACCGGCGTCGACGACTTTCTGGCCAAGCCTTTCGAACCGCGCGAGCTCTCGCTGCGGATCGCCTCGATTTTGAAGCGGACCAAACAGTTCATCGCCTCCGAGACCGTGACGCAGGTGCGCTTCGGCGATTTCACCTTCGATCTCGGCCGCAGCGAATTGCGGACCGGCACGGAGATGATAAGGCTGACCGATCGCGAACGTGAGATGCTCAGGCTGCTCGCCGAAAACGCCGGCGAAACCGTATCGCGCGATACTTTGGCCGGCCCGACGGCGGCCGGTAATGAACGGACGATCGATGTGCAGGTCAACCGGCTGCGCCATAAGATCGAGCGCGATCCGGCCAACCCGCAGCATCTGCAAACGGTGCGCGGCGCCGGCTATCGCCTGCTGATTGATCGTTAAAGCATGATCCCGAAAAGTTGCGGGCTTTTCGGATGAGATTATGCGTTAAAGAAAGATAGAACATGATCGTCGGCCCATATTTATTCGTGATGGTTTAACGAGGCGAGGACATGGCCTATCTGTCCCTGCCCGCCTATATCCAAAAGCCCCGCGCGGTTTGGCGTACCTTCGCCCGCAGGCTCGCAGGCATCTGGCCGAAGGGGCTTTATGCCCGCTCGCTCCTCATCGTCATCCTGCCGATGGTGATTTTGCAATGCGTGGTCACCTATGTGTTCATGGAGCGGCATTGGCAGCTCGTGACGACGCGCCTTTCGATGGATCTGACGCAGGACATCGCGGCTCTCATCGATCTGTCGAAAAGCTATCCGACGGACAGCGACCGCGAAACGCTCACGCGCATCGCGCAGGACCGTCTGAAGATGGATGTGGAGTTTCTGCCGAAAGGTCCCCTGCCGCCGACTTTGCCGAAACCGTTTTTTTCGATCATCGACATTGCGCTCTCGAATGAGATCCGCAAGCAAATCGGGAGGCCCTTCTGGCTCGATACGGTCGGGCGCTCGAACTTCATCGAAGTCAGGATTCTGCTCGACGATGCGATTTTGCGCGTCGTCGCCTTGCGCAGCGCGGCCTATGCCTCGAATTCCTATATTTTCATCCTCTGGATGACCGGCACCTCGGCCGTGCTGCTCATCGTCGCCATCGCCTTCCTGCGCAATCAGATCCGGCCAATCCTGCGGCTTGTCGGCGCGGCCGAAGCATTCGGCAAGGGGCGCGAGGTCGATTTCCGGCCGCGCGGCGCTAGAGAAGTCCGCCAAGCCGGCTATGCCTTCATCGAGATGAAGCGCCGCATCGAGCGCGCCATCGAGCAGCGTACAACGATGTTGAATGGCGTCAGCCACGACCTGCGCACGATTCTCACGAGGTTCAAGCTTTCGCTCGCCCTGATGGGCGGCGAAGACTCCGACGAGATGCAAAAAGACGTCGACGAAATGCAGCGCATGCTCGAGGCCTATCTGGCCTTTGCGCGCGGCGATGCCGGCGAATCGTCGGTCAAAGTCGACATGCGGCATTTCCTGGAGGATATCTGCGCCGACGCGCAACGCCACGGCCATGACGTCAAAATGTCCTTCACGGGCGACCCCGACGTCGCCGTCCGCGCCGATGCGTTCAAACGCTGCCTGACGAATCTCGTCGGCAATGCCTGCCGTCACGCGAAGACGACCTGGATCGAAGCCACCCGCGACGCGCGCTTCCTGACGATCCATATCGACGACGACGGGCCGGGCATTCCGGCCGATCGGCGCGAAGACGTTTTCCGGCCCTTCTTCCGCCTCGACGAAGCCCGCAATCAGGATGAAGGCATCAATGATGGCACCGGCCTTGGCCTTGCGATAGCACGCGATATCGCAAGCTCACACGGCGGCGACATTACGCTTTCCGACAGCCGCTTCGGAGGGCTGCGCGCGACGGTGCGGGTCCCAGT
Source organism: Methyloferula stellata AR4 (assembly GCF_000385335.1). Lineage (NCBI taxonomy): Bacteria > Pseudomonadati > Pseudomonadota > Alphaproteobacteria > Hyphomicrobiales > Beijerinckiaceae > Methyloferula > Methyloferula stellata. Next base: position 975,975 of record NZ_ARWA01000001.1, on the reverse strand, counting down.
CTAACCGACCTCACAAGTCCGCGGCGCGTTCCGGCGTGATGCGGCCGCGCATGATATCGGCGAGCGCGATGAAATTGCCGTAGAGCCGCCCGCGGCGGTCTACGAACGGCTCCGGACGCACGGTCCCCAGCAGGTTGCTCAGAAGATTGCGGAGGGCGATATTCGCGAGGAACCTCTTTGAGAGCGTGCCCTTGCGGGCCAAATAAACCGCGTTGGTCATTTGCGAATAGCCCAAAGTGACCCCCCGCGTCCGCGCCACCTTATGCCCGAGATGAACGCCCCAGAGCGCATCGGCGCGGGCCTGTCGTCCGCGATGCTTGATCTGGCCGCCGAAGTCGCAATCCTCCAGCCAGCCATAGAGCGGGAGACGTTCGTCGAAGGCGACATCGCCGATCGCAGCATATCGGAAGGCCATATTGCATCCATAGGGACCAAATCCATCGTGCAGGCCATTGTCGCCCGGCGGGCTCGCGTCACGCGCCTGGACGAGCCTTTCAGCCTCTTCTTGCGGGATTCCCGCGGTCTTGATGCCATCTGCGAGGACGGTGCCCGTGAGGCTGACGAGATCCGGATTTGCCTTGAAAAGCTCCACCATCGTCTCGATCCAATAGCGAGACGGGACGAAGTCGTCGTCGAAAAAGACCACGTAGGAGAAGCGTCCCGCAGCCAATGCCAGGCCATCGTTGCGCTGTTTGGGTAGGCCGCGCCGTCCAAGGCTGACGGTGAGACCCGGCTGGTCTTTGTCGAATCCGGCGACGTCTTCGTCGCGGCACGCAACCACGAAGATCGCGTCCGGCGGACGCGTCTGATCGCGAAGGGCGCGCACGAGGCTCTTTGCGAGTTCGGGGCGTCCGCATGTCGCGATCACGACCGCGACGCTGTCTTGCCCGATCCCGGTTTCGAGATCGTTCATTTCGCGAACATCCCCAGAGCTCTGAGCTGAAGGGTCAGACTATTTCGAAGGTCCGCGACGTTGAAGACCAGGACCGAAGCAGCGTAAACGATGCCGCCGATGACGATGGAGCTCGATAAGGCAAGCCATGGCAGGCCGATCGTCCGCAACGGCCATATCGAGGCCACCATCAAGCCCGTTGCGATCACGATCGCCGCGAGATCGCGAAGGGACGGAATGCAGTCGCGCAGTCTAAACGCATAGAATCCGACAGCGACGCTGGAGACCAACAGGCTCACGGAATGCACGATAGCGAAAGCGACCGGGCCGGACCCGGGCGGCAAGGATACCAAGAGCACGACGTCGCAGGCGGCACCGGCAACGGCTGCGAAGACGAGCGGACCCGTCCGATGCGCCAATTGAAGCACCGGGCCGAAGGCAAATTGCGCGAGGCAGAAGGAAAGCACGCCCGGTATCAGCACCAAGCTGACCTGAGAGAACAGACCGCGATAGGCCGAAGGTACGAAAAGCGCCTCGAAGAATGGCAGCACCACGGCGTAACCAGCGGCGGCGGGAAGCAGAGCCGCCACAACGAACACCATGTTTTTTGCGATCTGCCGCTTGGCCGCCGGAACGCCCTGCGTGGCTTCAAGCCGCATCGCATTCTGAAAGAGGAACACGTCGAAGCCGGCGCCCAAGGACAGAAAAATCCGGATGGTGACATCGGTCGGCAGAGAGAGCTGACCGGCATCGCCATAGCCCAATTGCGCCGCCAGCGCCCATCGATTTGCGAGGATGATGATCTGGTAAAACACATTCGCGACGACGATCGGGACGCCATATTTGGCGAAGCCGAAGATCCTGTCGCTTTTGGCGAGTGCGAGCCTCGCGTTCGAGTCGCGCAGCCGCGGCCAGACGGATGCAATTGCGATGACGATGCTCAAGGTCAGCGCTGCGAGGACCGAGATCGTGCTGTGAAAGACGCGGCCGGCGATCACCATCAAGGCGAGTGCCAGGACGTTTTTGCAGACGACCAGTTGAATATAGGTCTTGTCAAGAAAACGGGCCCGCGCCAGCGCCGACCAATATTCGAATTGGCCGGTCGCAAAACTCGTCGCGGCGACGGCGACGACAAGCATCGCCGACAACCATGGCGTCAACCCGAAGGTCGTGACGATCAAAACGCAGGCCGCGAGAAGCAGTCCGCCGACGAGATAGACGGAATCAAGGCTGGAGCGGAGGTCGGGGTGGGTTATCCGCGCGTGTTCGCTATAGTGGCGCGTCGCCGACAGGCGCAGCCAGTCGAACAGGCTGGTGCTGAGCACGATAGCAATCATCGAGGCCACGGCGAATTGCCCGAATTCCTGCGGACCGAGCACGGCCGCGACGGCGAGGCCCGTCGCGAAATTCAGGGCCGCGTTCAGGAAGAAGGTTAAGACAAGCGTCATGTGTCAATTCGGATAGGGGCTCTCCGCGTAGCGCAGCTTCGATGAAAATATTTAAAATATATACCGCGGAGGAGGTTATGGCGGTCTCGCGGAGGCTAGCGCCTGACGTGGCTGCGGCGAGCCTGATTGGAGCCATCTGATGCGCGCGGCCTCGATCCCCCAGACCGCGCCCAAGGTAATGTAGAACATGCGCCAGTGATCGATGTCGATTTGCAGCGCTTGCAGGAAGAACACGAAGGTCGCGCACCAGATGATCTGCATTTCGCGCAGATAGGGCGAGCGCAAAAACGAACCTCTGAACCCGACATAGGCCGTCGTCAGGACCATGCCGATGAAGACGAAGCCGCCGAGCCAGCCGTTCGATGCGAAGGCATTGATAAAGGCATTATGCGGCTCGATCCCGAAGACCAGCCGGAAGCGCAGCGGACCAAAGCCGTTCGGCAGTTCGAGCAGCATGGGGATCGAACGCAATTGATTGCCGAAGCGGCCGGTCGGTCCTTCGTCATATTCCTGGGTCACCGTCGCGCGCATAAAAAAGAATTCGCGGATCTGGGCGTTGCTGAGCGCAATGAGCAGCGCGATGACGGCGGCCGCCGCGACAAAGAAGGCGGCGAAGATGATGCGCCGCCGCATACGCCGCGAATCCGCCGTATAGAGCGACATGGCGGTCAGCAGGAAAATCGAGACGATGGCGGCGCCCCAGGAGCCGCGCGAGAAGGATAGGAAAAGCGCCGTGACCGAGAGCGCCAGGGAAACCAAGGTCAGCAGCAGAAATCGCGTGCGGCCTAAGAGAAGCTTTTGCACCAGGTAGAGAATGCCCGGCACCATATAGGACCCGAGCACGTTCGGATCCTTGAACGGGATCATCGCGCGACCGTCCTTGATGAGCTCCTCGCCCGAACCGAAAGTGCCCATCCATGTCACGATGGCGATCACCGCGGCCAGAACGCAACTGATCGTATATCCCTTGAGGCAGATATCGATGCGCTGCTTCGAATTCTCCGAAAAGAACAGCGCATAGAAGACGCCGGTCGTCGAGATGAACAGCGTATGCCACATGAAGCTCTGCGGGTCGGGCTCGTTCCAATAGGGGATAAGCCCAATGAAGCCGCCAAGCACCCACATTTCGAGCAGGATAATGAAGGGCAATACGGCGCGATGAATCGAAAATCCGCCGATGATCCATAAAAGGAGCGTGAGAAGGATCAAAAAGTCATAAGGCGAAGGCTCGATGAAAACGATCGAGCCGCTGATCGAGCAAACCAAAAAGACAGCGTTCAGGAGCCGCTTGTAATTCAGCGTCCAGGCAGCTCTCGGCTCCGGAACAAGCTGAGAATCGACCGCACCGATCTTGGGCGGGCGCGATCCAAAATCGTCGCGATTGAGGGCGGAGGCTTCGGTCATCGCAACCCGCATGCGTGGTAACAGCATCCAGGTTTATGCATACGTCGTTAATAAACTATTAGGGTCTTTGCGCACAAACGGGGCCATCGCTTCAGATTGAATCGCGGCCTGCGCTTGGCTTTAACGCATGATCTTATCCGAAAACTCTGCAACTTTCGGGATCATGCTTTACAATACGACCCGCTCCGGCTTTTCATCGTCCCACTTCGTGTCGCGCGAGCCGCGGGTCGTGCGCCGCCGCTCCCAAAGCGCGCGGGCGAGCGAAAAGAGCGGCGAAGCGAGACGGTTCAGATCTTCGGCGCGCGCGACGAATTTGCCGCCATTCGTCAATTCGCGATCGAGCGCCGCCATGGTCGGCGCGAAGCCCGGATCGTCATCCGTGAACCAAGTGCGCAGCACCCGCGCCCAGGCGAGCACCAGGCCTTGCAGCTTCAAGGCGCCGACGGTCCCTTCGGAGTCGATACCGGCCGCCTCCAGCATGAAGCGCATGGAGTTGAGTTCGAGCCCATTGATCGCGGTCGCGGCGATCGGATCGCGGCGCAGCCATTCGGCGATGCCTTCGAGGCCGAGCTTATAAGGCGCCAGCGCGTCGAGGCGCCGCATCAAGACATCGAACAAGCGTTCCTTGGCCGGCTCGTCGGCAAGATCGCCGGTCGTGCCATCAAGCACGACCTTGTCGATCTTGCGCAGAAAGGCGGAAAGCACCGCGCCTTTCGAGGGGAAAAGATCGCGGAAGGCCGACAGCGAGACATTGGCCCGCGTGGCGACATCGGTAATGGTGATGTCTTCCCAGCTCCGTTCGCCGGCCAATTCCAAAAGCGCGTCGATGATCGCCGATTTCGCATCCGCCGGCGGCATGGCCGTGCCCTGTGCCCCATTCTCGTGGCTCTGCGCCATCACGCTCTCCTCACACGCTCCGGACGAAGATTTGGCCGGATGAAGCAGTTTAGGCCGCCAAGGCGGCACTTCCAAGGCCTGCATGAAAAAGAGAGTTTAGCCCGCCAGTTCCCCGGCGCGGCGCTTGGCGGCGAGAACGGCTTTTTTTAGCAGGGGTAAAAGCCCGTCCTCCGCCATCAAAACCTCCAGCGCGGCGGCCGTCGTCCCGCCAGGCGAGGTCACATTGCGGCGCAAGGTGCCCGGATCGAGCTCGCTGGCGGCCAGCAATTCGCCCGCACCTTCGAGCGTCGCCCGCGCGAGACGCGCTGCGAGATCTGGCGGCAGACCCGCTTCGACACCCGCCTCCGCAAGGCATTCCACAAGGTAGAAAACATAAGCGGGGCCGGACCCGGAAATAGCGGTTAGCGCATCGATTAGGCTTTCGTCCTCGAGCCATTCGACGCGGCCGACCGCTGCGAGCAGCGCATCGGCCTTTTTCCGTTGCGCCGGCGTGACGGCCGCGTTTGCGACGGCGCCGGTGATGCCGTGTCCGACAGAGGCCGGCAGATTGGGCATGGCCCGCACGATGGGCCTCCCGTCTCCCAAACGCGCTTCCAGATTGGCGAGCGTCTTCCCGGCGAGAATGGATAGAATGAGCGTGCCCTGCGTCATGACGCGCAACATGCTCGGCATTGCCGTCTCGAGCATTTGCGGCTTTACGGCCAGAACGAGCGCCTCGGGAGGCGATGCGGGCGCGCCGAGGCCGAGGCCTTTTTCTCGCGCGAGAGCGACGATCCGCGGATCGGGCTCCGGATCAATGATGCTGATATGCCGCGGATCGAAACCGAGCCGGAGCCAGCCATCGAGCAGAGCGCCGCCCATCTTCCCGGCGCCGATGAGAAGCAGAGAGGCGGGAAACTGATCCGCGCCTTGCTCCGCCATATCAGGCTTCGCCTTGTGTTTCGATCATCGCCGTATCCAATGCCTCGCGTCCCGATTTACCGGCCCAGACGACGAATTGGAAGGCTTGATAATAGCGCTCGCAGGCCATGACCGCCTGGCTCAAAGCCGCCTCGCACTGGCTGCTGTTGAGTTCGGCGCCGCCGGTCAGCAGAAACGAATGCCGGAACATCACGACGCCCTCTTTCGGCCAGATGTCGAAATGGCCGATCCAAAGCTGTTCGTTGACGAGCGAGACGAGCGACAAAACTTCGTTGCGGCGCACCTGAGGCACTTTGAGATCGAAGGAACAGGCCAGATGCAACGCTTCGAGTTCAGCGAGCCAGGTGAAGGCGAGATTATAATCCGTCCATCCGCCCGAAACGGAAATCGAGATTTCATCCTCTTCGTCGCGATCGAAGGACCATTCGTTATGGGCGGCAAATCTTTCGATAATATCCACGGGATGTTCGTTGCGCTCGAGCTCGATTTGAGAAAGCGACATTACCATGTGCCCCGAGACATGCAGCCCCCGGCTTTGCCAAGAGGATGCGAAAAGCAGAACGCGGCGAAACCCTGCACAGCTATATGGCCATGCTGTCCGACCAAGACTTAAGGCGAAGCGGCAGCCCCTGAGTCATGCGACTCAAACTCGCTTCGTCTGACTGCACGGAATCACAACGAAGCCCTCCAATGCAACAGGCCCGCCGTACTTTATCGGTGGAGGAAAAAACCGCTCACAGTTCATTGAATCGTAACATCTGATTCGCGCGCTACGCGAATCACTCGCGCCTTTCGGCGTTCCGGTTTGGCAATGCTCTTTGATTCAATGCGCTCAGAAAAATGCGGCCTGCGGGCGCCGTCTCAATCGGTGGAATCGCCCGAGCCGGATGGGGTATTTTGAGCGCCGCCGAGCTTGGCTTCGAGCGCCGCCAACCTTGCCTCAAGCTTGTCGTTCTCATCGCGGGCGCGCGCGGCCATCTCTTTGACCGCCTCGAATTCTTCGCGGCTCACCACGTCGAGCGTCGAAAGCCAGCGCTCGAACTGGCCCTTGACCACCTGTTCGAATTCGCGGCGAACCCCTTGGGCCATACCCGCCGCATCGCCCATCAGGCGGGTGAAGTCGTCAAAGACACGGCCGCGAGTCTCACGCATGACGCACTCCTGATATTAAGGTTCCAGCCGCTGTTTAGACTGGTGCTTCAGGATCATTTATCATATCGCCCCGGCTTTGACAGCGTTGGATTCGTCGGGGCATTAGATCACGATGATTTTGGATAACCCAACTCGGGCATACCAGAATTGGGTTATCCAAAATCATGAACGTGATCGACTCTAATAGTTTTAGAGCAGGATGCGGGCGGAAAACCGCTCACACTTTTCCTCATCCCGATCTAGAGCGGCGCGAGGACGCGACAAAATTCGAAAAGGCTGGTCTTGATGGGTTTCTCCGCATTGCTTTGGCCGCTCTTGATCGCCTATCCGACGATCGACCCCGTGCTCGTCAATATCGGGCCGCTTCCGATCAGATGGTATGCGCTCGCCTATATCGCGGGCCTCATCCTGGGCTGGGCCTATGCGCGCTACCTTGTCGGACATGACGCGTTCTGGGCCAAAGTGCCACGCCCGTCGGTCACCAGCATCGACGACCTCATCGTCTATATAGCCGTCGGCATTATCCTGGGCGGCAGGCTTGGCTATGTGATCTTCTACAATCCCGGCTTCTACGCTGAAAATCTTGCCGAGATCCCGGCGGTCTGGAAAGGCGGCATGTCGTTTCATGGCGGCCTCGTCGGCGCCGCGCTCGGGGTGATTATGTTCGCACGGCGGCACAAGGTCGCCATCATGAGCGTCGCCGATATCGCGTCCGCCGCGACGCCGATCGGCCTTTGTCTCGGCCGTATCGCGAATTTCATCAAGCCGGAGCTTTGGGGCCGCCCGACCGACGTGCCATGGGCGATGATCTTTCCAGGCGCAGGTCCGCTGCCGCGCCATCCAAGCCAGCTTTATGAGGCGGGCCTCGAAGGCCTTGCGCTCTTCATTCTGCTTTATATCGCGATCCGTCTCGGCGCCTTGCGCCATCCGGGCCTCGTGGCGGGTCTTTTTGCCATAGGCTATGGGACGGCGCGAATCTTCTGCGAGTTTTTTCGCGAACCGGATCCGCAATTGGGCTTTCTTTTCGGCGGCGCGACCATGGGCATGTTCTTGTCCTTGCCTTTGATCGTCGCAGGCCTTCTCTGTCTTCTCTATGCTTGGCAGAAGAACCGCGTGAAAGCCGCGACGTGAACGCACTCCACCAAGAAATCGCAGCGATGATCGCCGAGGCTGGCCCGATCAGCCTTGAACTCTATATGAAGCTCGCGCTCGCCCATCCGATCCACGGCTATTACCGCAGCAGGCTCCCGATCGGCGCGGAGGGCGACTTCATCACCGCGCCGGAAGTGCATCAAATGTTCGGCGAATTGATAGGGCTCTGGGCCGCCGAGGTCTGGCGCCTGATGGGCGAACCGCCGCATCTTCATCTGGTCGAGCTTGGACCCGGACGCGGCACCTTGATGGCGGATGCCTTGCGCGCCGCGCGCGTCGTGCCCACGTTCTTCGACGCGCTCGACGTTCATCTCGTCGAGACGAGCGAGACATTTACGGCTGTGCAGCGCGAAACGCTTTCCACATGCGGCGTAGCCCCGGCATGGCACTTGGCATGGGACGATGTCCCGAAAGGACCGATGATTGTCATTGCAAACGAGTTCTTCGACGCCTTGCCGGTGCGCCACTATGTTTTCGATGGCGGCTGGCGCGAGCGGCTCGTCGGTCTGGCGCCCGATGGTGGACTCGCTTTCGGTCTCGCGCCCGAGCCCAGTCCGGAGATCGGCGTGAAAGCTGCGCCCGGCACAATTCTCGAACTTGGCCTCGCGGCGCAGGAGATGATGAGCGAGATCGCTGCGCGCTTCACCGCTGAGGCCTCTGTGCTCCTTGCGCTCGATTATGGCTCGGATGCGTTTCACTTCGGCGAAACCTTGCAGGCGGTCCGCGATCATCGCTTTGCGAATGTGCTCGAAGATCCGGGACAAGCCGATCTCACGGCGCATGTCGATTTCGCCGGGCTCGCGCGAGCGGCGTATAAAGCGGGCGCGGCGGTGCATGGTCCGATATCGCAGGGCCTGTTTTTGACGCGGCTCGGCATTTTTACGCGCGCTGCGCAGCTCGTTCAGAGAGCCGATGCGCGGCAAAAGACAGAGATCGATGCGGCGCTCGACCGGCTGGCGCGTCCTGGTCCGCAAGCGGGTCCGCGCGCGAGCATGGCAGAGCTTTTCAAAGTGCTGGTGGTGACGAGCCCCGGCCTTGCCATTCCTCCAGGCTTCGAGGCAGATGCCGCATGAGCGATGTTTTGGCCCTTCACGCGACCGAGCTTGAAACGCAAGGCGTCCGGCACGGTTTCTTCACGCGCCAAGGCGGCGTCTCGACCGGCGTCTATGCCTCGCTGAATGGCGGCGTCGGATCGAAGGACGATCCCGAAGCCGTCGCCGAGAATCGCCGCCGCATGGCGCTGCATCTCGGCGTCGAACCGGCCCATCTTCTAGTGCCCTATCAGATCCATTCGCCGGATGCCCTGATTGTCGAGGCGCCCTTCGGCGATGAGCGGCCCCGTTGCGACGGGCTCGTGACCGCGACGCGCGGCCTCGCGCTTGGCGTCACCGGCGCCGATTGCGGGATCACGCTTTTCGTCGAACCCGAAGCCCACGTGATCGGCGCCGCGCATGCCGGCTGGAAGGGTGCGCTCGACGGCATTTTGGAAGCAACCCTGGCGCAGATGGAAAAGCTCGGCGCAAAGCGGGAGAAGATCAAAGCCGTACTCGGTCCGACGATCGGCCCAAATTCATATGAGGTCGGGCCGGAATTTGTCGCGCGCTTCGCCGGGATGGCTGAATCCTACAGCGCCTTCTTCAAGCCGTCACCGCGCGAGGGCCATGCCTATTTCGATCTGCCTGGCTTCATCGGCCTGCGTCTGACAAAAGCCGGCGTCGGGAGCTTCACCAATCTGGCGCTCGACACCTATGCCGACGAGACGCGCTTCTTCAGCTATCGCCGTTGCACGCATCGGCAAGATGCCGATTACGGCCGTCAGATCGCCGCGATCGCTTTGGTGTGAGCCGATCTAATTGGAGTTAGGCCCCGCGTCATTGCGAGCGCAGCGAAGCAATCCAGAGCCGCGCTCCGGCCTTATTCTGGATTGCTTCGTCGCTCCGCTCCTCGCAATGACGGAGGTGTTGAATGACCAGAGTCGTTAAATTTTTGTCGCGACGAATGTCATGCGCGCCTGATGATGGCCGATATTACGGTCGGCACGTTTGGCGGCGAAGCCATGCGATGACAGCAAGGCGAGCATATCTTCTTGCGTATAGGTCGTGAGCCCGATCGCCTCGCGTAGCGCGCGATAGTTCGAAAAGAATGTCGCGACGAGCCCGCGCAAGGCCGCGAATAGAAAGCCGCCCTCGAAAGCGAAGGTCAGCAACGCTTTCACGTCATCCACTGTTCCAAGATCGGGCGGAATCACATCGCCCAGAACGAGCCTTCCGCCCTGCTTTATCTTGTCATGCCAGATTTCAATGAGGCGCGCGGCTTCGTCCGCACGCAAATATTGCAAAACCGAATTGCAGACCACCATGTCGAGACTGCCATCGGGCAAACCGAGAAAGCCGTCCTCGTCCAAGACCGAGATCCTGGGCTCTTCTTCGAACCGCCGGCGCAATTTATCCCGCACATTCGGCGCGGCGTCGAGAAGATAGAGCTTCGCACATTTTTGCGCGACGAGATCGGCGGACCAGGCCTCGCCGCATCCATAATCGAGCACCAGAGCGGGATGAGGAAAAGTGTGCAGCGGTTTTCCGCCCGCATCCCGCTCTAAATTAGTAGAATCGATCACGTTCATGATTTTGGATCGATTCGATCCAAAATCATGAACGTGATCTAGCGCATCGGGTGATGGAACGAGCGCCGCTATATCCTTGGCGATGCGATCGTAATGCAAGAGCCTATGGCGGGCGCTGACATAGATCGAATGCGGTTCGTTCCAGAATTCGCGCCAGCTCAAAAGGCACCTCGAAGCCGGGCGGCGACCGCGCTCAAGGGATCGCGCGTCCAAGCCTGCGACATGAAATCATTATGCACGAGAGAGTCGCCTGCGGCCAAAAACGCGATCTCGCCCGGCGCGAAATGCTGCGGCAATTGTTGATGCACGGCAATGCTCTTTTCGGCAAGACGGTTTTCGAGATCGAGATTTTGGGCCTTCGTCGAAACAGAATAGGCGCTGAAGAAAAACGTCTGCGCTCTTTGCCGGGCGATCCAATCGGCGAATGTGTCGATCTCGCCATAAAGCGCATCGAAGAGAAGCACGCCTTTCAATCTGTCATTGCCGCGCGCCTGAAGAATGGCGGACGCCGGCATATAGCCGCCGCTATAGGCGGCAAGCACCACCGGGCAGGCATGAAAAAGATGCCGCGTGCCGGGATCGCCTGCGAGCGCCGCCAGACGTTCGGCGGCCTCATCGAGAAATTGCGGAAAGACACCCGGGTCCCAAAACCGGCCGGCGCTTGAATCCAAGGCATCGGCTGCGAATTGCGGCGCGACCAGAACGGCGTTGAGGCCGGAGGCGGCCACTTGCTGCGGGATTTGCTGGCGCATGACGACATCGCGCATCAGCAAGGATTTATTGCCGTGCAGGAACATCAAGATCGCCGCCGGCCGTTTCGGATCGAAGCCCGGCGGCACATAAAGCAGAACGCGCCGGTCGCTATAGGTCTCGTCTTCCCAATAAACGCCGCCGCGCGGCGAGGTATGGCCGCGCCGCGCGCCGGAGGCGACATCGAGAAACGGCTTGTTTTGACCCGGAATGTCGCCGGCATAAGGAAAAGGCGACGTCTCGAAGGCGATGATCTGCATATGCGCGGCGCCTGCGGCCGATGGAGCGGTTTGCGCCATGGCGGCTACAAGTGGCGCGCCCAGCACGGTGCGGCGCGTGATCTCGCGCATCGCCGTGACCTCAATCGACGCCTGCCTTTTCGCGCAAAGCCTGGCTGACAGCTTCGAGTGCCGCTTCGGCTGCAGCGCCATTCGGGCCGCCCGCCTGTGCGAGATCGCGGCGGCCGCCGCCGCCCTTGCCGCCGAGCGCAACCGAGGCCGCTTGCACAAGCGCGACCGCATCGAAGCGCGCGGTCAAATCCTGAGTCACGCCGACGACCACACCGGCCTTGCCGTCCGGCGCAACGCCGACGATGGCGACGACGCCGGAGCCGATGCTTTGCTTGGCCTCATCGGCCAGCGGCTTCAGATCCTTCATGTCTACGCCTGAGACGCTGCGCCCCAGAAACTTGACGCCGTCGATGTCCTGCGCCGACGGCGCGCCGCCTTCGCCGCCGCCCATGGCAAGCTTGCGGCGCGCTTCGGTCAATTCGCGTTCGAGCTTGCGGCGCTCGTCGATGAGACTCGCGAGACGCTGACTAAGCTCGTCTTCCGGCGCCTTCAGCAAAGACGCAAGATCGTGCAGGCGATGCGCCTGCTCGTTCAGATGATGGCGCGCTTCGCTCGCCGTTTTCGCCTCGATGCGGCGCACGCCGGCGGCCACAGCGCCTTCGGAGACGATCGAGATCAGGCCGATATCGCCCGTGCGAGACACATGCGTGCCGCCGCAAAGCTCGGTCGAGAAGGCAGCCTGGGCCGCGGCCTCCGGCTCGAACGCGCGGCCCATCGAGACGACGCGGACTTCGTCGCCATATTTTTCACCAAACAAGGCGCGTGCGCCGGATTCGATCGCCGCCTCCTGGCTCATCAGCCGCGTCGAGACCGGCGCGTTCTGCAACACGGCCGCATTGGCGATCTCTTCGACCCGCGTCAGTTCCTCCGGCGAGATCGGCTTCGGATGCGCGAAATCGAAGCGCAGACGATCCGGCGCAACGAGCGAACCCTTCTGGGCGACATGATCGCCGAGCACTTGCCGCAAAGCCTCGTGGAGAAGATGCGTCGCCGAATGATTGGCGCGGACGGCGGCACGGCGCGAATGATCGACGATGAGTTCAAGCTCCTGTCCGACCACGAGCTCGCCGCGCTCGACGGTGGCGTCGTGCACGAAGAGATCGCCGAGCTTCTTTTGCACATTGGCGATCTTCACCGCGACCGAGGCCGCGATCATGAATCCATGGTCGCCGACCTGACCGCCCGATTCGCCGTAAAAGGGCGTCTGATTGAGAATGATGAGGCCGGACTCGTCTTCCTTGAGGCTTTGCACCTCTTGGCCATCCTTCACGATGGCAGCGACAATGCCGACCGCCTGTTCGGTCTCATAGCCCAAAAACTCGGTCGCGCCGATGCGCTCCTTGAGTCCGAACCAGATCGCATCTGTCGCGGCTTCGCCGGAGCCTGTCCAGGCCTTGCGGGCCTCGGCGCGCTGGCGCTCCATCGCCTGATTATAGACCTCGTGATCGACGCTATTTTGCGTGGCTTTCAGCGCGTCCTCGGTGAGGTCGAGCGGGAAGCCGTATGTATCGTAGAGTTTGAACGCGATATTGCCGTCGAGCCGGTCGCCGGGCTGCAACGACGCTTTCGCCTCGTCCAGAATTTCGAGGCCCTTCTTGAGCGTCGTGCGGAAGCGCGTCTCCTCGAGCCGGAAGGTTTCGATGATCAAGGCTTCGGCGCGCAGCAGTTCCGGATAGGCCTGACCCATTTCGCGCGACAGCACCGGCACGAGCTTCCACATCAAAGGCTCGGCCGCGCCCAGAAGCTGCGCATGGCGCATGGCGCGGCGCATGATCCGGCGCAGCACATAGCCGCGCCCCTCGTTCGAGGGCAAAACGCCGTCGGCGACAAGAAAAGCGCAAGCGCGCAGGTGATCGGCGATGACGCGATGGCTCGCCTTCTGCGGCCCGTCGGGATCGACGCCGGTCGCAGAGGCGACTGCGAGAATCAAAGCGCGCATCAGATCGATGTCGTAATTGGACGTCTTGCCTTGCAGAAGTGCTGCGATGCGCTCGAGCCCCATGCCAGTATCGATCGACGGGCGCGGCAAAGCGAGCCGTTCGCCCGGCGAGACCTGCTCGAATTGCATGAAAACGAGATTCCAGAATTCCAGGAACCTGTCGCCGTCTTCGTCCGCACTGCCGGGCGGCCCGCCGAACAGTTTGTCGCCCTGATCGTAGAAAATTTCGGAACAGGGACCGCAAGGCCCGGTGTCACCCATGGCCCAGAAATTGTCGCTTGTCGGGATGCGGATGATTTTCGATTCGGGAAAACCCGCGATCTTCTTCCACAGATCGAAGGCCTCATCGTCGGTGTGATAGACGGTGACGAGAAGCCTATCGACGGGCAGCGAAAATTCCTTGGTGATCAGATTCCAGGCGAGCGTGATCGCTTCTTCCTTGAAATAATCACCGAAGGAAAAATTGCCGAGCATTTCGAAAAACGTGTGGTGGCGCGCGGTATAGCCGACATTGTCGAGATCATTGTGCTTGCCGCCGGCGCGGACGCATTTTTGCGCGGTCGAAGCACGGGTATAAGGGCGCTTCTCGATGCCGGTGAAGACATTCTTGAATTGGACCATGCCGGCGTTAGTGAACATCAAGGTCGGGTCATTGCGCGGCACGAGCGGCGACGAGGGCACGATCTCGTGGCCGTTCTTTTTGAAATAATCGAGAAAGGTCGATCTGATCTCGCTGACGCCGGTCATTTTCCCAAATCCATCATCACGCTTTTTTGCATCCTAAGGCCGCGGGCCCGAGACGACAACGAGTGGACAACAACAAAGGCCCGCGCATGGCGCGAGCCTCAAATCTTTATTCGTTTGGCCGAACCAGACGGCTCAGGTTCCAGGCTTTACTGGCGCATGATCCTCTTCGGCTTCATGCGTCTTCGGCATCTTTCGGATCCGTATCGTTCAGAATCCGGTCAGCGATGAGCCCCGAATTCTCACGGATCGCCTGTTCGATCCGGGCGGCCATCTCGGGATTGCCCTGCAGAAAGGCTTTGGCGTTCTCGCGGCCCTGGCCGAGCCTCTGGCTGTCGTAGGAAAACCAAGCGCCGGATTTCTCGACGATCCCGGCCTTGACGCCCAGATCGATCAATTCGCCGGTCTTCGAGATGCCCTGACCGTACATAATGTCGAATTCGACCTGTTTGAAGGGCGGCGCAACCTTGTTCTTGACCACTTTGACGCGAGTCTCGTTGCCGGTGATTTCCTCATGCGCCTTGATCGAGCCGATGCGGCGGATGTCGAGCCGGACGGAAGCGTAGAATTTCAAGGCATGGCCGCCCGTCGTCGTCTCCGGGCTGCCATACATCACGCCGATCTTCATGCGGATCTGATTGATGAAGATCACCATGGTGTGCGAGCGCGAGATCGAGGCGGTGAGCTTGCGCAAAGCCTGGCTCATGAGACGGGCTTGGAGGCCTGGCTGGCTGTCACCCATTTCGCCGTCGATTTCGGCCCGCGGCGTGAGCGCGGCGACCGAATCGATCACGAGCACGTCGATCGCGCCGGAGCGCACCAAAGTATCCGTGATTTCAAGCGCCTGCTCGCCGGTGTCGGGCTGCGAGATCAAAAGGTCGTCGAGATTGACGCCGAGCTTGCGGGCATAGATCGGGTCGAGCGCATGTTCGGCATCGATAAAGGCGCAAACGCCGCCCTTTTTCTGCGCTTCGGCGATGACGTGGAGCGTAAGCGTGGTCTTGCCCGACGACTCAGGTCCGTAAATCTCGATCACCCGGCCGCGCGGCAGGCCGCCGACGCCAAGCGCGATATCGAGGCCGAGCGAGCCCGTCGAAATGGTCTCGATCTCCACCGCCTGCTGGTTCTTGCCGAGGCGCATGATCGAACCTTTGCCGAAGGCCCGTTCGATTTGCGACAGAGCGGCGTCGAGCGCCTTCGTCTTGT
This sequence comes from Methyloferula stellata AR4, assembly GCF_000385335.1. Lineage (NCBI taxonomy): Bacteria > Pseudomonadati > Pseudomonadota > Alphaproteobacteria > Hyphomicrobiales > Beijerinckiaceae > Methyloferula > Methyloferula stellata. The sequence continues at coordinate 960,497 of NZ_ARWA01000001.1, read as the reverse complement.
CCACGGAGGTTCCTTCTACGAGGCGGAGATTCGCTTGAGACATCGCGGGCTTTCCTTCTGACACGGGGGCGGGCGGCGTTGCAATGACGGTGGGGCGCTTTGACATGGATGCGGCAATTCCGTTGTGAGAATGCGCCAATGTACCCCGTTTGTTCCGATTTGAAAAGTTCTTTTTTCGTTCCAATTAGGCCCTTACAAACTGACAGTCGTGAAGCTTTGCTGTTCACAGTTTAAGCTGTGCTTGTTTCCCTATAAGTGCAAAACACAAACACATTTGCCAGTTTGCAGAATCGTGATACATGACAATTGCCATGACCGATTCCCCCAAAGAGACACTCGAAAAAAGCCGCGCCGATCTACTCGCTGCGCTGGATTCCAAAATCGGCGAAATGCCGGAATGGAAAGCATTCCGGGCCATTGATAGCGCTCTCATGGCCTGGCAGCCGACTATTGCCGTCAAGAATATTCGGATTGTGGAGAAGGTCCCGCCTCGTAGGGCGCAGTCTTACACAGATCTCGCTGTGCAAGCGCTGGAAGCCGCTAAGCGTCCTCTTTCCAGTGATGAATATATGGATTTTGTACGCAGTCGCCGCGTGATTGGAGGGGATCTGAAGCAGATCAAAATCAGCGCGACCTCGGCCCTCAGTAAGGATCCACGATTCGTTAATATCCCTTGGCGCAACGGGCGGGCTTGGTGGCTTTCTGGACAGCCAATCCCCCTCGATGGACCTTCATTGGAAGAGCTTATGAGGTAGAGAAATTCCGGCTGCATCGGGCCGTGTACACCGTTGCAGTCGGCAGCCGCCACGAAGGCGGCATGGTAAGTGGTCGCCACGGCCACGCTGCGTACCATCGGGGCGGTCACGGTAAGCCCCTTTGGAATTCGGAGGACCTGTCGATGCAACAACGACGATAGGCACTCACGGCGCGCCGCTAGTTCGAGCTGGCGGCGCGCCATTTATATACTAACTCCTTGAGTCCGTTGCAATATCTCTTTATTTTGAGTCGAAAGATTCGCTTTATCAAGGACTTGAGTCATGGCATCCAAGCCTCCGAGCAACCGAACCGGATAAAGCCGAAATCGCTTTTTCGTTCTCATTGCTCCTTTTTCCGGCTTCTCTTATTGCTCCGCCCATGGCGCAGAATTTGCTTTATTTTCGCGCACATTCACTCGATCGGGGCGGGCATGGCCGAACCTTACAAAGTCCGCGTCGTCCAGGACGATCTCATCAATTTCGGCGAAGTGCCGCCCGAGGTGAACGAGATCTTGCAGAAGGGCGTCGCTCTCTACCGGCATGATCGCGACGGCGCCGATATCGCTTTTCGTCAGGCGCTGGCGCTCGCGCCTGACTGTCTCCCATCGTATCTCTGCCTCTATAAAATCCACACCTATCAGGGTAATCTCGACGCGGCGCTGGACATTGCCCAGGAAGGCCTCGCGGAGGCTGCGCGCCAAGCCTGCCTCAATCCCGATTGGCAGATGTGGAAGGCCGAGCAGTTCTCGGAAGACGTCAACAGCCCCGGCCATTTCGCGCTCTATACGCTTAAAGCGCTGGCCTTCATCCATCTGCGCCGCGACGAAGCGGAGATGTCGCGCCGGCTTCTGGCCAAGCTCGGCGATCTCGGCGCCATGGAGAAAGTCGGCGGCACGGTGATCGCGGCGCTCGCCGACGGCAGCAGCGCATAGCGCTGAAAAGCCAAGCCTTTCCGCCTCGGCGGGAGGGCTCTATTCAGCAAAGAACCGGGTTTTTGTTGCCGAAGCTCCGAGCCGGGCTTATGGAATGAAACTTGAATGAGTCCCGCGGCGGAGGCTGAGATCGCCTCTCCGCCGGCCGAGATCGGTTATCATCGAAAGACGAGAGCACAGATGGAACGCGTATTCATCAGAGAAACTTCGGATGGCCGCAAAATCGAAGTGATCGACGGTTGGGTCTGCCTCGACGGCAAGCAGATCGCCGATACGCTTATCGATGTGAAGAATCACCCGAACAAAGAAGCGATCTATTTCTCGCTGCCGAATGCCGCCTTTATGGCAGGCCCGATCGTGCTGACAGCCGAGGAAGCCTCGGTGGCGCGCGGAGCGATCAATATTGCGAAACCGCTGAAGAACGATCGCGTCCAGATCGAAGAGCGCTTCCGCAAGGCCTGGAACGCCCGCAACCACGAAGCGGGTATCGAATAAGGGCCAAGCCCTTCTTGCCAATCCTTCTGCAATAGGCCCGGGCATGACCTGGGCCTATTCGTTTTGGATAGGCCCGGTGAAATGTTCGGCGGCACGCGGGAAAGGGCATTGCGAAGCGGGCTGTCTATCTGCATGACGCAGTCACACCTCGCCATTCATCTCTTGGCGGCGAGTGTGGCGAGCGGATCGCTTTAGTCAACGATCGCTTCGCGACCGCCTATGGCGGCGAGCCGGAGGCTCGTCATTGACAAAAACGGGTCCGCCTCGCCGAAAATGTCCGCCGTTGGATGAATGGGTTCGAAAATGAGGCTCGATGGACCGCTTCCGCCCGCGCATGGTGCCGGCATCCACGCCTAGACGCTGATCAATAAGACGTGGATGGCCGGGTCAAGCCCGGCCATGACACAATTGAAAGTCAGTTGTTCTCGAAGTGAGCAAGGTGAAAGCCGCCTCGCCTCACCCCTTATGCTCCTTCACAGCTTCAATGAGCTGTTTCAGCGAGAAGGGCTTGGGCAAAAAGCCGAAGGCTTCGCCTTCGGGCAGGTTTTTCGCAAAGGCGTCCTCGGCATAGCCCGAGACGAAAATGACTTTCGCGGTGACTCCGCGCTTGCGCAATTCGCCGAGCATGGTCGGTCCGTCCATCTCGGGCATGACGACGTCCGAGACGATGAGATCGATGGCAGTTGGGTCCTTATCGACGATCTCCAAAGCATCCATGCCCGTCGCGGCCTCGATGACGGTATAGCCGCGTGCCGTCAGCGCCCGCGCGCCGAAGGCACGCACGGCCTCTTCGTCCTCGACGAGCAGAATGGTGCCATGGCCGGTGAGATCGGCGGACGGCGCCTTTGCGACCTCCTTCTTGACCGGCTCTTCGTTCTCGTCGGGGATATGGCGCGGCAGAAGAATATGGAAGGTCGTGCCTTCGCCGACGGTCGAATCGCAAAACACAAAGCCGCCCGTCTGCTTGACGATGCCATAGACCATGGCAAGCCCAAGCCCCGTGCCTTTGCCGACCTCCTTGGTGGTGAAGAAGGGCTCGAAGATCTTGTCCTTCACCTCGGGCGAAATGCCCGAGCCATTATCCTCGACATCGACCGCGACGTAATCGCCGGGCACCAGCGATTTCTCGTTGAAGACGGCGCAATCCTCCGGCGTGATATTGCGCGTGCGCAAGACGATCTGGCCGCCATTCGGCATGGCATCACGCGCATTGACGATGAGATTGACGATCACCTGCTCGAATTGATTGAGATCGGCTTTCACGAGCCAGAGATCGCGGCCGTAGCGCAGATCGAGCGTCACCTTCTCGCCGACAAGGCGCAGGAGAAGCATCTGAAGGTCGGAGAGCACGTCGCCGAGCTGGAGGACCTGCGGCCGCAATGTCTGGCGGCGTGAGAAAGCCAGAAGCTGACGCACCAGACCCGCGGCCCTGTTGGCGTTCTGCTTGATCTGCATAATGTCCTGAAAGGACGGATCGGTCGGCCTGTGATTGGCAAGCAGCAGGTCCGAATAGCCGATGATCGCGGTCAGAACATTGTTGAAATCATGCGCGACGCCGCCGGCAAGCTGGCCGATCGCCTGCATCTTCTGCGATTGGGCGAAATTTTCCTGCAGCGTTCTTTGCTCGGTCGTGTCGAGCGCATAGACGGTCGCACCGGTGCCATTGAGCTCTTCGGACGGCGACACGAAGAGCCTCGCCGAATGCTGACCCTCGCCTTTGAGACCGACATCGATCGGCGCTATGTCGCTCTTGGCTTCAATCGCCGCCGTCACGGCGGCGGCGACCGCCGGATGATCGCGATCGACGACGCCCGCATAGATCGAGCGGTCGAAGCCGCTGTCGCCGCGCTTCAATGCTTCCGGAATGAGCCGTGCGAAAGCGGCGTTGGAGCGCGTGATGCGGCCGGAGGCATCGACGGTCGCGATCGCAACGGGCGTCGAATTGAACACCCGCGCGAAACGCACTTCGGCGGCGCGCAGATCCTCGGCGGGCTCTTCGCCCGAAGCCCGGTTCAAAACGAGCGTGCGCGAAATGCCGGGCGTGCCGTCATGCGCGAAGGCGACGCGATGCAGGAGCCGCACCGGAATGCTTTGACCGCCGCGGTTCTTGAGATCGATATCGAAGCGCTCGGTGCGGACTTCGCCGGGGCTGCCGATGACGGAAGATAAAAGCGAGGCCCCGCCGCCCGCGATGAAATCCGACAGGCTCAAGCCGCCGGAGCCGACCTGCGCCAGATCGTAATCGAGCCAGTCGGCGAGCGTCGCGTTCATATAGGAGACGTCGCCATATTGGTCGCAGGAGAAAAAACCGGCCGGCGCGTGATCGAGGAAATCGATCGCATGCTGGAGTTCCTGGAACACGTTTTCGTGACGTTCGCGCTCGCGCGTAATGTCGGCGACCGTCCAAAGCGTCACCCTTCGCCCGCGTGCGAAAGAAAGAGGCCTGACCCTGATGCGATACCAGCCGACCCAGCCCTCGCCCGTCAAAGGCGGGCTGAGGCGGAGCTCCTCGCTATTGCGTTTGCCTTCGCGCGCGGCCTGGGCGAGGCGATAGATGGCTTCGGACACTTCCGGCGTCCCGGTAAACAAGCGTTCGACGGCGCGCAGATCGGCGGTATCTCTGGCGCCGGACAGCGTCATATAGGCATCGTTTGCATAGAGCATCTTGCCGTCGGCCTCGGTGACGACAAGGCCTTCCTGGCCGCTGTCGCAGACGAGTTTGGTGACGTCGTTGCGCGTCGCCTGCCCGGCAAATTGCAGGAAACCGACGGCATAGGCGAAAAGTGCGAAAATGCCGATGACGGCGAGGAAAGCCAAAAGCCCGATGATGAGATTGGCCGCTTGCTCGCGCGGCAGCAGCGAAAAGGCGGCCGCGATCGCGACGAGAAAGGCCGCGAACAGAAGCACGAGGCCGGGGCTTCCGGAACGTTCCGTCCGGTCAAGGACGGCGGGAATCGGCTGGTCGCTCATGCGGTCACCCACGCCTTTGCGGCGTTCTTCGGACGCAACGTGCCGCCCGTCCGGCGAATCGTCTTTCATCTATAATCGATTTGGCCGCGGTGTGCCCCTGTTCCTTCACGGCTTCTGACATTATTTCGAAACCTGACCTGTGCACGCATGACCCGTTTTGATCGACGTCATCGACGAAGATTAAACCATGGGGGAGACCAATACTGGCTCCGCAACGAAACATGCTATAGCGCGTTGAAGAACCATCATATGTCCGATTGCCTTTCGGACGAATCGCTCTTGGAGGCGGCAATGAAAGTGACCTTGATGCTCGGCCTCGCGATGGCTGCCGTCCTCGGCGCTCTCCCGGCTGGAGCACAGCCCTTTTATCAATATACTACCGTCTACGGTGCGCCAGTACCTTATTCGCCTTGGGCGCCGGGTGCCCGCGGGCCTTCGGCGGAGCAATGGACGCAAGAGGAATATCATCAGTCCGGAACTTTGGGACGGATGGGACTCGGTGCGAGTCCCTATCATCCCGAGGGGCCCGGCAATTTTTCGTCTCCCCGCTGAATTGCGATTCACTGGCCGGCGGTCCGATCCGTCGGCCGGTAGTGCTCAAGCTGGGGACGGCACCCACTTAGAGAATCGTTAACCATTGATTTACCTTGTTTGCACGGATAGCAGAATGTCGTGTTAATGTTATCGTAGTCGAGTTTTTGAGTGAGCCGACCCTATGTTGGGGTTTGACAAGTTTTTCGAGAATAAGACGCTGATGTTTTCGGCGGGAGCGGTCGCATTTCTCGTTGCGGCTCTGCTCATCTTATTCATTTTCCGCTTGGCCTTCGGCCGCAGGCTTCATATGCCGGGCGGCAGGACGCGTCAGCCGCGCCTCGGCGTGGTCGATGCCTTCGACCTCGACAGGCAACGCCAGCTCGTCCTCATACGCCGGGACAATGTCGAACATCTCGTGATGATCGGCGGTCCCAATGACGTTTTGATCGAATCGGAGATCGTCAGGGCCGAGGCGCGGGAAGCTGCGCGGCCACGCGACGAAGCTGTGCGACCGCGCGACAAAGAGCCGACGGTTGCGCCTCTGTCATGGCCAGGTGGCCAGACCCCGCCACCCGCCGCGCCCCCGCCTTCCATCCCCGCCGAACCGAAACTCGTGCCGGAAGAGCCCGTCGCCGCGCGGGAGCAGGCAACGCCGCCCCCTCCAACTCAGGCTCCGACCGTGGCTCCCTCGCCGACGCCGGCGGTTGGCCCGGCTGCACCCGCTCGGCCGCCCTTCCTGCCGCTGCCGCCCCGCCGGACCACGGTTTCGCCGCCGTCTTTCGGCCCGAAACCCGCCGCTCCACCCCTTGGGTCAGCGGCCGAGGGCACCACTGTAGCGCCTAGCGCGCCCTCGGTGGCGCCAAGAACGCCGACCACTCCACCGTCATTTTTACGGCCGCGCCCCGTGCCTAATCCCGTGACCGCCGCACCTGCGCCCAGCGGACCTGCCGCCGGGCCCGGGGGCCAGGTCCCCCCCGTCGCGGCGCCCGCTGCGGCAGCAGGCCCGTCGGAAGCGCCAGCTGTGGCCTCTCCGCCGTCTGACAAATCCGACAAGGCGCCGACGCCATTGGACGCTCTCGAATCGCTCGAAGAGGAAATGGCGAAATTGCTCGGCCGCAATATGAAGGAATCTTGAGCCGGAGACCGTATTCGGCTCAGGCGCATCGCCTCTCCGGTTTTTCGCGCCCCATCTGATTCGAAAAGTTCGCAACTTTTCCGATCAGGACATGCTCACGGATCCCGATAGACCTTTTCGCGCCGCTCGTGGCGCTCTTGCGCCTCGACCGACAAAGTCGCGATCGGCCGGGCATCAAGCCGTTTGAGAGAGATGGGCTCGCCCGTCTCCTCGCAATAGCCGTAAGTGCCTTCGTCCAGGCGCTCGAGCGCTGCCTCTATCTTGGAGATCAGTTTGCGTTGCCGGTCTCGGGCGCGCAGCTCGATGGCACGGTCGGTTTCCGACGATGCCCGGTCGGCGAGATCTGGATGGTTTTCGTTTTCGCTCTGCAAAACGACCAGCGTTTCGCGGCTTTCCTTCAGAAGATCTTCTTTCCACGCGAGCAGCTTGCGACGAAAATATTCGCGCTGCCGATCATTCATGAAGGGCTCGTCTTCGGATGGCCTGTAGTTAGTGTCGAACGTATCCGCCGCCATCGTGTTGAGTATCCGAATAACCCAAACGCCGGTCCTTATAGCGACACGCGCGGCGGCATACAATCATTTCGAGCACCCCCAAAAGGCTTATTTACTTGATTTTTGGGGCTTCATCCCCGAATCAGGCCATCGCTTTGCGCAAGTTTTCATCGATCTTGTCGAGAAAGCCGGTGGTCGAGAGCCATTTCTGGTCGGCGCCGACAAGCAGGGCTAGGTCTTTCGTCATGAATCCGTCCTCGACGGTGGCGACGCAGACTTTTTCCAGCGTGTTGGCGAATCGTGCCAGTCCCTCGTTTCCATCGAGTTTCGCCCGATGCGCCAGGCCGCGGGTCCAGGCGAAAATCGAGGCGATCGAATTGGTCGAGGTCTCTTTGCCCTTTTGGTGCTCGCGATAGTGCCGTGTCACGGTGCCATGCGCCGCCTCCGCCTCGACGGTCTGGCCATCCGGCGTCATCAAAACCGAGGTCATAAGACCGAGCGATCCGAAGCCTTGCGCGACCGTGTCGGACTGCACGTCGCCGTCATAATTCTTACAGGCCCAGACATAGCCGCCGGACCATTTCAGCGCCGAGGCGACCATGTCGTCGATCAGCCTATGCTCATAGGTGATGCCGGCTTCGGTGAATTTCGCCTTGAACTCGTTTTGGTAGATTTCCTCGAACAGATCCTTGAAGCGGCCGTCATAGGCCTTGAGAATCGTATTCTTGGTCGAAAGATAGACCGGATATTTGCGATTGAGCCCGTAATTCATAGAGGCGCGGGCAAAATCCTTGATCGAATCGTCGAGATTATACATGGAGAGCGACACACCCGGGCCGGGGAAGTTGAAAACCTCCTTCTCGATAACGGTGCCGTCCTCGCCCTCGAATTTGATCGTCAGCCGGCCCTTGCCGGGTACCTTGAAATCGGTCGCGCGATATTGATCGCCGAAGGCGTGGCGGCCGATGACGATCGGCTGCGTCCAGCCAGGCACCAAGCGCGGCACGTTCTTGCAGATGATCGGCTCGCGGAAAATGACGCCACCCAGAATGTTGCGGATCGTGCCGTTCGGCGATTTCCACATTTCTTTCAGCTTGAATTCCTCGACACGCGCCTCGTCCGGCGTGATCGTGGCGCATTTGACGCCGACGCCGTATTTTTTGACCGCATTGGCGCAATCCACCGTCACCTGATCGCGCGTCGCGTCGCGATTTTCGATCGAAAGATCGTAATAATCGAGATTGATATCGAGATAGGGATGGATCAGCTTATCGCGGATATAGTGCCAGATGATCCGGGTCATCTCATCGCCATCGATCTCGACGACGGGATTTTCGACCTTGATCTTGCTCATGCGGACGGCCTCTAAAAAACAGCTGGAAAGGCGAAGTGCTCCCTTAGCACCGCTCCAAAGTTAGGCAAAGCAGTCCATTCAGGGGAGCCTCATAAGATCGGCTTTTAGACCGGCTCGCCCTCCCAAAAACGTGATTATCACCTATTTCCTATTGCAGCGCCTATCCCGAGCTGGAGAATGACCATGGATGCTTTCATCTTCGATCATGTCCGCACGCCGCGCGGGCGCGGCAAACCGGATGGCGCGCTGCACGAAGTCTCCACATTGGGCCTTGCCGCGACGGTGCTAGCCGCACTCAAGTCCCGCAATCATCTCGACACCAAGCTTGTGGACGATGTGGTGCTGGGCTGCGTCGATCCGGTCGGCGAAGCCGGCGGCGACATCGCTCGCGCGGCAGCGCTTACGGCCGATTACGGCGATCACGTGCCGGGCGTCCAGATCAACCGCTTCTGCGCCTCGGGCCTCGACGCGGTCAATTTCGCCGCCGCGCAGGTGATGGCCGGGCAACATGATCTGACGATCGGCGGCGGCGTCGAGTCGATGAGCCGCGTCGGTCTTTCAGCCTCTGGCGCCGCCTGGCCGGTCGATCCGGCAATCGCGATCAAATCCTATTTCATGCCGCAGGGAATCTCCGCCGATCTCATCGCGACGAAATATGGCTTCTCCCGCGACGATGTGGACGCCTATGCCGTGCAGTCGCAGCAGCGCGCGGCCGCTGCCTGGGAAAAAGGCTATTTCACCAAGGCGATCGCGCCGGTGCGCGACATCAACGGCATGCTGATCCTCGACCGCGACGAACATATGCGGCCTTCGACCGATATGCAGTCGCTCGCGGCTTTGAAACCCTCGTTCACCATGATGGGCGAACAAGGCGGTTTCGATGCCGTCGCGGTCGACGCGCATCCCGAGATCGAAGCGGTGAAACATGTGCATCACGCCGGCAATTCGTCGGGCATCGTCGATGGCGCCGGTGCTGTGCTGATCGGCTCGAAGGCAGGCGGCGAGGCGGCTGCGTTGAAACCGCGTGGGCGCATTCGCGCTTTTGCGACGATCGGCTCGGAGCCCGCTTTGATGCTGACCGGCCCCATCGATGTGACCAGGAAAGTGCTTGCACGCGCGGGCATGAATCTTTCCGATATCGATCTTTTGGAGGTCAACGAGGCCTTTTCGGCGGTGGTGCTGCGCTTCTGTCAGGCTTTCGACATCGGCACCGACCGGCTCAATGTGAATGGCGGTGCCATTGCCATGGGTCATCCCTTGGGCGCAACGGGGGCCATGCTGATCGGCACCGCGCTCGACGAATTGGAACGCAGCGGCAAGGCCACGGCGCTCGTCACAATGTGCATCGGCGCCGGCATGGGCACGGCGACCATCATCGAGCGGGTATGACGGATTTTTGGATAGCGCACATTTAAAGCAGTGAACGTTTATGAAGAATCATCGAGCGGCGTCATGCGCGGACTTGATCCGCGCATCCAAGCACAACTCTTTTCAAGGCGCCTGGATGGCCGGGTCAAGCCCGGCCATGACGCGGTTGAAAGTTTGATGTTCTAGGACCGAAAAAAGTGGAGCGACAGAACATGGACATCAAAAACTTCCGCTTCGACGTCGACGCCGACGGCATCGCGCTTCTCTCCTGGGACATGCCCGAGCGCTCGATGAATCTCATCACCGAGCCTGCGATGCGGGAAGTGGATTCCGTCATCGATCATGTTGTTGCCGACGCCGCGATCAAAGGCTGTGTGATCACCTCGGCCAAGGACACGTTTTCCGGCGGCGCCGATCTCTCCATGCTGCAGGCCATCGCCGAAGCCTATAAGCAGGCGCTGGCCGCGCACGGCGAAGACGAAGCGATGAAAGGTTTCTTCGAGGCCTCGCGTAGTCTTTCCGTGCTCTACCGGAAACTGGAGACCTGCGGAAAGCCCTTCGTCGCGGCGATTAACGGCCTTTGCCTCGGCGGCGCTTTCGAGATGGCGCTTGCCTGCCATCATCGCGTAATGGCCGACGGCGACAAGGTCCGCGTCGGGCTGCCCGAGATCAAGATCGGACTTTTTCCAGGCGCCGGCGGCACGCAGCGCGTCGCGCGCCTCATGCAGACGGGCGATGCCTTGCAGATGATGTTTCGCGGCGAGCAATTGCGCCCCGCCGCCGCCAAGGCCATGGGCCTCGTGCATGAGGTCGTGCCCGCCGCCGAGCTGATCGATAAGGCGAAAGCCTGGATCAAGGGTGGCGGCAAAGCCGTCGCGCCGTGGGACGAACCCAATTTCAAACCGCCGTCGGGAAAAGTCTTCTCGCCGCAAGGCATGATGGTCTGGTCGGCGGCGAATGCCATCTACCGGCGCGAGACGCATGATAATTATCCAGCCGCCAAAGCGATCCTTCATGCGGTCTATGAGGGGCTGCAAGTGCCCTTCGACATTGGCCTCAGAATCGAATCGCGCTGGTTTGCGAAGATCCTGCGCTCGCCCGAAGCCAAGGCGATGATCCGCACGCTCTTCGTCTCCATGGGCGAATTGAACAAGGGCGCGCGGCGGCCGGCGCATGTACCGCCCTCGGCGCCCAAAAAACTTGGCGTTCTCGGCGCGGGTTTCATGGGCGCGGGGATTGCGTATGTCACGGCTCTCGCCGGTATCGATGTCGTTTTGATCGATAAGGACCAGGCGACCGCAGACAAGGGTAAAGCCTATGCGGAAGCCTCGATTTCGGGGCAGGTCTTGAAGGGCAAGGCGAAGACAGCAGACAAGGAAAAACTCCTGTCGCATATCAAGCCCTCAGCCGATTACGCCGATCTCGCAGGCTGCGATCTCGTGATCGAAGCCGTGTTCGAGGATCGCGCCATCAAGGCCGAGGTCACGCAAAAGGCGCAGGCCGCGATGAGCGAGAGCGCGATCTTTGCGTCGAACACCTCCACCTTGCCGATCACTTCGCTCGCCGAGACTTTCGCGAGTCCGCAAGATTTCATCGGCATTCATTTCTTCTCGCCGGTCGAGAAAATGCTCCTGGTCGAAGTCATCCTCGGCGCGAAGACGGGCGACCGCGCGCTGGCTGTCGCGCTCGATTATGTCCGCGCGATCAAGAAGACGCCCATCGTCGTCAACGACGGGCATGGGTTCTTCGCCAATCGCTGCGTCAATAATTATCTGCGCGAAGGTCATCTCATGCTGCTCGAAGGCGTGCCGCCGGCGCTGATCGAAAACGCCGCGAAAATGGCGGGCATGCCGGTCGGACCTTTGGCGCTCTCCGACGAGGTTGCGATCGACCTCGTCTATAAGATTCTGAAGGCGATGAAGAATGACCTCGGTGCCCTGGCCGTCGATGCGGCTCAGGAAAAACTGCTTGAGGCCATGGTCGTGACGCATGGGCGGCAGGGCCGTAAGAACCGCAAAGGCTTTTACGACTATCCCGAAAAGGCCACGAAGAGCCTCTGGCCTGGCCTTGCCGATTTGCAGAACGTGAAGCGTGATCCCGAGACAGTCAGCTTGGATGAATTGAAGCAGCGCTTTCTTGCCGTACAGGCGGTCGAAGCGATCCGGACCATGGAAGAAGGCATTGTGACGGACCCGCGCGAGGCCGATGTCGGTTCGATCATCGGCTTCGGTTTCGCGCCTTTTACAGGCGGCGTGCTGAGCTATGTCGACGGGATGGGCGCGGCAGCATTTCTTGCGCTGTGCGAGACGCTAGCCGCCAAACATGGCGCGCGCTTCGCGCCGCCGCAGCTCTTGAAAGATCTCGCCGTCACAGGCGAGAGTTTTTACGGACGCTTTGCAAGCAAGGCGAAGGCCGCGGCGTAGCCCGGGCCAGGAGAGGCGTCTCGCCCGCCCCGTCAGGCGGACTCGGCGTTCGCTATATGATCCAACTCCTTGAGCGCGTCATCCGGCAACGCCCAGTTCGCCGCGGCGAGGTTCTCTTTCAAATGCGCGACAGACGCAGTGCCGGGAATGAGAAGAATGTTGGGCGCGCGATGCAGGAGCCACGCAAGCGCGATCTGCATCGGCGTGGCACCGAGGCGCGCCGCGACGTCGGACAAGGTGGACGATTGTAGCGGATTAAAGCCGCCGAGCGGAAAGAACGGCACATAGGCGATACCGTCGCGAGCGAGGTCGTCGATCATGGCATCGTCATCGCGATGCGCGAGATTATAGTAGTTCTGCACGCAGACGATCTCGCAGATGCGGCGGCCTTCCGCGATCTGCGTTGGCGTGACATTGCTCAGCCCGATGTGACGGACCAAACCTTTTTGCTGCAACTCGGCCAAAACCGTCAGCGGCGCTTCGATCGACCCCTCGGCAGGGCCATGTATGCTGAACATGCTCCGCAGATTGACCACGTCGAGCACATCCAGACCAAGATTGCGGAGATTGTCGTGGACGGCCTGCGTCAGCTCCTCCGGCGAGAAAGCCGGGATCCAGGATCCATCCGCGCCGCGTTTTGCGCTGATCTTGGTGACGATGGTGAGATCGCCGGGATAGGGGTGCAGCGCTTCGCGGATGAGCCGATTGGTGACATGCGGGCCGTAGAAGTCGCTCGTGTCGATATGGTTCACCCCGCTCGCCACCGCTTCGCGCAAGACCGCCAGCGCCGCGTCACGATCCTTGGGAGGCCCGAACACGCCAGGCCCTGCGAGCTGCATGGCGCCATAGCCGAGCCGCTTCACGCTACGGCTGCCGAGCGGGAACACACGGGACGGGTCAATGCTGTCCATGGGCCATCTCCTTTAAAGATGGCCTTTATTAGAGGTTACCGACATATGCGAAAATCGCATAGATCTGCACGGGCTGTGCGGAAATGCGAACAGTGAAGATAAGATCGGAGGAATCTCAACGCGCGGTCGCGGTCGCGCGTGGAGGTTTCGTGGCGGCGCGCGAACGGCGGCAGCGTGCCGTCATCACGCGCGCGATGCGCCAAAAACGCTCTTCGATTTAATAGTTGCCGCTTCCGACCAAGGGATGGATGCCATTGTCGGCGCGGCCGTGACGGTGTGCGGGCGGCGCGTGGTTGCGCTTCGCGGCTTGCACGACGGCGGCCGCTTTCGACACCGAAACCGTATGGGGGCCAACCATCGGCAGAGCGGAGGCCGCGCCGCTTCCGATCGCGCAAATGAAGATCACGGCAAGACCATATCGCATGGGTCACCTCTTTCGAGCCGGGCCGCCCTTGGCGTTCGGCACCGCCTGGATATTTAGCACGGTTTGGTCCGGCGGCGAGGAGGTGCTCGGCTTATTCGCGCGGCCTAACCCCGATCCTTCGGCGCGAAGTCCAGCACGGTTTTCAAAAGCCCGGGGAAAACCTGGTCGAGCTCCGGCCGCAAGGACACGAAGCAGCGTGTGCCTTCCTTGCGATGGCTGATGACGCCGGCCTCGCGCAACACCTTCAGATGATGGCTCAAGGTCGAGCTCGCGATGTCGCAATCGAAGGCGCTGGCGCTGTGCTCGCCCTCATCGCTAAGCGACGCGACGATGGAAAGCCGCACCGGGTCGGCCAGCGCCGCCAGCACCGCTTCGAGCCTGATCCCGTTCACATCCGGGTGATCCAATTGTTTCATCTGAAACAGAGCCTATATTCTAAATTCGACGAACATCGAAATAGATGGGTGGCGCGAGCGATCTGTCCAAGATGGTCGGCAAAATCTTAATCCAACTGAGGCACCCCGCTTATGCCCACGCTTTTCGATCCGCTGACAGTCGGCGATCTCACCCTTTCCAATCGCATCGTCATGGCGCCGCTGACGCGGACGCGCGCTGTCGACCGCCGCATCCCCAATGCGCTGATGCGCGATTATTACGTACAGCGCGCCTCCGCCGGCCTCATTCTCAGCGAAGCGACGTCCGTCACGCCGATGGGCGTCGGCTATCCGGATACGCCCGGCATCTGGTCGCCGGAGCAGGTCGCGGGCTGGAAAGAGATTACCGATGGCGTCCGGGCCGCGGGCGGAAAAATGTTCCTGCAACTCTGGCATGTCGGCCGGGTCTCCGATCCCGTCTATCTCGACGGGGCGCTGCCGGTCGCGCCAAGCGCCATCGCGCCCGGCGGCCATGTCAACTTGCTCCGGCCGGAAAAGCCATTTGTGACACCACGCGCGCTCGAACTCGACGAGATCCCCGGCATTATCGAGGCCTATCGCAAGGGCGCCGAAAACGCCAAGACGGCCGGTTTCGACGGCGTCGAGCTCCACTGTGCCAACGGCTATCTGCTCGACCAGTTCTTGCAGGATTCGACCAATAAGCGCACCGACATCTATGGCGGCTCGCTCGAAAACCGCGCCCGCCTGCTGCTTGAGGTGACCGATGCCGTCGTCGCGGTCTGGGGCGCCAATCGCACCGGCATGCATCTTTCGCCGCGCGGTGACCTGATGAGCATGGGCGACAGCGATCCGGCCAAAACCTTCGGCTATGTCGCAAGCGAACTCGGCAAGCGCAAGCTCGCCTTCATCTGCGCCCGCGAACATTTGGGCGACGACCGGCTCGGGCCGCAGCTCAAGAAGGCCTTTGGCGGCGTCTTCATCGCGAATGAAGGCTTCACCAAGGAGACGGCGGAAGAGGTCTTGGCCAAAGGCGAAGCCGATGCCGTCGCCTTCGGCAAGGACTTCATCTCGAACCCGGATCTCGTCGAGCGGTTCAAGGCCAATGCGCCGCTAAACAAATGGAATCCGGCGACCTTCTACGCCTCGGGACCCGAGGGCTATATCGATTATCCCGTGCTCGACCGCGCCGCGGCGTGAAGTTGGTTCAGCGTCATGGCCGGGCTTGACCCGGCCATGACGATCCTAGAGCTGCGCGCTTTTGCTGCTTCCGATCCTTCCGCTAAGTCGCGGATGGAATGCCGGCGAAGCTCTTGGGTGCCGGGCTTAAAGGCACGGCGCCGCCGTTGTTGATCTGCAGCACCGACAGGCCGCGCTCGTTTTCGCCATTGGTGCGGAAGCGGAACACGCCGTCGGCGCCGTTGAATCCGGAATGATTGGTCAGCACCGTTTCGGAAAAGCGTTGCGAGCCCTGCATGCGCGCCAAGGCGGCGGCGAGCGAGACGGCATCATAGGACAGAGTTGCGATGCGGGTCGGATCCGAGCCGAATTTGGCGCGATAGCGTTCGGCGAAGGAATTGAATCCGTTATTTTCCGGCGCAGCGAACCAGGCATCCTGCAAGGCCGGCAGTTTCATGACCCGCGCGTCGTTCCAAATGCCGGTTCCGAGGATCTGGATCTTCTTGCCGTCTATGCCGGCAGCGACCAAGGCCTGCGACATGGCCGGCATGGCATCGGCCTGTTCGGGAATGAAGAGCGAATCGATCTGACCGCCGAGCGCCGCGATCTTCTGAACGGCGGCATTGAGCGTTTGCGCATTATAATGCTCGATCTCCATCACGCGCATGCCGCGGCGCGCTGCTGCCTGCTGGAATTCGGCTTCGGCGACGCGGCCGTAATCATTATCCGGGATCAGAGCCGCAATCGATTTCTTGCCCCGGGACGCCGCGAAATCGATGACCCGGTCGACGTAATTCTCAATGAGGAAAGACAAGAGATAGAGGTTCGGTCCCGCCGCCGAGGCATCCGTCGAAAAGGCGATGACGGGTTTGCCCGCGGCGCGCGCCACCTGCGCGACCTCGCGCACATTGGGCGCAAAGAGCGGCCCTAGAAACAACTCGGCGCCATCGGCAACCGCCGCCTGTGCCGCCGCACGCGCGCCATCCGGCGTCGAATGATCGTCTTTGATCAAAAGCGTCAGGTCATTGTTGCCGGCTTCGGCCATGGCGAGTTCCGCCGCATTGCGCAGCGACGTCCCGACCACGCTCGGACCCGAGGACTGGGTCAAAGGCACAATCAGCGCGACTTTGACGGGGCCCGAGCCGATCGTGTCCGGCCCGGCGGTTCCGGGCAAAGGTTGCGACTCGACTTTCGATGTCGGCGCCGAGAGCGAAAAATCGCCGGCCTGATTGCCGCCCCCGCCGCCCGTCGGCAGGCAGGCGGCCAGCATCGAAGCTGCGCCGGTGATCGCAAGGGCAGCCAAGAGCCGCCGCAAGATCAGGGGAAAAATGGAAGGTCTGGACCCGCCCCGCGGAAAACCCTTCATGAAATTCTTTCTATATGCCGATGGAGACGCCCTTCCACCGCATCCGATGCGAGACCACTGGCTGATGTCAATCTTTCGAATCCGACGCAGCCGCCAATCTCACTATCAAGATCAAATCGGGCAAGTTCTTGCTGAACCCTCGCGGACCGCCCTTTTGCTAGGCCATATTATCGCGCCGCCGCCAACCGAAAGTAAATTACACCGGTTTCCACCGAATCCTATCTACGGAGCAAATCCGGGCCCGCCGCCCGGCCAAAATCGTTTGGCACGGCCTCGGATGAAAATCCGTGTGTTGATTTCCTCCCGGAACGTTCTATAAATAGAACGAATGGATGATTTATCGAACAGTGTCCATAGCGCCCATTGAACATATCTGATCGTTGACACCCACCCTTTGTTGCGGGAGCGGGATTTGGCCCAGGGCAATCGTCTTTTCACTTCGATCCAGCCGGGGGAGAAATCTCCCGAGACGCAGAGTTTCACCGCCTTTGGCCTGCGCGCCGAGGCTGAACCGCTTCAGCCAGGCCTGCACGTGGTTGCGACCCCCATCGGCAATCTCGGCGATATTTCGTTCCGGGCGCTCGCGACCCTGGCCGCCGCCGACGCGGTGATCGCCGAAGATACGCGGGTCACGAAGACCCTTCTCGCCCATTACGGGATTTCGACCCCGCTCGTCGCCTATCACGAGCACAACGCCGCCGTGATGCGGCCGCATCTTTTGGCGCGCCTCGCGGAGGGGGCCGCTCTGGCGCTCGTCTCCGATGCCGGCACGCCGCTTGTCTCCGACCCGGGGTTCAAGCTCGTGGCCGAGGCCGTCGCCGCCAATATAGCGGTCACCTCGATCCCCGGCGCCTCAGCCGTGCTGGCGGCGCTCGTCGTCGCGGGCCTGCCGACTGATCGCTTCTTTTTCGAAGGCTTTTTACCGGCGAAAAGCGCCGCGCGGCGCCAGCGCATCGCCGAACTTGCGTCGATCCCCGGCACGCTTGTGTTTTTCGAATCGCCCCGCCGCGTCGCCGAATGTCTCGCCGATCTGACCGCCGTCCTCGGCCAGCGGGAGGCGGCGCTCGCCCGCGAACTGACAAAACATTACGAGACGGTCCGGCGCGGCAAGCTCGGAGAGCTCGCCGAAGCGCTTGCCGCCGAGCCTGCACCGAAAGGCGAGATTGTCTTGCTAGTCGGGCCGCCTCTCGACGATGAACCCTTATTGCTTCAAAGCAATCTCGATGATCTGATCGGCAAGGCTCTCGAAACGCATTCGGTCAAAGATGCTGCCGCCCTTGTCTCCGCCGAAACCGGTCAGCCCCGCCGCAAAGTCTATGCGCGCGCGCTCGAACTCAACGCGCGCGAAAAGTGACACCGGACGGTCGAAACGCTTCGCGGCGCTGAAATCCGGCTTTCGGGCCGAACGGATCGCCGCTCTGGCGCTGCGGCTCAAGGGCTATCGGATTCTGGCCCTGCGGTTTTTGGCCAAGGGCGGCGAAATTGACATCATCGCGCAACGCGGCGCGACCATCGCTTTTGTCGAAGTGAAAACGCGGCCGGATCTGCTCGCGGCCATGACGGCGATCGATCCGGCAAAACAGAGGCGGATGTCCCGCGCAGCGCGATTTTGGCTTGTAAAGCATCCTTGGGCAGCGCGATTGACGCTACGCGGCGATGCTATCTATGTCGTGCCCTGGCACTGGCCGCGTCATATCGTTGCCGCACTTCCTCTGGATTTGGAGTAAGCAATCTTTATCCGGCGCGATTTGCGCCGATGCCCTCGGAAAATATTTGGTAAATGGACGTTATCGATAAAAAAGAGCCGCGGCACGCCGGGTCCGCCCCGGGGCCGGCCCATTCAGGCCGTGGGATCGAAGCCGATCTCATCGCGGTGCTCGTCGCCGTGACCGCGGGCGAGCCGAGGGTTTTGACGATTCAGGACTCGCGCGCTTTGCCGTCCGGCCTTTTCGAAATGTCGCATCGTTCTCTGCAATCTGGCCTGCGCGCCTGGGTCGAACGCCAGACCCATCATCCGCTCGGCTATGTCGAACAGCTTTACACATTTGCCGATCGCGATCGCGCCGGCAGCGGCCCGCCCGCTATTTCGATCTCCTATCTCGGCCTTACCCATGAGCTTCCGGCGGCGGGAGAATATGAAGCGAGCTGGCGCAGCTGGTACGCCTATTTTCCCTGGGAAGATCATCGCATCGGGACGCCGGCCATCCTCGAAACCCACCTTCTGCCGAAATTGAAAGCCTGGGCGCAAGGCGCGCAGAGTGAGGCGCTTACAGCCGCGCGCTTGCAGCGGATTGCGATCACATTCGGCGCCGACGGGCGCAAATGGAACGAGGAATTGGTGCTGCAGCGCTACGAGCTTCTTTACGAGGCTGGCCTCATTCCGGAAGCTGCGCATTCAGCTGCGACGCCGGTGCCGGGGCAAGCGATGATCCTCGATCACCGGCGCATTTTGGCAACCGGCATCGCGAGGCTGCGAGCCAAGATCAAATATCATCCCGTCGTCTTCGAGCTCATGCCCGAGACCTTCACGCTTTTGCAATTGCAGCGCTGCGTCGAGGCCTTGGCCGGGCGGCTCGTCCATAAGCAAAATTTCAGGCGGCTGATCGAGCAGCAGGAACTTGTCGAGGAAACCGGCGAAATGAGCCAGGATACAGGGGGAAGGCCGGCCAAGCTTTTCCGCTTCCGGCGCGACGTTCTGGCCGAGCGGGCCGTCGTCGGCACGAAGCTCCCACTTTCGCGCACTTGACAAAACTTATACTCAACCCCAGCATATACTCCAATAATGCTCAAAGGGAGTATATGCCATGGAAGCAACGGGGTTGTTGGAGCGGACCGAGGGCCTTTATGCCAAGGTCCAGCATGCGATTCCCGCAATCGAATGGCCGCTTCTAGCAAGGGATATTGACGCTATTATGGCTCTGAAAAAGAGCCATAACGCAGTCATTCTCGCGCATAATTATCAGACGCCTGAGATCTACCATTGCGTCGCCGATCTCGTCGGCGACAGCTTGGCCTTGGCGCGCGAGGCGATGAATGTCGAGGCCGACGTCATCGTTCTGGCCGGCGTCCATTTCATGGCCGAAACGGCCAAGCTTCTGAACCCGTCGAAAAAAGTTTTGATCCCGGATCTCGCCGCCGGCTGCTCGCTGGCGGAATCGATCACGCCCGCCGATGTCCGCAACCTGCGCAAGCGCTATCCGGGCGTGCCGATCGTGACTTATGTGAATACGTCCGCCGCGGTGAAAGCCGAGTCCGATATTTGCTGCACGTCGGGCAATGCCAAGGCGATCATCGAATCCTTGGGCGTCAAGCGCGTCATCATGATCCCCGACGAATATCTCGCAAAAAACATCGCCGCCGAGACGGGCGTCGAGATCATCACCTGGAAGGGTCATTGCGAAGTCCATGAGCGCTTCAGCGCCGCCGAGGTCGCGGAATTACGCGACGATTATCCGGGCGTCGTGATCCTGGCGCATCCCGAATGCCCGCCGGACGTCGTCGGCGCTTCGGATTTCTCAGGCTCCACCGCGGCGATTGCTTCCTACATCGCGAAAGAACGCCCGCCGCGCGTCGCGCTTCTGACCGAATGCTCGATGAGCGACAATGTCGCGATCCAGTATCCGGAACTCGAATTCGTGCGGCCGTGCAATCTCTGTCCGCATATGAAGCGCATCACCCTGCCGAAGATCCGGCATGCGCTGGAAACCATGACGCATGAAGTGACGATCGATCCGGCAGTCGCCGAGCGCGCCCGTCTCTCGGTCGAGCGCATGCTGGCCGTGAAAGCATAATCCCAAAAAGTCGGAGACTTTTTGGATCAAGATTATGCGTAAAACGAAAGCGTAGAGAATATGGAACAACGCGACCTCGGCGGCAGCCCGATCATCATCGGCGGCGGGCTTGCCGGGCTCATGACGGCGCTTTATCTGGCGCCGGAACCTGTCGTGCTTTTGAGCAAGGCGCCGCTCGGCATCGAGACATCAAGCGCCTGGGCGCAAGGCGGCATCGCCGCCTGCATCGGTCCTGACGATCGTCCGGCGCTGCAAATCGAAGACACGCTCAAGGCTGGCGACGGCATTTGCGACGAAGCCGCCGTGAAGCGGATCGTTTCCGCCGCGGGCGAGGCCATCGCCGAATTGATCCGGCTCGGCGTGCCCTTCGACCGCGACGGGGACGGCAATCTCGCTTTCGGCTTAGAGGCCGCGCATAGCCGCCGCCGTATCGTCCATGCGGGCGGCGACGGCAGCGGCCGCGAAATCATGAACGCATTGACGCGCGCGGTTCTGGCGACGCCTTCGATCACTGTCGTCAAGGGCTGCGCCGCGCGGCGCCTGATCGTCGAAGACAACAGAATCGTGGGCGTCCTCGGCAATACGAATTGCGGGCCGGTCTTGTTTGCGACCGGTCGCGTCATCATCGCGACGGGCGGCATCGGCAGCCTTTATCTGGCAAGCACCAATCCGGCCGGCTCTTTCGGGCAAGGCCTCGCGCTAGCCGCCCGCGCGGGCGCAACGATGGCCGATCTCGAATTCGTGCAATTCCACCCGACCGCGCTCAACATCGGCGCATCGCCTTTGCCTTTGGTGAGCGAGGCCGTGCGCGGCGAAGGCGCGATCATCATCGATGAGCATGGCGAGCGTTTCATGGCGAATGTGCCCGGCGCCGAACTTGCGCCGCGCGATGTCGTCGCACGCGCCATCTGGCATCATATGCAGGGCGGCCATCAGGTCTTCCTCGACGCGCGCCAGGCCTTGGGCAAAAGCTTCCCGCAACACTTTCCAGGCATCACCGAAAAATGCCGCGCCGCCGGCATCGACCCCGTGACGCAGCCGATCCCGATCCGTCCCGCCGCGCATTATCACATGGGCGGCATCGCGGTGGACGCCGCGGGCCGCAGCTCGGTCGAAGGACTTTGGGCCTGCGGCGAAGCGGCTTCAACAGGGCTCCACGGCGCCAACCGGCTCGCCAGCAATTCTCTGCTTGAGGCTGCCGTCTGCGCCCGTTTTGTCGCGGAGAGCGTCGCCGCGACGATCTCGCGTCGCACGAGCCCCCGTTTCGATGAAGAGATTGCGCGCTCCAGCGATCCCGCGCCGGTGCGTAAAATCATGTCCGAGGCCGCAGGCGTGTTGCGCAACGGCCCCGGTTTGCGCGACGCAATCGCAGCGCTCTATCCGATGATCGAGGCCAATGCGCCGGAAAGCGACGCGGCGCTGGTCGGCCTCATGATCGCCGCCGCGGCATTGAAGCGGCAGGAAAGCCGCGGCGCGCATACGCGGACCGATTTCCCGGATCATGATCCGGCCTTGGCGCATCGCAGCTTCCTGAAGTTCGGTGAAGCAGTCGAGATCGCGCGAGAGCTGGTGCCGGAAGCGGTGGGCTAGAGCAGTTCAAAATTGATGGTGCGCGAACCTTCTCCCTGTGGGAGAAGGTGCCGAGCGAATGCGAGGCGGATGAGGGGTTACGGTCTCTCAATGAAAAGATCGTAACCCCTCACCCGGTTGGCTCCGCCAACCACCCTCTCCCTCAGGGAGAGGGTTTACGCCAGCACTTCGCTATCCTCCTTTAAGGAAAGAGGAGCCATGCCCCTCACCCCTCTCCCGCGCATCATGATCGAGCCTTTGGTTCGCGCGACGCTGCTCGAAGATCTCGGCCGGGCCGGCGACATCACGACGGATGCGATCGTCCCGCCCGATCTCACGGTGAAATGTGTTTTCGCCGCACGGCAGCCGGGCGTCGTCGCGGGGCTCGATCTGGCGCGCGTTGCTTTCGCTCTGATCGATCCTGCGATCAGACTTGAGGCAATGAAAGAGGACGGCGCGACGGTTGCAAAGGGCGACATTATCGCGCGCGTCGAAGGTCCGGCGCGCGGCATTCTCACGGCCGAGCGCACGGCGCTTAATTTTCTGGGCCATCTTTCGGGTGTCGCCAGCGCGACGGCTTCGATCGTCGCGGCGGTCAAGGGTACGAAGGCGCATATTGTCTGCACCCGCAAGACGACGCCGGGCCTGCGCACGATCGAAAAATATGCGGTGCGCGCTGGCGGCGGCTCCAATCATCGCTTCGGCCTCAATGACGCGGTGCTCATCAAGGACAATCATGTCGCGATCGCAGGAAGCATCTCTGAGGCCTTGCGGCGGGCCCGCGCCAGAGCCGGTCATCTCGTGAAGATCGAGATCGAAGTCGATACGCTGGCTCAATTGGCCGAGGCGCTCGATCAAAAGGCCGATGCCGTGCTGCTCGACAATATGAGCCCGCAGATGCTGGCGGAGGCGGTTAAAATGGTCGCTGGCCGCGCGGTCACGGAAGCATCGGGCGGCATCACGCTGCAGAACGCGGCCGAGATCGCAGCCTCTGGCGTCGATCTGATGTCGGTCGGCTGGCTCACCCATAGCGCGGCTGTTTTGGATATTGGGCTCGATTTTCTAGAATAATTGGCTCAAGCAAGTCAGCGCCCTCGTCCTTCGAGACGGCGCTAACGCGCCTCCTCAGGATGAGGGCTCCGCTTGTGCCCTAAGCCCTCATGCTGAGGAGCGGATCGCGTAGCGAGACGCGTCTCGAAGCACGAGGGTTCATAAACAAAGGTTTTGCTCCACTGTCCGCTACAAAAGCCCTCGTCCTTTTTTCTGGTGGCCAGGATTCGACGACCTGCCTTGCCTGGGCGCTCGACCGCTACGACCATGTCGAGACGGTCGGCTTCGACTATGGCCAAAGGCATCATATCGAATTGGCGCAACGCCCGCTGATCCGCGAAAAGCTCATCCGCGGCTTTCCGCAATGGGCGCCGCGCCTCAGCGCGGACCATCTCATTTCGCTCAGCGCGCTTGGAGCCATCTCCGAGACCGCGATGACGCGCGAGACCAAAATCGTCGCCGATGAAAAGGGCCTACCGAACACATTCGTGCCCGGCCGCAACCTGATGTTTCTGACTTTCGCGGCAGCGCTCGCCTATCGCCGCGGCATCACCCATATCGTCGGCGGCATGTGCGAGACGGATTTTTCCGGCTATCCGGATTGCCGCGACGCGACGATCAAGGCCATGCAGACAGCGCTCAATCTCGGGATGGATACGCAATTCATCATCGAGACGCCGCTGATGTGGATCGACAAGGCTACGACCTGGCAGCTTGCGAAAAATCTCGGCGGCCAAAAGCTCGTCGACATCATCATCGAGGACAGCCACACATGTTATATCGGCGATCGCACGACGAAACATGAGTGGGGCTATGGCTGCGGTACCTGCCCCGCCTGTGAATTGCGTGCCGTGGGTTGGGAGAGGTTCAACGCTACCACCTCTCAAGACCATTAGGGCTTGATCGAAACATTGGAGGCAATTCGCATTAACCGTTGACACAGTTTTGACGTGGATAAGGCGAATGGGCGTTTGCGCGCCTGCCGCATCCCGCTAGCTTCACCGTGGTAGGGTTGAATCGATTCAGCCACGGGAGGGTGAGATGGGGAGCGATATTACGCGCCGCGCTGCAGCAGAATTCTTCGGCACATTCTGGTTGACCTTTGGCGGTTGCGGCGCCGCCGTCCTCGCAGCGGGTTTTCCCAATCTCGGCATCGGCTTTCTAGGCGTC
The DNA here is from genome assembly GCF_000385335.1 of Methyloferula stellata AR4. Lineage (NCBI taxonomy): Bacteria > Pseudomonadati > Pseudomonadota > Alphaproteobacteria > Hyphomicrobiales > Beijerinckiaceae > Methyloferula > Methyloferula stellata. Next base: position 936,185 of record NZ_ARWA01000001.1, on the reverse strand, counting down.
GCCTTTGCCTTCGGCCTGACGGTTCTGACCATGGCCTATGCGGTCGGTCACATTTCCGGCGGCCATTTCAATCCCGCCGTGACGGCGGGGCTCTGGTCGGCGAACCGCTTCCCGTCGAAAGACGTGATCCCTTACATTATCGCGCAGGTCATAGGCGCAATCGCCGCGGCGGGGATCCTCTATTTCATCGCTTCCGGCCAGGCGGGCTGGGTCGCGAAGGGCTTTGCCTCGAATGGCTTCGGCGACCTGAGCCCCGGCAAATATAGTCTGGCAGCCTGCTTCGTGACCGAAGTTCTCGCCACCTTCTTCTTTCTCTACATCATCATCGGAACGACATCGAAGGGCGCCGCGGCGGGCTTTGCGGGCATTCCGATCGGCCTCGCTTTGACGCTCATTCATCTCATCACGATTCCGGTGACGAACACCTCGGTCAATCCGGCGCGCAGCACCGGACCGGCGCTCTTCGCGGGCGGCGATTATATCGGCCAGCTCTGGCTCTTCTGGCTCGCGCCGATTCTCGGCGCGATCATAGCCGGCCTTTTCGCCCGCTGGCTCTTCGAGCCCGAGCCGCTCGACGATACGGTCGTCGTCGAAGAACGCACCGTGTAGAACAATCGTCATTGCGAGGAGCGCAAGCTCCGAAGCAATCCAGGGATAAGGCTAAACTCAATCGGCGTTTCTGGATTGCTTCGCTTCGCTCGCAATGACAGCCAAAGGGCGTTCAATGTCCCTCGCCGCACCGGCGATGAGTTCGAACGAGCGCAGCCGCGCGGCATGATCGAAGATATCGGACACGATCATCAACTCATCGGCCGCTGTCTGCTCCAGGAATCGCTCCATTCCGGCCCGCAGCTTGTCCGGGCCGCCTATGATCGAGCAGGCCAGCATATGCTGCGCCTGCGCTTTTTCCCGCGCCGTCCAATAGGTGTCTATGTCGTCGATTGGCGGCTTGCTGAGACCGCGCACCCCGCGATGCAGATCGGTGAATGACATTTGCTGCGTCGTCGCCAGATGCCGCGCCTCCGCATCGCTGTCGGCCGCGATAATATTGACGCCGACCATGGCATAGGGCTTTTCAAGCTGTTTCGAGGGTTTGAACCGGGCCCGGTAGATGTCGAGCGCCGCATCGAGGGCGTCGGGCGCGAAATGCGAAGCGAAGGCATAGGGCAGTCCGAATTCCGCCGCGAGTTGCGCGCCAAAGGTGCTGGAGCCCAAAATCCATAAAGGCACCTCCGTGCCGGCGCCCGGGACGGCCTGGATCATCTGGCCCGGCTGCACCGGCGCCAGCAGAGACTGCAATTCGAGCACGTCATTTGGAAAGCGGTCGGCACTCGCCGGATCGCGCCGCAAGGCCCGCAAGGTCAGCTGGTCGGTGCCCGGCGCGCGGCCGAGACCGAGATCGATCCGGTCCGGAAACAGGCTCGCCAAGGTCCCGAATTGCTCGGCTATGATCAAAGGCGCGTGGTTCGGCAGCATAATGCCGCCGGAGCCTACGCGGATCGTCGAGGTTCCTGCCGCGATATGCGCGATCACCACGGATGTCGCGGCGCTGGCGATGCCTGGCATATTATGATGCTCGGCGACCCAAAAACGGCGATAGCCGAGGCCTTCGGCGAAGGCCGCGAGGTCGCGGGCATGGTCGAGCGCATCGCGCGGCGTCGAACCCTGGCGGACCCGCACGAGGTCAAGAATCGAGATGGGGGTCATGGGAGCTCCTATTCCCCCATATCTGGGAAGCGAAAAGCGTCGCGGTAGAGACCGGCGGCCTCTGCTCTCGGCACTGTGAGCGGGACGCCATCGCTGCTTGCGGAAACGCCCGCCATGGTCCACATAAGGGGCGGGAGGTTGGCGGTGGACGTTCCACTCGCCAACCGGGTCAGGTCCGGAAGGAAGCAGCCCCAACGAGACCGGGCGGGTTTCTGTCCAACCTCCCACCTCACCGCTGCGCCAAGCCGATGTTTTAAGGGCGCGCAGCCGGAGAAATCGTCCTTTTCCGTCCCCCAGCCTGGGTTTTGCGGCCTTGGTTTTGAACGAGGACCGATGAACGAAGACCATCTCGACGAAAAGCCCGAAGCCGCCGGCATGGCTGGCTTCGACTTCGGCGAGACTCCGCCTGTTGCCGGCAAAGGCGAGACGCAAGCCGCCTATCGGGTGCTGGCGCGGAAATATAGGCCGTCGCGCTTCGCCGATCTGATCGGCCAGGAGGCCATGGTCAAGACGCTGTCGCATGCCTTCGAACTCGACCGCATCCATCAAGCCTATATTCTGACCGGCGTGCGCGGGGTGGGCAAAACCACGACCGCGCGCATTCTGGCGCGCGCCTTCAATTACGAGCTGCCGGCACGCGACGGGCGCCCCGCCGTCACCCGCCCGACGATCGACATGCCCGAGCTTGGCGTCCATTGCCAGGCGATCATGGATTCGCGCCATGTCGATGTGATCGAAATGGATGCCGCCTCGCATACCGGCATTGACGACATTCGCGAGATCATCGACAGCGCCCGCTACCGCCCGGTGATGGCGCGCACCAAGGTCTATATCATCGACGAAGTGCATATGCTCTCGAAACAGGCCTTCAACGGCCTGTTGAAGACATTGGAAGAGCCGCCGGACCATGTGAAATTTCTCTTTGCCACGACGGAGATCGAGAAGGTCCCGATCACCGTGCGTTCGCGCTGCCAGAGATTCGATCTCAGGCGCATCGATGCCAATGTGCTGGCAACGCATCTCGCCGCGATCGCCGCTAAGGAAAATGTTTCCGTCGAACCCGAAGCGCTCGCCTTGATCGCGCGCGCGGCGGAAGGCTCCGTGCGCGATGCGCTGTCTTTGCTCGATCAGGCAATCGCGGCGAGTGCGGACAGAGCCGCGCGGGCCGAAGATCTGCGGATCATGCTCGGGCTTGCCGACCGCACCCGCATCATCGATCTTTTCGAAGATGTCATGGCCGGACGCATCGCGGAAGCCTTGCGGGCGCTGAAGGATTTGCACAATAGCGGCGCCGATCCGGGACAGATCCTGGTCGAGCTCGCCGAGTTCGCGCATTTCGTCACGCGGCTGAAGCTCGTTCCGGAAGCGGCGCAGGATGTCTCCATCACCCAGGAAGAGCATCGCCGCGGCGCCGAATTCGCCAAGGCGCTCGGCATGGCGGTTTTGACACGCGCCTGGCAATTGCTGCTGAAAGGCGTGCAGGAGGTGAAGGAGTCGCCACGGCCGCTCGCCTCGGCCGATATGATTTTGGTGCGGCTTGCCTATGCGGCCGAATTGCCGACGCCGGACGAGGCCTTGCGCAAGCTCGCGTCTGGCACGATGGAGACGAGCCCTGCTTCGTCTTCGTCAGGGGTGTCGAGAGGCCGCACAAATGCCATTGGCGGCGGCGGTGCCGTGGCCCGCGCAGCAGAGTCCTTGCCGCAGTCCGCGCCGCGTGCCGTGGCCGATCAGGCGCCGCTTTTGCGGCTCGGGCGATTTGAAGATCTCGTCGCGCTCGCTGCGAAGAACCGCGACATTCAGTTGAAGCTTGCGCTCGAACGCGATGTGCGCCTGATCCGTTTCGAGGAAGGCTCGATCGAATTTTCGCTGGCGCCGGGCGCGTCGGTGCAGCTCGCGCAGCATTTGATGAAGCGCCTGCAAGAATGGACGGGCCAGCGCTGGATGGTCGCCATCTCGAAGACGGAGGGCGCGCCGAGCTTAAAAGAACAGGCCGCTGCAAAGGAGAAAGACGCGCGAAGCGGGGTCGAAGCCGATCCGCTGGTGCAAAGCGTGCTCGCCGCTTTCCCAGGTGCGAAAATTGTCGATGTGCGATCGACAGCCGCGCCCGAGCCTACGGCGGATATGGTGGAAACCAATGACGAAATCGCCTATGCCGATCAAATCTTCACTGAGGATGATTTATAGGCGGAAAGGTTAGGCGCGTCCTTCTCCCAGTGGGAGAAGGTGCCGAGCGAATGCGAGGCGGATGAGGGGTTACGATCTTTCAATTGCTCGATTGAATCCCCTCACCCGGTCAGCTCCGCTGACCACCCTCTCCCACAGGGAGAGGGTTCTCGCGACCCAAAAGGAGCGCATATGAAAGACATGATGGGCCTGATGAAACAGGCGCAAGCCATGCAGGCCAAAATGCAGGATATGCAGGCCGAAATGGAACGGCTCGAAGTCGAGGGCCAGTCCGGCGGCGGTCTGGTGCGCGTCACCCTGACCGCCAAGGGCGCGTTGAAGGGTCTCGTGATCGACGACAGCTTGATGAAGCCGGACGAAAAAGAGATTTTGGAAGATCTCATCGTCACGGCACATGAAGACGCACGCAAGAAAGCCGAGCGCCTCATGGAGGAAAAGATGAAGGCGGTGACGGCCGGACTGCCTCTGCCGCCCGGCATGAAGCTGCCGTTTTAATTCCTCTTTGAAGGACTTATTTTGCGGCCCTCGCCCTTCGAGGCTCGCTTCGCTCGCACCTCAGGGTGAGGGAGAACGTGGGCTTCTCCCAAAGCCCTCATGCTGAGGAGCGCTCCTTAAGGAGCGCGTCTCGAAGCACGAGGGCTTCAACAACAGGTGGGAAGATTTATGGGTGAGCGCGTCGCGGGCGCAGAGATCGAACGCCTCATCCAATTGCTGGCGCGCCTTCCGGGTCTTGGGCCGCGTTCGGCGCGCCGCGCGGCTCTGCATCTGATCCGCAAGCGCGACGAGCTTTTGGGTCCTCTTTCAGAGGCCCTGCAAAATGCACGCGACAAAATCGTCACCTGCAAAATCTGCGGCAATGTCGATACATCCGATCCCTGCACCGTCTGCCGCGACGAGAAGCGCGACCCGCATGTGCTCGTTGTCGTCGAGACCGTCGCCGATCTCTGGGCGCTGGAGCGCGCCGCGGCGTTGAAAGCGCGCTATCATGTGCTGGGGGGGACGCTTTCGCCGCTCGATGGCGTCGGGCCCGACGATCTCAATCTCACGACGCTGGTCGAGCGGGTCGCAACCGGCGAGGTGAAAGAGGTGATTCTCGCCGTCAATGCGACCGTCGACGGACAGACGACGGCGCATTACGTGACGGACCTTATCTCGCATCTCCCGGTCAAGACGACGCGCCTCGCGCATGGCGTGCCGGTCGGCGGCGAACTCGATTATCTCGATGAAGGCACGCTGGCAGCCGCGATCCGCAGCCGCACGGACTTCTGACGTTGCTAGCCGCCATCTCTTCGAGCGTCATGCGCGGGCTTGACCCGCGCATCCAGGTGCCGACCTAGCAATCTTTCGCGGCAACCTTAGGCGCAATGATCACGAAAGCTTTGTGCTTGGATGCGCGGGTCAAGCCCGCGCATGACGCGTCAAGGTTTAGGGAAAGGATGCAATCCGCCCCGGTTCACCAGCCATAGGCTCAAACCGATCAAGACTCCGCCCGCGGCCTGTTGCAGGGTGAGGCTCGTTCCGAAGATCAGATCGGACAGCAGCACGGTGAAGAACGGCGCGAGAAAAAGATAGCCGCTCGAGCGCGTCGCACCGCCTTTGCGCAAGGCGAGAAACCAGAGGCCAAAGGATGCAGCCGAGCCCGGAATGGCGAGCCACAGAAACCAGGCCCATTGCACCGCTCCGACACCGGCCGGCCAATGTTCGCCCTGCCCATAGGCCAAGGCCAAGAGCACGAGCGCGCCGATCAGCATTTGCCAGAAACTCAAAGTCCAGGTGCCGATCGGCAATTGCGCACGCTTGTTGATGATGGTCGACAGGCTCCAGCACAAGGCGCCGCCGAGACCGACAATATCGCCCTGCAGGAAATTCTCCGATCCCGTGAGCGCGCCGCCGAGCGCCAGCGCTACGCCCGAGATCCCACAGATCAGGCCGAGCACCCTGATCTTCGACAAGGATTCGCCCAGCGCCCAAGGCGCAAGCAAAGCAACCCAGATCGGATTGGTGAAGAGCAAAATGCCGGAGGTCGCGGCCGAAACATACCGCAATGAGAGAAAGGTCAGGCCGAGCGTGCCGGTCGTCTGCAAAAGCCCGATGAGCACGACCGTCGCTTTCTGCGGCAGCGTGAGGCGCGGAAACAAAGGCTCGTGCGAGATCACCGCCAAAGGCAAAAGCGCGAAGGCCGCGACGATAAAACGCCAGCCGACGAGCAAAAGCGCCGAGAAGCCGAAATTCAGGAGAAGCTTGCCGGTGATGAAACCCGACGCCATCAAAAAGGTCGCGACGACCAAGGCCGCGTAATAGCCGGCGCCTGGGGCGCCGGGCGTCTCTTGCCTGTTCTCGGTCAATCTACTCTGCCGCCTTGATGAAGGACGCCGCGAGAAGGCCGCTTTGCTTCGGCGCGTCGGCGTGATCGGAGAAGTCGAGAAGGTCGATCCGCTCGCCGCGCTTGGTGATCTTATCGGCGGAGGTCGTGATCTGCCCGATATCCTCTTGCGCCTGACGGAAATGCGCGTCGAGCTTGGCCACGCGGGCCCGAAGCCGCGAGACATCTTCCACCAGAAGCCGCACTTCATCCTGGATGAGATGCGCCTGTTCACGGACATTGGCATCGCGCACGATTGCCTGCATCACCTGCACTGCCATCATCAAAAGCGACGGCGACACGATGATCACACGGGCCTTATGCGCCTTTTGGACGAGATCCTCGAAATGCTCGTTCAAATCGGCATAAAGCGATTCCGACGGCACGAAGAGCACGGCGATATCCTGCGTTTCGCCGGGCACGAAATATTTCTCGGCAATATCCTTAATATGTTTGCCGACATCGCCGCGTACGCGGGCTTGCGCTTGTTTCAAGGCCTCTTCGCTCGCGGCGTCTTTCAGCGCGGTGAAGGATTCAAGCGGAAATTTCGCATCCACCACCATCACGCGATCGTCGCCCGGCAGGCGGATGATGCAATCGGGTCTGTTGCGGTTCGACAATGTATATTGAAACTCGAAGGCCGCGGGCGGCAGGCAATCGCGGATGATCGCCTCCATCCGGCCCTGTCCGAAGGCGCCGCGCGATTGCTTATTGGCGAGAATATCCTTCAAGCCCACGACCTCTTGCGTGAGACCCGTCAGCCTTGCCTGCGCCGCATCGATGACGGCCAGCCGCTCGTTGAGCTTGGTCAGATGTTCGCCCGTCGTCAGGCTCGAGGCTTCGAGATTCTGCCCCATGCGGTGGCTGACATTGTCGAGCCGTTCCGACACGAGCCGCGCAAGATCGGCCTGGCGCGAGCCGAGATGTTCGCTCATCGCGCGCAGACGGCCGGTGAGCTCCGCGCCCTGGCGCGCGATCTCGGCCATTTTTTCATCCATGTCGTGCTGGCGCGCGGCCTCGACCAAGACCGCTTCGCGCCGCTCTTTGCGGGCGCGGAGAAGTCCGACAAAACCGGCCGTCAAAAGCAAAATGATGACGGAGGCGACGATGAGGCCAGCCGCTACCACATGAAACAATGTGATCGGCACATTGAACAGCCGGTAGCCTATGAAGGTGGAGAGCGCATGATCCATGCGCGCATCTTAAACGATTCTCCCGGACCTGGGAACAAAGCAGGAATATTTATCCCATCCTCTCTTCGGCGGAGGGGCGCGATGACTGCTTGGCTTTAGAATTCCGTAACCATCAAGGCTCCTGCGCGCAGGGCCTCTGTTTCGGCGTTTGCTTCTTCCATGAGCCTCCCGTAAACCGGCCCTGATGCCGATTCTTTATCATCACCCGCTGTGCCCGCATTCGCGTTTCGTCCGGCTTCTTCTTGGCGAATTTGGCGTCGAACCGGAGCTCATCGAAGAAAAGATCTTCGAGCGGCGCGAGGGTTTTCTGATTCTCAATCCAGCCGGACAGACGCCAGTCTTCATCGAAGATTCCGGCGCGGTGGTGCCGGGCGCCGGCACGATCGCCGAATATTTCGACGAGGTTTACGGGCAGGTTTTAGGCGATCATCGCCTGATGCCCGACGAACCTTACGAGCGCGTCGAAGTGCGCCGCCTCATCGACTGGTTTCACCATAAATTCTTCGCCGAAGTCTCGCAGTGGCTTGTGACCGAAAAAATCTATAAGAGATTCATGCCGGCGATAGCTGGCGGCGGCGCACCGGATATGGAGCTCGTCCGCGCGGCGCGCACGAATATCCGGTACCATCTGCGCTATATCGGCTATCTGATCGGCCACAGAAACTGGCTCGCGGGCAATCGCCTGACCTATGCCGATCTCGCGGCCGCGGCGCATCTTTCCTCGGTGGATTTTCTGGGCGACGTGCCATGGGACGAGGACGAAACGGCGAAGCATTGGTACGCGCGGGTGAAATCGCGTCCGGCCTTTCGCGCGCTTCTGGCCGACCGGCTGCCGGGCTTCGTTCCGGCGGAGGTCTACGCGGATCTCGATTTCTAGAGCCGAGCTTCAAACCCGCGCTTGCCGCCAAAGCGCGCGAGCTTGGCTTCGAGCTTTGCCGTATCGCCGATCCCGGCTCGCTTGGCGAGGCTGGTCTTCGATTGGATCAATGGCTCGCCGCGGGCTCAGCCGGCGACATGAATTGGATGGGCGAGACGCAGGCGCGACGATCCGATCCAAGACGTCTCTGGCCCGAGGTGAAAAGCATCATTCTGCTCGGCATGAATTATGGCCCTGCTGAGGATCCGCTCGCCAATCTCGTCGATAGAGGCGCGGCCAATCTTTCCGTCTATGCGCGCAACCGCGACTATCACGATCTGATCAAGGGACGGCTGAAACTGCTCGCATCATGGCTTTGCGCCGGGACACAAGAGGCGGAGGTCAAGGTCTTCGTCGATACCGCGCCCGTGATGGAAAAGCCGCTGGCGCAACAGGCGGGTCTTGGCTGGCAAGGCAAGCACACCAATCTCGTCTCGCGCGGCTATGGCTCCTGGCTGTTTCTCGGCTCGATCTTCACGAATCTGCCGCTTGCCGCCGACGCGGGCGAGGCCGATCATTGCGGCACCTGCCGGGCCTGTCTCGACATTTGCCCGACAAAGGCCTTTCCCGCGCCCTATGTGCTCGATGCGCGGCGCTGCATTTCCTATCTGACGATCGAGCATAAGGGCTTTATTCCGCGCGAATTTCGCAAGGCGATCGGCAACCGCGTCTATGGATGCGACGATTGTCTGGCGGTCTGCCCTTGGAATAAATACGCGCAAAGCGCAGGCGAGGCCAAGCTTCAGGCCCGACCGGATCTGATAAGCCCCGCCATTGCGGAATGGCTTACCTTTGACGAGCCTAAATTCCGCAGCTTTTTTGTTGGCAGCCCCATCAAGCGGATTGGCTTTTCTCGCTTCATGCGCAATCTCCTGATCGCAGTCGGCAACTCAAGTGAGTCGGGCTTGATCCCGCTTGTCGAAGCGCGGCTCGCCGACGCGTCGCCTTTGGTGCGGGGCATGGCGGTCTGGGCACTCAGCCAACTCGCTACGCCGGAGATATTCGCGCATCTGGCACAGCACTGGCTAGGCCATGAAAGCGACGATCTTGTCATGGCAGAATGGAAACAGGACGCATGCAAAGAGGAGGCGTTTAAAGCATGAAACTCTTCGCCTTCGGTCTCGGCTATAGCGCGCTTCATTTCATCAATCGCTATGGCGATCTTTTCGACGATGTCGCAGGCACGGTCCGGTCGGCCGATAAAGCAGAGGCCTTGGCGCAAACGCACGTGCAGCCATTGGTCTTTAATACAGACCATGAAGACCCGGCCATCGCAGACCATCTGAAAAGCGCGGATGCCCTGCTCGTTTCGATTCCGCCGGGCACATCGGCCGATCCGGTGCTGGCGCGCTTCGGCCGGCTTATCTCCGGCCTGCGCCGCCCGCTTCGCATCGTCTATCTCTCGACGGTGGGCGTCTATGGCGACCGGCAGGGGGCGTGGGTCGACGAGGATCGCCTGCCTACGCCGGCAAGCCCGCGCTCGACGGCACGTCTTCAGGCTGAGAAGGCCTGGGCTTCCATCGGCAAGGATGCGGACAAGGCCACACATATCCTGCGCCTTGCCGGGATCTATGGGCCCGAACGCAATGCGCTCGCCAATCTGGCAGCGGGCAAGGCGAAGCGCATCGTGAAGCCGGATCAGGTCTTTAACCGCATTCACGTTGAGGATGTGGCGCTGACGATCGCAAGCGCGCTGATGCAGGAAGGCAAGGGCCAGATCTGGAATGTCAGCGACGACGAGCCCGCGCCGCCGCAAGATGTCGTGACTTACGCCGCCGAACTGATGGGCATTACGCCGCCACCCGAGCAGGATGTGGACGCGGCCGATCTCACGCCCATGGCGCGCAGCTTCTATGCGGAGAACAAACGCGCGTCCAATCGCAAGCTGAAGGAAGAGCTCGGCGTCTCGCTCGCCTTTCCGACCTATCGCGAAGGCCTGCGGGCGCTCTGGGAGGCCGGCGAGGGCCGCAACTAGGCCATCCACGCTTTTGCAGATAATGGCCATGACAGAGTCTTCGCCGTTGCGAATGGATCTTTCGCTCACCCCTTGCTTCGCCGCATTGACGCCGCCATGCTGTGGTGAACCCGGCCCGCCATTCGCGATGGGAAAAGCCTTTTGATCCGCACCTTTGTCCGCTGGCTTTGCATCGCCCTCCTTCTGTCGATTTCGATCGCGGTTCATGCCCAGGAACCCGAGGCAAAACCGCCGCCCGAGCCCATTCCGCAGCGGATCGACCGGCTCAACACGGCCCTGCAGGCCATCGACACAGCTTTGCAAAACGGCGAGCTCACCGATGCGACGCTTGCCGATCTGCGCAAACAGACGGAGCCCATTTCGGCGGAATTGCAGAATGTGATCGAGCATTTGGGCCCGGCGCTCGCCTCGGCCAAGACGCGCCTCGATCAGCTTGGCCCCAAACCTGACGACAAGGCGCCGCCCGAAAGCCCGGCGGTGACGGCCGAGCGTTTCACCCAGCAGGATACCTATAATCAGACGGATGAGCTGATCAAACGGGCGAAGCTCCTTGCCGTGCAGGCCGATCAGACGATCAACCGGATCGCGACGCGGCGGCATCTTCTGTTTACCCGGCTCTTGTTCCAATCGACCACCGGCATCGCCAGTCCGTCCCTATGGCTCAAGGTGATCAAAGAACTGCCGCGCGATTTTTCCAATGTGCGGGACGTGTTCGCCGACTGGACCTTCGGCCTCAACATGCACCTCGAAGGCTGGCGCATGCCGGCCTTCTGGGGTCTTGTCGCTCTGATCCTCATTCTCTCATGGCCGCTCGGGCGCCTTTCCAGGGCCGTGCTGTCGCGCTCGCCGCAGATCGCGAACCCAACCCGCTACCAGAAGATTCGTGCCGCCTGGCGAGTCGCGATGGGCTTCGTCGGCCTCCCTCTCGCGGCCATGTTCGCCATAGCCGTCGTGTTCGAGACCTTCGAGCTTCCCAATGACCGGCTGCAGCCTTTCATCTATGCGCTTGGCATAAGCGTCATCCGCATAGCGCTCGCGGCAGGCATAACACGCGGACTTTTTGCACCGACGCATCCCAATTGGCGTCTGCCACAAGTCAGCGACGCAACGGCCTGGCGCATCCTGCGGCTGGCGCTCTGGGTCGCGATCACCGTCTCGCTCACCCGGCTTTTCGAATCCTTATACGATATCGTCTCGGCATCCTTGCCAGTCTCCGTCGCCTTGCGGGGCGTCGGCGCCTTGATCGTCGCGATCCTCATCGGCTTCTCATTGCGGGGCGTGATCACGGAGGAAAACCCCAGCGACGAATGTCTGGGACCGCCCGTCACGATGGGCAACCGCTGGGTGCGGATCCTGCGCATATTTGCTTGGGCCGTAGTGCTCGCCATCGTCGTTTCGGTGTTCATCGGCTATGTCGCGCTCGGCGCATTCATCGTCGATCAGATCGTCTGGGTCAGCGGCGTCGTCGCACTTTTCTACATGTTGAACGTCCTGATCGAAGAGTTCATCGCGGCCAGCATGCATCCCGATGCACGCGTCAGCCAGGCTCTCGCCGTCAATATCGGGATCGAGCATCAATCCATCAGTCTCTTCGGCGTGCTTTTGTCGGGCATTGCCCATGTCGTTCTCTTCATCCTGGCCGTTCTTTTGATCCTGGCGCCTTGGGGCCTTCAATCGACGGATGTGCCGAGCGGGCTCAAAGCCGTGTTTTTCGGCCTGCAGGTCGGCGGCATTACCTTGTCGCTGTCCGGCGTCGCAGCGGCGCTCATTATTTTTGCTGTCTGCTATGGCGCGACCCATGTCACGCAGCGCTGGCTCGACACGCGCCTCCTGCCGCAGACGCATCTCGATATCGGCCTGCGCAATTCGATCAGGACGAGCCTTGGCTATCTCGGCTTCATCGTGGCCCTGCTGCTCGCGCTCTCCTATCTTGGATTAAATTTCGAAAGGCTCGCGATCGTCGCCGGTGCGCTGTCGGTCGGCATCGGCTTCGGCCTGCAGACCATCGTCAATAATTTCTTGTCCGGCCTGATTCTCCTTTGGGAACGTGCGATCCGCGTCGGCGATTGGATCGTCGTCGGCGACGAGCAAGGGCTTGTGCGCCGGATCAATGTCCGGGCGACAGAGATCGAAACCTTCGATCGCGCTTTGGTCATCGTGCCAAATGCCAATCTCGTCTCGGGCGTCGTGAAGAACTGGGTGCGGACCGATCGTGGCGGCCGCTTGAGCATTCCGCTCGGCCTCGGCCACACGGCAGAGCCTGAAAAAGTGCGCGATATTCTGATCGCCGCCGCCAAGGCCCATAGGCTCGTCGTCGCCGATCCGCCGCCGCAGGTCTTCTTCACGAGCATCACGCTCACCGCCCTCAATTTCGAGCTGTTTGCTTATGTCGAGGATGTCTCGACGATCGGCGGCGTCAAAAGCGATCTCTATTTCGATATCATCAAGCGCTTCGCGGCGGCCGGAATCGAGATCGCGCCCGCCGCCGCGCCGCCCGTCGTCACGATTGCCGGGCTCGAAAAGCTGGGGGCCTTGCTGAAGACGGACGAGCCGGACCCCGCTCGCGAGCGAGCCGAACGAAAAGACGCCTTATAGCTCCGGCACATGGTCGGTGCAGGACAGGACGAGAAATTTTTCGACCCTGTGCCAGGTCACGGTCTCGCCCTTTTGCGTCAGCCGGAATTGCGGCGCGGGCGGCTGCCAGATCTTGAATTTGAGATCGCTCGGCTCAGCCATACCCTCTTCCAACGGCGCGACAATGGCGCCCGGTGCATCTTTCCGCGCGCAGAGGCCATCTATGGCAGCGCGCCTCAATGGGACCGCATCTTCGCGCGGCGCAAGGGTTTGCGCGCCGCGCAAGGATTGATCTGCGAGGCCTGAGGATATCAGCGCCTCGACCCGGTCCCGCCACACCATGGCAAGCGGGCGCGAAAATACGCTTCCGGCCCCTTGGATGTAGAGCGCCCAGCCCGGTCGCCCCGCATAAAACCACGGCTCGACAACCCCGCCCATCCAATAGATTTCGCTGTGGTCCGCGGGAAGCAGCGCCGCGAGCGCTGCTTGATGACGGCCGCTATCCAAAACTTTATGGCGGGGATCGCGATCGTCCCATAGGCCGATGACGCAGAGCACCGTGACGGCTGCGAAAGCGCCCGTGACTTTTGGTGAGATAAGCGCCGGACGCCAAACATAAAGAACCGCGAAAACCACAATCGGAATCGAGACGAGATAAATATTCCAGAAAAGCGAGACGGCTGGATGAAAATCCGCCGGGCTCGACGCCGCATATTTGATGAAAGCCATGGTTGGACCAAGCCGAACCAGGATGCCGATCGAAAGCACGGCGCCCCAAATCATATTGAGGACCGGACGGCGCAGCGCGAATGTCAGGCCGCTAAGATGATGGAGAATGAGAGCCGCGCAGGCAGCCAATAGAGCAGGCAGAGGCTCGTCCCATAGGAGCCAGCCCAAGGCCAGAAAGGCGCTCGCGAGTTCGACGCGCGGTCCTCTTTCCGGCAGGCGCAAAAGGCAAAGCGCGAGGGCGATGCCGGCTGCAATGCCCAGGAGCCAGCTCATGCGCCAGAGCTGCGCCTGTACGACGAGCAGCAAAGGCCACAGATCGCCAAAGAGCACCGAGATCGCAAGGCCGGCCGCGCCGAGGGCCGCCGCTGCCAGAAATATCCAGCGGACGCGCGGCGCGAGAAGATCGGCCGCGACAAGGACCGTTGCGATCTGAAGCGCCAAAAAGGCGAAGGCCTCGAACGGCCAGAGGGTCGGAAAAAGATAGGCATTGCGCAGGCGTAAAAGCGCCAGCCAATCCGGATCGATCGTAGTGGCAAGGCGATCGAAGAGAGGCAGGCCGGTGGCCACGGCAATCGCGCCGATCAGCGCAAGCCCAAGACCGGCCGCGATCCAGCGGCGGTCGGCGCGACAAAGATCGATCCAAAAGATCAACAGACCCGGCAAAGCCATGATCGGATGAAGCGCGAAGGCTAGCGCCAGAAGGGCAAGCGCGAGCACGCGGCGGCGATCGATGAGAAAGCCCAAAGCCGCCAACACGCAAGCCTCGGCGAAAGGCCGCGGCGTCGCAAATTGTTCGGCAAAGCGCAGCAGATGAAAGGCGCCGTAAAAGCCCGGAAGGGCGGCCAGGATCATCAAGATCGCCCATTTCATCCGGCCCTCGGCGAAGCGGCCGATAAAAAACTGCGCGGCTGCGAACCAGCAGGCGATGCTCAAAAGCGCAAGGAGAAGCGACGTATTGGCGGGATTAAGCGCCGCGACGAGTCTCGCTGCGATGAAGGGAAAGATGCTGAACTGCGACTGCCCGTCGTGGACGAACATGATATCGCGGCCGATCCCCATGGCATCCTGATCGGCCAAGGCGCGCGCCATATAGATCTGGCCATCGCCTTCTATGCCCTCGAAGGGCCGGCTCAACATAAAGACGGCGATCGTCGCGATGCCGAAAAAAAGAGATCCGTCGGCGAGCGCCTGCCGCAACTTGCCGAACCAAAGCTTTACGTCGCCGCGTCCCTTAAGCCAACCGATGCGCGAAGCCGACACATGAACCGCGCTTGCCGCGATTCCGGCTGGCGGCATCGGGTCCGCCGCGGCCATGCCTCAAGCCTTTTCCGGCGAAGCGTCCGGCGAAAACAAGACGCTGCGCCGCGCCGCGAAATTGAATAGGAAAACGCAGAGGGTCGTGAGCCCCTTGGCGGCCACCAAGGAGAGATCCAGTCCGTCGACAAATCCAAACAACAGGATTTGATTGAGCACAAGGCCGGCCATCCCGATGATGAAGAAGCCGACGGCCTCCCATGTGTGATTGGGGCTGCGGCGGTCGGCATAGACGAAGCGGATGCTCAAGACATAGGCGAGCAGCATGCCGGAAAAAAATCCGATCGCCGCCGCTGGCAGATAATTCAAGCCCGCGGAGGTGAGGCCGAACAAAAGTCCGCAATCCAAAACGAGAGCCGCGGCGCTGCAAAGCCCGTAGCCCACGAGATCCTTCAAAAAGACCGGCAGGCGCGGCAGGGTCGCGGGAGCATCGTCACGCGCGGGACGGGTTTTCATCGACAAGGTGATGATCATCAGGCGGCACGCTGCGGCACGAGACGTTCGCTCTTCAAGGCTTCCTTGGCGCCCGACAGTCCCTCTTCGCCATATTCGGCATCTTCATTGACCTGCCAGACGTCGTAGCGCTGTTCGCCCGCGAGAATATTCGCCGCCGTGAGCATGCCGGTCATCATCGCATGATCCTGATTGTTATATTTATGCATGCCGTTGCGCCCGACGAGATGGAGGCTCGGAAAGCTCGTCTGCAGATCGCGCCTGATGACGGCGACATTGTCGGCATAGGCATCGTCGTAAACCGGATAGGCTTTCTTCTGCCGGACGACGCAGGCATCGACGATATCCTCGGACCGCATCAGGCCGATATGCTCGATCTCCTGCCGGGCAAGCGCGATCAGCTCGGCGTCGGAGGAGGTCCAAAGGCCGTCGCCCTCGAAGCAGAAATATTCAAGTCCGAGACAGGTCGAGACATCGTCTGGAATCATGTCGGGCGACCAGGAGCGGAAATTCTGAACGCGGCCGACCTTGACCTGCGGGTCATGGATATAGATCCAATTGTCCGGCAGAGCCTTCTCGCTCCGGCCGATCAGCACGACGGTCAGGAAGTCGCGATATTTGAGCTGGCGCGCGTGGAAAAGGCTGAGCGGCGTCGGGCTCAGCCGGCCCATCAGATCGCGGATCGCGGCGGATGAAACGACGTTGCGCGCGGCATAGGTTTCTTCAACGCCATCGCCCGTCTCGACCTTGATCGTCCAGAGGCCTTTGCGCTCGTCCCAATGCAGCGAGGAGAGCTTGCGATCCATCAGCACGTTGCCGCCCAGGGCTTTGATCTTGGCGGTCGCGGCTTCCCACATCATGCCCGGACCGCGGCGTGGATAGCGAAAGGATTCGATCAGGGTTTTGGCGACCGCGCCGCCGCTTGACTTGCGCTTCGTCCCCAACGAACGGCGAAGCCCGTCGAGAATGGCGCTTCCGAGGCTCAGGCCCTTGATGCGCTGGGCGGCCCAATCGGCCGAAATCTCGTCGCAGCCCATGCCCCAGACCTTTTCGGTATAGGTCTTGAAGAAGATCGAGAAGAGCCTTTCGCCAAACTGGTTGCGGACCCACTGATGGAAGGTCTTCGGCGCATGAATCGGAAAGGCCTGCGCATAGGCGAAAGAGGCCATGCAAGCCGTGCTTTGCCAAAGCCCGAGATTGCGCAAGGCTTCGAACGCCTTCAGCGGATAGGCATAGAATTTGTTCTTGTAGAAAATGCGCGACAGGCGCGGGCGGTCGATGAAATCATCGGGCAGGATCTCGTTCCAGAGCGCCACGACTTCCTTGGATTTCGAAAAGAAGCGATGGCCGCCGATGTCGAAGAGAAAGCCCTTGTAATTGACGGTCCGGCTGATGCCGCCGACATAGACAGGATCTTGTTCGATCACGAGAACGTCGCGATGGGCCTTGGCGAGCGTATAGGCCGTCGTCAATCCCGCGGGCCCGGCGCCAACCACGAAAGTGTCGATAATTTCCAAGGCTGGGCCACTCCACGCTCGAGTCCGAGCCTGAAATTAGCCAGCAAAGGGTTAAAACCGCCCTACCCCGAGCGGAGAAATAGGGCGATGCCGCGCGGTTACGCTTTGTTTATTTTTCGGTGAGTTTCAATTCGATACGCCGGTTGCGGCGATAGGCATCTTCATTATCGGCCTGATCGATGGGCTGGAACTCGCCGAAACCCGCTGCAACCAAGCGCTGCGGCGAGACGCCCTTCGAGATCAAATATTGCACTACGGCGATGGCTCGGGCCGAGGACAGCTCCCAATTCGAGTGGAACTGCGCCGATTGGATCGGCCTCTTGTCGGTATGGCCGTCAACCCGCATCACCCAGGGGATTTCCGGCGGAATTTCGCGTTCGAGTTCGGTCAAGGCAGAGGCGAGCTTATCAAGTTCGGTTTTGCCCGCCGGATTGAGCGCCGCCTGGCCCGTATCGAAGAGGACTTCCGATTGAAACACGAATCGGTCGCCGACGACACGCACGCCGGGACGATCGCCCAAAATCTCGCGCAGACGGCCGAAGAAATCCGAGCGATAGCGCGATAATTCCTGAACCTTCTGCGCCAGAGCCACATTAAGGCGCGAGCCGAGATCGGCGATCTTGGCTTGCGATTCACGATCCCGGCTTTCGGACGCCGACAAAGCGTCTTCAAGCGCCGCCAATTGACGGCGCAATGCCGAGATCTGCTGGTTCAGAATTTCGACCTGAGCCAAGGCCCGCGCCGAGACCTGCTTTTCGGCGTCGATCTGTTGCTGAGCGGCGGTGACACGCGCATCGGCGGCGGCGGAGCCGGCGCCATTCGCATCGATCAGACTTTGCAGCTTGGATTTATCTTTTTGCGCCGTATCGAGCGTCGCAGACAGCGAGGCGACATTGGATTCAGCCTCGGCCTTGCCGGCGCGCTCAAGCGCGAGAAGCGAGGTCAATTCCTCGATCTGGTGATTGAGCTTGGTCAAGGCCGTGTCCTTGCCGGTCACTTCGCGCGCGAGAAAGAATTGCGCCATCATGAAGACCGACAGAAGAAAGATGATCACGAGCAGCATGGTCGACAAAGCGTCGACGAAGCCCGGCCAATAATCGATCGTGCGCTGCGTGCGGCGTGCCCGCGCGAAGGCCATCAGCGCCGCTCCGAAGGCTCAACCGAAAAGCGTTTCAGGAGGTTTTTGATCTCCTGATTCTGCGCCGCCTGCGCCTCGACCCAATCGCGGATCATCTGCTGTTCGGACCGCATATGATGGACGAGATTTTGGATGCCGTCCGCCAGATTGGCGATTGCAATCGAGGTCGCCCGCGCATGGCTTTGGTCGCCCGCGAGAGCAATCTTGTCGATGGCCGCGCGCAGATCGAGCACGATTCCATCGCGGCTGGAGAATTGCTCCGTCGCGCTATCGGCCGAGGTGCTGGCCGTGAGATTGTCTTCAAGCTCGTTATAGAAGCGGTTTTGCGCCTGTCCCGCTTGAAGATCGAGAAAGCCCAGGATGAGCGATCCGGCGAGGCCGAAGAGCGATGAGGTGAAGGACACTTTCATGCCGGCAAGCGGCAGCGCCAGACCGTTCTTGAGATCGTCGAACATGACGGCCGCGTCGGCGCCCGTCTGCATGGAGTTGATCACGCCGCCGATCGAACCCACGGTCTCGAGCAGGCCCCAAAACGTGCCGAGCAGGCCGAGAAAGATCAAAAGCCCGGTCAGGTAGCGGGCCACTTCGCGCGCCTCGTCAAGCCTTGAACCGACCGAATCGAGAATGGTCCGCAATGTATGGGTCGACATGGCCGAGCGCGGCTTGTCGCCGAGCAAAGTTGCCATGGGGGCGAGAAGAATCGGCTGTGGGACCTTGGCCGCGTCGCCACGCGTCAAAGCATTGACCCAGCGCACTTCGCGAAACAGCCGGACGACCTGCCGGAGGCCAAGCCCGATGCCGAAGAGGAGGACGAAGCCGATCAACCCGTTCAGGCCCGGATTGGCAAAAAAAGCCGTCTGAATCTGTTTGTAGAGGATCAGCGCGACGAAGCCGACCAGAATAAGAAAGATGATCATCCGCGCGAGAAAGATGCGCGGCGAAGACAGTCTGTAGGGGTCGACCTCGGCTGCCATGGCGAAATCCGGTGACGTGATGACTCTATGCTAGAGTATTTTTCGGTACAGTGAACCGGCTCTCCATCAAAATTACGACGAATATGGCAGAAGGCGCTTTTTTCGCCGTAATTCCACACGGGCGCGCCCGCACCGCCGGAAAGTCCTAGGTCAGGCGCTCCGGATCAAATCCAGCAAATGCTGCTGGACGAATTCATTGCCGGCGCAAATCGATCCCTTGGTCAGCATATCGGTCCCGCCATCGGCATCGGTGACGTATCCGCCTGCCTCCCGGATGATATGAACGCCAGCCGCCATGTCCCAGGATTGCAGGCCGCGCTCCCAAAACCCATCGTAGCGGCCGCTCGCGACATAGCAAAGATCGATGGCGGCCGCGCCGAGACGCCGGATATTGACCACTTTTGCCGTCACAGCCGCGAATTCGGCCTGGAAGCGCGGATGTTCCTTGATCTTGCCTATATGCGGTGCGCCGCAGCCGATCAAAGCATCAGCCATGTTGCGCCTCGCTGCGACGCGCAAACGGTGACTATTGCCCCAGGCGCCCTGGCCCTTTTCGGCAACGAACATATCATCTGTCGCCGGATTATAGACGAGGCCCGCCACCAATTGGCCTTCCCGCGCGAGCCCGATCGAGATCGCGAAAATCGGCAGGCCGTGGAGAAAATTGGTCGTCCCGTCGAGCGGATCTATGTACCAGACGTGGCTTTTGTCGCTGCCCTCGACGATGCCGCTTTCCTCGAGCACGAAACCGTAGCCGGGCCGCGCCTTCGACAACTCTTCGAACAGGGTTTTCTCGGATTTCTTATCCGCGGCCGAAACGAAATCGCCGGGTCCCTTGATCGAGACCTGCAGGTTTTCGACTTCGCCGAAATCGCGTTTCAGACCGCGTCCGGCCTTCAAGGCCGCCGCCGTCATCACATTCATCAAAGCCGAACGGATCATAGGGAACTCATGAAAAGGGAGGGCCTTTGCGAACCAAAGCCCTTGTAAAGAGGCGTTTTACCAATGGTGTTGGTTACGCGTCATGCCCGCGCTTATCGCGGGCATCCACGTCTGCAAATCAAAATCTACCGAGAGACGTGGATGGCCGGGACAAGCCCGGCCATGACGGCGTGCATAGAGATGTTCAGTCCGCCCGCCTTAGATAGGCGACCTCGGTCGTATCGACAACGATGCGCTCGCCCGGCTCGATGAAGGGCGGCACAAGGACACGCAAACCGTTTTCGAGCTTCGCCGGCTTATAGGACGAGGCGGCCGTCTGGCCGCGCACGACAGGATCGGCTTCGACCACCTGCAAGATGACATGGACCGGGAAACGGATACTGATCGGCCGGCCTTCATGCATTTGCAACGTGACTTTCATCCCGTCCTGCAAAAAAGCCGCGCGCTCACCCACCCAATCGGTAGCAAGATCGATCTGTTCATAGGATTCGAGATCCATGAAGACCAGCGACTCGCCCTCCGCATAGAGAAAGCTGAAATCCTTCAGTTCGAGCTCGATCATCTCGACCGTCGCGTCGGCGCGGAATCGCTCGTTGAGCTTGCGCCCGTCGATCAGGTTTTTCAGCTCGACCTGGTTGAAGGCGCCGCCCTTGCCGGGCTTCACCGTATTGGACTTCACCGCGACCCAGAGGCCGCCTTGATGTTCAATGACGGTGCCGGGGGTGATTTGGTTTCCATCGATTTTGGGCATGGGCTCGCGGGCGGTTGGGAAAAGCGGCGCCATCTGGCAAGGGAGTGTGGCGCCGGTCAAGGGGAAATGACCAGCTCTCACCAAACCTTTGGAATAAGGCTGAAATTCGCTTTCCCGCCGTGACGTCGCGACCGGTCGATTTCCACCCGGCCGTTCCCGTCCGCGGCTAACGGTCGACCATCGCCATCATCGTCTCGCCGTAGCGGGGCCCTGAGATCTTCTCCGGCGCGAGCGCGTCATCGAGAGCCTTCATCTGCTCGGGCGACAGGCTGATCGAGGCGGCGGCGACGTTTTCTTCGAGATAGCTGCGGCGCTTCGTGCCGGGAATGGGGACAATGTGGCCGCTCTTCCCAAGCAGCCAGGCCAGCGCAATCTGCCCCGGCTTCGCATTAAGGCTTTTCGCGATGTCACGGACAACCTGCGCCGCCCGCATGTTCGCGTCGTAATTTTCGCCTTGATAGCGCGGATCGGTTCGGCGGTAATCGTCCGCCGGATAATCTTCGGCCCGCTTGACCTCGCCCGTCAAAAAGCCGCGTCCGAGCGGCGAAAAAGCGACAAGCCCGATCTGAAGCTCGGCCAGGACCGGAATCACATCTTTTTCGAGATTGCGCTCCCAAAGCGAATATTCGCTTTGCAGCGCCGAGACCGGATACGCTGCATGTGCCCGCCGGATGGTCGCAGCGCCGGCTTCGGAGAGACCGAAGAAACGAACCTTGCCGGCCTTGACGAGGTCCCCGACGGTGCCCGCAACATCCTCGATCGGGACATTACGATCGACGCGATGCTGATAGAGAAGATCGATATGGTCCGTCTTCAACCGCTTGAGGGAGCCCTCGACGGCCTCCACGATATGTGCCGGACGGCTATCGGTGCCGTTCATCCGGCTGCCGTTCTCGATATGAAAGCCGAATTTCGTCGCGATCACGACTTTGTCGCGCTTGCCGGTCAGCGCTTTGCCGAGAAGCTCCTCGTTCTTGTACGGACCATAGACCTCGGCCGTGTCGAGAAAGGTGCAACCAAGCTCTATCGCGCGGTGCAGCGTCGCAATCGATTCAGCCTCGTCCGCGGGGCCGTAGGATTGGCTCATTCCCATGCAGCCGAGGCCGACGGAAGAAACCTCGAGACCCTGGGTGCCGAGCTTGCGTTTGCTTAAAGACATAAGATCTCCTCACGATCGACCGTAGCGCTCCAATGGGTTGTGGCGCGTTCATGGGCGACCGTAAAGGCACTCACGAAGACGTGAGGCGCGGCTTAAACGCGGCCTTCGCGTTTCGAAGGCGTTTGGGCGTCACTCCTTCGCGAGGCCGCCGAGCTGGCAAATCAAGGCCCATTCTTCGTCCGTCACGGGCTGGACCGAGAGGCGCGAATTATTGACGAGGATCATGTCTTTCAGCCGCTCGTCACTTTTGATCTCTTCGAGTGTCACGGGGCGTTTCAGAGGCTTCACCGCCGCGAAGTCGCACATGCCGAATTTGCCGCTTTCATCGCTCGGATCGGGGTAAAAGGTCTTGATGACCTTGACGATGCCGACGACCTCCTTGCCGACATTCGAATGGTAGAAAAAGGCCTCCTCGCCTTTCTTCATCGCCATGAGATATTGTTTCGCGGTGTGGTTGCGCACGCCGTTCCAGAACGTGCCTTTCGCCCCGGCCTCGACCTGCATCTCCCAAGACCATTTATTCGGTTCGCTTTTGATCAGCCAATGCGCCATTGAACTACTCGGAATAGAATTGCTCTTGCGCCCTCGTGCTTCGAGACGGGTCCTGCGGACCCCCCTCAGCATGAGGGCTCAAACCCAAGCTCTCACCCTGAGGTGCGAGCCATAAGGCGAGCCTCGAAGGGCGAGGGCGTTGCGATCACGATAAGCGTTCCGGCTTCGCCGGCCTAGCGAGCAAAGCCTCGATCGCGGCATCAATCGACAGCTTTTGTGTGAGCACGGCGTCCACCGCGGTCGCGATCGGCATATCGACGCCCTTGCGCTGCGCCAGGCTCACGAGCACCGCGCTCGTATAGGCGCCCTCGACGAGCCCCGCAGCCGCGACCGCCTGATCCATCGGCGTGCCGCGTCCAAGCGCGAGACCAAAGGCATAATTGCGCGATTGCGCCGAGCCGCAGGTGAGCACGAGATCGCCGAGGCCGGAGAGGCCCATCAGCGTGCCGGGTTCGGCCCCGAAGGCCGCGCCGAAACGGGTCAATTCCGCGAAGCCCCGCGCGATCAAGGCCGCGCAGGCCGACGCTCCAAGCCCGCGGCCGGCAGCTATGCCGACCGCGATGGCAAGAACGTTTTTCGCAGCCCCGCCAATCTCGACGCCGCGCACATCGCTCGAATGATAGAAGCGCACCCAAGGCACGGCGAGCCTTTGTCCGAGGCGTTCGGCCAGCGCGGCATCTTTCGCGGCAAGCGTGATCGCCGTCGGCAGACCCTTGCCGACATCCTGCGCGAAACCCGGCCCCGAAAGCACCGCCGCGGGGTTTTGCGGCAGGACTTCGGCCAGAACGTCGCTCAGAAAAAGCCCGCTCGTGCGCTCGATGCCCTTGGCGCAAATGATCACGGGCACGCCCGCCGAGATATGCGGCGCGGCAAGCCGCATGGCCCCGCGCAGCGCCTGTGCCGGCACAGCGGCAAGGATGAGACTGGCGCCGGCAATCGCCGCGAGGTCGGCGGTGACGTCAAGGCTTGGCGCCAATGGCACGCCCGGCAAATGCCGCGCATTGACGTGCTCGGCCGCCATCGCCGCGATCTGTTGCGGATCGCGGCCCCAAAGCACCACTTTGGTCCCATGATATGCGGCGAGATTGGCGAGCGCCGTGCCCCAGGCGCCCGCGCCGAGGACCGCGATCGGGCTGTTGCTCTCGCTCACGCTTTGCCGTGATGCGCGGCATCCGCGTCGGCATCGAGCGGCCAGCGCGGCCGCGCCGCGAAGGTCAGATCGTCCGTCAGTCCCAAGGACAGGCGCTCGATTCCGGCCCAGGCGATCATCGCACCATTATCGGTACAGAGCGCCGCCGGCGGCAGGACGAGTTTCAGACCCGTCTCCCCGCTGAACCGTAAAAGCGCCCGCCTGATTCCACCATTGGCCGCGGCACCACCCGCGACCACCAGAGCCTGTGGCGTCCGCGCGATGCGCTCGCGAAACAATTTCAGCCCGGCGCGGCAGCGATCGACGATCGTATCGACGACGGCCGCCTGGAACGAGGCGCAGAGATCGGCGACATCTGTCGCCGTCAAAGGCGCGATTCTTTCGGCTTCGAGCCGCACCGCCGTCTTGAGGCCGGAAAACGAGAAATCGGCCTTGGCGCGACCGAGCATGGGGCGCGGAAAATTAAACCGCAACGCATCGCCTTTTTCGGCCTCTTGCTCGACCTGTGGGCCGCCCGGATAGGGTAGACCCAGCATTTTAGCGACCTTATCGAAAGCTTCGCCGACCGCGTCATCCACGGTCGAGCCAAGTCGTACATAATCGCCGACGCCCTTGACCGCGACGAGCTGCGTATGGCCGCCCGAAACGAGCAGCAGCAGAAAGGGAAAATCGATCCCGTCCGTCAGCCGCGCGGTCAGCGCGTGGGCTTCGAGATGATTGACGGCGATGAAGGGTTTGCGCGTCGCGAGCGCCAGGGCTTTGGCCGTCGTCAGGCCGACGATGACGCCGCCGATGAGGCCGGGTCCCGCCGCGGCGGCGATCCCATCCAATTCGTCGAGCCGCAGACCGGCATGAATGAGCGCCCTCTCGACCAGCCGGTCGATCACGTCGATATGGGCTCTGGCGGCGATTTCCGGCACCACGCCGCCATAGGCGGCATGTTCGGCAATCTGGCTCATGATCTCGTTCGACAATATGTCGCCACCGCCCTCCGGGCGCAGTTGCACCACGGCGGCGGCCGTCTCGTCGCAAGTCGTTTCAATTCCAAGAACGCGCATCATGTGTCTTTGAACGCCGGGCCGTCCTAGATATATGGAGACGAACCTGGCCAGCTTGAGATCTCACCTTATAGCCTAAGGTTTAAGCTATTTCCCAATCTTCCTTGAGAGAAATCACCCACTTATATGAACAGTTCGCACCAAGGACCCTTCAAGCTGAAACTCGGCACGCGCGGTAGCCCCCTCGCCTTGGCCCAGGCGCATATGGTTCAAAAGGGCCTCGCGGAAGCGCATGGGGTTGAGCCCAGCGCCATCGAGATCGTCGTCATCAAGACCACCGGCGATCAGATTCAGGACCGCTCGCTGGAAGAAGCCGGCGGCAAGGGCCTCTTCACCAAGGAACTCGACATCGCGTTGATGAACGGCGGCATCGATTTCGCCGTTCATTCGTCGAAGGATCTGCCGACGCTTCTGCCGCCCGAGATCGCGATTGCCGGCTATTTGCCGCGCGAGGATGCGCGGGATGTATGGATCTCCCCCGTTGCCAGCCATCCGCGCGATTTGCCGAAGGGCGCCAAGGTCGGTACGGCCTCTCTTCGCCGTGGCGCCATGCTGAAACGGCTGCGGCCCGACCTCGAGATTTTGCTGTTGCGCGGCAATGTCGAGACGCGGCTTGCCAAGGTCGCCTCCGGCGCATTCGCCGGCACATTGCTGGCGCTCGCCGGGCTGAAGCGGCTTGGGCTCGAGGCGCGGGCAACGACGATTCTCGGCATTGACGAATTTCTGCCTGCCGCCGGGCAAGGCGCAATCGGGCTAACTGCGCGGCAGGGCGACGGCAAAGTGCTGAATGAGCTCGCACCCATTCTCGATCCAGCCACTGGTATAGCGCTCGCGGCGGAACGCGCCTTTCTCGCTGTGCTCGACGGCTCCTGCAAGACGCCTATCGGCGCCTATGCGCAGGTGCAGGGCGACCATCTCGCCTTCCAAGGGCTTTTGCTGCGTCCGGACGGCGGCGATGCCGTCGATGTCTCGGCCTCGGGGCCGGTTGCCGAGGCCGTAAAAATCGGCGAAGACGCCGCGCGCTCGATTCTGGCAGAGCTTCCAGCCCATGGGTTCAAGGTCTAGCCATGCGGATATTGTTGTTACGCGCGGCACCCGATGCCGCCCGCAGCGCGGCGGAGCTTCAACAGCGCGGCCATCGTCCCCTGATTTCGCCGGTCATCGAGATCGTGCCGACGGGCCTACCTCTGCCATCGGGATCATTCGACGCCGTCATCGCGTCGAGTGCGCAGGCTTTCAAATTTTTGGCGCCCGAAGAGGTGCAGCTGCTGCGGGATCTGCCCCTGCTTTGCGTTGGATCGCGCGCCGCGGCGGCGGCTCTCAAAAGCGGCTTTCGAGCCGCCTCGATCGTTGCGCCCGACGCGAAAAGCCTCGCGCCGCTGATCGCGGCGAAATATCCAGCCCCGGCGCATTTTATCTATTTGGCTGGCGAAGACCGCAAGCCGGATCTCGAAGAGGCCCTAAACGCCGCGCAATACGCGTTGACGTTGCACGAAACCTATAGCGCCGAAGCTGCCGAAAAGCTGGTTCCGGCCGCCGTTTCCGCGCTCGAATATCGGGAAATCGATGCGATCTTGCATTATTCCCGCCGCAGCGCGGAAATCTTCCTCGACTTGGCGGCGGAGGCCAAACTCGATCTCGAACAAATCGCGCATTTCTGCCTTTCGGCCGATGTCGCGGCTCCGCTTGTCGAAGCGGGCCAGCCGCATGTGATCATCGCCGACACGCCGGAGGAAACCGCGCTTTTTCGAAAACTTACCGGCTTTTCACTTTCCTGACATGGGGGAGAGGTCCATTCTCCCTGAGCATTTTCAGCAAAAGTGGACCCCGGTTTTGCGCCCGAAAATGCTCTGAATTTGTAATAACGACAGCGGTTTCGGATCGAGTACACTCGATCCGAAACCGTCTGCCTTGATATGACCCCACCGCGCGTCCATCATAATGGCGCAGGCGTGGGTGCAGGAGTTCGTCATCGCATGAGATTTTGGACCCTGGTCGCCGCCGCCCTTCTCCTCGCAAACGTTTGGACACCGCAAGCAAGAGCCGACGATCCGATGCAGATCAAGGTCGGCTTTATCCGGCAGACGCATTCGCGCGAGACGATCTCGATCCTCGACATTCCCGCCAAGGACGACGGTCTCGCCGGCGCGCAGCTTGCCGCCGAGGACAATAATACGACCGGCAAATTCCTCAATCAGGTCTTCACGATCGACGACATTCACCTGAAGGAAGGCGACGATCCGATCGCGGCGCTCAACACTTTGCTCGCCAAGGGCATCAATCTGATCATGCTCGATCTGCCGCCCGATCAAATGCTCGCCGTCGCCGATGCTGCGAAAGGCAAGCCCGTCATCTTCTTCAATACGAGCGCGCCGGAAGATTCTTTGCGCGAAGAAAATTGCCGCGCCAATGTGTTTCACATCGCGCCGACCTATTCGATGCTCGCCGACGGGCTCGCCGAATATTTGATCTGGAAGAAATGGAACAAATGGTTCCTGATCCAGGGCTCGCATCCGGAAGACAAGCTCTTCGGCGATGCCATCCGCCGCTCGGCGAAGAAATTCGGCGCCAAGATCGTCGAGGAACGCACTTATGAGGATACCGGCGGCGGCCGCCGCTCGGATTCAGGCAGCGTCCAGACACAAAGGCTGATTCCGGTCGCCACGCAAAACGCCCCGGCCTATGATGTGCTCGTCGCCGCCGACGAAAGCGAAGTCTTCGGCGGCTATCTGCCCTATCGAACCTATGATGCGCGGCCCGTCGCGGGCTCGGGCGGATTGAAACCGACGAGCTGGGACCCCTCGCATGAACAATGGGGCGCCGCGCAATTGCAGAACCGCTTCTTCAAATTGGCCTCGCGCGGCATGAATGCCCGGGACAATCAGGCCTGGGTTGCGATGCGCGTGATCGGCGAAGCGGCGTCGCGCACCAAATCGAACGATCCGAAAGTGCTCAAGGCCTTCCTCGTCAGCCCCGACTTTTCGGTCGCGGCCTTCAAGAGCCAGAGATTGACATGGCGGCTCTGGAACCAGCAATTGCGTCAGCCGATCCTGCTTGGCGACGGGCGGATGATCGCCTCCGTCTCGCCGCAGGAAGGATTTCTGCATCAGACCTCGGAATTGGATACGCTTGGCTACGACAAGCCCGAAACAAAGTGCAAATTGCAATGACGCAACTCTTCAAACATTCATTCTTCCGCTCGGCCCTTGCAACAGGCGGCATCGCCCTGGCGCTCGTGTTTCCAAAGCCTGGCCTTGCGTTTACGGCCTATGTGTCCAACGAAAAGGGCAATTCGATCTCGGTCATCGACACCGACAAGCTCGAAGTGATCAAGACCGTCAAAGTCGGACAAAGGCCGCGCGGCATCGCGCTCACCAAGGACAATAGCCAGCTCTTCATCTGCGCGGGCGACGACGACACGATCAACATTGTCGATACCAAGACGTTCGAGATCGTGGGCGATCTGCCATCGGGACCGGACCCCGAGCTTTTGATCCTCAGCCCGGACGGCAAACTCGTCTATGTGTCGAATGAAAACGACAATCTCGTCACGGCGATCGATATAGCGACCAAAAAAGAAGTGTTCGACGTTCCGGTCGGCGTCGAGCCGGAGGGCATGGCGGTCAGCCCCGACGGCAAGACCATCGTCAATACGTCCGAAACCACGAATATGGCGCATTTCATCGATTTGGAGAAACGCGAGATCGTCGCCAATGTGCTCGTCGATTCCAGGCCGCGTTATGCCGCCTTCACGGCGGACGGCAAGGAGCTTTGGGTCTCGGCCGAAGTGGGCGGGACGGTCAGCGTCATCGATGTCGCGACCCATACGATCAAGCAGAAGATCACTTTCGATGTGCCGGGCCTTGCCAAGGAAGCGATCCAGCCCGTCGGGCTCGAGTTCACCGCGGACGGTAAGAAGGTCTATGTCGCGCTTGGGCCAGCGAACCGCGTCGCGGTCATCGACGTGGCGACGAAAAAGGTCGAAAAATATCTCCTCGTCGGCCAACGCGTGTGGCATCTGGCTTTGACGCCCGACGGCAAATATTTCTATACGACGAACGGTGTCTCGAACGATGTCTCCGTCATCGATGTCGCCAACGAGAAAGTCATCAAATCGATCCACGTCGGCTCTTTTCCCTGGGGCGTGGTGATCGGCAAATGATGAAACAACCGCACCGCATGGCGTGGGCTGCAATATGAGCGCCGTGCCGCAAGACACTACCGTTGCCGAGCCCGCCCTGGCGCCGCCGCCAGCCGAGGGGCCAGCGGCGCTCTCCGTCGAAGGCGTCAGCCATTCCTACGGCAAGCGCAAAGCCCTCGACAATGTGTCGTTCTCGGTAAAGCCGTCGAGCTTCACGGTTCTTCTGGGCCTCAACGGCGCCGGCAAAAGCACGCTTTTCTCGCTCATCACGCGCCTCTACAGCACCCAGACCGGCAAGATCAAAATCTTCGGCTATGAGGTCGGCCAAGACCCCGGCGAGGCCTTGCGGCGGCTGGGCGTCGTCTTCCAGGCGCGCACACTCGACATGGATCTGTCGATCCAGCAAAACCTGCTTTATCACGCGGCGCTGCACGGCATTGGCGCGGCCGAAACCAAAGCGCGCGCAGCCGCCGTCCTGGAGCAGATCGCAATGACCGACCGCACCAAAGACAAGGTGCGCGATCTTTCCGGCGGCCAGATGCGGCGCGTCGAGATCGCCAGAGCGCTTCTCCACCATCCGCAAATGCTGCTGCTCGACGAGCCGACCGTCGGCCTGGACATCAAGGCCCGCGCCGATATCCTCAAACATGTGCGCGATCTCGTCGCGCATTCAGGCATAGGCGTGCTCTGGACCACGCATCTGATCGACGAAGTGAACCCCGATGACGATGTCGTCGTCCTGCATCAGGGCAAGATTCTCGACAAAGGCCGTGTCTCCGACGTCGTCGCCCGCGCCGGTGTCGCCGATATGCGCGCGGCCTTCACCAAATTGACGGGGACGGGCCCCATGGGCGGTGAGTCATGACAAGCATCGCGAGCAACGACGTCCCGCTGCGCAAAGGCTTCGGCCTTCTGCAATATGCGATCTGCCTCAAAGGCATCGTCTGGCGCGAGGCGCTTCGCTATTTGCATCAGCGCGAGCGTTTCGTCTCCGCACTGGTGCGCCCGCTCGTCTGGCTCTTCATTTTCGCCGCTGGTTTTCGCTCGGTGCTCGGCGTCTCGATCATCCCGCCTTACGAGACCTATATTCTCTATCCGGTCTATATCACGCCTGGCCTCATGGCGATGATCCAGCTTTTCAACGGCATGCAATCCTCCCTCTCCATGGTCTACGACCGTGAGATGGGAAATATGCGCACGCTGCTTGTCAGCCCTCTGCCGCGCTGGTTTCTATTGACGTCGAAACTGATCGCCGGCGTCGCGGTGTCTCTGCTGCAGGTCTACGCCTATCTGCTCATCGCCTATTTGTGGGATATCGCGCCCGACAATTATTGGGGCTATCTCACGGTATTGCCGGCGCTGATTTTGTCGGGCCTCATGCTCGGCGCGCTCGGCATGCTTTTATCGTCGGTGATCAAGCAGCTCGAGAATTTCGCGGGCGTCATGAATTTCGTGATCTTCCCGATGTTTTTCGCCTCATCCGCGCTCTATCCGCTCTGGCGTGTCGAGGAAGGCAGCCCCTGGCTTGCCTTGGTCTGTGAGCTGAACCCGTTCACCCATGCGGTCGAACTGATCCGCTTCGCCTTCTATCTCCAAGTGAACTGGCTTTCGCTCGGAGTCGTCACCGGCTGCACGGTGGTCTTTTTGGGCGCGGCGATTATCGCCTATGACCCATCGCGCGGCATGCTGGTCCGGCGCGGCGGCCCGGAATAAAAACGGCGGGACCAAGGGTCGCCGCCGTTCTCAAAACCGATCTACCGCAGCTATGCCGCGTGGCGATTATTTGCTGCCGTCCGCCTTGAACTGGGCAAGGTAGGCATAAAGATTTTCCTGGTCCGTCTCCTTCGGGAGACCGGCAAAGATCATCTTGATGCCAGGAACCTTTGCCTTCGGATCCTTGATATATTCCTTGAAGGTCGCCTCATCCCAGGTGAGGCCGGAGGCCTTCATCGCGTCGGAATAAGAATAGCCCTCGGCAGTGCCGGCCTTGCGGCCGATCACGGCATTGAGATCGGGGCCGACGAAGTTCTTGGCGCCCGGCCCGATTTGATGACAAACCTTGCACTTGGTGTTGAATATCTTCTCACCGGCAGCCGCATCTCCGTCGGCCGCGGCCGGGAACGTCGTGAAAGCCGTCAAAGCAAGAGTACTCGCAGCAACCATACCAAATGTACTGAACTTCATCTTTCGACCTTTCTTTAGTAAGGCACGCCTTCCTACAAACCGACGGGGCGCATTCATATTCGTTCTCTCGGCTTGACGATAGGCCCCGACCTTACCTTTTTTTAATGCGCAATGGCGAGACGGCACCTTTGCCGTCTGTCATCATAGCGCACTTTATTTTGAAGCTGGAAGCCCCCCAGGAAAGACCGATATCGTATGGCTCCCCAAAGGTGTATCCTATTCAAATGACACGAGACACCCGCACGAGACCCTTTCCGCTCGCAGGCAAGCCAGGTTTGTGTCGGCAGGTCAAAACGTCTGCGGCCAAACCGGCCCCAATGAGGGCCACCCGCCGCCTCGGCCTGGTTTTTGGCCAAATCGCGGCCCTCTGGCTCGCGACCTCGCTTCCGGCAGCCGCTGCGGACCATCTTCGCCTCGCCGTGCAAAAGACCGGCACTTTCGCCTGGGAGCTCGCGATCATCAAAGAACACGGCCTCGACAAGAAGGCCGATCTCGATCTCGAAATCACGCAGCTCGCCTCAACCGAAGCCGAGAAGATCGCCATCCAAGGCAATTCGGCCGATCTCATTCTTTCCGACTGGCTTTGGGTGTCGCGCGAGCGCAGCCTCGGAAGCAAGCTCACCTTCTATCCCTATTCGAGTTCGCTTGGCGCCGTGGTGGTGCCGGCACAGGCGCCCTTCAAAGATCTCGCCGATCTCAAAGGCAAGAAGCTCGCGGTCGCCGGCGGCCCGCTCGACAAGAGCTGGCTCCTGCTGCAGGCGTTTGCCAAACGCTCGAACTTCGATCTCAAAAGACAGACGGAGATTCTTTACGGCGCGCCCGCCCTTCTTTCAGCCAAGATGGTGCAAGGAGAAGTCGACGCCAATCTCAACTTCTGGAATTTTTGCGTCGATCTGGAGAGCCGCGGGTTTCGCCGCCTGATCGGTATGGACGCTGTCGAAAAGGAGCTTGGCGCAAAGGCGCCGGTCGCCATGGTCGGCTATGTCTTCAGCGAAGATTTCGCGGCAAAACATCCGAAGGTCATCGAGCGATTCCTGGAAATCGCGCGTCAGGCCAAAGTGATTCTGGCGCAGTCGGATGAAGATTGGCAGCGCCTTGGACCTCAGATCGGCATCAAGTCGGCCGCCGAACTTGCCCTCTACCGGCAGCGCTATCTCGACGGCATTCCGCATCGGCCCATCGCCGAGGAAGCCGCCGACGCGAAGCTGCTTTACCACATCCTCGCCGAGACCGGCGGCCCCGAGCTCGTCGGACCCGGCACCGAACTCGCCGAGGGGACTTTCTTCAGACCCCAAATGGAAAATTGACCGCCCGTGCTGAGGCTGGCGTCTCTTCTTCTGCTCTTCCTGCTGTGGCAATCGGCTTCGATTTTCGCCGGTCCTCGCGTCGTGCCGGAACCGCTGATCGTGCTGACCACGATGTGGCGGGAAATCCGCTCTGGCGCGCTTCCGTTCAATTTCAGCATCACGCTTCTGCGGGTCGCAGCCTCCTTTGCCGTCGCCATGGTGCTCGGCACGGCGCTCGGCCTCGTCATGGGCCGCAACAAGACCGTGGACCGGCTGTTCGATCCATGGCTTATCGTGCTTCTCAATCTGCCGGCGCTTGTCATCATCGTGCTGGCCTATATTTGGGTCGGGCTGACGGAAGCCGCCGCGATCGGCGCCGTCGCCTTGAACAAGCTTCCCATCACGACGGCGACGATCCGCGAAGGTGCCCGCGCGCTCGACAATAATCTGCAGGAGATGGCGCAGGTTTTCCGCATGCCTTTCAAAACGAGGCTGCGGCATGTCCTGATCCCGCAACTGACCCCCTATATCGCGGCGGCGACGCGGGCCGGTCTTTCGCTCGTTTGGAAAATCGTTCTTGTGGTCGAGCTGCTCGGCCGCTCCAACGGCGTCGGGTTTGAAATCGGAATTGCTTTTCAGCTTTTCGATGTCGCCCTGCTGCTTGCCTATGCGCTTCCCTTCGTCGGTGTCATGCTGGCGATTGAAACTTTCCTGGTTCAACCCATCGAGCGACATGTCTCCCGTTGGCGCCCTCACCCAGCTTGACGTTTCCGTCCTTCGCAAGACCTATCAGACGGCGTCGGGGGAAACACGCGTCGTGCTGCGCGATCTCGCGTTCACGCTGCAGGCGGGCGAGGTCTGCGCGCTGATCGGCCCGTCGGGCAGCGGCAAGACGACTTTGCTGCGCATCATGGCCGGCCTCGACACGGATTTCGAGGGCACGATTACGCATCCGCCGGACCAGAAGCTCGCGATGGTTTTCCAGGAGCCGCGGCTTCTGCCTTGGCGCAGCGTCTTGCAAAACATCCGTCTCGCCGCGCCGCATGCCGATCCGGCCGATCTGAAACAAATCACGGACAGCCTCGGCCTCGCCGACCATCTCACCTTCTTTCCCGGTGAATTGTCGCTTGGCCTCGCACGGCGCGTCTCCTTCGCACGGGCTTTGGCCATCAAGCCCGATATTTTGATGCTCGATGAACCTTTTGTGTCGCTCGATAATAGCTTGGCGGCCCGGCTCCGCGACGAGCTTGCGACATTGGTCGAAGCCCGCCACATCACCACGCTGCTCGTCACGCATGATGTCGAAGAGGCGATCTACCTCGCCGACCGGATCTTGATGCTTTCGACTAAGCCCGCCCGCGTTATAGTCGAGATCAGGATCGACAAGCCGCGGCATGCAATGACCGAGGCCTCCGCGGCCCGGATCAAGGGCGAGGTCATCCAGCTTCTGACAAAATCGACCGCTTGATCTTTGCTGTAGGCGCTCTGCTAAATCGACGCAGGTACAGATCGGCGGAGGTATGCGGATAAAGCTCGGCCGTTGCCCAAGATGCGGTCGCGTCACGCAATATAAAGCCGGCTTTCACTCTCAATCTACATAGCTAACCAGACGTCATTCGAAAAAGCATTTCGATTTTTCGGTTCGAAAAAACGATCAGGCCGCCTTAACCATGACCGGTGTCCTATTTACCAAGATTGATTGTTCCGATTTTTTTGATTGGTAAAAAAAGCCTTAACACCCCATCATAATGTTTAGGCAACGGTGCATGATTGTTACATTCCAACGTTATGTGGCTCGTTGCAGTGCCGTCGTTCGTCGATGACGGCAATAGGCAAGCGTGGGGCTATACCTAATGCGCGTTCTTGCTACTGAGTCCAATGCCCTCGGGGACCGGCGCCAAGCCGACGATATTTCACTGCTCGGTAGAGCCCATTCCGCTACCGACGCACTTCGGCAATTGAGCGAGACGGCCCCGCTTCCGTTGAATCTGCGACTTCTGTCGCGGCCTTATTCGGAAATCGAAGTCTCGCTCGATCCGAATGAAAAAGCCCTCTGGATGTATTGGAAGCCGAAGGGACCGGCCAGCGTAACCCTGGCTCTGCTCGATGATCTCAACGAGATGCATCGCGACATTCAGAAGCTTTTCGAAACGCGCGACCCGTCCGAAGAGCAGCCTTTTCTGTTTTCCGTCGCCGTCTCGAATGTGCAAGGCATCTTCAACCTCGGCGGAGACCTCGGCTTTTTCCTCGAGAAAATTCGCGAGCAGGACCGCAACGCCTTGCTTCTTTACGCCTATGGATGCGTCGACGCCGTCTACAATAACGCTTTCGGTTTTGACGTTCCGGTGGTTTCGATCGGGATCGTCGAAGGCGATGCGCTCGGCGGCGGGCTCGAATGCGCCTTGTCCTATAACGTTCTCATCGCTGAGCGCGGCACGAAAATGGGCTTTCCGGAAGTGCTCTTCAATTCGTTTCCCGGCATGGGCGCATTCAGCTTGCTGTCGCGCAAACTTGATCCGGCTCGCGCCAAAAAAATCATCATGAGCGGGCGGATATACAGCTCCGAGGAATTTTACGAAATGGGCCTGATCGATGTTCTTGCCGAGAAAGGCAGAGCGCGGGAAGCGGCCCACAAATTCATTCGCGAAAATACGCGGCGCCATCCGTTGCTCCATGCGATGAACAAAGTGCAGAATAGAGTGAATATGCTGACCAAGGCCGAGCTGCGCGAGGTGACGGAAATCTGGGTCGACTCGGTCATGAAGATCGATACTCAGGATCTGCGCCGGATGGAGCTTCTGGTTTCGGCACAACAAAGGCGGCTGGGATCTTCCAATTCAGCGGCCGTCTCAGTCTGAGATGCTATTCGCCTGCACCCTGCGGATGGAAGGGCTTCACTGCGGGAGCGGTTCCGTCTTCTTCATAAAGATCCATAGCCGAACGCGCTTTGGCAAATTCGGCTTCGAGCACTTTCATGTGGTCCTCGCCTCGTAAGGCGAGGTCATAGGCATCGACCTCGCGCCAAGACAGACAGAGATTGTAAATCGCCTTGGCTCCGACATTGGCCGAACAGCTCCGCAAAGCGTGGATGCTGTCTTGGAATTTCGGCAGATTTTCCTCGGCGACAGCATTGCTGAGTTCGCGTAGCATGCGGGCCGCATCGCTCACATATTGATCGAGGAGGTCGGAAACGAACTCCTTGCCACCGAGCTTCTGCAAATACGTCAATTTATCGGTATCGATGATCGGCTCATCATCCACGGCCGCGGTTTCGCGATTGGCATCGGCTACCTGAACCGGCTTTGTCTCGATCCCGGAGAGATCCGCTTCTTCCGGCGGCCAACCGCCCGCGAAACTATTCAGCACGTTCAACAGATGAGCCGGCTCGATTGGCTTCGTCAGGCAATCGTCCATCCCGGCTTCGGTACAGCGCACTTTCGTTTCGGCGGTCACATCGGCCGTCAAGGCGATGATCGGCAGATGCGCACGGCCCGCGGCAACGAAGCGATAAAGCTTCGTCATCTCGATCCCGTTCAACACAGGCATGTTGAGATCGATCAGCGCAATATCGAAACTCTTGTCGATCATGGCTTCGAGAGCCACTTCGCCATTGTCGACAAGATGAACGCAATGTCCGGCTCTTTCGAGAATTTTGGCGATCACCTTCTGATTTGTCTTATTGTCTTCCGCGACCAGGATTGACAGGGGCCGATAGGCCATATGCGCCACCGCGCGGCGCGCCATGCTCTTGCGTTTGCTCCAGGATACATGCTGCCACATGTTCATGATGGAGGCTGCATCGAGGGGACGCGGCAAGGTCGTCAGATAGAGTTCACGCGACTGGATATCGACCGACTCATTCTCCTTCAAAGCGATCAGCATAGGCCCGCGAGCCGGATCGCTTCCACGCAATCGGCGGGCAATCTCTTCCAAATTCGCACCGAATGCGCGCTGATCGAGGATGATGACGGGCCGGTGATGCGCGCGCGTCCATTCCGGAGCCTGCATCGTCTTGGCCAGATCCGCCATGGTCGAGACCTGCTCGACTGTCACACCCTGCTGCTCGATCAACGGCCCAATCGCACGATCCTCCGACAAGAGGAGCCATGGCAGCATCTGAGACGGAAGCGCAAGCGGCTTCGCCGTTCCGGCAAGACATTCGAATTCGAGCCAGAACGTGCTGCCCGCGCCGACAATGCTTTCGACGCCGACCTTGCCGCCCTTGGCTTCGACAAGCTGCTT
This sequence comes from Methyloferula stellata AR4, assembly GCF_000385335.1. NCBI lineage: Bacteria > Pseudomonadati > Pseudomonadota > Alphaproteobacteria > Hyphomicrobiales > Beijerinckiaceae > Methyloferula > Methyloferula stellata. The sequence continues at coordinate 899,684 of NZ_ARWA01000001.1, read as the reverse complement.
GACGATGGCGAGACCAAGACCGCTGCCCCCGAACCGGTCGATGATTGTTTCATCGGCCTGCGTAAAGCTCTCGAAGATCCGGGCCTGCGCCTCGGGCGCTATGCCAATGCCTGTATCGGAAACTTCGATGCGCAATTTGACTCGGCCCGGCGCCATCTCAATCGCGTCGGCGAAAATGGTGACATGACCGGCTTGCGTGAATTTCAGAGCATTGCCGGTAAGATTGACGAGAATCTGTTCGAGGCCGCGGGAATCGCTTGTGACGAATTGCGGTACCCGCGGCGTGATATGAAGGGTCAGCCATAGTCCGCGTGCATTCGCTTGCACGGCCAACATGTCGCGCGTGCTCGCGAGCAAGGAGAATAGATCGACCTCCTCCTCCCGTTCCGGGGACTTCGTCACCTCCTTTTGAGAGAAGTCGAGTATGGAGGTGATCAAGGCCAATAGAGAGCGCCCGGCCGTCGCGATGGTCCGCGACATGTCTCCTTGCTCTTCGTCAGTGGTCATATCGCTCAAGAGATCGCTCAAACCGATGATCGCGTTGAGAGGCGTGCGCAACTCGTGGCTGACACTCGCCAAAAACAGACTCTTGGCCCGGTTTGCTTCTTCCGCCTGGCGCTTGGCTTCCGATAATTTCCGGATCAGAATCGAAACATAGGCCGGCAGAACGATCTGCCCGACGATGAGGCCGAGCGACAAGGAAATATTATCCCGCCAGAACGGCGTGGTGATCACGACCGCCGAGAACGTAAAGGTCGCAACCGCCGCGGCGATGGCCAGATAGCGCACGCCGAAGCGAAAGCCATTGCCGAAAATGATCCAGAGAAGCAGCGGATAGAACAAGGCCGTCGCGGCGCCCCCCATGTGGATGAGGTAGGAGACGCAGCCGGCATCGACGCAGATCGAGACGAAACGCCGGAGCGGCGATACGCCCGAGTCGCGTAGAATCAGAATAAATATGACCACCGCGAAGAAGTTGAAGATGGCGAAATTGACGGCCAGTTCCGCCAGCGTGCGATGCGCCTCGGCATCGCCGAAGAAACTCGCTCCGATGAGATAAAGCAGCGCGCAGGCGCAGAGCGCGAACCGGTTGAAGGCCGTCTCATGCTCCGAGTCGGGCCGGCGCGCCAAATGGTTTCGCATGCGCGCGAACAGGCCGGGTTTTGCGTCAAGACCGCGGCTTTCGGAAGGACGCTGAGGTGCGCTTCGGCCGGCTTGGCGCGACGTGATATCGACCTCAGCCATGGGTGGCCTCAAGCCGAGCGGAGTGCGATCGGCGAACCGCCTCGGATCAAATCCGCAAAATCGGCAGCCGGCATGGGTTTGCCGAAATAATAGCCCTGGATTTCGTCGCAGTTCTCTGCGCGCAAACGGGCCAATTGATCGGCGGTCTCGACGCCTTCCGCAACGACCGTGACATTGAGGCTATGGCCGAGCGTGATGATGGCCCGGACGATTGCGGCATCGTTCACGTCATCCACCATGTTGCGGACGAAGCTCTGGTCGATCTTGATCCGGTCGACGGGAAAACGTTTCACATAGGCCAGAGACGAATAGCCGGTTCCGAAATCGTCGATCGCAAGATGCACGCCGAGATCGACGAGTTGATGCAGATCCCGCTCGACCGCGTTCATATCTTGCATCATGATGCTTTCGGTCAATTCAAGATCGAGATATTGGCCCTCAAGCCCCGACTCGGCCAGAACTTTGGCGACGAGCAGAGGCACGGTGCGTTTGCGGAATTGAACCGGCGACAGATTGACCGCGATCCGGATGCGCGGAAGACCGGCATCGTGCCAGGCTTTGAGTTCGCGGCAGGCCTCACGAAGAACCCATTCGTTGATCGGGAGGATGAGACCATTCTCCTCGGCGCGCGCCAGAAAGGCGCCGGGCGTCGTGATCCCCTTGCCGGGGCGGTTCCAGCGCAAAAGCGCCTCCGCGCCGACGATCTGGCCTGTCGAAAGATCGACCTGCGGTTGATAATAGAGCAGGAATTGATTTTCCGCCAAAGCATGACGCAATTCCGCATCGAGACCCGCGGCGTGTTTGGCACGCGCCTGCAAATCCGCCGCATAGAAACAGAAGCTGTTGCCGCCCTCGGCCTTGGCTTTGTACATGGCGAGATCGACGTTGCGCAAAAGATCTTCGGCGTCGCTCCCGTCCGACGGGTGCATGGCGATGCCTATGCTGGCGCTGGTGACAAGGCCGTCATGGTCCTGGCATTTGAAACGCCCGACGGTCTCAAGGATACGAGTCGCGAAGACGGCTGCATCTTCGCTCGAGCCGACATCTCTCTGAAGAACGGCGAATTCGTCGCCACCAAGCCGCGCGATCATATCCGCTTCGCGGATCGAATGGCGCAAATGTTTGGCGAGTGCCTTCAAAAACCGATCGCCGGCCGTATGACCCAGGAGATCATTAACGCGCTTGAAGCCATCGAGATCGATGAGGTGCAGCGCAAAAAGATGATCGCCGCGGCGCGAGCGCGCAATCAGGCTCCGCAATCTCTCGCGCAGCATCATGCGGTTCGGCAGATCCGTCAGAGCGTCATGCTGCGCCGTATAGCGGAGATGCGCTTCGGTCTGCTTGCGCGCCGAAATGTCGAGCGAGCTCGTCAGGACCCCGATGACTTTGTTGTCGAGATCGTGCAACGGTGCCTTGGAGGTCAAAAAGACCCTCTTCACAGCCGCATGATCGACGATCTCTTCTTCATAGGTCGGCATGGCCTTGCCGGTTTCAAACACCATGCGGTCGAGCGCATAGGAATTCGACCAGGCTTCCTCTCCGAGCAGGACCGATCCCTGCTTGCCGATGACGGAGGCCGGATCGACGGCGAAAAACCGGGTTTCATAGGCGTTGACGAACAAGACGCTTCCATCGTAGCCGACCGCCCTGATCATGATCGGCAAAGTGTCGATGACCTGCGCCAGTCGTTCGCTTGAATCGCGCAGCGAACGCTCGCTGTCCTTCAATTCGCGCTCCAGCGTATCGGCGCGTTGTGCAAGCAGAAGTTGATGCTTGCGCAGATCGAGCAGATTGCGTGCGCGGGTCAGGAATTCGTGGTGATCGACCGGCGAGGTCAGAAAATCCGTCGCGCCCGCCTCAAGCGCCTGCAGGCGGAAGGAGCGCTCTTCGTAAACGGTGATGACGATGACCGGGACATTGTCAGAATTGCGGAAGGCACGGAAACGTCGGATGAATTCCGCGGCGTCCATCTGCGGCATTTTATAGTCGGTGATAATGAGGTAAGGCGTATTGTCCGAAAGCCAGACCAATGCTTCGGCCGGATCGCCAAAGGTTTTGACAGTGATATCGGGCGCAAGGGACTGAGCCAGCAAACCGAAAATATTGCGATTGGTCGCACTGTCATCAATGATCACTACGAGAGACATGAACGTTCCATTGCCACGATGGGAAACGCCTTTCCGAACCCGGATTTCGCCGGCATCCGGTATGCCGCGAGACGGGGGCATGTTGTGCTGGCACAATCGCTTAATTTCGTTAAGTAATTGCCTACGATCCGAGTCGTGATGTCAGGGTTCTTTTGGTACCACCGCATGAGATGCAAGGCGCCGCACGCCTTGGCTCACGCCGAAAGCCGGGCTTGGTCGGACCTCATTTACTCTGGCCGAAGGACGGCTTTTTTTGCCGCCTTATACTTAAGCATTGGCTTATGCGCGGCGGCTTGCGCGGAGCCGGCTTATGCGGAGCCGGCCGGGCAATCTTTCGCCGCCCAAGGCCGCCGCATCCTGCCTGTGCTCGCCACGCATGGCATGGTCGCCAGTCAAGAGACGCAGGCGACAGAAGTCGGGGTCGATATTCTCAAGCGCGGCGGCAATGCCGTGGATGCCGCCGTCGCGGTCGGCTTCGCCTTGGCGGTGACTCTCCCGCAGGCCGGCAATCTTGGCGGCGGCGGCTTCATGCTTGTTCATCTCGCTGCCCCCAATAAGACCGTCGTCATCGATTATCGGGAAGCGGCACCCGCCGATACGAAGCCGGATGTCTTTCTCGACAACAATGGTGTGGCAGTACCGGCAAAATCGCGCGCCAGCGGATTGGGGGTCGGCGTGCCCGGGACGGTCGCGGGCCTGGCGCTGGCTTTGCGCAAATATGGATCGGGCAAATTCAGCCTCGCCAATCTCGCGGCGCCCGCGGTCGCACTCGCCCGCCAGGGTCTGACGGTCAATGACGGCCTCGCCGATTCACTCGCCTCAAGCGCATCGTGGCTGCGCCGCTGGCCATCGACGCAAGCGATTTTTCTGCACTCGGACGCGACGCCTTTGACACGCGGTGAGCGTCTCGTCCAAACCGATCTCGCCAATGCGCTTGAAGCCATAGGCCGTGATGGGGAGCGCGGCTTCTATCAGGGACCCATTGCCGAAAAGCTTGTTGCCGCGGTGCAGGCGGCCGGCGGTCACATGACGCTCGAGGATCTCAGCGCCTATCGGGCCATCGAGCGCGAGCCTTTGCACGGAACCTATCGCGGCTATGAGATTGCTTCCGTGCCGCCGCCGTCGTCGGGCGGCGTGCATATCATCGAGCTTCTCAATATTCTCGAAGGTTTTCCGCTGGCTGATCTTGGCGCCAATTCGGCCGCGACGATCCACGATCTCGCCGAAGCCATGAAGCTTGCTTATGCGGACCGGGCCGAATATCTGGGCGATCCGGCGTTCACGGATATTCCCGTCAAAGGTCTTATTTCAAAAGCCTATGCCGCGAAATTGCGGGCCGAGATTCCGGCCGATCACATACGCGACCCCGCGTCGATCAAACCACTCGATCCTGCGCCTTACGAAAGCGATCAGACGACGCATTTTTCGATCGTCGACGAGGCCGGCGATGCGGTGTCGAACACTTACACATTGAATTTCTCTTATGGGCTTGGCCTCGTCGCCGATGGCACGGGCATCCTCCTCAACAACGAGCTCGACGATTTCGCGGCCAAACCCGGTGCCCCCAATGCCTATGGTCTTGTCGGCGGCGCGGCCAATGCGCCTGGACCGCGCAAACGGCCTTTGTCGTCCATGGCCCCGACCATGGTCTTCGATAAGGACGGGCTCCTCCTCGTCACTGGCTCGCCCGGCGGCTCGCGCATCATCACGATTGTGCTTGAAATCGTACTGAACGTCCTCGACTTCGGGATGAATATCGCCGAGGCGACCGAAGCGCCGCGCATTCATCATCAAGGCCTTCCGGATGAATTGCGGGTCGAGCGCGGCCTTTCGCCCGACACGATCCATGCGCTCGAGGCGCAGGGCTATAGAGTGACCGTGGCCAATGCCTGGGGCTCGGCGCAAACCATCGGACGCATCAAAAATCTTTTGATCGGCGCCTCCGATCCGCGCCAGCGCGATACGCGCGCGGACGGGTATTAAGCCCCCCGAAAAGATGTGGACGTCTGCCGATCAGGCTTTGACGGGATAGCGGTACCGCGCGAGAAACATGGCAACGGCGGCGTCAACCTGTTCGCGGATCTCAGCTTCACCTATGTCTTTGACGCCAAGGGTGAGAGCCCGCAGATGGATGTCCGCGAGGATCGAGCCTAAAAAGATTTTCGTCGCCAAAATAGGATTGTCGCAACACAGAACCTTCTGTTCCGTGGCGCGTTCGAGATAGGTTTTCAATTTGGCCCGCACCATAGCCGGGCCGAGCTCATAGAAAATGCGGCCGAGCTCGGGCGCCCGCGGCGTTTCGGCGACGATCCACCCGTAAAAGGACAAGACGTCGTCGCAACTCAAGGTCTTCAAAAGGCTGGTGCCGACATGGGTCAGGACCTCGTCGGGAGAGGCATGCAGAGTGATTTCCTCGTCGAGACGTGTCGCGATTTGCGCCGATTTCGCGCGCACGATTTCGGTAAAAAGCCCTTCCTTGCTGCCGAAATGACGATAAAGCGTTTCTTTCGAGGCCCCCGCCTCTTCGGCGATGGACTGCATGGTCGTTTGGCTATAGCCACGCTCAAGGAAAATTCGCTGCGCCACCTCAGCCACCTCGCAGCGGCGGGTTTCCCCGCGGCGGACCCGCCGTTTTTCCTCCACGCACTGTTCCGGGTCGTTCAGCACTGTTGACGAAGCCATAGACATCCTGCTTTAAGCGAACTAGATAGTTCGGATCAGTTCGGCGCACAATACGGATTTATTCATATTGTGACCCAGTCTCTACCCTAGGCGCAATGGAAATGACTTTTGATGTTCCCGCGCATGTCCGCTTTTGGGCCACGAGAGGCAAAAACGCCCATGCTGACTCCTTCGTCCGCGCGGGTAAAACCGGCTGCGCCGGCGCAAAAAACGGGGGCCGCGAGCGATGACCGTCACATCGGCGAAAAAGCCCGGTCCCGTTGCCGAAGCCGAACCGCCGCAGGTTCCGCCTCCGGGGCCTGTGGCGCGCGACGACAAGCCCAAAGAAGATAAGTCGCAGGCTCCAGGCGGCCCGGCGAAACCGCGCAAGCGCCGCCCCTTGCTTTGGATCGGGATCTTTCTCGGTGTGATTCTGGGCGCCGGTGCGGGCTATCATTATTGGCAGGTGCAATCGCATCTTGAGAGCACCGACGACGCCTTTATCGATGGCCGCGCCATCTCCATAGCGCCGCAGGTATCGGGACTCGTCGTCTCCCTCGATGTGACGGACAACCAGTTCGTTCACAAGGGCCAGCCGCTCATTCATATCGACCCTCGGCAATATACAAACGATCGCATTCAGGCCGAGGGCGCGCTCGCGACGGCCAAATCGCAGCTCGAAGGCTTCAAGTTCGCGGTAGCGATTGCCCAGAAGAATTTTCCGGCCGAACTGCAGGCGGCGCAAGCGCAGCTCGCCACGGCGAAAGCCAATCTCGTCAAAGCCCAAGCCGATTATGAGCGGCAAAAATCTTTGACGAAACTCGCGACCTCGCAACAGGAAGTCGACCAGGCGACAGCCGCCTATAATCAGGCGCAAGCCCAGGTGGCGCTGGCAGAAGCGCGCGTGAAACAGGCCGAGCCGGTGCAGGAACAAATTGGCCAGGCGCGGACGCAGGTCGGCCAGCTCTCGGGCCAGGTCGGACAGGCACAGGCGCGCCTCGATCAAGCCGATCTCAACCTGTCCTGGACGGTCGTGACCGCGCCGCAGGATGGCTGGATCACCAAACGCAATGTCGAGGTCGGCACTTATGTGACTCCCGGCCAGCAGATTTTCTCGATCGTCTCGCCGGACATTTGGGTCACGGCGAATTTCAAGGAGAGCCAATTGACCCTGATGCGCCCGGGCCAGCCCGCCGAGATCAGCGTCGATGCCTATCCAAATCTGCATTTGAAAGGCCATGTCGATTCGATCCAGCTCGGGTCCGGCTCGAAATTCACCGCCTTCCCGCCTGAAAATGCGACCGGCAATTTCGTGAAGATCGTCCAGCGCGTTCCGGTCAAGATCGTCATCGACAGCGGTCTCGATCCCAATATTCCCTTGCCGCTTGGTCTCTCCGTCGTTCCCTCGGTGACGGTCAGATGATCGAACCGCCGAATCCGAATTCGGATTGGAGGCCCGCGCATAATCCATGGCTGATCGCGGTCGTGGTGACGAGCGCGGCTTTCATGGAAATCTTGGATACCACGATCGTCAACGTCGCCCTGCCCCATATAGCGGGCAGTCTGTCGGCGAGCAGCGACGAGGCCACCTGGGCTTTGACCTCCTATCTCGTCGCCAATGCCATCGTGCTGACGATTTCCGGATGGCTGAGCGACCTTTTGGGACGCAAACGCTATTTCCTGATCTGCATCGCGATGTTCACGGTCTGCTCGTTTCTATGCGGCACGGCGACGAGCCTCGGGCAGCTCGTGGTCTTCCGGCTGGCGCAGGGGTTTTTCGGCGGCGGCCTGCAACCCAATCAGCAATCGATCATCCTCGATACGTTTCCGCCGGCAAAACGCGGCGCCGCCTTCGGCGTGGTCGCCATCGCGACCATCGTCGCGCCGGTACTGGGCCCGACGCTCGGCGGTATCATCACCGACCAGACCACATGGCGGTGGATCTTCTTCATCAATGTGCCGGTCGGTATCGCCGCCGTCTTTCTTGTGTCGCTTCTGGTCCAAGACCCGCCGTGGATTCAAGAGAGAAAGAGCCGCGGAATCGACTATATCGGCCTGTCGCTCATCACGCTCGGCCTCGGCTGCCTGCAGGTCATGCTCGACCGCGGCGAGGACGACGATTGGTTCAGCTCCGTTTTCATTCAGCTCATGGGGCTTTTGGCCGTCGCCGGGATCATCGGCTCGATCATCTGGCTGCTGATCGCGAAAAAGCCGATCGTCAATCTGCGGGTTTTCGCGGACCGTAATTTCGCCGGCGGCTGCATCATGATCGGCGCCACCGGCGCTCTCCTCTATGCGAGCGCGGTGATCATTCCGCAATTCGCGCAACAAGTCATCGGCTATGACGCGACCTGGTCGGGCCTGATCCTGTCGCCGGGCGGCGTGGTCATCATTCTTCTCATCCCCTTCGTGACGAGACTGCTCAAATACGTGCAAACGCGCTACGTGATCGCGGCCGGTTTTTTCATCATGGGATGTTCGATGATCTATTCGAACCGGCTTGTTCCGAATATCGATTTCATGACGCTCGTGGAGATGCGTGCCTTCCAGACCACGGCGCTGGCTTTCCTCTTCGTGCCGATCAGCACGATCTCCTATACGACCTTGCCGCGCGAACTCAACGGCGATGCGACCGCGCTCTTTTCCATGTTCCGGAACGTGTTCGGCTCGATCGGCATTTCGCTGTCCACGGCCTTCGTCACGCAAAGAGCGCAGACCCATCAATTCTATCTGTCACAATGGGCGACGCCCTCCCATCAGCCCTTCAACGATCTTATCGCGAGCTATCAGGCGGCCTGGATCGCCATGGGCCATGCGGCGGCCACGGCGCATCAATACGCGCTCGGTCAAGTCTATCAGGTCTTTCTGAAGCAGGTCCAAGTCCTGGCCTATGCCGACGTGTTTTTATATTGCGCGGTCATTGCCTTCGCCGTCGTACCCGTCTGTTTTCTCCTGTCGCCTCAGATAGGCAGCCGGGCGCCGGCCGGAGGGCATTAGAGCCATCGGACCCGAAAGTGCTGATGCAATAAGTTCAAAGGTGTTCCCGAAAAGTCGCAGCCTTTTCGGTTAAGATCATACGGTGAATGGCGCGTCCGATCATATCGAGCGCAATGGCACTAGATAGTTTAGAGCGGGATGCGGGCGGAAAACCGCTGCACACTTTTCCTCATCCCGCTCTAGCCCAATAAGCGTAGCGTTCGGACGGGCCAATGGGGTTGAAAACGGTCAAATTATTCAGTCTGCTGGCGGCGTCGAGCCTGTCGGGCTGTTATTCCGTTGGCCCGGATTTCGTTCCGCCCACCCCCGGGCTCCCAGCGGTTTCGTTCTTTGGCAAACCGACGCCTGCGGTTCCCCCGAATCCGCCCTTCCTCCCTGCGGCGCCAGACCCGCATTGGTGGGCGACATTCCGCGACCCCGCCCTGACGCGGCTCGAGGAGGAGGCGGTAGCCACCAATCTCGATTTGCAGACGGCCACAGTCAAATTGGCCGAAAGCCGGTTCCAGCGCGGCGTGACGGCCTCGGCCGCTTTCCCGACGCTGAACGGCAACGCAACCTATACGCGCGAGCTTTTGAGCCAGAACGGCATCGTCAGCCTGGGCAAGGCCCTTACCAACGGACAACCCTTCGTCGTCCCACCGATCAGCATCTATCAGCCGACCTTCGATGCCGCATGGGAAGTCGATATTTGGGGCCATGTCCGCCGCCAGATCGAGGCTGGCGACGCGCAGATCCACCTGAGCGAAGACCAGCGCCGCGATGTTCTCGTGTCGCTCCTCGCCGAAGTGGCGCGCGACTACATCGAATTGCGCGGCGTGCAGGAGCAGATCGCCATCGCGAACGACAATCTGAAAAGCGCGACCGAGATCATGGAGCTGACGCGCGCGCGCGTCGAGAAAGGTCTCGTCACCGGGCTCGATGTCGAGAATGCCGCGGCCGAAGTCGAAAGCATCAAGGCGCAGATACCGCAATTGCACACGCAAGAGACGGTGCAGATGAATGCGCTGGCCCTCTTGCTCGACGAACCGCCCGGCTCATTGGAAGGCAAGCTCGCGCGCGCCAAGCCGATCCCGCCGGCTCCCGCCCGCGTGCCGCTCGGCATTCCCTCCGAGCTCGCGCGCAGGCGCCCAGACATAAGGCAGGCGGAAGCGCAGCTCCATGCCGCGACGGCCGATATCGGTGTCGCCGTCGCCGAATTCTATCCGAGCGTGAAACTGAACGGCAGCGTCGGCTTCAACTCCCTCGATTTGAAGAATCTGTGGAAGGGCAGCTCGCTGCAATACACCTTCGGCCCGAGCATTTCTTTGCCGATCTTCGAAGGCGGCCGCCTGAGATCGACTTTGGAACTGCGCGAGGCGCAGCAGCAAGAGGCGGCGATCGCCTATCAAAAGGCGGTGCTGCAAGCCTGGCATGACGTCGTCAACGCGCTGGTCTCCTTCCGCAACGAGCAGAAACGGCGCGAAGCGCTCAAGGCGCAGATCGGGCATTCCGCACAGGCGCTCACATTGTCCCGCGCGCGCTATGTCGATGGGGTCACTGAATTCATCACGGTTCTCAACGCGGAGCAGACTCTGTTCGCCGCCAAGCAGCAATATGCGCAAAGCGCGACGAATGTCTCGACCGATCTCGTCCAGCTCTATAAGGCGCTCGGCGGCGGCTGGGAGACGACACTGCCGACCGAGCCTTTGCCGAGCATCGTGTCCGAACTCGGGCCGGAGTGAACCGTCTCAGGCGCGATCAGGCACGGTCGTTCCGCGAACCGAACAGACTGCCAAGGACGGCGCCGACCGCGCTTGCCGCGACGCCGGTCGCGACATTGCCGGACGTCGAGGCTTCCCCATTGCCTGGAAGATAGCGGCCGATCTCTTCCGCGAGATTCATGATCGGCATGCTCTGCAATGCGACGTGACCAGGCCCGGTGAGGGTCGCGAGGAAGAGGCCGTCGCCACCAAACAGGATATTTTTAAATCCGGGCACCAATTGAATGTCGAATCCGATGCTCGGGTCCATGACGCCGACATGGCCGGCATGAACCAGGAGGCGCTCGCCCATGGCAAGGTCGCGGTGGACCACTTCGCCTGAGAGATCGAGCCAGACCATGCCGGGGCCCATGACCTTTTGCAGTATGAAGCCTTGGCCGCCGAAAAACCCCGCGCCGAGGCGCTTCTGCAAGGCCACATCGAGGGTCACCGATTTTTCCGCGCAGAGAAAAGTCTCCTTGCGGCAGATCAAGGCCTGAGCGGCGTTGAGCTGCACAGGCAGAATCGTGCCGGGAAAGCGCGGGGCGAACGCGACATGCCCTGGTCCCTGCGCCGTAAAATCGGTGATGAAAAAGCTGCCGCCGCCGAAGCTGCGCTTGATGCCGGCGAGAAAACCGCCTCCCGTATGGGTCGACATGGCGATCGCATCATTCATCCAGCACATGCAATTGGTCTGGCTGAATACGGTTTCGCCGGGATCGAGATCGACCGCCAGGGTTTGCATCACGGTACCGGATAGTTCGTAACGCATCGAATGTCTCCAAATTGGATAAGTATAAGGCGGACCTTACCAGGGTCAGCGTTTAAAACAGAAATCTATTGGCTGACGGCGTTGCTGACATCGGCCTTGATATGGAACGCCGCGGCGAAGAGCGCCCGCGTATAATCGCTTTGCGGATTGCCGAAAATCTTCGCCGCCTCGCCCGCCTCGACCACTTTGCCGTAGCGCATGACGATGATCTCGCTCGCCAAGGCGCGCACGACCTTGAGATCATGGCTGATGAAGAGAAAGGCGAGGCCGCGCTTCTTCTGCAGTTCGCGCAAGAGCTCGACGATCTGCGCCTGCACCGACATGTCGAGCGCCGAGGTCGGCTCGTCGAGCACCACGAATTTCGGATCGAGCACCATGGCGCGCGCAATCGCGATGCGCTGGCGCTGCCCGCCTGAAAATTCATGCGGGTAACGATCCATGTCTTTCGGATCGAGCCCCATATCGTCCAAGGCGCGGGCGACGATCTCGCGCCTTTGCAGGAAGCTCAGGCCCTTGTCCTGGACGATCAGCCCTTCGGCGACGATATCAGCAACTGACAGACGCGGCGAGAGAGATCCATAAGGGTCCTGGAAGACCACCTGCATCTCGCGGCGCAAGGGACGCATCGCCTTGAAGCCCAGACCCTCGATCGCCCGGCCGAGATAAAGGATCTTGCCTTGCGAGGAAATCAGCCGCAGAAGCGCCAGGCCCAATGTCGTCTTGCCGGAGCCGGACTCGCCAACGATGCCGAGCGTCTGGCCTTCGCGCACCGACAGCGAAATGCCGTCGACCGCCTTTACCACACCGACGGTGCGGCGAAAAAAACCCCGCTTGATCGGAAAATGAACTTTGATGTCCTCGGCGGTGAGGATCACTTTCGCGGAGAGATCGAGCGCCGGCGGCTCGCCCTTCGGTTCGGCCGCAAGCAGCATTTGCGTATAGGGATGCTGCGGCTTTGAAAAAATCGTCTCGACCGGACCCGCCTCGACGATCTTGCCATGCTGCATGACGGCGACGTCATCGGCGAGGCGGCGCACGATTCCAAGATCATGCGTAATGAAGAGCATCGCCATGTTGTGGCGCTTTTGAAGATCCTTCAAGAGCGTCAGGATCTGCGCCTGCACGGTGACATCAAGCGCCGTCGTCGGCTCGTCGGCAATGAAAAGCTTCGGACGATTGGCGAGCGCCATGGCAATCATGACGCGCTGGCGCTGGCCGCCCGACAATTGATGCGGATAGGCATTTAGCCTCTCCGAGGGATCGGGAATGCCGACTTCCTGCAAAAGCTCGATGATGCGGGCACGTATCTTTACCGCGCCACGCATCCCGTGCAACTGCAGGATCTCGCCGATCTGCCGCTCGATCGTGTGGAGCGGATTGAGCGAGGTCATCGGCTCCTGGAAAACCATCGTGATGGCTTCGCCGCGCAGGCTTTGCAGCCGCGCTTCGCTGCAGGCCGATATGTCCTCGCCATTGAACAGGACCTGTCCGCGCAAGTCCGCGCCCGGCGGCAGAAGTTTGACGATGGAAAGCGCCGTCAGACTTTTGCCGGAGCCGGATTCGCCGACCAGCGCCAGCGTGCGGCCTTCCGTCAGCGTAAAGGAGATTTTGTCGACCGCCGCGAAGTCGCGATCGCCTTGATGAAAGGTGACCGAGAGATCGCGAACGTCGAGAAGCGGACTCACGCGAGTGTCTTCCTGGGGTCGAAAGCATCGCGCACGGCTTCGCCGATGAAGATCAAAAGCGAGAGCATGGCCGCGATGACGATGAACCCGGTGAGGCCGAGCCACGGCGCCTGAAGATTGGATTTGCCTTGCAGCAGAAGTTCGCCGAGCGACGGCGAGCCCGGCGGCAGGCCGAAGCCCAGAAAATCAAGCGCCGTCAGTGTCGTGATCGATTCATTCAAGACGAAGGGCAGAAAGGTCAAGGTCGCGACCATCGCATTCGGCAGAATATGTTTCACCATGATCTTGCCATTGCTCAATCCAAGCGCGCGGGCCGCATTCACATATTCAAAATTGCGTGCCCGCAAGAATTCGGCGCGGACCACGTGAACGAGCGAGACCCAGGAGAAGATCAGAAGAATGCCGAGCAACACGAAAAAGCCCGGCACGATAAAGGATGACACGATGATGAGCAGATAAAGCCGCGGCAGCGACGACCAGATCTCGATGAACCGTTGCATCAAAAGATCGGTCCAGCCGCCGAAATAGCCCTGCACCGCACCGGCTGCTATGCCGATGACCGATGAAATCGCGGCAAGGATCAGTCCGAACAGGATCGAAAGCCGGAACCCGTAAATGAGCCGCGCCAGCACATCGCGGCCCTGATCGTCTGTGCCGAGCCAGTTCCATTCGATGTCGCGGCAGCCGCGATTGGGCTCGCCCGGCTTCAAGAGTTTGGCGGCCGCGGCCTGACATTGCGCGTCGGAGAGCATCCAGGTCGGCGGCGAGGGCGCCGGGACCGGCAAAGCCCGATTGATGGTACGGTAGGAATAGCGGATCGGCGGCCACAGGATCCAGCCATGCGATTGGATCTCATCGGAGATGACCGAGTCCCGATAATCCGTCTGGGCCAGGAAGCCGCCGAATTTTTCTTCCGGATAATCGTGGAAAATCGGAAACAGCAGCTCGCCCTTATAGGACACGATGAGCGGCCTATCGTTCGCGATGAATTCGGCAAAAAGCGACAGGCCGAAGAGAACGATAAAGATCCAGAACGACCAATGGCCTCTGTTATGGGCTTTAAAATTGGCGAGCCGTCTGCGGTTGATCGGCGAGAGCGCGATCAGGCCTTGCGCTGGAAGCACCGGTGCGAGCGCCGGACCCTCGTAGATCAATTCGCGTTCGAAGCCGGCACTGCTCACCTCAAACCTCCCTCGTCTCGAAATCGATGCGCGGATCGATCCAGGTATAGGTGAGGTCGGAGAGGAGATTCACGAAAAGGCCAAGCAGAGCGAAAATATAGAGATTGGCGAAGACCACCGGATAGTCGCGATTGACGATCGATTCAAACGACAGAAGGCCGAGGCCGTTCAGCGAAAAAATCGTCTCGATCAACAAAGAGCCGCCGAAAAAGGCGGCGATGAAAGCGCCCGGAAAGCCCGCGACGACAATCATCATCGCATTGCGGAAGACATGCCCGTAGAGCACCCGCGTTTCGCTCAGGCCCTTCATACGCGCGGTCTGCACATAGAGCTTGCGAATCTCGTCCAAGAAAGAATTCTTGGTGAGAAAAGTGATCGTGGCGAAGGCGCCGAGCGTCATCGAGAGCACCGGCAAGGTGATGTGCCAGAGATAATCCGTGACCTTTCCGAAGGGCGAAAGATCGTTCCAATTGTCCGAGGTGAGCCCTCGCAGCGGAAAGATCTGCCAGAATGAGCCGCCACAAAAAAGCACGATCAAAAGGATGGCGAAGAGAAAGCTCGGCACCGCATAGCCGATGATGACCACGGCCGATGTCCAAACGTCGAAGCGCGATCCCTCTTTCATCGCCTTGCGGATGCCGAGCGGAATCGAGATCGCGTAGGACATGAGCGTCATCCAAAGGCCGAGCGAGATCGAAACCGGCAGCCTTTGCTTGATAAGCTGCATGACGGATACGTCGCGAAAATAGGACCGGCCGAAATCGAAGACGAGATAGTTCTTCAGCATCTGAAAGAAGCGTTCATAGGCCGGCTTGTCGAAACCGAACTGCTTATTGAGCTCGGCGATGAATTTCGGATCGAGCCCTTGCGCGCCGCGATATTTCGAGTCGAGCCCGCCGCCGCGGCTCGCGCCCGCGCCGAGATCGGTGCCCCCACTGAAACTCGAGGTCGCGCCCGAATCCTGGCCCTGCAATTGCGCGAGGATGCGCTCGACCGGGCCGCCCGGCGCGAATTGCACGATGACGAAGGAAATGAACAGGATTCCGAAAATCGTCGGAATCATGAAAAGGAGGCGTCGCGCGATATAAGCAGCCATCGCTAGAGTTTAATCGCTTTGGGTTGAATTGCCATTGCTCTTAATCTCTTTTCCCAAGGCGGGATGAGAACCAAAGACCCGTCATTGCGAGCGAAGCGAAGCAATCCAGAAAGAGCGGCCCAAACCGTAGCATGGATTGCTTCGTCGCTTTGCTCCTCGCAATGACGGCTCGTTGCGCTGGATCAGCCCGCGAATTTGATTCGTTTGGCCTTGCTCTCGTCGTACCACCAGGTCGAGACGATGCCCGGATCATAGCGCGGCGTCTTATCCGGCCGGCTGAACACGTCCCAATGCGCGATCCAATGGGTCGGCTTGTACCAATGCGGCACCCAATAGCGTCCGGCCCGCAACACGCGATCGAGCGCCCGGCAAATATGCACGAGCTCGTCGCGCGAATTCGCAACCAGGGCCTTGGCGATCAGCGCATCGACGACGGGATCCTGGATGCCGACGACATTGCTCGACCCATGCACGCTCGCCAATTCCGATCCGAACCGGCTGCGTAATTCTTCGCCCGGCGAAAAAGACATGACGAGCCGCTCGGTCGTCACATCGAAGTCGAAATCGTCCATGCGCTGCTTATATTGCGCGGCATCGACGACACGGATATTCGCATCTATGCCGAGCTGACGCAGATTGCGGATGAACGACTGCGTATGCGGCTCAAGCCCGCGTTCGTCGTACAGAAACTCGAACTTGAACGGCTTGCCGTCGGGCAAAAGCAGGAGCGTATCCTGACGCTTGCAGCCGGCCGAGAGCAACAGCTCATTGGCCTTGCGCAACAGATCGCGCGGCTGGCCTGGCTCGGTCGATTCCGGCGGCACATAGGGTTGGCCGAACACCTCCGCGGGCACCTTGTCGCGGAAGGGCTCAAGCAGCGCGAGCTCTTCCGCATCGGGGAGGCCCTTGGCCTCCATGTCGGAATTTTCGAAATAGGACGTCGTGCGCTCGTAGGAGCCATACATCAGATTGGCATTCGTCCATTTGAAGTCGAAAGCCGTACCGATCGCCTCGCGGATGCGCGGGTCCTTGAAGGCGGGGCGCCTGATGTTGAAGAACCAGCCCTGAATGCCTGAAATATTCTCGTCCGGAATCGTCTCGCGGATCACGCGCCCGTCGCGCATCGCGGGAAAATCATAGCCCTTCGCCCAATTGGCCGAGGTGAACTCCTCATGCACGGTGAAGGCGCCGGCCTTGAAGGCCTCGAAGGCGACCGAGCGGTCGGAATAATAATCAAAGCGGATCAGATCGAAATTCGACTGGCCGCGATTGACCGGCAGGTCCTTCGCCCAATAATCCGCGACCCGTTCGAAGCTGATGAAATGGCCCTGTTCGAGGCGGCCGACCTTATAGGGGCCGGAGCCGAGCGGCGGATCGAGAGTCGTTTCTTCGAACGGATGCTTGGCATAATAGGCGGCCGAAAAGATCGGATAGCCAGCAACCAGAAGCGGCAGATCGCGGCTGCGGCCCTTCGCCAAGGTCACGACGACGGTATCATCAGCTTCGGCGACGGCGCTGACGAGATCGCGCAAATATTGGCGGATTCGCGGATGCCCCTTCGCCTTTAACGTCTCAAGCGAAAAGACGACATCCTTGGCGGTCAGCGGCGAGCCATCGTGGAAGCGGGCTTCCTTGCGCAGGAGAAAACGATAGGTGAGTTTGTCGGGCGAGATACGCACGGCGCGCGCGACGAGCCCATAGAGCGCATCATGCTCGTCGAGGCTCGACTTCATCAGGCTGTCGAAGGTCATGTCCATGCCCGCGGCCGGATCGCCGCGCAGGATGAAGTCGTTCAGCGAATCGAACGTGCCGAAGAGTTCGCGCGAGACAGTGCCGCCCTTCGGGGCCTCCGGATTCACATAAGGAAAGTAGGGAAAGTCCGCCGGCAAGGCCAAATCGCCAAAAACCGATACACCATGGGTTTCGGTCTCCGCCGTTTCGGCTTCCGCCGCGAAACTCTTTCGCGCCCAAGGTGAGGTAAGACTGGGCAGCGTCAGACCGGCGAGAGCTGCGGTACCAAGATGGAGCGCGGAACGGCGCGAAACGAGCAAAGCCATAAGCGAGACAAATCCAATCGAGCCAGACGGCACGCGTCAACGCGTACCCACTAAGGTCTGGCATAACATAGGTGGATTATGTCGCTTTTTCAGGCGGTCGCCAGCTTTAACCAAGCTTATTTGGGCAAAGCCTCGGGCTTATCCGAAAGCGTATGCAGATAATCGACGATATCAGCCCGCTTATGCGCATTGGCTTCGCCGCCAAAGGCCATTTTGGTGCCCGGCACGAAAGCTTTCGGACTTGTAATGAAGGTATTCAAATCCTCGAAGGTCCAAGTGCCGCCTTTGGCTTTCATCGCATCCGAATAATCGAAGCCGGCAAACGAGCCCTTGGCGCGGCCGACAATGCCATAAAGCGGCGGGCCGACTTTGACGCCCGCTCCCTTTTCGAAATTATGACAGGCTTGGCAGGGCTTGATGTCCGCCTCGCCTTTGGCGACATCGGCCTTGGCCAGAAGCTCGGGCAAGGGTTCCGCGGCAGGTGCCGCCTCGGTTTTGCCGCCGGCTTCCGGCGCGCCCGGCAAATCATAGCCGGGCTTAGCCAGCGGCGGATGCGAAAAAATCATGTCGGAGACGAGGGTTAAGCCAAGCGTCAACCCGAGCGCCCCTAAAACGCCACCCGCTATCTTGTTGAACTCGAAGGAATCCATGATCCTAGCGGCCTCGCCTGCGTCAAATTGGTGCCGTTGCTTAGCTGCTTTGCTCCGGACTTGGCAACACGTATAAACTCACCCCCTTGCTACTTTTTGCCGCCTTCGGCCACCCGCCCGCCGGGCGGCTGAACGAAAAGGCCTATGGCCCAGCCGATCATTCTCATACCGGCCCGGATGGATGCGCGCCGCCTGCCGGGCAAGCCTTTGGCCGATATCAACGGCAAACCCATGATCGTGCATGTCTGGGAGCGTGCCATCGCGGCAGACGTAGGCCCCGTCCTGGTCGCAGCGGGTGATCCGGCCATCGCCGCCGCGATTACCGATGCCGGCGGCGAGGCCATGCTGACGCGCTCCGACCATGTTTCGGGCTCCGACCGCATATACGAGGCGATCGAACGCTATGATCCGGCGCGGCATTTCGATATCATCATCAACCTGCAAGGAGATCTTCCGGTCATCGCACCCCAGTCCATCAAGGCGGCACTGGCGCCTCTCGCCGAATCAGCGGCCGACATCGCGACGCTTGCCGCCGAAATCCGCGACGCGGCGGATGGCGCCGATCCCAATGTGGTAAAACTCGCCGGGCCCATGCTTGCGTCGGGTCATATGCGGGCCCTCAGCTTCAGCCGGGCTCCCGTTCCATGGGGTGCCGGGCCGCACTATCAGCATATCGGCATTTATGCTTATAGACGCGCGGCGCTCGATCGCTTTGTTGGACTTGAGCCTTCACCGCTTGAGATGCGCGAAAGGCTCGAACAATTGCGGGCGATCGAAGCCGGCATGCGCATCGACGCCGCGCTTGTCGATGAATGTCCGATCGGGGTCGATACGGAAGACCAGTTGGAGCGGGTTAGAAATATGTTGAGGCCGAAATGACCCCGTTGAGAATAGCCTATCAGGGAGAGCCCGGGGCCAATTCGCATATTGCCTGCCTCAACGTCTATCCGGATTGCACGCCTCTGCCTTGTCCGACCTTCGAGGATGCGCTTTCGGCGGTTTCCGAGGGCGCGGCGGAACTCGCCATGATTCCGATCGAGAATTCGCTAGCCGGCAGGGTCGCCGATATTCATCATCTTTTGCCGACGACGAGTCTTTACATCACTGGCGAGTATTTTCTGCCGATCCGGTTTCAGTTGCTGGCGGCGGAAGGCGCATCCCTTGAGACGATAAAATCGGTCTATAGCCACGTTCATGCGCTTGGCCAATGCCGCAAGATCATCAAGAAATATGGCCTCACCGCGCATGTTGCCGCCGACACGGCGGGCGCCGCGCGCGAAGTTTCCGAATGGAAAGATCCAACCAAAGCCGCGCTCGCGACAAGTCTCGCCGCCGATGTCTACGGGTTGAAAGTGCTCGCCACCGATGCCGAGGACGAAGCGCATAACGCCACGCGCTTCGTCATTTTGTCGAAACAGGCAAAGTGGAGCGCGATCGGCCCTTCGACGATCACGAGCTTCATCTTCCGCGTCCGCAATGTGCCGGCGGCGCTCTATAAGGCGCTCGGCGGCTTTGCCACGAATGGCGTCAATATGACCAAGCTCGAAAGCTATATGGTCGAAGGCGAATTTATCGCCACGCAGTTTCTGGCGGATGTCGACGGCCATCCAGATCAGCCGCCGCTTGCCCGGGCCTTGGAAGAGCTCGCCTTCTATTGCAAGGAAATGAAGATCATCGGCGTCTATCCGGCGCATCCCTACCGAGCCGAGAATAAAGCCGTGCCGCGTTAGAGCGAGCGAAACCCAGTCGAACCGCGATTGACCCCGATGGCCTCAAGTCCAGATGACGATCAAGACACGCCGGCCGAAGCTGAAATCACCGTATTTCCGCTGATCGGCTTCGCCACTCACACGCTGCCGAACCAGGGCGTGATGCTGACCTTGGAACTGCCGGTCGATTCGGAAGCGCCGGACGGCGCGCGCTATTATCTTCACGTCGGATTGCGCGCCAATGGCACACGGCAATTGGCGGCAAGTCTTTTACGTGCGGCGGAAGCCTCCGAAATGGGTCAGGCACCGACCAAGACGAAAAGCTGAATTCTAACCTGGCTCGAAACCCTCGTGCTTCGAGACGCGGCTCCAAAGGAGCGGCTCCTCAGCATGAGCATTTCTCGGGTTAAGCCCTCATCCTGAGGAGCTTGCATTCCAAGTCGCGTAAGCGCGTGGAATGCGAGCGTCTCGAAGGACGTGGGCCGATGAAAAGCCGCAATAAACCTCAGCAGCCGAAATGGATCGGCACGGAGAGCGAGACTGCGCCGCCCGACGGCGTCGGCGGATAGGGACTCGCCCGATGCACCATGCCGACGGCTTCCTGATCGAAGGCCGAATTACCCGAACTCCTCGCAAGATGCGCCCCGCCAACGCCACCACCGCCGGTGATCGTGAAGGAGACGGTTGCCGTACCGCTGCCATTGCCACCCGCGGGACAATGCTTGACGCTGTTCAACCGCGCCGAGACTTGCGCCTGCCAGGCCGAAGACGACATGGTGGGCGCCCCCGATTGACTCTGCGGCGACGCGGCATTGCGTGACGGCGCGGCATCGATGTGCCTCGGCGCGGCAGTGCGCTCCGCCGGTGGTTTATGCTCGTGCTTGACGGGCTTTTCGATCTTTTTTTCGACCTTGGGAGCGGGCTTCGGCGGCGGCGCCGGTTTGGGCGGCGGAGCGAGCACCACTTCGGGCTTCGGTGCGAGTGGCGCTTCCGGCACCACGACAGCCGGCGGCTGCTCTATCGGCGGAGGCGGCGGTGTATCCGGAGGCGGAGGTTCGACCGGTTGAACCATTTGCGGCGGTTCCGGCGGCGGCTCGACAGGCGGCGTAACGTCGGGCGTCGGCGGCTTCACCTCCTCGGGTGGCGCCTCTTCCATTTTTTCGGGTGCTTCCGGCACGTCCATCTTTTCCTCGGCCGGCGGCGCGACGGCGAGAGGCGCGAGATCGATCATGATCGCGGGCGGCTCCGCGGAACCGTTCGGCGCCTCGTCGCGCGTGTAGAGGATGACCAGGCCGAGAATCACATGCGCTGCGACAACGACAAGAGCAGCGGCGATCCAGCCGGCCAGATGAGGGCGGTCGTCTTCCGGAAAAATCGTAGCGGCGGCGGTCGTCACTTCGGCGCGGCCTCTTGCGCTGGGGCCGGCGCGCTCTCACTCGGCAGCGTGCCGTTGGCGGCCGTCTGACCGGCGTCGAGACCGACGAGCCCGATCTTGAGATAGCCCGCGGCGCGCAGGAGATTCATGACCTCCATGACATCGCCATAGGGAACGGTTTTATCGGCCCGCACGAAAACACGCTGCTCGCGGTCTGACCCCGTCGCAGTGTCGAGCGCGCTTTGCAGCGCGTCTCTGGCGATCGGATCGTCGCCGAGCGCTAGCCCGAGATCCGCTTTGACCGTCAGGAACAGCGGCTTTTCGGGACGCGGCGCCGGCGCAGCCGTAGACGTCGGCAAATCGACATTGACGTCGACTGTCGAGAGCGGCGCGGCGACCATGAAAATGATGAGAAGAACCAGGATCACGTCGATGAAAGGCGTGACGTTAATCTCGTGGTTTTCTTCGAGTTCGTCTTCGGTGGAGGCAAGACGTGCGGCCATGGCGCCTACTCCGCCCCGCGCCGCATCGCGACGATGCGCTCGTTTTCCTCGTGCGGCACGAAGAGCTGTCTGTCGAGATCGCGCGACAGATGCCGCATCACTTCGGTCGAGGCATCGGCAAGCATGGCGCGATAGGTCGTAATCGACCGCGCAAACAGATTATAGATCACGACGGCGGGAATGGCGGCGACGAGACCGATCGCGGTTGCAAGCAGCGCTTCGGCGATGCCAGGCGCGACGACGGCGAGATTGGTGGTGTTTGCTTTCGAAATGCCGATGAAGCTGTTCATGATGCCCCAGACGGTACCGAACAAACCGACGAAAGGTGCCGTCGCGCCGATGGTCGCAAGCACGCCGGTGCCGCGCGTCATCGAACGGCCGGCACGCAGTTCGATGCGCGTCAGCAAGGCGGCGGCGCGATCCTTGACGCCTTCGAAGGGAAGGCCGGCGGAACGCTCGGCCTCGTGAAAAGCCGCGTTCACCATTTGCCGGACAGGGCCGCGCTTATGTTCGAAAGCCTCCGAGGCCGTCTGCAAGGTCGGCTCCGACGCGAGCTTTCGCAATGCGCTGAGCACGCGCCGCTTGGCCGTCACCAATTCAATGCCTTTGGCGATGCCGACTGTCCACGTCACGAGCGAGGCGAAAGCCAAGCCGACCATCACCACTTTGACGATGATATCGGCGGCAAGGAACATGCCCCAAGGCGAAAGATCATGCGGCAGGTTGCCCGGACCATGGCCCGCGGCTTCGGGAGCCGGCGCCGGTTTATTCGCGGTCTCGCCGGCAGATGGTGTTTCATTTGCAGGAGGCGGCGCGGGCGGTGTGGAAGAGTTCATGTCAGGATGTGGAATTTGTCCCGTCACCGGCTGCGTTTGCGCGGCAGGCGAAGCTTGATCGGTCTGCGCATGCGCGATGCCGGCAGGGACAAGCGCCATGCCCCATCCAAGCACCGCGATCACGGAAGCTGCTCGAAAAACAGGCTGAGATTTCAATGTGGACCACGGGGTTGCGGCTCGGAATATCATCCTCTTTGCCTCTTCAAAGTTACGCCTACTCTCGAACAGCAGCGATGTTCAAACCTCTGCCCATAGCCGGAGCAGATTATGATAAGTTGCGGTGAGTGAAACAAGAGCTGGATTGTCCGGCACTTCACGCGTCAAACGCATGATCGACGCGTCGAGATCGAAAAGCAGAGCCCGCTGGCGTGTATCGCGGATCAGGCTTTGAATCCAGAAAAACGATGCAATACGTGAACCGCGCGTGATCGGCGTGACATAATGAAGACTGTCGGACGGATAGACGACAAGATCGCCGGCAGGCAGCTTGACGCTATGGCTGCCATAGGTGTCTTCGACCGTCAGCTCGCCGCCGTCGTAATCGTCGGGACCTGACAGAAACAGCGTCGCAGAAACATCCGTGCGGATGCGCGTGCCGTCGCGCGATTGACGTATGGAATTGTCGACATGCGTGCCGAATTTCATGCCTGCATCGTAGCGATTGAAGAGCGGCGGAAAGATCGTGTGCGGCAGGACCGCCGAGATAAACAGAGGATTTTTCTGCAAAGCCTGACAGACCATATCGCCGAGCTTTTCATGCTCAAGGCTATCCTCGGGCAATTGCAGATTATATTTCACCCGCATCGATTGATGACCGGCCGTCGCACGCCCGTCGATCCAAGCGGCCCTTTCCATCACGCCGCGGCAATGGGCTATCTGATCCTTGTCGAGAACCTCTGGAATATGAACAATCATTAAAAACGCCCAATATCTAAACGGCTATGAACCGCAAACGTGAACCGACTTATGCCGCGATATGATCTTGATCCAAGGCTCGTGTCGATATCGAGGCGATGGGTTCATCCGTCGCCCGATTGGCCGCACCGCGCGATTCGTTGCGGCGGCGGCGCAACCACATCATGATGCCCGTCACGAAAAGGAGCGGCGGCGACAATCCGGCGAGAAGGACGATGACATTCCAGATCGGACCATCGTGAGTTCCGTCATGAATGCGGCGCATGAAGGCCAGGAACGCGTCGCCTTGCAAAGCTTGAGGGGTAGAGACGGCCTTGGTCGCATCCTCGACCAGAACCGTTTTCGCGTCGCCGTCGGCACCTGACACTTGCACCCGCCATGTCTTATCCGGCTCGCTCGGCAAAGCGAGAAGGACCGGGTGCATGGAGCCGCCATTAGAGAGAACCGTATCGAGCACCTGCTGCGGCTCGAGATTGGGTTTCGGCAAAGGCGCGCCGCCACGCGCCCGCTGCAACATCTGCTGCGGCGTGGTCGGTGCGAAGAGACCGATGAAAGCGCGGCCTTGCGGTTGAAACGCTTGAAATATGCCGGTGAAGGCCATGACCGCCAAAGGCACTACGATCCAAAACCCGACGCGATGGTGAAGGTTGATGCTGATCGCGGGTCCGCGCCGCCACCCCAGGGCCCGTAGAAGAGACGCCCCGCGCGGCCACCAGAGATAAAGGCCCGTCAGGCACAGGACGAAAAGTCCTACCCCGTCCCAGCCGACGATCGAGCGCCCGCCAAATGCAGGGATAAGCAAATCCTCATGCAGGGACCGGAACCAGCCGACGACGGATGCGCGCGGGTCGGCCGTCCCCAAAACCTCGCCTGTCGGCGGGTCGAGATAGACCATGGTGATGCGCGGCCTTCCAGCGGGCACCCCCGGCTCGGCTCCGCCACGCGGCGATGCATTGCGGTCGGCACGATGTTCTGACGCAGCTTGTTCGGGCGCATTGGCGTGCGGCGCGCCTTGCCGGCCCGCCCTGTCGGTCAGCCGCATGAGGACTGTCAGCGGGAAGCCTGCTTCCTCCGGCCAGCGTAATTGCGTCGGCTCACCATTGGGCACAGCCGCTTTGGCCTTAGCCAAATAGACATCGGCCGGCTGCGCCGCCGCAGGGCCAGTGACTGCATAAAGCCCGGGATGGAGAACCCGATCCAGTTTCGCGCCAAACAGCAAAACCGTACCTGAAAGCGCCATGGTCACAAGAAAAAGCCCGCAGGCCACGCCGGTCCAGAGGTGAAACCGGCGCCAGAAAAGGCGGAGAGTCATTTAGCGTTCTTCAGTTTGTGACGAGTTCTGAACGGAGATCGAGTTCAGATTTGAGTAGAGTAATATAATTACCACGCAAAGCAAATAACTCTTTAGTTTTGAACCATTCTAATTTCAATATAGATAAATCAGCAAAGTAAATATTGCGTGAAATTAATCTCAGATGATACTGTTCAATAGTTGAATACATACTTTAGATACATTCTAAAGTAGAATAATACTTCGGGGCTGCCAGAAATGCGTAAGTGTAATTTAGAACTCTTCGAAAGAGCTGCCACCGGCCGGCGGACTTCAAGGTCGGAATTCATTCGCTCCAAAGCCCGCGTGCCGGCGACGAGCGCCGCGGTTGGATTCTGTTCCTTGATGCTGGGCGAGGGTTTCGCGCATGCGCAACAAGCCGCGCCCGCTACGGAAACCATCACGCTCGAGCAGATCGATATTAATGGCGGCGAAGGCGGCGGCAGTCCTTATAATCCGCGCCAAAGCCAAATAACGCGCCTGCCGACACCGATCCTCGACACGCCGCAAACGATTACTGTCATTCCGCAACAGGTCATCCAAGATCAGCACACGTCGACATTGGTTGAAGCCCTGCACAATGTGCCGGGCATTTCCTTCCTCGGCGGCGAAGGCGGAACGCAAGGCGACAACATCAATATCCGCGGCTATTCAGCCCGCAACGATTTCTATCGCGACGGCATTCGCGATCCGGGCTGGTACACCCGCGACACCTTCTCTGTCGAAAGCGTCGAAGTCCTCAAAGGTCCGTCGTCGTTTCTGTTCGGCCGCGGCTCGACCGGCGGCGTCGTCAATATGACGAGCAAACTGGCGGAGTTTCGCGATTTCACGACCATTGAAACCTCAGGCTATACGTCGCCCGGCGTCCGTTCGACGGTGGACGTCAACCACACCTGGGGCGACGTCGCCGGCCGTGTCGTCTTCCTCGGCAATGCCACCGATGTTGCCGGCCGCGACTTCATCAGCACCAAGCGCGAGGGCGTCGCGCCGTCGTTGAAGATCAACATGTCACCCGACACGCGCGTGACGACAAGCTATATTTACCAGCATGATTACAATGTGCCTGACTATGGCATCCCGCTGCTGCCGGGCTCCTATTTCGGGACACCCTGGGGACAGCCTACTCCGGTTCCGCGCAACACATATTACGGGCAGCAGCATCCTGGCTTTGCCGATTATGAGGAGGTCAGTGTCCACATCGGCACGGTGAAATTCGAGCACGACTTCAACAAGGATTGGCAGATCACCAACGAAACCCGCTATTCCGACGTCGATCGTCACGTGCGCGTGCGCGGCACGCAGATCAACTATACGACAGGGACGTCAATCGCGACCAATATCTATAATGCGCCGACCGGCGGAGCACTCGTGCCCACGCCCCTCCCTGGCTCAAATCTCTATGGTCTCTACGTCAACAACGCCAACTTCTTCCAGAACCACACTCAGAATTCGCTGATCACCAACCAAAGCGACCTCGTCGGCCACTTCAATACGCTCGGGTTCCAGCATACGGCCAATGCCGGCCTCGAACTCGACCAGGAAACGCGCGATCAGTTCAGGACGACCATCGGCGCCACATCCGACCGCGTCAATGTCGGCGATCCGAATCCCTATACGATCTTGCCTGGGACGATTCCGGGCACCAGTTCCGATCAATATGATCTCGGAAGAACAGTCGGTATCTATGCCGGCGACCAAGTAAAGTTCAATAAATACTTCGAGATCATGGCCGGCCTGCGCTACGACGATTTGCGGGTCTGGCAGAACTATGGAAACGTGAACACCTGGACAGGCGGCTTTACAGGCCTCATCAATGCAGGAACGCCTTATAACGTCGTTAATAAGGTGCATTACGTGAGCTGGCGCACCGGCGCTATT
Organism: Methyloferula stellata AR4; assembly: GCF_000385335.1. Taxonomy (NCBI): domain Bacteria; kingdom Pseudomonadati; phylum Pseudomonadota; class Alphaproteobacteria; order Hyphomicrobiales; family Beijerinckiaceae; genus Methyloferula; species Methyloferula stellata. The sequence goes on along the minus strand of NZ_ARWA01000001.1, from coordinate 872,908 downwards.
TTCCACCCGGTGGAAAACAGCAGCATTTACTTCATGTATGGAACTTCGTTCGACCCAACGAGCGAATTCCTCACCATCAGCGGCGGCACGCAAAACAACGCGCCGACCACCAACGAAACCTATGAGGTCGGCGGCAAATATGACCTGAACGACGGCAGGCTCAGCCTCACCGGCGCTTTGTTCAAGATCACCCAGCAGAACGCGGTCGAAGCGATCGACCAGGCCAACGGCATTTACGCGCAGGTTGGAACGACCCGTGTCCAGGGCGGCGAATTGGGCATCGCCGGCAAAGTCACCGAGCAATGGAGCCTTTTCGGCGGCTATACTTATATGGACGGTCGCGTCATCGGCAGTGCAATCAACCCGGCGACCGGCGTCGCTGTTAGCCATCCGGGTAATAAGTTGCAGGACGTGCCGCGCGATACGATCACCATGTCGACGACCTATGCCATCTGGCCCAATTTCACGGTTGGGAGCAGCGTCTATTACACAAGCGATCGCTATACGAATACGACCAATAACGGGCGCGTGCCGGGCTATTGGCGCTGGGACACGATGGCGAGCTACAAGTTCACGCAGAATTTCTCGATGCAACTCAACATCCAGAACATGCTGGATACGAAGAACTTCGAGACACTGTCTGGATTTGGCGCGGCGCAGCCCGGAACCGGCCGGGCCGCGATCATCACGGCCAAATATACGTTCTGATCCGAGCAGTCGATCAGTGCGGCGGATGAAGGCAAGCCCTCGCCTTCATCCGCCGCTTTTTTTGAAAGCTCATCGCATCAATGCGCCATGAGGACCGGCAGATCGGCCTCGGCCAGGATCTCGCTCGTCACGCTGCCGAAGATCAGCTCCCGCAACCGGCTCTGCGTATAGCCGCCCTTGATGAGAAGATCGGCGCCGAGCATTTTCGCTTTTTCGAGGAGCGCGGCGCCGGGCGCTTTCGCCGTATCGCCCATCATCACGGTCCGCGCCGGTACGCCGTGACGCCGCAGGCTCCGCGTGAGATCGTCGGCAGTCGGACCTAACAGGCGCGAATGCGGGACATTGAAAACCGGCACGTCCCGCGCGCGAGTGAGAAGCGGCATGGCAAAGGCGACGCTGCGCGCCGTCTCGGAACTGCCGTTCCAGGCGATTGCGATGCAATCGCCGAGTGTCTGCGGCACAAGCGGCGGCACGATCAGGACCGGCCGGCCGCTTTCGAAAAGCGCCGATTCGAAGGTCTGCCGCCGCGGCGCATTCACGCTATTGTCCGGCTTTCCGACCGCGATCAGGTCGAAGACGCGGCCATATTCGCCGAGGCCCTTATCGGTTACGAGCACCGGCCCCATCCAGCCGAAGCTGCAGACGGCTCCCGGCTCGCCCTGCCGCCCCACGCCTTGCGCCTCCATGAAGGTTTCGAATTTCCGCCGCGCGTCGTCGAGAAGCTCACGGCGCGTCTTTTCATCGAAAATCATGCCGCTAAAGGAGAAATCCGACGCGGCGAGCTCGGTGAAATCCGGTCCCAGCGCGGCGCCTTCCATATAGGAGCCGAATTTACGCGCGAGCATCAAGGCGCAGCTCATGACCGCATCCATCGAGCTATGGTCTTCAACCGGGATCAGGATTGCTTTCATGCAGCACCTCGGCTGAAGCCATCATGCCTTAATTCGGTTCTTTGCAAAGGCCCTTTGGACGCGGCAGGGCCGTAACGCCCATTCGAATCTCGAAAACCCCGGGAAATATGATAGAGAGCGGCATGGACCTCATAGCCGCCCCCGCCCTTTCGACACTCGCTCCGCCGCTTCAGGCGGCGGGCGGACCGTCGCTCGTGGGCGCAACGCGGGCGGACCTCGCCGAGGCGCTGACCGGCATTGGCGTACCGGCGCGCGAAATCCGCATGCGCACCGCGCAGCTTTGGCATTGGATCTATTTCCGCGGCGCCACCTCGTTCGACGAGATGGCAAACGTCAGCAAGTATTTGCGGGCCAAGCTTGCCGAGCATTTCAGCCTGGCGCGGCCGGAAGTCGCCGCCGAGCAGATATCGGCCGACGGCACGCGCAAATGGCTCATTCGCTTTGCCCCGCGCGACGGCGAAGCCAAAGGCGCGGAAGTCGAATGCGTCTATATTCCGGAGAGCGACCGCGGCACGCTTTGCGTCTCGAGCCAGGTCGGCTGCACCTTGACCTGCAGCTTTTGCCATACAGGCACGCAACATCTCGTCCGAAACCTCACGACGCAGGAAATCGTCGCGCAAGCCGTCGTCGCACGCGACCGGATCGGCGATTTTCCCGGGCTTAAGGCACCCGAGAACGGGCTTTTGCCCGCCGAGGGTTCGCGCTTCGTGTCGAACATCGTTTTCATGGGCATGGGCGAGCCGCTTTATAATTTCGATCATGTGCGCGACGCGGTTTCAGTGCTTGCCGACGGCGAGGGTCTTTCTCTCTCCAAGCGCCGTATCACCGTCTCGACGGCGGGCGTCGTGCCGCAGATCGGACCACTTGGCAGCGAGGCAGGCGCGATGCTTGCCATCTCGCTGCATGCCGTGCGCGACGAGTTGCGCGACACGCTCGTTCCGCTCAACCGGAAATATCCGCTGAAAGTGCTGCTCGACGCCTGCAAAAACTATCCCGGCGCCTCGAACGCGCGGCGCATCACATTCGAATATGTGATGCTGAAAGGCATCAACGATTCGCCCGCCGAGGCGCGCGAATTGGTGCGGCTCTTGAAGGGCATTCCGGCCAAGATCAATCTGATCCCATTCAATCCCTGGCCCGGCGCGCCTTACGAATGTTCGGATTGGGAACGCATAGAGAAATTTTCCGACATCGTCTTCAACGCCGGCTATGCGAGCCCTGTGCGCACGCCGCGCGGCCGCGATATTCTGGCCGCTTGCGGCCAATTGAAGAGCGAGACGGAAAAGCTGCGCGCGCGGGCAAGATTGGCGTCGGATTAGGACGGACACTAACCCTCTCCCTGTGGGAGAGGGTGCCGCCGGAGGCGGCGGGTGAGGGGTTACGATCGCGCATTGAGGGAGTGTAACCCCTCATCCGGTCGGCTGCGCCAACCACCTTCTCCCTCAGGGAGAAGGAGCGTGCACCACCCTTAAACCTCTTCTCGCGCGCGCAGACCCATGATCGCCAGCGCCGTGAGCGCCGCCGAGATCACCGCGTTCCATCCCGCCAGCGACAGACCCAGGATGCGGATCGCGACCGCATCGCAGCGCACGACTTTGACCGTCTGCAATTGTTTCAAGAAATCGTCGACAGAGCCCGCTTGCGTCAGCGAGCCGGTGCAATCCGACGGCCCCTGCCAGAAGCCCCATTCGACGCCGGAATGATAGGCGCCGAAGAGAGCCGAGAATCCGAAGATCAGAGCGAGCCCGATGAAATCCGGCAAAAGCAGCGTCTCTTGCTTTCGGAACGCCGCGTAACTCGTGATCGCCGCGAGCGGGATGCCGATATAATAGGGAATGCGCTGCTTGAGACAGAGTTCGCACGGCGCATAACCGAATGCCTGAAAGATCCAGGCGCCCCCCAAGGTCGCGGCGGCGACGACGAGGATCAGAAGCGCGATCTGCAATTGGGTCAGGCGGAAAGAAGCAGGCATAGGCCGCTTTTTAAAGCATCTAGACTGAAGCCGTCGAACACTTTTTTGGGATCGGCCACAGGCGCACTCGTGACCGCGTCAGATGAAATGCGCCGCAAGGAAAAAGCCTGCGATGACGATGACGATAAAGCCGATCATCAAAAGCGCGAAATATTTCTCGAGCAGGCCTCTGATGTTATCGCCGAAACGGTTGAGCACCACCGCGGCGATGAAAAACCGCGTGCCGCGCGTGACAAGCGACAAGAAGATGAAAAGCGGCAGGCTATAGGCCAGAAGTCCGCTCGTGATTGTCACGATTTTATAGGGAATCGGCGTCAGGCCCTTAAACAGGATGAAGGCCCAGCCCCAATGCGCGTAAACCGCGCGCAGCTCCTCGACCCTTGCGCCATAGCCATAGAGATTGATCAGCCATTTCCCGACCGTCTCGAAGAGCAGCGCACCGATCGCATAGCCTAAAATACCGCCCGCTACCGAGGCGAGCGTACAGATCGAAGCATAGACCCACGCCTGCTTCGGCTTCGCGATCGTCATCATCGCAAGCAAAGGATCGGGCGGAATCGGGAAAAACGAGCTTTCGGCGAAAGCCACCGCGCCCAGCGCCCAAGGCGCATGCCGGCTTTCAGCGAGCGACAAGGTCCATTGATACAGCGATTTGAACATATCGTCCTTCAGGACTGCGCCAAAAAACGAATCACGCCAATGTGTTGCGAGACATGACCCTTATTCAATATGTCCGCAAGTTTTTGGACAAAGATGCTTTTCCTTTGAAAGGCGGGGCCTATCTGGCATAGGAGGGGGGCGGGACGATGAAGTTTTATGCGGTTTTTGCGATGGGATTTCTGTTTTCAGGCGCCGCGGCAGGCGAAAACGCACTATGGCACGACACTTTTTTGGCCAGGATCGAGGCGCTCGCGCTCATCGAGACCTTGAATGCCGATCTGCTCGCCGCGCGCAGCGCCACTTTGACGCTGGATCAATGGTGCGCCACGCATCACATGGCGAATGACGCGAAAATTCACGCCCAACGGGTGGAGGGGCCTGAAAAGCCGCTATCGCGCGAGCAGCGCGCGAGGCTGCGCCTCGGCGACGACGAGCCGGTCAAATATAGGCGCGTTGCTTTGGCCTGCGGCGATCATATTTTGTCGGAGGCCGACAATTGGTATGTGCCGGCACGCCTCACGCCGGAGATGAATCGTCTCTTGGAGACGACCGACACACCATTCGGCCGCGTCGTGCAGCCGCTCCAGCCGACGCGCGAAAACTTCTCATCCATCCTGTTGTGGCATCCGTTGGAACAGGGCTGGGAAACCGCGAGCCACAAGCCCGACCATCCGAATAAGCCCCTCGAGATTCCCGAACATTTATTCGAGCACCGCGCATTGCTCTACAATGTCGACCACGAGCCTTTCTCGGAAGTCGACGAGACTTATACGCGCGCGATCTTGGATTTCGTGGTGAAGGAGTGAAGCAGTCCAACGCTCCAAAATGATCGTCCCGAGAACTGCGTAACCTTCATACTCAATGGTTGGGTGCGACTCCTTCTCCCTCAGGGAGAAGGTGGCCCGCGAAGCGGGTCGGATGAGGGGCTACAATCTTGAGAACCTACAGAGATCGTAACCCCTCACCCGGTTTGCTCCGCAAACCACCCTCTCCCCCTGGGAGAGGGTTTAACGCGCTTTATTGTCCGGCCCTATTCCTTGCCGACAGCAATGGGCCTCGGCAGATCGTGCAAGCTCGCGACATCGACGTAGCCTCGCCCGATCCGCGCGCCGGATATGAATCGATAGGGCGCATCGGGCTCGCCGAGATCGCTCAAAACGGTCGTCGCCGCGCTGAAATCGTCATGGCTCGCATAAAAGCTCGGCGTCGCGATAACGGCGAGCCCCGCGCCGCGGGCCGACAATACGCCGTTTTCGGAATCCTCGACGGCAACGCAAACCGAAGGCGGAAGCCCGAGACGCTCGCAGGCATGACGATAAATATCGGGCGCGGGCTTTTTGCGCGGCACGACATCGCCGGCTGCGACGACCGAAAACAAGTGCCGCGCGTCGCTGCCGAAGAAAGCTTTGAGCAGAGCTTCGACATTGCAAAGTGTCGTTGTCGTCGCGACACCCAGGCGCAAACCTTTTTCATGCGCCTGCCGCACGAGCCTTTTGACGCCGGGCCTCGCCGAGACTTCGCCCTTCACGACGGATTTTGCGTAACGCTCCGTCTTATCGGCATGGAGCGCTGAAAGTTTTGCGAGCGCGGTCGCGCCGCCCGGCGGCGCATAGGCTTCGACATAGTGACGGATGCGCTCCTTGCCGCCAGCCACTTTCAGCAATATCCGGTAGAGATCCGCGTTCCAGTTCCAGTCGAGCGCGAAGGCTTGAAAGGTCTCGTTGAAGGCGCGGCGATGCCATTCCTCCGTCTCGGCCAAAGTGCCGTCGACGTCGAAGATGAGCGCCTCAGGCTGCATCGCGGTGGAGCACGGCTTCGGCCGCCGACCTTATGGCCGATATATTGCCTGCATATTTTTCCGGGCCGCCCGAAAAGACCGCCGATCCCGCGACCAGCGTATCGGCGCCGGCCGCGACCACCTGCGCCGCCGTCTGCGGATTAATGCCGCCATCGACCTCGATGCGGATCGGGCGCGCGCCGATCAGGCCCTTCACCTGCGCGACCTTTTCGATGGCCTGCGGGATGAAAGCCTGCCCGCCGAAGCCAGGATTGACCGACATGACCAGCACGAGATCGACGAGATCGAGCACATTCTCGATGGCGGAGACCGGCGTTGCCGGATTGAGCACGACGCCCGCCTTCTTGCCGAGCCCGCGCACCGTCTGCAAGGAGCGATGCAAATGCGGACCGGCCTCGACCTGGACGGAAATGAGATCGGCGCCCGCCGCCGCGAAATCGGCGAGGAAGAGATCGACGGGCGCGATCATCAGATGCACATCGAAGAACGCTTTGGTGTGCGGGCGAAGCGCCTTCACGACGCCTGGGCCGATCGTGATATTCGGCACGAAATGCCCGTCCATCACGTCGATATGAATCGAATCGGCACCGGCCTCGGTGATCGCGCGGACCTCTTCGCCGAGCTTGGCGAAATCGGCCGATAGGATCGAAGGTGCGATCATCAGCGCTGCCATTTTCTCCTTCTCCCCGTCGTCTCAGTTCATTACACGATCAGAAGACTGTCATTGCGCGCCAACGGGTCCGGCCAAGGCCGGCCCGATGACAGGCTCCGCGAAGCGATCCAGAGACAACTCGCTCAAGCGGTGGCATGGATTGCTTCGTCGCTCCACTCCTCGCAATGACGACCCCATTGATTGACGCTCGACCCTAGGACGCGTTGATTTGCACGGCCTTGAACACCCGGCTCGCCAAAATATCTGGCGCATCGATTGTCATCAGATCGTCGAGCGATACCGGGCCGCCCGTTTCGAAATGCCGGTTGGCGTGCCGGAGCCTTGCGCGGTCGAGCGCATTGCGGATCGACCGCGCATTGGAAAAATGCGGCAATTGCCGGCGAAGCGCAATATAGTCGCGAAAGGCTACCGCGCCCGCCGGACTGAACTTGTAATTTTGCGCCGCGAGCATGGTCGTCGCGATCGACATCAATTCCTCATCCGAATAATCGGGGAAATCGATGTGATGCGCGATGCGCGAGCGGAAGCCCGGATTGGAGCGGAAAAACTGCTCCATGCGGTCAGCATAGCCGGCGAGAATGACGACGAGATCCTCGCGCTGATTTTCCATCACCTGCAGCAGGATCTCGATCGCTTCCTGCCCATAGTCGCGCTCGTTTTCCTGGCGGTAGAGATAATAGGCCTCGTCGATGAACAAGACGCCGCCCATGGCCTTCTTCAAGATCTCTTTCGTCTTCGGCGCTGTATGGCCGATATATTGGCCGACGAGATCGTCTCTGGTCACCGAGACGAGATGGCCTTTGCGAATGTAGCCGAGCTTATGGAGAATCTCGGCCATGCGCGTCGCGACCGTCGTCTTGCCGGTGCCCGGATTGCCGGTGAAGCTCATATGCAGCGTCGGCGTTTCCGACGAGAGGCCGAGACGCTTGCGCACGCGATCGACGAGCAGCAGCGCGGCGATCTGGCGGATGCGCGTCTTGACAGGGACGAGGCCGACGAGCTCGCGATCAAGCTGATCGAGGACTTCGCCGACTTTGGTGTCATCGAGTTCACGGCGCAGGTCGATGCCGGTCGTCTCGATCACCTCCGGTGGAGAATCATCAACCTGGGTCATTCAAGCCTCGATTTCCAAAACCTCTGTAAGCGCCTCCTTCTCCCCTTGCGGGAGAAGGTGCCGAGCGAATGCGAGGCGGATGAGGGGTTGTTGCGACTTTTAACCCCTCACCCGGCTTGCTCCGCAAGCCACCCTCTCCCGCAAGGGGAGAGGGTTACGCGTACATCACCCCGAATAGCGTTCGCCTTCCGGCCGGTCAGCCGCATAGGGCTCGGTCGTATATTGAATGTTGCGGCCGGGGCCCTCGGTGCGGATCAGGCGGAAGCCCGGTTCATCCTTTGGACGATTGACGAGGAAGGAAAGCCGCACGCTTTCCCATCCATGCGACGAATCGAACCCCGAAATGCGGATATAATGCCTGTCCCCATGCGCCTTGCGGCAGGCATTGAGTTCGAGCATCACCGCCGCGGCATCCTTGATGTCGAACATCGGAAAGCCGAACATGTCCCAGAACGTATTTCGCGGATGCGCATCATCCGTATATTCGATGTTCACGGCCCAGCCCTTATCGATGCAATATTGCACCTGGGTCCGGATCTGGTCGTCGGTCAGATCCGGCAGGAACGAGAAGCAGCCTTGAGTTACACGCATAATGGTTGCTCCTATTCCGCTGCGGTCGCCGTCGGCACATAGTCCGGCGTATCGGTCGAGGCATAGTTAAAGGACACGTCTTTCCACGTATCGAGCGCCTGTTTCAAAGGCAGGCAATGTTTGGCGGCGTCTTCGAGGATCTGCGGCCCTTCGGCCATGGTGTCGCGGCCGGCGTTGCGCGCGAAGATCATGGCCTCAAGCGCCACGCGATTGGCAGTCGCACCCGCCGCGATCCCCATCGGATGACCGATGGTACCGCCGCCGAATTGCATCACGCAGTCCTCACCCAGAAGATCGAGAAGCTGATGCATCTGGCCGGCGTGAATGCCGCCGGACGCCACCGGCATCAGCTTGTTCAGCGACGCCCAATGCTGATCGAAGAACACGCCATGTTCGAGGCAGGTCGGGTTATAGTCCTCGCGGCAGATATCATAGTAGCCGCGCGTCGTATTGGGATCGCCTTCGAGCTTGCCGACGACCGTACCCGCATGAATGTGATCGACGCCTGCGAGGCGCATCCATTTGGCGATGACGCGGAACGACACGCCATGCGTCTTCTGCCGCGTATAGGTCGAATGGCCGGCACGATGCAGATGCAGAATCATGTCGTTGCGGCGCGCCCATTTGGCCATGGACTGGATTGCCGTATAGCCGATCACGAGATCGATCATGACGATGCAGGAGCCGAGCTCTTTGGCGAATTCGGCGCGCTCATACATGTCTTCCATGGTCGCCGCGGTGATGTTGAGATAGGTGCCCTTGATCTCGCCCGTCGCCGCCTGCGCCTTGTTCACCGCCTCCATGCAATAGAGGAAGCGCTCGCGCCAATGCATGAAGGGCTGCGAGTTGATGTTCTCGTCATCCTTGGTGAAGTCGAGGCCGCCCTTCAGCGCCTCATAGACGACGCGGCCATAGTTGCGGCCTGAAAGACCGAGCTTCGGTTTCACCGTCGCGCCAAGCAGAGGCCGGCCGAATTTATCGAGCCGCTCGCGCTCGACGACAATGCCGGTCGCCGGACCCTGGAATGTTTTCACATAGGCAACCGGCAGGCGCATGTCTTCGAGCCGCAGCGCCTTCAGGGGCTTGAAGCCGAAGACATTGCCGATGATGGAGGCCGAAAGATTGGCGATCGAGCCCGGCTCGAAGAGGTCGAGATCATAGGCTATGAAAGCGAAATAGGAGCCGGGCGCATTCGGCACCGGATCGACACGAAAACATTTCGCGCGATATTTTTCGCACGCCGTCAGGCGATCGGTCCAGACGACCGTCCAGGTCGCGGTCGAAGATTCGCCCGCGACGGCGGCTGAGGCTTCGATCGGATCGACGCCGTCCTGAGGAGTGACGCGGAAGACAGCGATGAGGTCCGTGTCTTTCGGCTCGTAATCGGGCTCCCAATAGCCCATCGAGCGGTATTCCATGACGCCAGCGGAATAGCGGCTCCGCTTTCCGGCGTCGCCACTCACGTCCTTGACACTACCCATGGCATCCATCTCCTTCGGTATTTATTCCGCGGCGCTGCGCGCCTCGGTACGGCCCGTCTCGACGACGGGATCGAGCGCGCCACTCGCATAACGCTTGGCCATGGCCGACATCGGCAGGACCTTGATCTTCGAGGCATTGCCCGCCGTGCCGAACTGCTCGAAGCGCTGCTTGCAAAGCGCCCGCATGGCGTCCATCGCGGGTTTCAGGAATTTGCGCGGATCGAACTCGCTGCGGTTTTCCTTGGCGATGCGGCGGAATTCGCCGGTCATCGCGAGGCGGCAATCCGTATCGATATTGACCTTGCGCACGCCGTACTTGATGCCGCGTACGATCTCTTCCACCGGCACGCCGAAGGTCTGGCGCATATCGCCGCCCGCCGCGTTGAACGCGTCCTGCAGCTCTTGCGGCACGGACGAGGAGCCGTGCATGACGAGATGCGTATTCGGCAGCTTGGAATGGATCGCCTCGACGACCTTCATCGAGAGAATGTCGCCATCCGGCTTGCGGGTGAATTTATAGGCGCCATGCGACGTGCCCATCGCGATCGCCAGCGCATCGACTTTGGTCTTCGTGACGAAATCGACGGCCTGATCGGGATCGGTCAGCAATTGATCGAGCGAAAGCTTGCCTTCGGCGCCATGGCCGTCTTCCTGCTCGCCCGAGCCATGTTCGAGCGAACCCAGAACGCCGAGCTCGCCTTCGACAGAGGCGCCGACCATATGCGCGAATTCGGAGACGCGCCGGGTGATGTCGACATTGTATTGATAGGTCGCGGGCGTCTTGGCGTCGGCTTCAAGCGAACCGTCCATCATCACCGAGGTGAAACCATGTTGAATCGCCGTGAGGCAGGTCGCTTCGCTATTGCCGTGATCCTGATGCACGCAGATCGGGATGTCCGGATACATCTCGACCAGGGCTTCCATCATTTTCGACAGCATGATGTCGTTGGCATAGGCGCGCGCGCCGCGGCTTGCCTGGATGATGACCGGCGCATCGACGGAAGCAGCGGCTTCGACGATCGCCAAGCCCTGCTCCATATTGTTGATGTTGAACGAGGGAACGCCGTAATCATGCTCGGCCGCGTGGTCGAGAAGCTGACGCAAAGTGATGCGTGCCATGATGTTTCTCCGTCTTATTCGATGCTGGAAGGCTGATATCCGCTTTCCAACCCTATTGTTAAAACCTAGGCATGACGGCCGAGGCAGGATTTCGCGTCGGCTATGACGGCATCCACAGTAATCCCGAAATGCTTGTAGAGATCGGCCGCCGGCGCACTCGCGCCGAAAGAATGCATGCCGACAAAAGGATCTTCGGGCCGCAGGATAAGGTCCCAGCTCTGCCGGATCGCCGCCTCTATGCCGATGCGCGGCGCCGTGCCGAGGATGGTTGCGCGGTAATCGGCTGGCTGCTGCGCGAACAATTCGAAGCATGGCACGGACACGACCGCCGCCTCTATGCCTTCGCCTGCGAGCCTGTCGGCCGCCTGCATCGCAAGACCCACTTCGGAACCCGTCGCGATCAGCGTGATGTCGCGCGGCTTCGCGGTCTCGCGCAGCAGATAGCCGCCTTTGGCGGAAAGATTCTCTTTCGTATGCGTCTTGCGCGAGATCGGCAGGTTTTGCCGCGATAGCGCCAGAGCCGAAGGCCCGGTTCTGTGCTGCAAGGCCAATTCCCAGACTTCCGCCGTCTCGACCGCATCGCCCGGCCGGAACACGAGAAGATTGGGGATCGCGCGCAAGGCCGCGAGATGTTCGACCGGCTGATGCGTCGGGCCGTCCTCGCCGAGTCCGATCGAATCATGCGTCAGCACATAGACGGCGCGCACGCCCATCAAAGCCGCGAGGCGGATCGCCGGACGGGCATAATCGGCGAAAACGAGAAAGGTGCCGCCATAGGGGATGAAGCCGCCATGCAGCGCGAGACCGTTCATCGCGGCCGCCATGCCGAATTCGCGGATGCCGTAATGAATATAGGTGCCGCCGTAATCCTGCGCGGTCACGCTTACCGTGCCCGCGGCATGGGTCAAGTTCGAATGCGTGAGATCGGCCGAACCGCCGATGAGATTGGGCTGCACCTTGGCGAGCTGATCGAGAATCTTTTGCGACGACGAGCGGCTTGCCTGCGCCGCGCCGCCCTCAGACGCAGCCTTCTTGAAAGCTTCGATCGCGTCTGCGACGGCGGGCAGAAGATTGCCGGAGAGATCGGCGCTATAGCGTTCAGCGACATCTTTCGGCAGAGCCGCGTGGCGCTTGTCCCAAGCCTCGCGTGCCGCAACGTTGCGGTGCCCGGCCTCGGCCCAGGCCGCAGCGATATGCTCCGGAATTTCGAAAGCCGGCGCCGTCCAGCCGAGCGCCTTTTTGGCACCCGCCAATTCCTCAGCACCCAATGCGGCGCCATGAACGCCCGCCGTGCCGGCCTTGGTCGGCGCACCGAAACCGATCGTCGTCTTGCAGGCGATCATCACCGGCCTGTCGGATTTCTGTGCCGCCTCGATAGCCTTGGCGATGGCTTCGGGATCATGCCCGTCTATATGCGAAGCCGCCCATCCCGCCGCCTCGAAACGCTTGACCTGATCGACCGAGTCGGCGAGCTCCACCTTGCCGTCGATCGTGATCCCATTATCGTCCCAGAAGAGGATGAGCTTATTCAGCTTGAGATGGCCCGCGAGCGCGATGGCCTCTTGGCTGACGCCTTCCATCAGACAGCCGTCGCCCGCCATCACATAAGTATAGTGATCGCAGATATCGCCGAAGCGTGCGGCCAACATGCGTTCGGCGAGCGCCATGCCGACGGACGTGGCCACTCCTTGACCGAGCGGGCCCGTCGTCGTCTCGACGCCGACGGTGTGGCCATATTCGGGATGGCCCGGCGTCTTAGAGCCGAGCTGGCGGAAATTCTTAATGTCCTCGATCGTGAGCCCATAGCCGGTCAGATAGAGAACCGAATAGAGCAGCATCGAGCCGTGACCGGCCGAGAGCACGAAGCGGTCGCGGTCCGGCCATTGCGGCGCGGTCGGATCGAACTTCAAAAAGCGCGTGAAGAGCACCGTCGCGACATCGGCCATGCCCATCGGCATGCCGGGATGGCCGGAATTGGCTTTCTCAACAGCATCCATCGCCAACGCGCGAATGGCGTTCGCCATCTCGTCATGCGTCGCGGGGCTCGTGATTTTCGGCACCATATTCATGTGCGCACTCCTCAGCTTAGCCGTCGGCTCCGTTCAACCATTTGCAGGATGAACGGGGTGAGAATCAGTTGCATTGCAAGATCGAGCTTGCCGCCCGGAACGACGATCGAATTGGCGCGCGACATGAAACTGTCGTGAAGCATCGACCGGAGATACGAGAAATCGATGCCGCGCGGCGTGCGAAACCTGATGATCACCATGGATTCATCAGGCGTCGGAATCCATTTGGCCGTAAACGGATTTGACGTGTCGACAGTCGGCACACGCTGGAAGTTGATATCGGTCTCGGTGAATTGCGGGCAGATGTAATGCACATAATCCGGCATACGGCGCAGAATTGTGTCCATCACGTCTTCCGTGGAATAGCCGCGCGCATCCTTGTCGCGATGGATCTTTTGAATCCATTCGAGGTTGAGGACCGGAACGACACCGATCTTCAAATCCGGATATTGCGCGATATTGATGTTGTCGGTCACGATGGCACCATGCAGGCCCTCGTAGAAGAGGAGATCGGTCTTCTCCGGCAGCGGCTCCCAGGGCGTGAAGGTGCCGGGCGCCGCTGAGAAAAGCTCAGCTTCATCCAGGTCGTGCACATAGTGCCTGGTCTTGGCTTGGCCGCTTTCCGCATAATTGCGGAAGACGCCTTCAAGTTCCTCCAGCAGATTGGCGTTTGGGCCGAAATGGCTGAAGTGACGGTTTCCCTGCGCCTCTTCCTCCGCCATGACCTTTTTCATGGCGCCGCGGTCAAACCGGTGAAACGCGTCGCCCTCGATGAAAGCGGCGGCCACTTTCTCGCGCCGCAGAATCTGCTCGAACGTCCGCTTGACGGAGGTCGTGCCTGCGCCCGATGAACCCGTAACCGATATGATCGGATGTCTGGCTGACATTAGGACCCTTTTTCGTTCAACCGCGCATCAGGCCGCGCTGCGCAAAGAGTGGCGCGCGTTCGGGAGAAAAGTGCGGATCGGCATAGAACCGCGAAACGAGATCGACGAGCCAAACCGAGCCGAAGATCAGTGGCGAGCGAACATGGATGCTGGCCGGCAGAATATCGAGAATCCGGCGATGCCCGTCGGTTGCAGCGCCACCCGCGTTCTCGGCGACGAGTGCCATCGGATTGGCCTCATAGCAAAGGCGCAAGCGGCCGTCGGCATAGCCTTCGCGATGATCGCCCGGATAAAGGAACAGGCCGCCGCGCAAGAGGATGCGATAGGCTTCGGCCACCAGCGACGCGATCCAGCGCATATTGTAATTGCGACCGAAAGGACCATCGGCGCCCTTCACGCAATCGTCGATGAAAATCTTCACCGACGGGTCCCAATGCCGGTAATTCGAGGCATTGATCGCATATTCGGTCGCGTCCTCCTTGATCTGCACATCGGCCGAAGTGCGGATGAATGCGCCGACGCGACGGTCGAAAGTGAAGATCTGGGTTTTTCCGGCAATCGCCAGAACGAGCGAGGTTTGCGGACCGTAGACCGCGAAGCCCGCCGCAAGCTGCACGCGGCCCGGCTGAAGGAAATGCGCTGTCGGTTCGCCGGCGCCGGGCAGCACCGGCAGGATCGAAAAAATCGTCCCGATCGAGACATTCGCATCGATGTTGGACGAACCGTCGAGCGGATCGATCGCCACCACGATGGGCGCCCCCTCATTCAGAACCAAGGGCTCGTTCAATTCCTCCGACACCACGACGGCGACAGGCGCGCGGCGCAAGGCCGCGATGAATTTCTCGTCGGCGATGAGGTCCAATTGCTTTTGGACGTCGCCGTCCGTGTTCTTGTGATCCGTTGCCGCGCCTATGCTTCCATAGAGCCGGCCGAGCGCGATCAGCTCCGCCATTTCGGCCGCCGCGGCGCCAATTTCGGCAATCGCGGCGCAAGCAGCCGTAAGGCCCTTGTCCCGGTCGGTGATTTGGCTAAGAAAGGACTGTAATTCAACGGCTTGAGTTGAGGACGTCATTTCCACCCTGACCATTTGGCTTTACCGCCAAGACCATCTCGGCGTTCGTTGGGGAAAAGGAAAGTGAAATATATTGAGATATTGCTCAAGAAAATTTAGCTTCAACGGATGCGGCGGCTGACACTCAAACAATTAATGACCATCCGAGCGGTGGCCCAGGCGGGCACCATCGCCATGGCAGCAGAAACGCTGAATGTCACCGCGGCTGCCTTGACCTCGCGCATAAAGCATCTCGAAGAGGATGCCCAGACCCTCCTGTTCGACCGGATCGGCGGCCGATTGCGCCTGACCGATGCCGGCCAGGAAGTGGTCAATGCCGCGACGCGCATCAATCTCGTCCTGAACGACCTCGATAATACGCTCACCGCGATCCGCGACAAGAAGGCCGGACGGGTGACGGTCGGCGTCGTCTCCACGGCGAAATATTTCGCGCCGCGCCTGATCGCCGCGTTTTCAAAGCAGAATCCCCGCATCGAAGTCTCGATCTCGGTCGGCAATAGAGCGGAAATCATCGAATCGCTCCGCGATTATTCGATCGACCTTGCCATGATGGGTCGGCCGCTGCTCGATTTCGAGGTGTCGTCCGAATATTTCGGCCAGCATCCGCAAGTGGTGATCGCGGCGCCCGACCATCCACTGGCGGCGCGGAAAGCGATCGACAAGGCGGAACTCTCAAGCGAAAGCTTCATCGTGCGGGAGCCCGGCTCGGGCACGCGCGGCATCTTCGATTATTTTTTGGGCGGAATCGTCGTGCGTCAGCCGCGCATCGGCATCGAAATCGGCTCGAACGAGACGATCAAACAGGCCGTCATGGCGGGTCTGGGTCTGGCGCTGATCTCCGCCCATACGATCGAGGCGGAAGTGGCGGCGGGGCGGCTCGTGGTCTTGGACGTGGTCGGCCTGCCCATCATGCGCGAATGGTTCGTCGTCCATCGCGCCGATCACATTCTGAGCCCGATCGGCCAGGCGATGTGGGATTTCATCGTGCAGGAAGGCAAGAGCTTCCTGCCGAAGGTGGTGTGACGGGAATGCCCGGCGCTAGGCCGGGCATGATGCGTCGTAGGGCGTCTATTACGTCCGCCAGGGATGCGCGGGGATGTCGCTGACGCCGACGACGGCAAGACCGGCGGATGCGACCGCATGGTCGTTTTCGACCGTCGAACCGCTGACGCCGATGGCGCCTTCCATCACGCCGTCCTTATCGACGATCGGCAGACCGCCCGGAAAGGTGATGAGCCCTTCGTTCGAATGTTCAATGCCGAAGAGCGGCTTGCCGGGCTGGGACAATTTGCCGATCTCACCCGTCGGCATGCCGAAGAAGAGCGCCGTCTTCGCCTTCTTGATCGAGACGTCGATCGAGCCGACCCAGGCATCGTCCATGCGGTAGAAGGCTTTCAGATTACCGCCGGAATCGACGACCGCGATACACATCTGGGTGCCAAGTTCGATGGCCTTCTTGCGCGCCGCTTCGATCGCCCGTTCCGCGTTTTCAATTGTGACATGCATGTTTGCGTTCTTTCATGTGAAGACACTGCAATTAAGAGACCTTCCGAAGAAGCTTCTCCTTGACGATTATGTAGGGAGTAAAACGGCTAGGACCAGGGGTGGGGCAGCGGCGCGACATCGCGTCGGGCCGCTCTCAATGCGCCGTGGCATAAAGGTCGAGCCGGTCGCGCAAGACCTTCTTTTCGGCGTCATCGATGAAGCTGGCATCGATGCCGTTTCGGGCCAGCGTGACGAGATGGTGCGGTTCGAGCCCAAGCGCCGCCGTCACCGCCTTGTAATTCTCGTTCACATAGCCGCCGAAATAGGCCGGGTCGTCGGAATTGACCCCGGCCTTGAGGCCAAGATCGAGCATTCTCCTTAAAGGGTGCTCGCGCATGTCCTTGACCCCGCAGAGCTTCAAATTGCTCAGCGGGCAAACCGTGAGGCCCATGCCCGAGGCCACCAGTCTCTCGACCAGCTTCGGGTCCTCCAGAGACCGGTTGCCGTGATCGAGGCGCTCGATCTTCAAGAGATCGAGCGCCTCCCAGACATAGTCCGGCGGCCCTTCTTCCCCAGCATGAGCGACAACCCTGAACTCTGCATCCCGCGCGGCGGCGAAGACCCTCTCGAATTTCGAGGGCGGATGGCCGAGTTCGCTGCTGTCGAGCCCGACGCCCAGGATGTGCGCCTTATAGGGCAGCGCCTGATTCAGCGTTTTGAACGCATCGGCCTCGTCGAGATGCCGCAAAAAACACATGATGAGGCCCGAGCTGATGCCGAGCTTTTCCCGGCCATCGGCCAGTGCCTGAGTAATCCCGTTCAAGGGCGTCTCGAAAGCCAGGCCGCGCGACGTATGGCCTTGCGGATCGAAGAAAATCTCCGAGTGCATCACGTTTTGCGCATGGGCTTTTTCAAGATAGGCGAAGGTGAGATCGTAGAAATCGCGCTCCGACCTCAAAACGTTCATGCCCTGATAATAGATGTCGAGAAAATCCTGAAGATTCCCGAAATTATAGGCGCGTTGGATGTCATCGACCGATTGAAACGGCAGCTTGAGATTCTGTTCCACCGCCTTGTCCCAGAGCATCTGGGGCTCCAGCGTGCCTTCGATGTGGACGTGCAGCTCGACCTTCGGAAGACCGTCTATGAACGCATCGTGCGGTGTCATGGAGAGCCTCCAAAGATCGCATAAAGATGTCCGAAAATGCGATCGAATCCAGCCCTCGAATTTTAAGTCCGGTACCTTGCCGCGGCAAGCCTGCGCGGACTGTATCTTCAGCCGACTTGCCTACGCGCCGTCAATGCGTTCCAGGCCGCAAGAGAGTCCATATAGTCTCGCCAGTGCGCGATTTTCCGGTTTTCAATCTTGATGATTGAGCAGAACCGATTGTTATACTTCACGCCCGTCGCGAGGATGGTCCCATTGACTTCATATTCGATGACGACGACACCGCCGTCGTCGGTCTTGTGGGTAATCAACTTATCGGCGGATTGAAGCTCGATATTGTCGCAATAGCCCTTGAACTGCGCCATCAGGACGGCCCGCCCCTGGATAACGCGAGGCCAACCGGGAACGTCGTAGAGGACCTCGTAGACGACGTCGTCGGTGACGATGTCGAAGAAATGTTCGCCATCAACGAAGTCGCCTAGCGCGCCTCGAACCAGATCGAAGTAAGGGGCAGCCGGCGCGTAGGCGGCGTATTTCGGGCTCGGCATTCTGGCTCTCCATGCGCCTTGCAATGTTGCTCGCTAGAGCATGATCCCAAAAAGTTGCAGACTTTTTGGAAAAGATCATGCGTTTAGACAAATGCTTAGAGCGTGACCGTGATTCAATTTGAAGCGATCACGCTCTAAAGGCGCGCTCCATATAAATTGAAAGCCTGCCTCGAAGAAGAAGGCACTTTGACGTCAGTCGCCAACGCCGAAGCAAGTTCTGAAAGCTGCACCTCGCCGTGGACTTTGCTCAGGCTGAAACGCGCGATCCCGCTTCATCCCCCGCCGGTTCGGCCTGCACCGAACCGCAGAATTCGGCGAGGCTATCGGCGAGCCGCAACGCAGCCGTATTGGCGCCCGGCGCCGCGACAAGCGCCACCTCGGTCTTGTCGATCGGCGCGAACCCATCCTTTGCCGTCAGCACACGATGGTCGGGCTGAATGGCCATATCGGACAGGATGCTGAGGCCCAATCCGGCCGCGACCGCGGCCTGGATGCCCGTCAGATTCGAGCTCGAATAGGCCATATGCCAAGCGCGTCCGGCGGATTCCATCGCATGAATCGCCCGCGCGCGATAAATGCAGCCGGTCGAAAATCCAATAAGCGGAATGGAGGTGGCCGAGAGATCGACCGGATGGGATTTGCTCGTCACCCAATAGACGCGTTCCGGCCAAACGGCGAGGCCGCCCTTTTCGCCAGCATCGCGTTTCAGCAAGGCGAGGTCCAAGTCGCCGCGTTCGAGATCGCGCCGGAGATAGAGGCTCTGATCGGCGCGCACGTCGAGCCGCAGGCCCGGCCGCGAGCGGGCGCAGCTTGCCAGCAATTGCGTGAGCCTATAGGCAGCGAAATCCTCCGGTATGCCGAGCCGCACCGCACCGTCCTGAACAGGCCGGGTCAGCACATCGCGCGCCTCATCGACGAGGGACAGAATCCGCCGCGCATAAGAGAGCAGACGTTCGCCATCTTCCGTCGGCGTGACTTGCTTGCCGATCCGATGGAACAGGGGACGCCTCAAATCCTCTTCGAGCCGTTTGATCTGCTGGCTGACCGTGGATTGAGTCCGATGCACGCGCTCGCCGGCCCGGGTGAAGCCGCCGGCATCCACCACCGAGACGAAGCTGCGCAGGAGGTCGAGATCAAACATGCCAATTCATTCATTTTATAACTGATAATGATTTTATCATTTAATTTTCAAATGAAAAGGGGCTGCGCCAAATAGAGGGCCAGAGGAGAGGCCCCCATGCCCGAAACCCCCATGTCCCTTGCGCCAGCCGAACGCGTGTCCCGCGGCACATTCAACCTGTTGCCGGTCTATATCGGCACCTTTTGCGTGCTGTGGAGCTTTGCCTTCGTGGCCGGCAAGGTGGGCGTTATGGATTGCCCGCCGCTTCTGCTGCTCGCCGGGCGGTTCCTGACGGCCGGACTTCTCATCCTCGGGTTCACGGCTGTGCGCGGTGAGGCTTGGTCATTGTCATGGCGCGATATCGGCGTGTTCGCGATCCTTGGCCTCGCCAATAACGCCCTCTATCTCGGCTTTGCCTATATCGGGCTTCAATCCGTGTCGGCAGGTCTCGGCGGTTTGATCGTCAGCGCCAATCCGGTCTTCACCGCGCTCTTGGCAGCGCTATTCCTCGGCGAAGCGCTGACGTGGCGCAAGCTTGCCGGCCTTTTTCTCGGCGTGGTCGGCGTTGCTTTCATCGTCGCCCACCGTCTTTCGGCGGGCACCGATAGTCTGCACGGCATTTTGTTCACGCTCGTCTCGCTGGCCTCGATCGTAACCGGGACGATTTTGTTCAAACGTCTCGCGCCGAAGGGCAATTTATGGATCGGCAACGGCATTCAAAATCTGGCGGCCGGCATCCTGCTCGCGCCCGTCGCACTGAGCGTGTCGAGCCTTGGCGACATCGTGCCGAGCGCACGGCTCATCGGCGCCTTCGCCTTCCTCGTGCTGGGCGGATCGATATTGGCATTTCTCTTATGGTTCCATCTTCTCAGGGTGTGCGGAGCGACGGCTGCGAGTTCGTTTCACTTTTTGATGCCGCCGCTGGCAATGCTGTTTGCGTGGCTCGTCCTCGGGGAGCAGGTCGTCGCCCAAGATTTTCTCGGCATTCTGCCGGTCGTCCTGGGCATCTATCTGGTAACCCGGCCGGGCAGCAAAACGAACCCGCCGCAGCAAACCGAGGCCAGGATCTAGCCTCTACCAGGCCGGGCCGCCCATCTTGTGGCGCAGATGCACGTAGTCATAGAGATCGCTCAGCATGAAATGCCGGATCTCCGGGTCGCGCACATGCACGACGGTCGCCTCGTCGCCCGCGAGATAGCGCTGCGCGGTGGCGCGGAATTCCTGCGGCATCGAGAGATTGAAATTGGACGGCTGAACCAGAAGCCTGCAGATCTGGTCGAACAGCAGCCGGTAGCGATCGTCTTCCGGCTCCGTATAGACCGGCCCGAAGTCCTTTTTATACTGCCCGAAAAGGTCGAGATAATCCTGCGCGTCGGGCTTATCCACTTTGCTGCCATCCCAGAAGGTCCAATAACTGTCGTTCATGGCATTCAATGATCCGGCCAGAGCAGTTAAGTCCATTAAGCAGACAAGGCGCTTGGTTGAAAAGGCTTCGATGACGCCAACCACACGGTCATTGCGAGCCATAGGGCGTTGCATCGCTGGCGATCTATCGCAACAGCGAGATCGCAGTGCGACGCCCATTGCAGGCAACGGGCTATGTCGAAGCAATCCAGAGGCCAGGGTTGGGAGCCGTGATTCTGGATTGCTTCGCGGCGCTCGCAATGACGGCCAAACGTGTGGCCTGCTCTAACCCGAAACGAGCGTGAGCTTCTTGTCGAGCACGCGGATGACGTTTTTCAGCTCATGCCCGCGCTTCAAGACGACGCCCGACGCCGCGACGACGGAAAAGGCGCCTTGCTTGCGCGCCAGACGCGGGTTTTTGAAGATGCGGTAGAGCGGATATTCGCAGGCGCGGCGGAAGATCGAGAAGACCGCCTCCTGCGCGTTAAAATCGATGGCGTAATCGCGCCATTCGCCTTCCGCGACCTTGCGGCCATAGAGATTGAGGATCTCGCGCAGCTCTAGGCGGTCGAAAGAGACGATTTCGGGGGCGGGTTTCTGGCGGGCCGCCGCCTGCATGGAATAAATTCCCCGCTCGGCGCGACCCGCGGCCCGATTATCCTCATCCAACTCCAAATCGCTCATGCGCCCGCCATCCGCTGGAACCCAGCCTTGATGATCGCGCGAAGCGGGCCCCGCGGCAAGCTTTCAGTAACGGTTTTACGACGGCCTAGCATGATCCCGAAACAAACTCTTAAAGCGCGGCCGGAGCCCTTCCGATGCCGGAATTCCAATAACGACAACGTGATATTTGCCGCTAAAACGGGCGGCTTTTACAAATAGCTCCGCGAGCTCAATCCCTTGCCCGTGCCCGAGCCATCGCCATACCGGCTAAGGCACGGGCAAATCATAGTTTTGCCGTTTTGCAGCCCAGCGCCTGCCGCAGAGAAAGTCGAACCTGCAAATGTCAACGCGCGGCTCGGTAGATGCGCCCCGGATTCGTCAGCCCCCCAGCCCCCCGGGACCTTTGATTCGAGCGAGTAAAGTTTAGACGCGATGGCATAGGAGCCGGTTCGAAGCATCGCTTCGGCCGGCTCTTCTCGTTTCGGCCGCCGTTTTCCGTGGGCGATTCCCGACTCCTTGGCGAGCCTTCTTGAATCTTTCGCTGAGTGCGGCGATATGAGCGCCAACAGCTAGAGCGCCGGACTTTCAGTTGCGTCATGGCCGGGCTTGACCCGGCCATCCAGGCGCTCGGGTAGTGAGTCGTGCCTGGATGCGCGGATCAAGTCCGCGCATGACGCGCCAAATGTTTCTACCTGAACGTCACCTGTTCTAGGCTTAGGACTTTTTGGCGCGCGGCGCGGCGCAAGAGCCACTATAGAAGTCCGGTTCAAGGGTGACAGGGGAGCAATATGTCTGAGGTCGAAGCTCAATCGCATGCGTTTCAGGCGGATGTCGCCAGACTTCTCTATTTAATGGTTCATTCGGTCTATTCGGACCGCGATATTTTCCTGCGCGAACTTCTCTCAAACGCAGCCGATGCCTGCGAGAAATTGCGCTACGAGGCCCTGTCCAATCCCGCGCTCATGGCGGGGGAAGCGCCATTCAGCGTCAAGATCACCATCGACAAGGAGGCTGGAAAGCTCAGCGTCGAGGACAATGGGATCGGCATGTCCGCCGAGGAACTATCTGATTCGCTTGGCACGATCGCCCGCTCGGGCACCCGCGCCTTTCTCGACAAGCTCAATGCCGAAAGCGCCGAGGGCCAGCCCGTCGGGGCCGAATTGATCGGCCAGTTCGGCATCGGCTTTTATGCCGCCTTCATGGTGGCAGAGCATGTCGATGTCGAATCGCGCCGCGCCGGTTCCGATGAGGCTCACGTCTGGAGTTCGGACGGCAAGGGCACGTTTTCCATCGCGCCGCTGGCGCTCGACCAGGCACCGTCGCGGGGCACGCGGGTGATCCTGACGCTCAACGAGGGATCGAAGGACTATCTCGAAGACTACCGCATCGAGCGGATCGTACGCGAACATTCAAGCGCGCTTGCCATTCAAATCGAGCTGATCGCTTCGCCCGGCGCCGAGCCGAAGGTCCTGAGCGAGGGCGGCGCGCTTTGGGAAAAGCCCAAAAGCAACATCACGCAAGAGCAATATGAGGAGCTCTATCACAGCATCTCGGGCCAATTCGATGAGCCGGCGCTGACGCTGCATTGGCGCGCGGAGGGGCGCTACGAATATACGGTGCTCGCCTTCGTGCCGGGCAGCCAGCCTTTCGACCTCTTCGATCCCGCCCGCAAAGGCCATTCGAAACTCTATGTGCGCCATGTTCTGATCGCACCCGACGCCGATATCATGCCGAGATGGCTGCGCTTCGTCAGCCTCGTCGTCGATACGGCCGATCTGCCGCTCAATCTCTCACGCGAAATGATCCAGGAAAGCCCGCTTTTCGCGGCGATCAAGAAGGGCGTCACCAATCGCGTCCTGCAGGAATTGACCAAATTGGCCGAAACCGACGCGGCCGCCTTCGACAAGATCTGGGAGCATTTCAGCAGCGTCCTGAAGGAAGGTCTTTACGAAGACCCCGAGCGTCGCGACACGCTGTTCAAGCTCGCACGCTTTCCGACCTCCGCTTTTCCCGAGGGCAAGCGCACGCTCGCCGATTATGTCGCGGGCCTGAAGGAAAACCAGACCGCCATCTATTATCTTCTCGGCGATGATCTGAAGCGGCTTGCATCGAGCCCGCAACTTGAAGGATTCCGCGCCCGCGGCATCGAGGTTTTGCTGTTGCCCGATCCGGTCGATGCCTTTTGGGTCGGCACCGCCGCGGGCTTCGACGGCAAGCCGTTTAAATCCGTGTCGCAAGGCGTCGCCGACATCAAGAGCATTCCGTTGAAGGAAGGCGCGCCGCTGCCTGCGAGCGAGGCGACTTCCGCCGGACTTGCGAGCCTCTTTGCTCTGATGAAGCAGGAACTCGCCGATGTCGTCGAGGACGTGCGGGCGTCCGACCGCCTGTCGGAAAGTCCCGCCTGCCTCATCGCATCCGAAACCGGTCTCGACCGGCGGCTCGAGCAGATGCTGGCGCAACATGGCCATGCGAACGGCATTTCGAAACCTGTCCTCGAAGTCAATCCATCGCATCCATTGCTGACCGCGCTCGCGGCCCATGTCGGCGGTCAAGACAAACAGGCTTTCGCCGATATCGTCTGGCTGCTTTTCGACGAAGCCCGGCTGATGGAAGGCGAGAAGCCGGCCGATGCGCCGAAATTCGCCGACCGCCTGACGCGTATTCTCGTGAAGGCGGCAGGCCAACCCGCGGCGTGAGCGCGCCGCTCGCCCTCGATGGGAATATGAGCCGGGCAAAAGCCCAACGCGCTTTGGTCGAGGCCTTTACCGAGGCAGGCCTCGACAGCGCGGCGCTTGATGCCCGCGTGCTCATTTGCGCCGCGCTCGGCATCGATCATGCCGGGCTTTTGCGCGACCCGGATCTGCCGCTGGGCGAACCCGCCTCCCGCCTTGCGGCTTTTGCCGGCCGGCGACTCGCGCGCGAGCCCGTGTCGCGCATTTTGGCGCAACGCGAGTTTTTCGGCGAAACCTATGCCGTGGATCCGGCCGTCCTCGATCCGAGGCCCGACACCGAAACACTGGTCGAAGCGGTTCTCGCGGCACTTGGGCCCCGCGCAAATGAAGCTTTGCGGCTTCTCGATCTCGGCACGGGGTCGGGTGCTATTCTTGGCGCGCTGCTCGGCCGGCTTCCGCAGGCCATCGGTTTTGGCGTGGATCTCTCGCCAGCGGCTTGTGCCGTCGCGCGGCGAAATCTCAGCGCCTTGGGTCTGTCCAACCGCGCTTTCATCCTCGCCGGCCATTGGCTGGCGCCAATCTCCGGACGCTTCGATGTAATTGTCTCCAATCCACCCTATATAAGAGCTGGAGAGATTGCCGGGCTTGATCCCGAAGTCAGACTCTACGATCCGCATCTTGCGCTCGACGGCGGCCCGGATGGGCTTGCGGCCTATGGCGCCATAGCGTCGGCCGTCGCGCCGCATCTGGCGCCGCGCGGCATTCTGGCCTTCGAACTCGGGGCGGATCAGTTGAGCGGAGTCGAATCGATTCTGCGCTCCTATGGACTGGAACCAACTGGCAGGAGGCGCGATTTAGCTGGGCGGGAACGCGTCGTCTTGGCGGGTCTTGAAATCGGGGCCTGAAACTATAAAATCTTGCGCAATCCTCAGGATAGAATCCCTTGCAGCCAGCGTGAGCGTGACAATTTCGCCACAGGGCCGGAGCATCAAATATAATTCTGAACCACGCCCATGAAACCACTTGGCGTTTGTGCCGAAAACGATTAGGGTCCACGCCAAGAATTACCTTTCGCTGCTGATGTTATGGCACGGCAAGGTGTTGAGATCGTCTCCGTCTGATTTGCCAGGGCTCATGACGGATTGAGCGATTTCCATCTCCGCAAGACGATATGGCACAGCGTTGTCGAGGTGATTTTCCCGAACTCTGAGACCCCAAGGCAATCGAGGGTTAAGGACTAAGCCACGGCTGTTCGTGCGCGGAATTCTTGCTAGGCCGGAGAGCCATATCCGCAAGCGTCTTCGCATTCAGACGGTTCATCAATGGCTGGACCAACATGCCGGTAAGGCGATGTGGGGATTGCGGCTTATATTGCCACTCAAGGAACATCAATGAGACCAGGTCAGAACAAGCGTATGCGCGGCGGGCGTAGCAACAACCGCAAGGCGCCGAACCCATTGACGCGGTCCTACGAATCAAACGGTCCTGACGTCAAAATCCGTGGCACAGCCCATCACGTCGGCGAAAAATATCTTCAGCTCGCCCGCGATGCCCAATCTTCCGGCGATCCCGTGATGGCCGAAAGCTACCTCCAGCACGCCGAGCATTATTTCCGGCTGATCGCAGCGGCGCAGCAAGCTCAACAGCAAGCGGCCTTCGGCTATCAACGCCAGCCCGGCGAAGCCGAGACCGACGAAGACGATGATGACGACGATTTCGGCGGCCTGCCGGATCGTTTCGCGTCCCCGCCGGAACGCTTTGCCCCCGCGGCGGCGACGCAGCAACCCTACGCCCAGCAGCCGCCGACCAACGAGGCCCAGCCCTATCAGGAGCGGCCCTATTACAACAATAATGGCAACGGCAGCAGCCATAATAATGGCCGGCAAAATTACGAGCGGCCTGAACGTCAAGACCGCGCGCCGCGCCAAGACCGGAATTTTCAGGGTCAGGACCGTAATCAAGATCGCAATCAGGACCGCGGCTTCCAAGGCCAGGATCGCAATCAGGAGCGGACCTACCAAGACCGCAATCAAGAGCGCAGCTACCAGGACAGGCAGCCCTATCAGGAGCGGCAAGGTCAGAACCGCGATCAGGACTCGCGCGGCAATGGTTCGCGCGGACGGCGCGAATATCGCGAGCCGCGCCCCATGGTTCCTGACAATGAAGCGGGCTTGCCTGCCTTCATCACTGCGCCGGTCCGTCTGCAGCCCGAGGTCCATATGGAAGGCGCCGGCGACGAGGGCCTGCCGCGCACCATGATGCAGCCGGAAGTCGAACGGGAAGCCGATTCCTTTCTTCTGCGCCCGCGCCGCCGCCGCCGTAAGGCCGAGGGTCCGAGCGAGGATTTTCGCGGCGAAGCCACCAATGCGAGCGATCCTGTCGGCGAGTAATCTCACCGCCTCTAGGCTCCACATTCAAAAGCGGGACTTCGGTCCCGCTTTTTTGTTGCCGCCCTTTTGATGAGCCCACCGCTGCTGCTCAGCCAGGCCTCCAAATCCACGGCTTGCCGCGCGGGCGATTGCGCTCTATGTTCCCTATGCCCTGGGGTGCTGCTGAACGGCGGCTGAGATCACACCCATCGAACCTGAACCTGGATAATGCCAGCGCAGGGACCGGCCATTTGCGATGAGCGCAAATCCGTCTTCTCCATAGCGCCGGCCTCCTTCAAGAAAATCAAGCGGAGGACGCAGCGACATGAATATTCAGCCCAAACCCGAAACGCTCGTTCCGCAAAGCGTCACGACCGGCCCTCTGCCCGGCTCGCGCAAGATCTATCATCGCGCCGAAGGCCGCGACGATATTCTGGTGCCCTTCCGCGAGATCGCCCTCGATCCGTCGGCCAACGAACCTCCCGTGCGCGTCTATGATGCGTCTGGACCCTATTCGGAAGAAGATGCCCATATCGATCTCGCCGCCGGCCTGCCGCGCATTCGCGCGCCCTGGCTCGCGAAGCGCGGGGGCTTGGAAACTTACGTGGGCCGCGCCGTGAAGCCTGAGGACAATGGCTCGGTTTCAGCCGACAAGCTCGTGCCGCCCTGCCCGGCAGCGACCTCGCCGCGCCGCGGCACGCCGGGCCATCCCGTCACCCAATATGAATTCGCCAAGGCTGGCATCATCACCGAAGAGATGATCTTCGTCGCGCATCGTGAAAATCTCGGCCGCGAGCAGATGGTCGAAGGCGCGCAGACACGTCTCGCCGACGGCGAACATTTCGGCGCCTCGATTCCGGCTTTCGTCACGCCTGAATTCGTGCGCGACGAGATCGCCCGCGGCCGCGCGATCATCCCCGCCAATATCAATCACCCCGAGCTGGAGCCGATGATCATCGGCCGCAATTTCCTGGTGAAGGTGAATGCCAATATCGGCAATTCGGCCGTGACCTCCTCGGTCGCCGAAGAGGTCGAGAAGATGGTCTGGAGCATTAGATGGGGAGCAGATACCGTTATGGATCTCTCCACAGGCCGCAATATCCATAACATTCGCGACTGGATCCTGCGCAATGCGCCGGTGCCGATCGGCACCGTGCCGATCTATCAGGCACTCGAAAAGGTCGATGGCGACGCGACCAAGCTCTCATGGGAAGTCTTCCGCGACACGCTGATCGAACAGGCCGAACAGGGCGTCGATTATTTCACCATCCATGCGGGCGTGCGGTTGGCCTATGTGCCGCTGACCGCCAAGCGCACCACCGGCATCGTCTCGCGCGGCGGTTCGATCATGGCGCGCTGGTGCCTCGCGCATCATCGCGAAAGCTTCCTCTACGAGCATTTCGAAGATATTTGCGACATTATGCAAGCCTATGACGTGTCCTTCTCGCTCGGCGACGGATTGCGTCCGGGCTCGATCGCCGACGCCAATGACCGCGCGCAATTCGCCGAACTCGAAACGCTCGGCGAGCTCACCAAGATCGCCTGGAAAAAGGGCTGTCAGGTGATGATCGAAGGTCCCGGCCATGTGCCGATGCACAAGATCAAGATCAATATGGAAAAGCAGCTGAAGGAATGCGACGAGGCGCCCTTCTATACGCTCGGGCCGCTGACGACCGATATCGCGCCCGGCTACGATCACATCACGTCCGGCATTGGCGCCGCCATGATCGGCTGGTTCGGCTGCGCCATGCTCTGCTATGTGACGCCGAAGGAACATTTGGGCCTGCCCGACCGTGACGATGTGAAAGTCGGCGTCATCACCTATCGCATCGCGGCGCATGCGGGCGATCTCGCCAAGGGCCATCCGGCGGCGCAAATCAGGGACGATGCGGTCTCACGCGCGCGCTTCGACTTCCGCTGGCAGGATCAGTTCAATCTCGGCCTCGACCCGGAAACCGCGCAGCATTTCCACGACGAAACGCTGCCGAAGGACGCGCATAAGACCGCGCATTTCTGTTCGATGTGCGGACCGCAATTCTGCTCGATGCGGATTAGCCAGGATCTCCGCGACGAGGCCAAAGCCATGGAAGCCGATGAGGCGGAAAAAGGCATGGCGGAGAAGAGCGCGGAATTTTTGGAAAAGGGCGGCAAGCTTTACGTGTGAGGCCAATCACCCTCATCCTGAGGAGGTCGTGATAGCGACCGTCTCGAAGGACGAGGGTGATATGTACGTTGCCCATCCTTCGAGACGCGCTCCTAACGGAGCGCTCCTCAGGATGAGGGGTTGTTTTGTTTAAGTTCGCAAGTTCCCAAAACCCTCATGCTGAGGAGCACGTGCAGCGTGCGTCTCGAAGCATCGAGGGCTTTAGACCGTGTGCCTAACATCACACGATGCCATTCATCTCTTGGCGGCAAGCATGGCGAGCGGATCGCTTTCGTCAATGACGGCCCTTTGGGCCGCCGCCGAAGGAGGTCGCAAAGCGATCATTGACAAAAGCGCATCCGTCTCGCCGAAAATATCCGCCGTTGGATGAATGGCGAAATCTGATCGGGTTTGCTCGCCACACGCCGTCATGGCCGGGCTTGTCCCGGCCATCCACGAAACACAGCTGCATGATTGCAAGATGGCAGAGGGCCCATCACGTGGATGGCCGGGACAAGCCCGGCCATGACGCGGCGAGATTCGGGTTCAACATTAAGCTCAGCAGCGGCCTCAAGTCCGCGCATGACGTTTCTCCCGAAATGCGCTAATCCTCCGCCGTGAGCGACGCGAAACCCCTTTTCTCCTATCGCAAATATTGGGCGCACCGGTTCGGCACGGCGCCGTTCCTGCCGATGAGCCGTGCCGAAATGGACGCGCTCGGCTGGGACGCCTGCGACATCATCCTCGTCACCGGCGACGCTTATATCGATCATCCAAGCTTCGGCATGGCCTTGGTTGGCCGGCTGCTCGAGGCGCAAGGCTTTCGCGTCGGCATTATCGCGCAGCCGGATTGGCAAAGCGCCGAGCCGTTCAAGGCCTTGGGCCGGCCGGTGCTGTTCTTCGGCGTCACCGGCGGCAATATGGATTCCATGGTCAATCGCTATACGTCGGACCGGCGGCTGCGCCACGACGACAGCTATAGCCCCGAAGGCGAAGGCGGCAAACGGCCGGACCGGGCCACCATCGTCTATGCGCAGCGCTGCCGCGAGGCCTATCGCGATTGCGCAATCGTGCTCGGCGGCATCGAATCCTCGCTGCGCCGGATCGCGCATTACGATTATTGGTCAGACAAGGTCCGCCGCTCGATCCTGCTCGATGCCAAGGCCGATATCCTGCTCTACGGCAATGCCGAGCGCGCCGTCGTCGAGGTCGCGCATCGTTTTGCCAAGGCCAAAGGTGCCGTGCCCGCACAGCTCGATGATATACGCGGCGCGGTTCTCATGAAGGACGCGGTACCGGAGGGCTTTATCGAACTCAAGGCCGATGACCTCGACGACGAGGCGGAAGAGAGCCCACGGATCAACGGCGAGACGACCGTCATCCGCCTGCCGTCCTTCGAGCAGGTCGAACGCGATCCTGAAGCCTATGCCCGCGCCTCGCGCACGCTGCACCGTGAGAGCAACCCAGGCAATGCGCGGGCGCTGGTGCAACGGCATGGGACGCGCGAGCTTTGGCTGACGCCACCGCCGGTGCCGCTGACGACGCCGGAGATGGATGCCGTTTACGATCTGCCTTATGCGCGTGCGCCGCATCCGGCCTATGGCGAAGCGAAGATCCCCGCCTGGGAGATGATCAAATTCTCGGTCACCATCATGCGTGGATGTTTCGGCGGCTGCTCTTTCTGTTCGATCACCGAACATGAAGGCCGCATCATCCAGAGCCGTTCGCAGGACTCTATCGTCAAAGAGATCGCGGCGGTGCGCGACAAGACGAAGGGTTTCACCGGCATCATTTCCGATATAGGCGGGCCGACCGCCAATATGTATCGCATGGCCTGCAAAGACAAAGAGACCGAAGCGCTCTGCCGGCGTCCGGCCTGCGTCTATCCCGACATTTGCAAGAACCTCGATACGAGCCACGACAAGCTCATCGAGCTTTATCGCGCCGCGCGGCAAGTGCCGGGCGTCAAGAAGGTGATGGTCGCCTCAGGCGTGCGCTATGATCTCGCCATCAAGAGCCCGGCCTATATCCGCGAGCTCGTAGCCCATCACGTCGGCGGCTATCTGAAGATCGCGCCCGAACATACCGAGGAGGGGCCGCTCTCGAAGATGCTGAAGCCGGGCATCGGCACCTATGATCGCTTCAAGCAGATTTTCGAGCAGGCCGTGCAAGCGGCCGATAAGAAATATTTCCTCATTCCTTATTTCATCGCGGCACATCCGGGCACGACGGACGCGGATATGATGAACCTTGCTCTGTGGCTGAAGCGCAATAAATATCGCGCCGATCAGGTTCAGACATTCCTGCCGTCGCCGATGTCGCTTTCGGCGGCGATGTATCATTCCTCCGTCAATCCTTTGCGGCCGGTGCGGCGCGGCGCATCGGAACCGGTCGAAGTGGTCAAAGGCCTGCGGCAGCGCCGATTGCACAAGGCGTTCTTGCGCTATCATGACCCGGAAAATTGGCCGCTGCTGCGCGACGCTCTGAAACAGATGGGGCGCGCCGATCTCATCGGACCGGGCAAGCATCAGCTCATTCCCGCCTCGCAACCGGCAGGCACCGGGGCAAGCGGCGGTGAAGGGCGGCGCCTAGGCCGCAAACACAAAGCTCAGACGTTTTTGACAAAAGGCGTGATCTAGAGTCATCCGCCGCGCCTATCGTCCGCTCACCCGACTACCGCGAAATTTTTTGCGATCGAAGCTGAAAAGTTCGAGGAAATCTGCGCGCCCAAGAAAGCGGTGGAGGAGGCGAAGCTTCGCATCCCGGCCCGGGGACGCTACCATCCAGGCGCTGATGTCTGGCGATAGCGCCGGCTTCGCTCCAGACCGATTTCCCAACCTTACCAAGAATTAACGCGCCAACCTGCACGGCGCAGCTTTCCCCATCAAACTAATGCCCAGTTTAGAGCGCACCCGTCTTGAACATGAATGGTGGATGAACAACTTCATCACTGGTGCGATTTTCTGCTCAGAGGGCAAATGCTTAAATTTTACTTAAAACTGGTGCCCGCGGCCGCGCTGCTGGGCCTGTCTTTCCTTTTGTCC
Source organism: Methyloferula stellata AR4 (assembly GCF_000385335.1). NCBI lineage: Bacteria > Pseudomonadati > Pseudomonadota > Alphaproteobacteria > Hyphomicrobiales > Beijerinckiaceae > Methyloferula > Methyloferula stellata. The sequence goes on along the minus strand of NZ_ARWA01000001.1, from coordinate 841,237 downwards.
GGCTGCAATGAGCCCGGCCCCGCCGCCGCCTCGGAAGAGAAGAAAGCCCCCGAAGTCGGAATCGTCACGGTCCAGGAGCACGCGCGCACCATCACCCACGAATTGCCCGGCCGGATCGCCTCCATGCGCGTCGCCGATGTCCGGCCGCGCGTTTCGGGCATCCTGACCGAGCGCCTGTTTCATCAGGGCAGCGACGTCAAAGCCAACGAGGCGCTCTATCAGATCGATCGCAGGCCTTTCGAAATCGAGCTGCGGGCGAGCGAAGCCGCGCTCGCGAAAGCCGAGGCGAGTCTCGAACTCGCCAAACAACACGAGCAGCGCGTCGCGACGCTGGCAGCCCAGCGCATTGCCTCCAAGGCCGAACAGGAAAAAGCGGTCGCGACCATGCGCGAAGCCGAAGCCGATACCGCCGCCCGTAAGGCCGATGTCGACCGTGCGAAATTAAACCTCGATTATACGACGATCCGCGCACCGATCGGCGGACGCATCGGCGCCGCCATTGTCAGCGAAGGCGCACTTGTCGTTCAAAACGACACCTCCAGTCTCGCCAAGATCCAGCAGCTCGATCCGATCTATGCGGATTTCACGCAATCCGTCGGCGATCTCAACAAGATGCGTCACGCGCTTGAGCGAGGCGATCTCGAGCGGATCGCCGCGGATGTGGCCAAGGTGCGTCTCATCTTCGACGATGGAACCGCTTATTCGCTGCCCGGCAAACTTCTCTTTTCCGAGGCCAAGGTGGATGCCGAGACCGGCCAGGTGACTTTGCGCGGCGAATTCGCCAATCCGAAACGCGAGCTTCTGCCCGGCATGTATGTGCGCGTCCGCATCGAGCAGGGCATAGACAGCGATGCGATCGCGATCCCGCAGCAGGCCGTTCAACGCGACGCGGGCGGCACCGCGAAAGTCTTCGTCGTCGCGGCGGACGGCACGACGTCGCTGCGGCGGATTCGCACCGGTTCCATTCAGGATGGACAATGGCTGGTTCTCGACGGGCTCAAACCCGGCGAACGCGTCGTCGTCGATGGATTCCAGAAATTCACACCGGGCGACCGTGTCGATCCGAAGCCTTGGACCGAAGCGGATTCACGCCCGCAAGGCAACAAAGGCTAGGCGTCCGTTCTCCGCTCGATCCAACCCTCATCCTGAGGCGCTTGTACCCATTTCGGGCCTGCCCGAAATAGGCATTCGTAATGTTTCAAGTCGCTCAAGCACGACTTGAAATGCAAACGTCTCGAAAGATCGAGGGTTGGAAAGACCTTTTTGAATTAAGGCGACGAACTTTCAACGGCGTCATGGCCGGGCTTGACCCGGCCATCCAGGCATCACGGGACAGTGTTGTGCCTGGATGCGCGGATCAAGTCCGCGCATGACGCCCTTAGATGACACTAGGTCCCAGGCCTGGATACCAGAGGATTAAATGCCGAGCTTCTTTATCGACAGGCCAATTTTCGCGACCGTGATCGCGCTTCTGATCTCATTGATCGGCGCGATCGCCATTCCGCTTCTGCCGGTCGCGCAATACCCGATCATCGCACCGCCGTCGATCTCGATCAGCACGAGCTATCCGGGCGCGACCCCGCAAAATCTCTACAACAGCGTCACACGCCTGATCGAAGAAGAGCTGAACGGCGCCTCCGGTATTTTGAATTTCGAATCGACCAGCGACTCGCTCGGGCAAGTCGACATCACTGCGAATTTCAAGCCCGGCACCGATATCGGCCTGGCCTCGGTCGATGTGCAGAATCGGATCAAGCGGATCGAAGCGCGTTTGCCGCGCGCCGTGATTCAGCAAGGCATACTCGTCGAAGAAGCCTCGGCTGCCGTGCTGCAGATCGTGACCTTGCGTTCAACGGACGGCAGCCTCAACGAGGTCGGCCTCGGCGATTTCATGGTCCGCAACGTCCTCGGCGAGATCAGACGCATTCCCGGCGTCGGGCGGGCGACGCTTTTTTCGACCGAGCGGTCCCTGCGCATCTGGGTCGATCCCGGTAAACTCGTCGGCTATGGCCTCACCGCGGATGATGTGACGAAAGCCATTGAAGCGCAGAACGCGCAGGTCGCCTCCGGCAGCATCGGCGCCGAGCCGAGCACGGCAGAGCAGCGCGTCTCGGCGCTCGTCGTGGTCAAAGGGCAACTGGCCTCGCCCGAGGAATTCGGCCAGATCGTGTTGCGCGCCAATCCGGACGGTTCGACCGTGCGGGTGAGCGATGTCGCCCGCATCGAAATCGGCGGCATGGGCTATCAGTTCACAACGCGGCTCAACGGGCAGCCGACAGCGGGCCTCTCCGTGCTGCTCGCGCCCGGCGGCAATGCGCTGGCGACCGCAAATGCCGTGAAAGCCAAGATGCAGGAGCTTTCACGCTTCTTTCCCGACACTATTACCTATGAAATTCCCTATGACATCACGCCGGTCGTGGAAGCCTCGATCGAGAAGGTGCTTCACACCCTGCTCGAGGCCGTCGCCCTTGTCTTCGTCGTGATGTTCCTGTTCCTACAGAACATCCGCTACACGATCATTCCGACGATCGTGGTGCCTGTGGCTCTGCTCGGCACCTGCGCGACGCTTCTCCTCGTCGGCTATTCCATCAATATGCTGACCATGTTCGCCATGGTGCTCGCGATCGGCATACTCGTCGACGATGCGATCGTCGTCGTCGAAAATGTCGAGCGCATCATGGCCTCGGAAGGCCTGTCGCCGAAAGAGGCGACGCGCAAGGCCATGTCGCAGATCACCAGTGCCATCATCGGCATTACGGTCGTGCTGCTCGCCGTCTTCGTGCCCATGGCTTTCTTTCCCGGATCGGTCGGCATCATCTATCGCCAGTTCTCGGTGACGATGATCTCGGCCATCGGCTTCTCGGCGCTTATGGCTCTGACCCTGACGCCGGCACTCTGCGCAACCCTATTGAAGCCGGTGGAGGCCGGACATGCCCTCACGCGCCGCGGTGCTTTCGGCTGGTTCAATTACGGGCTCGACAAGATACGCGATCGCTATGTCGGGCTCGTCAGTTGGTCCTTGACCCGCGTTCCGCGTCTCATGCTGATTTATGCCATTCTGGTCGTGGGTCTCGGCTTCGCCTTCATGCGTCTGCCGGCGGGCTTTCTGCCGATCGACGATCAGGGCTTCATCACGACCGACGTACAGACGCCGTCTGACTCCGCCTTCAGCCGCACCGAGGCGGCGATCCAGAAGGTCGAGAAGTATCTGGCCGAACGGCCGGGAATCAAGGACGTCACCTTCCTCACCGGCTTCAGCTTCAACGGGCAAGGCCTCAATACGGCGCAAGCCTTCATCACGCTGAAGGATTGGAGCGAGCGCGGTTCGAAGGACTCGGCCGCGGCGATCGTTGACGATATCAATTCGACTTTGTCGGGCATTCGCGACGCCAAGATCTCGGCGCTGCAGCCGCCGCCGATCGACAATCTCGGCAATTCGAGCGGCTTCAGCTTCCGGCTGCAGGATCGCGGCCAGAAAGGCTATGACGCCTTGATACAGGCCGCCAATACGCTCGTCGCTACGGCGGAAGCCAGTCCGGTGCTTCAAAACGTCTATATCGAGGGCCTGCCCCAGGCGCCGCAAGTCGAACTCGTCATAGACCGCGAGAAGGCCTCGGCCTTCGGCGTGACCTTCGAAGCCATCAACAATACGATCTCGACCAATCTCGGCTCAGCCTATGTGAACGACTTTCCCAATCACGGCCGCATGCAGCGCGTGATCGTGCAAAGCGACGCTGGCAGCCGCATGAACGCGGACGATATCCTTGGCTATAATGTCAAGAATGCGCGCGGCCAGCTCGTGCCGTTTTCGTCCTTTGCGAGCATCGCCTGGTCGCAAGGCCCGACGCAGATGGTCGGCTTCAATTATTATCCCTCCGTCCGCATCAGCGGCGAGGCGGCGCCGGGCTACACCAGCGGCGATGCCATCGCCGAGATGGAACGCCTCACCGGCCGCTTGCCGCGCGGCTTCGGCTATGAATGGACCGGCCAATCGCTGCAGGAAAAACTCGCAGGTTCCATGGCGCCCTTCCTGCTCGGCCTGTCAGTCGTCGTCGTGTTCTTGTGCCTCGCAGCGCTCTACGAAAGCTGGACGATTCCGATCGCCGTCTTGCTTACCGTGCCGCTCGGCATCGCAGGCGCGGTCTTGGCGACCAGCCTGCGCGGCATGCCGAACGGAGTTTATTTCACTGTTGGGCTCATCACGATCATCGGTCTTGCCGCCAAGGACGCCATTCTCATCATCGAATTCGCCAAGGAGCTGCGCGCGCGGGGTTATTCCTTGACCGAAGCAACGATGACGGCGTGCCGGTTGCGCTTCCGCCCCATCGTGATGACGGGCCTCGCCTTCGTTTGCGGCGTTCTGCCTATGGTCATCGCCTCGGGCGCCGGCGGCAAGAGCCAGCAAGCGCTAGGTACCGGAGTCATGGGCGGCATGATGGCGGTCGTGATTTTGGGATTGCTGCTGATACCTGTTTTTTTCGTCACCGTGCAGAAGCTGTTTGGGCCGAGGTCGGAACGGCAGCAGGCGAAAGATACGCGCACGCCTGAGCAATACGGGCCACCGGCACCGGCCGAGACGGCCTCGGCCTAAGCCAAAAAGGTATGTTCGAACCCGTTAGGCTTCCAACACCCCTTCAAGCGCATAATGCTGCACGCTCTTGCGGTTGGCGATCAGTTCGTCGATCGAAGGTTCTCCCTTCATCGCGCGTGAGATCGCGAGCTTCGTCGCCTCGTAATTGGTGCGATAGAGATCGCGTCTGTCGAGATTTTCATCCGTGGCGCAGCGCGGATCGAGCCAGATCATGACGATCATGCAAAGCTCGTCGATCTGATCTTTCGGCAGAATGCCTTCGATGACGCAATCCAAAATGGCATCGCCCGTCGCCGCCTGCACGATACCGCCGAGAAGATCGACGAAATCGCCCGACTTCACCGTCATCTTGGTGGTCATCATGGTTGCCGGGCGCACCATCTGATTGCAGTCGCGCACGACGAACATGCGCGGATGACCGGCGACCTGTCCGGCCATGCCGGCGAAAGCATTGCCCACCGGCCCTTTGATGCTGCCGATCATCACTTCCGGCATGGCGTCGGTATATTGCCCTTCCGCCGCCAGAACCGTCGCCTCGCCGGTCCGCAACCAAATCTCACTCATGACTCATCCTTGCCTTTGCTTTCGACAAGGGCTTCTTAGAGCATTTTCAGCAAAAGTGGAGGCCGGTGTTGCGCCCGAAAATGCGAGCGAACAAAGACCAAGAGCGGCGTTTTGAAGCGTGTTTCGCGAGACGGCCGGTCAGACCATCATATAGGAGCGCAGTTCCGGGACGATGACGCTCGTCCATTCGGCCTCGAAGGCGCGATAGGATTGGACGAAGGGAAAGCCGCTGCGCGGAAAGAATTGGCGGCGTGTCAGGTCGATGACATCTTCGCCGATTCGCACGACGAAATGCGTCCAGAGCGATTGCGGCGCCAGTTGAATCCAGCGGTCGTCGGCATCCGGCGCATCTGTCTTGAGGCCGCTACAGCGCAGCATTTGCGCCGCGAAGCCGCCGCTTTGCAGATCGTCCATCAGCTTGAACGAGGTCTCATGGCAGAGATTATAGGAAAGTTCGCCGACCTTGGCCGCGCGACTCCGGATAATTCTTTTTTCGCTGGTGCCCATGCCCGAAACATAGGCAGAGCCAGGCGCACGAAAGCCCATAGGGGCGCTCCCTTGCAGTGAGGCGGGAGCGCTTAGGATCTCTCAGTTACCGGCGCCCAAGTCATCCGGCCGACAATGGTCCGATTCAAGCATATTTCGTGCCGTCTGGACATCAGATAATTTAGAGCGGGATAGCGCAGATAAGCCCGCGCAATCTGCGTAAACGTGATTGCGCTCGGAAGACCGATGCACAGTTTTCCTATCCCGCTCTAACGCGCAAATGTTCTATGGAAGCGCCATGACCAAAACCACCGCGCCCTATGGCACCTGGATTTCCCCTGTCACCACCAAACTCATGACCGAGGCCGCGATTGGGCTTTCGGTTCTGACCGTGGATCACGACGATCTTTACTGGCTGGAAAGCCGGGCGCATGAGGCCGGCCGCACCGCGCTCTGCAAGCGCTCAGCCGACGGCGGCATCAGCGACATCATGCCCATACCGGTCAGCGTCGGCTCGCGCGTGCATGAATATGGCGGCGGCGCCTATGCCGTGAAGGACGGCATCATCGTCTTCTCCGAACGCAAGGAAGGTTCGGTCTGGTTGATCGAGCCTGACACTGGGCCATCCAGCTTCGCAACGCCCGAGGGCTGCCGCTACGCCGATTTCGAATTCGACTTTCCGCGCCGCCGCGTGCTGGCGATCCGCGAAGATCACCGCGACCGGCCGCCGACCGATCCGAAAGCTGCGATCGTCGCGCTCTCGCTCGACGGCGAGGCGGAGACGATCCTGGTGGAAGGACCGGATTTTTTGAGTTCGCCGCGGCTTTCGCCGGATGGTCAGAAGCTCGCGTGGATTTCCTGGAATCATCCCGATATGCCGTGGGATGCGAGCGAGCTTCTTCTTGCCGATGTCTCCGCCGACGGCTCGATCGGGAAGGTCGAAAATCTCACCGGCCCCATTCGTCAATCGATCGTGCAACCGCGCTGGTCGGATGATGGCATTCTTCACTTTTCATCAGACCGCACCGGCTGGTGGAATCTTTATGCCCTGCGTAGCGGCGCGATCGAACCCATCGCGCCGATCGAAGCCGAGATCGGCGGTCCGCATTGGGTCTTCGGCCAGCGCTCCTATAGCTTCCTGCCGGACGGGCGGATCATCGCCATGGTCTCGCAAAACGGCATCCGCACGGCGGCGATCATAGACGGCGGCAAAATCGTCCCCCTCGACATCGGGCAGGTGCATGAAGCGCCTCTCGCGTTGGGCGAAGGCCTCGCCTATATCGCGACGCCACGCACGCAATCGCCTTTCGTCGCGGTGCTGCCGTCGCTTTCAGACGGCGCCCCGATCATCATACGCAGTGGCGCGCCTGCGGTTCTGCCTGAAGGCTCGATTTCGATCGGCGAGCCGATGGATTTTCCGACACGAGGCGCCATTGGTCATGCCTTTTGGTATCCGCCGAAAAACGAAGCCTATGAAGGTCAAGCCGGCAGCTTGCCGCCGCTCGTCGTGCTCTCGCATGGCGGCCCCACAAGCATGACGACGAATGGATTCAGCCTCGCCATTCAATGGTGGACGACGCGCGGCTTCGGCGTCGTCGATGTGAATTACGGCGGCTCGACGGGTTTCGGGCGCCCCTATCGCGAAGCTCTCAACGGCACCTGGGGCATCGTCGATGTCGAAGATTGCGCCGCGGCGGCGAAGGCGCTGGCCGATCGCGGTCTCGTCGATCGCGACCGCATCGTCATCAGAGGCGGCAGCGCCGGCGGCTTCACGACGCTCGCCGCTTTGACCTCGACCAATGTCTTCCGGGCCGGCGCCAGTCTTTATGGCGTCGCCGATCTGAAGCTGCTCGCAAGCGACACGCATAAATTCGAGTCGCGCTATCTCGATGGGCTGATCGGACCCTTGCCGCAAGCGGATGCGCTTTATATCGAGCGCTCACCGATTCATCACATCGACCGTCTCACCTGCCCCTTGATTTTCTTTCAAGGGCAGGACGACAAGACCGTGCCGCCGAACCAGGCTGAGACGATGGTCGAAGCCATCGCGGCACGTGGTCTGCCTGTTGCCTATTATTCCTTCGAAGGCGAAGGCCATGGCTTTCGTCAGGCCGAAACCTTGCGCCGCGTTTTGGATCTTGAACTCGGTTTCTATGGCCGCGTCTTCGGATTTACGACGCCGGGCTTGAGTGAAGAGGTCGTCATCCGCAATGAGATAAAAAAATGCTGATGCCTCTCAAGCGACGGTATTTCAATCTCTTCCTGCTTTCAGATTGAGCAATTCACCGGCGGCAACGCCACCACGAAAGCCAATCCGCAGTTGCCTCAGAGAAGGAAGCCGCCTATGGTCGTTAGCGCTATGGCTTCAAAGCTTGAGCACAGAGCGCTTTTGGAAAAGGATGACGGTTTATCGCCGTCAAGAAACGGCATTCCCCAAAATGCCGGGACCGAGGCATTGTCTCGCTCATAGCCGATGGCTGGGGCGCTACGATCGTCACTATCGATCTCGCCCTAATCTGCGCGCTCCAGTCGATTTGCAAACAGGGTGTCGTTGCGGCCGAGGCCAGACTCGCCCTTAAAACCTGAGCGAGATTCCCATGACTGATGTTTCCGCCACGCCCTTCGCTGCATTGGACGCGAGTGGCTCGCTGCTTAAACCCCAATTGAAAGCCGATACCGAAGTCGCTGGCCGTTTCGGCTATCGCGGCGACATTGCCTATGACGGTCCGGAGACCTTCATCAAGGAAGTCTTCGCGGTGTCCGAAACGGACAAGCCAGCCATTGCTTTCCTGGCCGGTTCGATCAAGGAGCTACAGACAATTCCGAAAATCGTCGAACATTTCGGCGCAGCGCTTGATGCCAACGGCAAATATATGCTCTACGTGGCCGATGCTCCGCGCGGCGCGCGCTGGTATATTCCGGTCAACGGCATTCCTTTCTTCATCGTCTTCATTGACGACACCTCGGTCTATAACGAGCTCATCGACATTTTCTACGTCGACAAAGTGAAGCTCAAAAAATACAGCACGACCCAGAAGCTCGATGCGCTCGCCGACGTCGGCGTCAAATTCGACAAGGTCGATGATTACGAAGCTATTACCTGGGAAGAGGCATTGAAGCGTCAGGCTGCCGGCTAAACGCCGCTTCGCTTCGATCGCTGCGATCATGTTCTAAAGTTGCATGGGGGCTGGCTTTTATGGCTGGTCCCCGTTTTGACTTTACGAAGGATCGATCCATGGCCCCTATCAGTCTTCTCGAACGCCGCCGCATCGAAGCGGAATTTACCAAAGGCATCTTGGACGCTCTCGCCGCCGAAATCGGCCGCGACCGTGCTATCGTCATCCTGACGAAAGCGATCGAAGCCATGGCAGAAAAGGCCGGCGCTGCTTTCGCAGCCGAGACATCGCAAGCCGACCCCCAAAGCCCCGCCGATCTTACAGCCTTCGCGCAGATTCTGCCGCGCTGGCAGGCGGGCGATGCTCTGGCCGTTACGCTGCACGCGCAAAACGCCGAAGAGCTTGATTTCGACGTCACCCATTGCGCCTTCGCCGACATGTATCGCGAGCTTGGTTTGGGCGAACTCGGCTTCGTCCTCTCCTGCAATCGCGACGGCGGTTTTTCCAAGGGCTTCAATCCGCAGATCGCACTGACGCGGACGCAGACGATCATGGGCGGCGCGAGCCATTGCGATTTCCGCTTCAGGCTTCCGCGACCACAATCTTGAGGACGGCTCCTCTCTCAAGTTCTTCAAGGGATGGTCTACGAAAGCCATTCAACCGGCACATTTAAAGCTTGCGCGAGTTTCGCGATCGTTTCGGGTGTTCCAGTGCGGCGTCCGCTTTCCAGATCAGACAGGTAGCCCTGGCTAATGCCTGTTTTAAAATTCAGATGCAGTTGCGTCTCTTCACGCCAATTGCGAATGGCTTTCAGCCGGGTCTCTCCCCGAAGAATCGCGGCGGTAACATCCGGAGGCAGCACAACACCGCCAGCAGCCAATTCGGCCTTTCGGGCATCATAGACGGCAACATCATCGGCATCTTCTGCCCCTTGAGCCGCACGCTCAAGGAGCGCCTCGTATTCCGCTCGGGGTAACACAACGAGTTCTTCGCCGCTGGGAGTACGAATGATCTGTGGTACGCTCATCGCTCAGCTCCTTTTGTAAGTCGTCGTAGCCCGGCGGCCGATGTAGATCGCCAAAATCGTAGTCGCATCCTCATCGAAAATAACCCGGTAACTGCCGACGCGGAGACGATAGCCGTCGCGGCCTTGCAGAGCTTTCACGTCGCCTTGACCCGTCATGGCATAGCGGTGAAGTGCAGTTTCCACCTGCTCGCGAGAATCTCGGGGAAGAACCTCGAGATCCTTTGCGGCGCTGAGCGTGAGGATGATTGTTTTCACGAGCGATAATATCGCTGTAATGAAGTATTCGTCAAGCGATAATATCGCCGAGCTAGATCGTTCCCTATCATATACTTGATCTCTCAAGGAACTCAGCCCAACGCCATGTCCTACGCCACCACCATCGCCGGCACCCGTTACGTCTTCGACGATCTGCGGACGCTTTTGGCGTACGCCTCGCCGGCCCGCGCTGGCGATCGCTTGGCGGGTCTCGCGGCATCGAGCGACGAAGAGCGCGTGGCCGCGCGCATGGCGCTCGCCGATGTACCGCTGAAAGATTTTCTGTCCGAAGCTCTGATCCCTTACGAGGAGGATGATGTCACGCGGCTTATCGTCGACAGCCATGACGCGTCGGCCTTCGCGACGATAGGCACGCTCACTGTCGGCGCATTCCGCGATTGGCTGCTGTCCGATGAAGCCACAACTGAGGCGCTCAAAGGGCTCGCGTCCGGCATCACGCCCGAGATGGCAGCGGCCGTCTCCAAGCTCATGCGCAATCAGGATCTGATCCTCGCCGCGCGGAAAATCTCGAACGTCACGAGGTTCCGCACGACAATCGGCTTGCCCGGCCGCTTGTCGGTGCGCTTGCAGCCAAACCATCCGAGCGACGACGTTGCGGGCATCGGCGCTGCCATCCTCGACGGGCTGATGTATGGCTGCGGCGATGCCTGTATCGGCATCAACCCCGCGACCGACAGTGCCGCGCGGGCGCTCCTATTGTTGGAGCGTGTCGATGAATTGCGTCAGCGCTTCGATATTCCGATCCAATCCTGCGTGCTCGCACATGTCACGACCACATTGCAGGTGATGGAAAAGAACGGCCCGGTCGACCTCGTCTTTCAATCAATCGCTGGCTCGCAAGCCGCCAATGATGCATTTGGTGTGAGCCTCGCCATGCTCGATGAAGCGCATGAAGCCGTCCGTGCAACCGGCCGCGCGAATCCCGGCGCCAATCTCATGTATTTCGAGACCGGCCAGGGCGCGGCGCTGTCCGCCGAGGCGCATCATGGCGTCGATCAGCAGACGATGGAGGCGCGCGCCTATGCGGTCGCGCGCCACCATCGCCCGCTTCTCGTCAATACGGTCGTCGGCTTCATCGGCCCGGAATATCTCTACGACGGCAAGGAAATCATTCGCGCCGGATTGGAAGATCATTTCTGCGGCAAGCTCATGGGCCTGCCGATGGGCGTCGATGTTTGCTACACCAATCACGCCGAAGCCGATCAAGACGACATGGACACGCTTCTGACCCTGCTCGGCGTCGCCGGCTGTACTTACATCATGGGCGTGCCCGGTGCCGACGACATCATGCTCGGCTATCAATCGACCTCCTATCACGACGCGCTTTATGCGCGCCGTGTGCTCGGTCTGCGGCCTGCGCCGGAATTCGAAGCCTGGCTCATGCGCATGGGGATCATGGACGACAAAGGCCGCGTGCGGCCGCGGCTCGAAGGCGGCGCAGCGAAACTATTGGGATCGTCATGAGCAATGAAGACCCTTTCGGTGACGCTTGGGCGCATTTGCGGCGCGCGACAACGGCGCGCATCGCGCTCGGCCGAACCGGCGATTCGCTGCCGACGCAACGTGTGCTCGAATTCGCACTCGCTCATGCGCGCGCCCGCGATGCCGTGCATGCGAGCCTCAATATCGAGCGCCTCATAATGGAACTTGGTGACCCTTCACCGATCGTCGTGAAAAGCCAAGCGGAAAACCGCGCGCAATATTTGCAGCGCCCGGATTTCGGGCGGCGTCTCGCGCCAGACAGTCGCGCTCGTCTTCATCCGGGGCCTTACGACGCCGCTTTGGTGCTGGCCGATGGGCTCTCGGCGCAGGCCTTGCAAACGCAGGGCGCAGCGCTCGCAAAATTGATTGCCGCATCGCCGGCGTGGCGCTTCGCACCACCCGTCATCGCGCAGCAGGGCCGCGTCGCACTCGGCGACGAGATCACCGAAGCGCTTGGAACATTGCTCGTCGTGGTGCTGATCGGCGAGCGGCCGGGCTTGTCCGCCAGCGACAGTCTCGGCGCCTATATCACTTATGCACCGAGGGCGGGCGTCAGCAAAGATTCAAACCGTAATTGCATCTCGAACATCAGGCCGGATGGTCTCTCGCTTGAAGACGCGGCAAAGCGCATCCTGGCCATGATCGGGCTCGCCCAAAAGCTGAAATGCACCGGCACGCTGTTGAAGGAAGACGACGCGCTGGCGCTCGACGGCGGATCGGCCTGAGGCTTATCTAACGGAACCTGTTGCGTTATAAATGATGGCACGTCACATTGGCGTGCGAACCCTCTCCCAGCGGGAGAGGGTGGTCAGCGGAGCTGACCGGGTGAGGGGTTACGACCTCCCGCCAAAGACCGTAACCCCTCATCCGGCCCGACTTCGTCGGGCCACCTTCTCCCACTGGGAGAAGGGTCGCTCACATCGATCGAAGAACCTAAAAGCGCGAGAGCGAAGATGGCGAAGGCTCCGAAACATCCCGGCCGCATCCTGCAAGATCAATATCTCTCCGATCTCGGCATGAACGGCAGCCAGCTCGCCGCCGCGCTTAAAGTATCGGGCGATCTGATCAGCACGATCTTGCGCGGCCAGGCGCCGGTCGATGCCGACCTTTCTATAAGGCTGGGACTTTATTTTTCGAAGGAGCCGAATTATTGGCTCAACCTTCAACAGGCTTTCGATCTCGCCAAGGCGCAAGCCGAGAACGATTATTCGGGGATCGAGAAACACCCCGGCATCGTCGCGTTTTTTCCGTGAGGACGAATCATCTGTCGTGCCGTCATGCTCGGACTTGATCCGCGCATCCAAGAATGCTTTCTAAAGTCGGCAGCTCAGCGTTTAACCCCGGCCGCCTGGATGCGCGGATCAAGTCCGCGCATGACGCTCCGAAAGATTGGTCCTATTGGGAATAGGTTTCAGCCGATTTACTGAAACGCGACGTTCAAAATCTCATAGCTCTTGCCGCCGCCGGGCGTATTCACTTCAACAGTGTCGCCGACCTTCTTGCCGATCAGCGCGCGGGCCGTCGGCGAGGTGATGGATACACGTCCCTTTTTCACATCGGCCTCGCTCTCGCCGACGATTTGATAGATCTTCTTTTCCTCGGTATCCTCGTCGATCAAGGTCACGGTCGCGCCGAACATAACGGTCGTGCCGGAAAGTTTCGTCACGTCGATGACTTCGGAGCGCGACAGCTTGTCCTCGAGCTCGGCGATGCGGCCCTCGTTCAAGGATTGCGCCTCCTTGGCGGAATGATATTCGGCGTTTTCGGATAGGTCGCCGTGAGAGCGCGCTTCGGCGATGGCCTGGATGATCCGGGGCCGCTCGACCTGCTGGCGCTGCTTCAATTCCTCTTCGAGGGCGCTATGGCCACCCGGCGTCATCGGAATCTTGTCCACCATCGAAATCTCTTTCACCGCTCTATTGATGGGCTTTTAGCCCCGTTTCAGCTTCCGCGCTCCGTCCTATTCGGATACCCCGGCATCCTGATCGGTCAAATGCCGCGAGCCGAGTCTTGCTGCGACCCGTTGGAGTGAACTCCAAACCTGCCGCCGCTGCGCGATTTTCGCAAGAAAATTCAGGTGAAATAGTCCTGAAGGGCGCGCACTTCGAGATCACCCGCCACATAGGCCCTTATCCCCTGCGAGGCGGCAATCGCTCCTGCCAGAGTGGTGTAGTAAGGCACCTTATGCAAGAGGGCAGCGCGGCGCAGCGAGCGCGAATCGGCCAGCGCCTGCGCCCCCTCCGTCGTGTTGAACACGAGCTGGATCCCGCCGTTTGTGATCGCATCCACGACATGCGGCCGCCCTTCGGAAACTTTGTTGATTTTTTGGGCAGGAACGCCCTCGCTTTCGAGGAAACGCGACGTGCCGCCTGTCGCCTTGATCTTGAATCCGAGCTCGACGAGAAGCCTGATCGTCTCGAGCATGCGCGGCTTATCCACATCCCGTACCGAGACGAAGACGGTCCCGGTCTTCGGGACCTTGGTGCCGCCGCCAAGCTGGCTCTTGGCAAATGCGATCGCAAAGGAGCGGTCGAGCCCGATGACCTCGCCGGTCGAGCGCATTTCCGGGCCGAGAACCGTATCGACGCCCGGGAACCGCGCGAAGGGAAACACGGCTTCCTTGACGCCGACATGATCGCCCTTCATCGGCTTCAGGCCAAAAGACGCGAGCTTCTCGCCGGCCATCAGCCGCGCCGCGATTTTGGCGATGGGCATGCCGATCACTTTGGCGACGAAGGGCACGGTGCGCGAGGCTCTGGGGTTGACCTCGAGCACATAGATCTCACCCTCTTTCAGCGCATATTGCACGTTCATGAGGCCGCCCACATTCAAGGCCAGAGCGAGCTTCCGGGTCTGCTCCTCAAGCCGCATGAGCATGTCGGCGGACAGCGAGCGCGGCGGCAGAGAGCACGCGCTGTCGCCCGAATGAATGCCGGCTTCTTCGATATGTTCCATGATGCCGCAGACGAAGACGTCCTCGCCATCGCACAGGGCATCGACATCGACCTCGACCGCATCCGATAAATAGCGGTCGAAGAGCAAAGGATTATTACCGAGCACCGTATTGATCTGCCCGGTCTTGTCGTTTGGATAGCGCGCCTTGACGTCGGAGGGCACGAGGCCCGGCAAGGTGCCGAGCAGATAATCATCGAGCGCCGCCTGATCGCGGATGATCGCCATCGCGCGGCCGCCGAGCACATAGGAAGGCCGCACGACAAGCGGCAGATCGAGTTCGGCTGCGATCAGCCGCGATTGCTCGACGGAATAGGCGATGCCGTTCTTCGGCTGTTTCAACCCGAGCTTGTCGAGAAGCCGTTTGAAACGGTCGCGGTCCTCGGCAAGATCGATCGAGTCGACGCTGGTGCCGAGAATGGCGATGCCTGCCTGTTCGAGACGATGCGCGAGCTTCAAGGGCGTCTGTCCGCCGAATTGCACGATCGCGCCCTTGAGCGTGCCGCTTTCTTGTTCCTTGGCGAGGATTTCGAGCACGTCTTCCGAGGTCAATGGCTCGAAATAGAGCCGGTCCGACGTATCGTAATCGGTCGAAACCGTTTCCGGATTGCAATTGATCATGATCGTCTCATAGCCTTGCTCGCGCAAAGCGTAAGAGGCATGACAGCAGCAATAATCGAACTCTATGCCCTGGCCGATACGATTGGGGCCGCCGCCCAGCACGACGATTTTTTCCCGCGCGGAGGGATATGCCTCGTTGGCCGCATGGCCGGCGAAGGGCGTCTCATAGGTCGAATACATATAGGCGGTGGGCGAAGCGAATTCCGCCGCGCATGTGTCGATGCGCTTGAAAACCGGATGCACGTCGAGCCTTTTGCGCTCGGCCGCGACATCGGCCTCGTTCAGATGCGCCAAGCCCGCAAGCCGCGCGTCGGAGAACCCCGCAGCCTTCAACAGACGCAGATTGGCTGCGTCTTTCGGCAGGCCATATTTCCGCACCTTGTCTTCGAGATCGACGATCTCCTGCAGGCGCTCGATGTACCAGCGATCGATCTTGCAGGCTTCGTAGATTTCGTCCTGGCTCAGCTTATAGCGCAGCGCCTGCGCGACGGTGAGGAGGCGGTCGGGCGTCGGGCGGCCGAGCGCGGCGCGCACGGCATTCTTGTCGTCGCCTGCGCCGACATTTTCGATCTCGATCTCGTCGAGGCCGTTGAGGCCGATTTCGAGCGAACGCAGCGCCTTTTGCAGACTTTCAGCGAAAGTCCGGCCGATCGCCATGACCTCGCCGACGGATTTCATCGCCGTCGTCAGAATAGGCTCGGCGCCGGGAAATTTTTCGAAGGCGAAACGCGGGATTTTCGTGACGACGTAATCGATCGAAGGTTCGAAGGAAGCCGGCGTCGCGCCGCCCGTGATGTCGTTTGCGATCTCGTCCAGCGTGTAGCCGACGGCGAGTTTCGCCGCGACCTTGGCGATCGGAAATCCCGTCGCCTTGGAAGCGAGAGCCGAGGATCGCGACACACGCGGATTCATCTCGATCACGATCATCCGGCCGTTCTCGGGATTGACCGCGAATTGCACATTGGAGCCGCCGGTCTCGACGCCGATCTCGCGCAATACCGCGAGCGAGGCATCGCGCATCACCTGATATTCCTTGTCGGTGAGCGTCAGCGCGGGCGCGACCGTGATCGAATCGCCCGTATGCACGCCCATCGGATCGATATTTTCGATCGAGCAGATGATGATGCAATTATCCGCCTTGTCGCGGACAACCTCCATTTCATATTCTTTCCAGCCGAGCACGCTTTCCTCGACCAGAACCTCGCTCGTCGGCGAGGCGTCTATGCCGCGCTCGATGATCTCGATGAATTCGGTCTTGGTATAGGCGATGCCGCCCCCGGTTCCGCCCATGGTGAAGGATGGGCGGATGATCGCCGGCAGGCCGATATCGTCCAGGATGTCGAGCGCTTGCGTGAGCGTCTTGATCTGGTGCGAACGCGGCGTCGAAAGGCCGATGCGCGTCATGGCCTCGCGAAACCGCTCGCGGTCTTCGGCCATGTCGATTGCGTCCGCCGTCGCACCGATCATCTCGACGCCGAAATCGTCGAGCACGCCCATTTTTTTCAGCGAAAGCGCGCAATTCAACGCAGTCTGTCCGCCCATGGTCGGCAGCAGCGCGAAGCCGCCCGGCACGGCATAGCGTTCCTTGGCGATGATCTTGGCGACAACGTCCGGCGTGATCGGCTCGACATAGGTGCGGTCCGCCATATCCGGGTCGGTCATGATCGTCGCCGGATTGGAATTGACGAGGACGATGCGATAGCCTTCCGCGCGCAAGGCCTTGCAGGCCTGCGTTCCCGAATAGTCAAATTCGCAGGCCTGTCCGATGATGATCGGACCGGCGCCGATGATCATGATGGTCGCGATATCGGTGCGTTTCGGCATGGTCTCCGTATAATCTTCGCAGTGGCTTTGCGCATGGGCCGCCTTCCGAGAGGGCCGCCTTACGGCCACCTCAGGTAAGGGCCAAGTTTAAGATGCTCTTGTGCTGAGGAGTGCGTCCCGAAATATCGGCATAAGCGCGCTGTTCCAGCAATACCGTTCAAGAAAGATCGATGGCGTAACGTTTCAAGTCTTCAAGCGCACAATATTCGAGCGCACCTTCATGCGTGGCGCGCAGGACGACGCGCGGCATCTTGCCCGCCATGAAGGCTTGCTGCCAGCGCGCCGCGACGAGGCACCAGCGGTCGCCAGGCTTCAGGCCGGGAAACCCATATTGCGGCAGCGGCGTCGAAAGATCATTGCCTGCCTTTTTCGAGAAGGCGAGAAATTCCTCCGTCGTCACGACGCAGACCGTGTGGCTGCCGGTGTCCTCCAACGACGTATCGCAACAACCGTTGCGGTAATATCCGGTCAAGGGATCGAAGGAGCAGCTTTCCAGCGGTTCGCCGAGCACATTACGCGAGGGCCGGCGTCCGCTCCCGCCGGTATCATCCCTTAACATTCAATCCCCGCTTAAGCTTAAGATCGACAGAGGCACCCGCCCCGCCAGGGCTACAGGCCAACCGGCAGAACATACCCCGTATCAATAAGTTAAAGATATCCGCTCCGGAAAGCCGATCGCCCTTCCGAGGAACATGCTCAGGCCAGAAAACCAGATTTAGCGGGGCGCGACAACCCCGCTGTCATTTTAGAGCAAAATGCGCCGGCCTTCATTTCTTCCTGTGACTGTGACCGTAAAAACACAGACAGATGAAAGGCCCTCTGCTACAGAATAGGGGCTGACGACGCAGAAACCGGTCGGGGGATAACGGTTTCATTTCCGCGGACGCGGGCGAATGGGTGGCAAGAGCCCGGTTCCATAGATTTGGAACCGGGCTTTCTTGCATCTAAAACCCATATTCCACTCTGGCATGATCAATCGCGCTGCGAATATTTGTTTAAGCGCATGATCCTTATCCAAAAAGTCTGCAACTTTTCGGGATCATGCTCTAGGCAGCGATTTTTTCACAAAATTCATGCGACCGGCTGAGCAGGCGTTCGGCCTGCTCAGATAATTCCTGCGTCGCCGACAGCATGGCTTCCGCGACGCGCTGCGTCTCTCCCGTCGACAGACAGACATCGTAGATGACGTCGGACACATGCTTGGCATTCAGGACGACCGAATGGACGCAGCCCGTAATATTGCGTGTCGCCTGTTCTCTTTCGCCATGCGCGGACTCGAGCACGCTGGCCATTTCGCCGATCTGGCCGATCCCGTCGACCGTGACGTCGATGGCATTGACCACCTGATCGGTCGCGCCTTTCACGGCCGCGAGCTGCCGCGCGATATCCGCCGCCGCATGCGAGGTCGCGTGGGCAAGATGCTTCACCTCGGCCGCCACAACGGCAAATCCCCGTCCGAGTTCACCGCAACGCGCCGCTTCGATCGTCGCGTTCAAGGCGAGAAGATTGATCTTATAGGCGACGTCGGAGATGAAGTCGGCGATCTTGCTGATCGCGTCGACGGCGCCGACGAGCTCATGCGCGCTTTGCGATGTCGAGCGGCCATCCGTGACGGCTTTGATCGCGATATGCGTCGCGTCCAGCAATTGTTCGTTCATGGTGCCGACGGTTCCGGACAATTGCGTCGAGGAATGCGAAAGCGAACCGACCGTCTCGATCGTTTCGGCTGACACCTTCACCACGGTCTGCGCCTGGAGATCGGTTTCGATCGCCCGGTCACGCATGAAAGTCGCGCTTCTTTGCAATTCACTGCTGGCGCCGGAAACGATCATGATCGCTTCCATCACATCCTTGCGGAAAATTTCGGCGACACGGCGCCGTTCCAAAATCAAAGCCCGGTCGGCCTCCGCCCTCGCCGCCACGTGATCTTCTTCAAGCTTGCGTGTGAACAAGGCAGTGTCGCGAAACACGGTGAGCGCTTGGCTCATGACGCAGATTTCCTCGGCATAGCCGCGGTCAGAAATTTGAACGTCGAGATGCCCGTCGACTATGGCCCGGGTCGTATCGGCCAGCCTTCGAAGCGGGCCGGCAATGCCGAAGGCCGCCCAAAGAATCGTGCACACAAAGATCGTCACATAGCCCGCGGCGATCACCTCGACCGTGGACAGCAATTCCACCGACTGCACATGCTGGGTGAATTCTACATAGTCCTGCGCCGCGCTCCCGAGCGCGTTGGAGAGATGATTGAGGCTCGCATCGAGATCGTCGCGCAACGGGCTGAAGCGATATTCGAGCTGGAAGTCGCGCGGTTCCGTCTCCGCTGTCTGCGCGGAGCTGACGAAATGCCGCACGAAGGCGAGCATCTTTTCAAATCGGGCTTCGATACCGGATAGATCATGCGCCGTCTGAGGATCGTCAGTGGCGACGTTCTGGAGCCAATGCCGGAAGCGCCGCTCTTCCTGGACGATCGTCTCCCTGATGTCTTTCAACTGCTCGGCATCGGCGGTCTGCGCGCGATAGGCAAGCGCCGCGAAAGCCGCCGCCGAACCTTTGGCCTCGGCAAGAGCCAGACGCGATGGAAATTGCTGCTCTATGATCCGCGCATTGGCCTTTTGCAGATCATTGATCTTCATCCAAATCACAGCCGCGCCGAACCCCGACAACAAAGCGAAGGCAATCGCGAGCAAAGCGAATTGATGGATGAGTTTGAAATGAGCGAGAAAGCGGCGCACGAGTTTATGAACCAGCGAATATCGCTCGTTTTACGAAGCTTAAGCTTAAAATTGAGTTAGAAAGCGAGTCATCGAAGCGTCACACAAGCGCGGCGTTTGAGCGCGCACCGAGTTGCATTTCCAGATTCTGCAATCGCGTTTCGCATGGATCACATTCAATTGAGCGACGCGCAAAAGCGCTGGATCTTGGTGCAGGCGTCTTCAAGCACAGAGGTCGAGGTCGCATAGGAAATGCGGAAATTCGGGCCGAGACCGAAGGCGGATCCCTGCACGACGGCGACTCCTTCCATCTCGAGCAGCGCCGAGACGAAATCTTCGTCGCTCGCGATTACCTTTCCGTCCGGCGTCTTCTTGCCGATCGCTTCGGCGCAAGACGGATAGACATAGAAGGCGCCTTCCGGCGACGGGCATTTCAAATACTTTGCTTGATTGAGCATCGAGACGACGAGATCGCGCCGGCTCTCGAATATTTTGCGGCGCTCCGCGATGAAATCCTGCGGGCCCGTCAAAGCTTCGACGGATGCCCATTGCGCGATCGAACAGGCGCCCGAGGTTTGCTGACCTTGCAGCATGTCCATCGCCTTGATGAGAACATCGGGCCCCGCCGCATAGCCGATGCGCCAGCCGGTCATGGCATAGGATTTCGAAACGCCGTTCATCGTCAGTGTGCGATCGATCAAAGCGGGCTCGACTTGCGCCGGCGTGGTGAAGGTGAAATCGCCATAGGTCAGATGTTCGTAAATATCGTCCGTCAGCACCCAGACATGCGGGTGGCGCAAAAGCACATCGGTCAGTGCTTTCAATTGAGCCCGCGTATAGGCGGCGCCGGACGGATTCGACGGCGAATTCAATAAAAGCCATTTCGTCTTCGGCGTGATGGCGCGGTCGAGGTCTTCCGCCTGCAGCTTGAATTCATGTTCCATCTTCGTTGGAACGATGACCGGCACGCCGCCTGCAATGGCAACCATATCCGGATAGCTGACCCAATAGGGCGCCGGAATGATGACTTCGTCGCCCGGATTGACCGTCGCCAGAAAGGCGTTGAACAGAATATGCTTGCCGCCGGTACCGACGATCGTCTGCGACGGCTTGTAGTCGAGCCCGTTCTCGCGTTTGAATTTTTGCGCGATCGCTTCGCGCAAAGGCTGGATACCGGCAACCGGCGTATATTTCGTGTCACCCCGCTCGATCGCCGCGATCGCCGCCTTCTTGATATTGTCGGGCGTATCGAAATCCGGCTCGCCGACCGAGAGCGAAATGATGTCGCGCCCGGCGGCTCTGAGGTCGCGCGCCTTCTGCGTCACCACGATCGTCGCGGAGGGTTTCACGCGCAGCAAGGCATCGGCGATAAAGGCCATCGAAAAGAACTCCGGTTGAGGGGGTGGCAAGATTTAGCGCCTGAAGCCGGGCCGCGCTAGTCAAGCGATCGCGAGCATTCCCAAAGAAAGACCGCGAGTTTCCGCTACCGGCAAGGCGAAATTAAGAGACTGCGCTCTATTGCTGTCTCGCGCGACCGCTGCGGGATGTCTCATGACCCTGAGCCTGAAATCCGGCCTTTGGCTGACAGAAGCAAGGCTTCGGATCTATCCGATCCTTCTGCTGGCAATGTTTGGCTGCGCAATCGTCCTTCTGGTCGCGACCACACGGGACGGACACGACCGCTTCGGCCGCCCGCTCGGCCCGGATTTCAGCGAGATCTGGGCGGCGGGCCAGGAGGTCCGCGAAGGCCAGGCGGCGAGCGCCTATGACACCAAGGCTCATACGGCAAAACAGGCGGAGCTCTTCGGCCCCTCGCCCGATTTTTATCTTTGGTCCTATCCGCCTTATTTTCTCGGCGTCGCCGGGCTGCTTGCGTGCTTGCCTTACTTGCTGGCGCTTCTGGTCTGGCAGGCCACGACCCTGTCGCTCTATCTGGCTGCGGTCTGGGCGATCTTGAAACCAGCCGGGATTGCCTGGCGGCAAGCCGTCATCCCGGCGCTCGCCTTTCCAGCCGTCTTCGTCAATTTGACGCATGGCCATAATGGCTTCCTCACGGCGGCGCTTCTCGCAGGCGGGCTTCTCAACCTGAGAGCCCGGCCCTGGCTCGCCGGCATTCTGTTTGCCGGGCTCGCCTATAAGCCGCAATTCGCCATGCTAGTCCCGATCGCTTTGCTGGCCGGCGGTTATTGGCGGTGCATCGCGTCTGGCGTTGCAACCCTGGCGGTCCTGACATTCGCGACCTGGGCCGCGTTTGGTCCCGAGGTCTGGTCGAGCTTCTTCGCAAGCCTCACCCTCACCAAGACGATCGTTCTCGAACAAGGCGGCGTCGGCTTCGAAAAAATGCAGAGCCTGTTCGCGGCGGCGAGGCTTCTCGGCGCTTCGGTGGGAGAAGCCTATCTCCTCCAGGCTCTCCTGCTCCTCGCTCTGATCGCGGCGCTGGCCTGGCTTTGGCATTCCGCCGCCGACGACCGGCTGAAGGGGGCGGCCTTGCTGAGCGGCACCTTGCTCGCGCCGCCCTATGTCCTCGATTACGACATGGTCCTGCTTGGGCCTGCCTTGGCGTTCGCCGTTTCTTACGGATGCGAAAAAGGCTTTCGTCCCTTCGAGAAGACGCTCTTTGCCTGCGTCTGGATCTCGCCCTTGCTCGCCCGGCCTTTGGCGACCGCCGCGCATGTTCCGATCGGCACTTTTGTGATGGCTTTGTTTTTCTTCGCGATCCTACGCCGGGCCTGGTGCGGTGCAGCGCCAGCAGCCGAGCCGGCTCTGACCGCTCACCACACGAACCCATGTTGAACAGTTAAAATTCACCGTCTCTGGAACCTTTCCATCCACCTCTTCGTTATTTGTGCGATCACCTTTGAGTTGGCTCAATGGCGTCGGAGAGGCGCAGAGTTAATGCTTTGTGCGGTACGGCACAGGCAACGCGAAGGCCAAAACGTAACGTTTGAACATTGAGAGCGTTAGAGCATTAAGGCTCTGGGAGTAGCCGATATGTCGATTGCAGACCATTTCGATCACACGCCGGATGCGGGGTTCATTAGAACCTATGACAGCCAGACGGCACGTCGCCAGTTTCAAGTCTCGGTGGTTTTGATCGTCGTTCTGGCGCTGGCAGCCTTTGCCTTGGGCATGCTCGTGCGCTTCGACGAACCAGCCGCCTCGATCGCTCCGTCTTCTCCCGCGAAGGCGAGCCAGGTTCATTTCGCCGGTATCATGCCCAGAGCGCATCCCCTCTAAGGCGGATGCCCCTTAAGAGTTTCGCGTCCCCACTGGCCCCCCGGGGACGCGCTATGAGGACCGTGTGCAAACGCGGTCCTCTTTTTTTATTTAAATTGTGAGTCCTCGCAGGGGCTTGAGGCTCGCAGTGTCGGGAAAGACGCGGTCCTTCAAGGCCGCGTCCGAGAGGCCGAACTGCTCCGCGAGCAGGCCCTTCAACACGGCGCGAAGATCGGCCGTCGGCTTGAGGTCGCGTTTTTCGTAAAGCTGTTCGGTGCGAAGTCCCGGCCAATCGGCGATCACCCGTCCGCCCTTGATGGCGCCCCCCGCCAGGAAGGCGACCGTCCCCGTGCCGTGATCAGTGCCAACCGTTCCATTGACCTTGGCGGTGCGCCCGAATTCCGTGATGGCGACGATGGTGGTCTCGTTCCATTTCGGCCCGAGCGCCTTTTCGAATTCCTCAAAAGCGCCGTCGAGACCGGAGAGCAATTGCGCCAGCCGCCCGGTGGCGCCGCCTTCATTGGCATGGGTGTCCCAGCCGTCGAAGGCGAGTGCCGCGATTCGCGGCCCATCCTCGGCGGCCATGAGCTTGGCCGCGCCTTGGGCTGCCTGCCGCATGCCGGCGACGGAATCCGCGCCGCCGCGCGGCTTATTATCCCCGCCCATCTCGCGGGACGCGATCTTGTCTAAGTCGAGCCCCTCGGCCATGACCTTCGCCAGAGCCGGGTCAGCATGGCTGTAAAGATCCATGACGCGCAGCGCGAGATCGTCTCCGGCGGCGGGCAGCACCTGCGGCGCCCAGCCGACGACGGAGGCATTGCCACGCAAAACAAGCGGCGTCGCCGGGCCGACGCCAAGCCCACCCTTTTGCGCGATGCGCTCGCCCTTGGGCAGCGCCTCCAGCGCCCGGTTGAGCCAGCCGGACTGCACGAAGCCCGGTCCCGGCATGCCGCTCTCCAAAACATCCTGCCCGTCGAAATGCGATCTGTCGCGATAGCCGGTCGAAACCGCATGGATGACGGCTGCCTGTTTCGCGGCATAGAGCCGCGCAAAAACCGGCATGGACGGATTGAGCGCGAAGAAGGAATCGAGCGGCAGGGCCGGATGATCGCCGGATAGAGACAATGCGATCTGGCCATGCAGACCCGCGTAATCCGGATCGCCGATAGGTGCCACAGCCGACAATCCATCGAGGGCGCCGCGCAGGATGATGACAACGAAACGCGGATCGCGCGACGAACCCCACCAGGCTTGAGCCTGTTTCGGCATATAGGCCCAGGCGAAGAGCGCGCCCGAACTTGAAAGCAGCAGGCGGCGCGACGGATGCGCAAGCGTCATAAGCTCATCTCCTCTGCATCTCGGGCGACATTAAAAGCAGCGCCAGGCCCTGCTGCCGCGATTCCGCGTGCGCGACCGCGACCCGCGTTTCCGCCGAAGCCGCCCCGCTGCACAGCGCATCGAGGAGATCGGACGGATTGGGCGGATCCTTCATCTTCGCCGCATATTGCGCGACAAGATCGAGGCGAAGCTTCATGCCTTCCGGGCTCGCCCAGGCGGCCAGGGTGTCGGCAAACCCATTGGGGCCGGGCGGCGTCCATAGAGGCATGCCCATCACATTCAACGGACCCAAGATCTGACCGGCATCTTCCGGCACATGATCGGTCGCGCGATGCACCGCGATCAAAAACTCATAAGGTGTGCGGATCTTGGTGAGCGGCGCGTTCCAGGCCTCGTCCGAATCGATCAGCGCGAAGGTGAGCGCCTTGAGATCACCGTCGGTCTCCTGGAAGACGCCTGCAAGACGATGGATCAGCGCATCCGGCGGCTGATCGGAGATGAAGTGCCGCGCGAATTTCGCCGCGATAAATTGCGCCGTCGATGGCCTGCGTGCGAGATCGATCAGCACAGCCTCGCCTTGGCCGACGCCATACTGCGGATAGGCGCGTCCAAGCAAAAGCTGGGTGCCAGGCTCATGCGTGTCCTGATTGAAATAGAAGCTGCCCGCCTCGCCTTCCTTGCCCTGCGGCCCCACGGAGGTCCAGCCGGTCAGGATGCGCGCGAGGCTCGTCACATCGTCTTGCGAATAACCGCCGCCGACGCCAAGCGTATGCAGCTCCATGATCTCGCGCGCGAAATTTTCATTGAGCCCCCGCTTCGACTTTAAGCCGATCTTCGACTGCGGCCCGATCGATTGCGCATTGTCGAGATAATGCAGCATGGCCGGATGGCTCTCGACGGCGAACAGCATGTCGCTGAACCGGCCAAGCACATGCGGACGGATCGCCTCGCGCTCGAAAGCGCCGACCGTGATGCGCCCGAATTGGCTCTTATTCGCGCTGATGCAGAAATGATTCGACCAGAAGGCGACGAGGCGTTCGGCAAATCCGACCCGCGCTTCGACCGCGCGGCGCAGGCGCGCGGTTGCTTCCGCCTTATAGATCATGCCTTCCGGCGAAGGCGGCGGCGGCGGTTTTGGCGCCATGTCTTTTGGCGTCATCTCCTTTTGCAGCATATCTTGCGGATGCCCGCTCTCCATGGAGGCCTTTTCCATGGCAGGCTTTTCCCTGGCAGGCGCGGTCATGGCATTGGCGACCATCGCCGGAGATGACGCGGCGGCGGCCATATCCGCCTTTTCCTTTTCGAGCCGTTCGCGTTCGGCTTTCTTCGCAGCTTGATCGGCAAAGAGCGCTTGCACCGCCATGGGCGTGCGCGGCAAAGCGGGGCCGGACAAAAGCGTGATACCCGGCTGCGCCAGCTCGGCCTTTAGAAAGCCACGCGGATCGCTCGCAGCAGCCGCGAGATCGCCATCGCCGCGCGCGCCATAGCCAAACCGCGTCAGCGCGATGAAACCTGCCTTTTCGGGACTGAGTGCCATGATGCAGCCATCTCTTCGGACCCTCGCATTGTCGGCCATAGAAGCTGGCTATTTGATGAATAAAAACGTTAAGCCGAAACATTCTTTTTGGAGAATAACCCAGCCATCGTGCTCCGCGTGCGCGCCCGTATCAAAGCGGCGTTGAGCTCGCCGCCGAAGATGAAGATTGTCCCCAACCAATAGAGAAACACGATCGCGATCATCACCGACGCGAGACCGGCATAGGTCGTCACATAATTGCGCGCGAATTCGGCAAGGTAGGATCCAAAGGCGATGCCTGCGATGACCCAAAGCGCGAAGGTCAGCGCGATGCCCGGCAAAATATCGATGAAGCGGCGGTGTCCACTCGGCAGAAATTTGTGCATGACGAACAGCAGGAAGAAAAGCACGACCGTCGCGACGCCGAAGCGCGCGAAGGTGACGAGCCGATAGAGCGGGGCTGCCGCCGGGGCATAATTCAGAACCGCTGCCCAGATCAAAGGCGCGAGCACGACGAGGAAGGCCAAGGTCAGAAGCCCGAAGGCGCCGAGCAGAACGTAGAAGATCGACTCGATCCGCAACAGCCACCAAGGCCGCCGCTCCTTGACGTCATAGGCGCGATTGAGACCGATACGTAGCGCTTCGATCGCGCTCGAAGAGAAATAGATGGCGAGCACGACACCGATCGTCAGCAGCCCGCCATGCGCATTGGTCAGCACATTATGGATCTCGCCCGCGATGGGCGCCGCGACCTGTTGCGGCCAAGTCTCGAGCAAGATACGCGCGGCTTCATCGGCAAGCTGCTGCGATCCGAAAAACCCGGCAAGCGCAGTGACGAAGATCAGAAACGGAAACAGCGAGGTCAGCGTCGATAGAGCGATGTGACTGGCGATCGCCCAGCCGTCATCCTCCGAGAACCGGAGCATCGCGTCATAGAAAATACGAAAGCAAGCGCGCATGGGGATAATGACACATTAGATCACGATGATTTTGGATTAGTTCAAGTCGGGCAAGCCCGACTTGAACTAATCCAAAATCATGAACGTGATCGATCCTTATAAAGAGCGGGATGCGGGCGGAAAACCGCTTCACACTTTTCCTCATCCCGCTCTACGGCAGCGGAGGCGGAGTGCCTGCCCGCGCGAGCGTCGACCTTAGCCCGGCGCGGCGACCGCAGATAAGCCAATAGATGAAACCGGCCGCGGTTCCGGTCAAAAAGAACAGCAAAGCCAAGCGCAATTCGAGCTGCGTTGCGCTCCTTGCATCGGCAAGGTGGAAGGCCGCGCGCATCAACCAAGGCATGGCCGCGGCGAGCCCGCCCGCGGCGCCACCATACCAGACAAGACTGCGCACGGAGGCGACCTCACCGATCAAAGCCGTGACAACGACCGGCACGACGCAAATCATCAAAGCCGCCCACCAGAAAAATCCGGCAAAGAGCGACACCGCCTGGTCCGGCGGCAGATCGTCCGCGTTCCGGCCCAAAAGATCGATAAAGCCGCCGATGGATGCAACGAGCGATGCGCCGCCGCCGAGCGGATCGAAGAGAACGAGAAGCGGCAGAACCAGAAATGCAGTCGCAATCGCCGCGGCCATCCCGGCCAAGACCAAAAATACGCGGCCGATCGCTTCCATCAATTCACTTTCGCCTTCGGCCGCAGAGCCTGTGCCATCTTACAGTTCAAACCTAATCACGCTTAGCTCAAAAAACCCTCATCCTGAGGAGGGTCCGCAGGACCCATCTCGAAGGATCGAGGGTTTTGGGGGCTATAGAAACGATGCCGATTCCTCGTCCTTCGAGACGCGAGCCATAGGGCGTTGCTTGCGACGGGCGTCGCTTCGCAACGCCCTATGGCTCGCACCTCAGGATGAGGAATCGGCCGGTCTGGCCTGAACCCTAGCTCACGAAGATAAGAGCACAATATGTTCGGAACTTGGGCTTTTATAAAGCTCGGCGACCGCCGCCGCGCGGTTTTCCAAAACGGCGCGCTGGTTGAGCGTCCCCTTGTCGGTGATTTCATGCGCGTCGATCGACGGCGGTTCTTCGAGAAGAAGAAGTCGCGCGACACGGTTCGTCGAGCCGGTCGCCTGTTCGTCGAGACAGGCAAGCCGTGTCTGGAAGGCCATGCGCACGTCTTGATGCGCCAGAACGGCGGCGACGGAGGCATCTTTCGCAAGATCCGGCGCCAAAGCCCGACACGCCTCGACATCCGGGAAGACCAGCATGCCGATTTCGTCCTGATCGTGTCCGGCGACCGCGGCATCCCTGACATAGGGCGCGAAAGCCGCGACGAAGGCGGCGCGCAAGGGTCCGGTCGAGACCCAATTTCCGGTCGAGAGCTTGAAATCCTCGACCACGCGGCCATCGTAGACGAAGCCTTCTTCAGGCTTCTCGGGATCGGCGAAACGCAGCGCGTCGCCGGTGATGTAATAGCCTTCCGCGTCGAAACTCTTCGCCGTCAACTCCGGCTCGCGCCAATAGCCCGGGCTGACGTTCGGGCCTTTCAGGCGGACTTCGAGCTTGCCTTCATTCGGCATGAGCTTCATCAAAACGCCCGGCAGCGGCAGGCCTATGCCGCCGGAGCGCCCGGCGAGCGAAAAGAGCGCGGCGGGCGCGGTTTCCGTCGCGCCGTAGCCGGACAGAACCATGATGCGTTCGCCGCAGGCCTCGACCGACGCGGCGTCGAGCCCATCGAAGACCTCCTGGCTCATGCCCGCGCTTGCCACGAAGCTGAACGAAAGGCTGCCGAAGAAATTCTTGGCGAGTTCCTTATCTTGTTGCAGATAAGGCAAAAGCGCGTGAAAGCCGCGCGGCACGTTGAAATAGAGCGTCGGCGCGACCTCGCGCAGGTTGCGCACGCTTTCGTTAATGCCGGCTGGCAGCGGATTGCCGTGATCGATATACATCGTGCCGCCGTGGCGCAGCACGAGCCCCAGATTCTGATTGCCGCCGAAGGTGTGATGCCAAGGCAGCCAATCGACGAGGACCGGCGGCTCCTCGATCAGGAAGGGCATGAAATATTCGATCATCGCCTGATTGGCGCAGAGCATTTTCTGCGTGTTGATGACGCCTTTCGGCAGGCCCGTCGAACCCGAGGTGAAGAGGATTTTGGCAACCGTCTCCGGCTCGACCGCCTCGTGCGCCTTGTTGAGCTTGACGACATCGGCGTCTTCCTCGATCGGCGCGAGCAAAGGCGCAAAGAGCGTAGCAGCGCGCCCGGGCGGCGGATTCTGCGAGACGATCAATTCGACGTCGGGCGGCACGGCGGCTGCGATGGCACCTGAGAATTTCACGCCGTCGCCGACATAGATCACGCCCGGCGTCAGCAGGCCCAAAACATGTTTGAGCTTGGCGAAATCTTTCGAGATCAGCGAATAGGCGGGCGAGACGGGCGCATAGGGCACACCAATATACATGGCGGCAAGCGCCACCAGCGCATGATCGATCGAATTGCCCGACAGCACAGCGACGGGCCGCTCCGGCGACACGTTGCGATTGAGCAAAGCGAGCGCGATGCTGCGCATTTTCTCATAGGTTTCGGCATAGGTTATATTGTTCCAGCCCGGCGCGCCGGGGGCCGGCCGCTCGGCCAGGAAAATATGGCCTGGCTCGGCGCCGCCCCAATAGCGCAGCCATTGCAGGATATTGTCGGAATAGCTTTGCTCTTCCTCGCTGGCATGGCCGAGGATCGTGCCGTCCTCGCGCTGTTCCAAAACGAGATCGAGCGGGCCGAGTTCGACGTTGCGAACCGGCGCTTCTGTATCGGACATAAACCCCTCCGTATTGCGCCGGGGGTTTAGCACGAACGGGGCCATCGAGCACGGTACGAAAAGGATTGGCGATTTCGCCGCATCGCCAGACGAAAGGGCGCTTTTTAACATCGTCTCGATGGTTTTTATGTCCGATAGAAGTTCCACTTCTGTTCTAGCCAGCTTGAAATCTGCCGATTACCCTTCAGCTCAATAATAGGGCGGCGGAAAGAGCGGTATGGCTGACGAAGATCTTCTCGAAAAGCGATTTCGAAACCGGATGCAATCTGGCCCGATCTCATATTCGGTCGAAATGCGGGAACGGGGGCTCGTCCTTGGAGCAGGCACGTGCCTCGCGCGGATGACAGATGACGCTACACGTCCGCGAGGTCTCGAATTCGCGAAAGACGCGGAACGCATCGTCGCTCTTCTCTCCATCTCAGGCGCTCCACGAAATGGCATCGATTCATTTCAATGCATCAAGGCTGCTTCCGACGACTGGGAACGCGGTGATAAGGCCCTCGCCAACATACGCTTGGCGCAGGCTGCCTTGCCACGCGTGGTCGATGCAGCTGACGCTTATCGTCTATTCCTCGCCGAGGAGCTTCTTGATCAGGGCACTTCGCCGCGCGCCTTAATGAAGGCGCTGGGGTTCGACACGGCAGCTCTTGATCTCATCAGATATGATCCCAATCAGCCGCGTGTGCCAGCAGGCAATGGCCGCGAGAGTGGACGTTGGGGTTCCGGTGGCGAAGGCAATGCGGCTAGCGGCGCTGATCGCCCAACTGGAAACGGCAGCAGCGTCACCTATGCATTCCTCGCCCCAACACCTGCAGCTGAGATTGGTGCTCGCACTTTCCTTGCCGGTGCGACTTCAACCACGATCAGAGCGCTCGCTGTCTTTGCGTCGCGCTTCTTCATGCCCACTGCTGTCCTCGGCGCACTCTTTATTCCTACGCCGAATAGCGGCGGTATCACTGAAGGCACACTCCCGGATGAGCCGGACATTCATTTTAAAAAGGATGGACCGGCAGGCACGCTTCGGATCACGACCAAAGCAGCGGACGGCTCCGACGTCTTTGTCATGGCGCATAGTCGGAATGGCCTTTATGTCGACGCCAGGACAGATCAACCCATCGGGCGCGATCTAGGCGAGCAACTCTATTTCGATTTCGATGCCGTTCATGACGCGCTTCGCGCCGGGCTCGCGCCGGGGCAGCGTCTCGCTTCGGACCCAAACTCAGAACCGAAGGATGACGACCCGAAACTTTGTCCAGAGGCAGAGCGCGATACGCCGCATGGCTCCAGCGAAAAGGCCAAAGATTACGAGGACGATGTGCATGCGCGCGTCAATCCTCTGGCGCCGCTCCCGCGTGAATTCGGCGTCAATCTTCTCAATCCCTTCACGGGCCGGATGGTCTTTTTCGAAGATTGCTTTCGCTATGCCGGCGACCTCATCGATGGCGACATGCAGAAGGGCGATCTCGTCGAGGCAAAAGGCCCGAGATATGCTGCGTTAATTCGCGCAGGCGGCAAGCTGGAAGCTAAAGTGAGAGATGAGTTTCTAGAGCAAGCACAAAAGCAACTCCACATTGCGCAAGCGCGAGGCGTCGGCCTCAAATGGTATTTTGCTGAAAAAGAAGCGGCTGATTATGCTCGCGACTTATTTGAGAAGAACAAGCTTGGCGACATAGTCGTGGCGACATGCCGCCGAGGAGCCGCA
Organism: Methyloferula stellata AR4; assembly: GCF_000385335.1. Taxonomy (NCBI): domain Bacteria; kingdom Pseudomonadati; phylum Pseudomonadota; class Alphaproteobacteria; order Hyphomicrobiales; family Beijerinckiaceae; genus Methyloferula; species Methyloferula stellata. The sequence goes on along the minus strand of NZ_ARWA01000001.1, from coordinate 810,044 downwards.
AATGACCCGTGCCGCCAGTTACGCCATTTCCGCATTTTGGGGCCCGCGTCTCGAAACGCCCGAGGAACTTGCCGGGCGGTGGATCGAGCTCATGGAGCGCCTCCAAGCGGTCGATCCTCTCCTCGCTCATTGGTATGATTCTGATTCCAGAAATGCTCCCATTGTACCCTATGTCGCGGACAAGGTCCGCGTTACCAAAATGATCGCCGCGGGCGTCGTCAGAGACGACGAGGGCAAACCTGACCCCTTTCACGGCTATCACGTCACCGCCTATACCACGGCTGCCTGGCGGCGGAGCCCGCGGCGCCTCTGCGCAGAACTACTCGCCGGCACCCCGTCACCATATCTCACCAATTCGGCCGGTCTCTCGACGGATTTCGATACGGTGCCAGACCCCGCCATCGTCACCTATAAAATCTTTAAGGGCGCGGTCCTCGCGCTCGCCGAATGTTTCGATGCCGCGGGGGTTCGAGCTTATCCATCGGATCTCTCCGGCTTTTGGACCAAAATCGGGGGCCGACGAAAAGCAATCGACCTCGCTTGGATCAGCTATATCGCACCACGCTTCGCAGCTCAGATAACCCCGCCATCGTCTGCGATCGTCGAACACCAGCCCGACGGTGGGCTCCTGATGGCAGCGACGGACAAGACATTCGTGACGTCCAATCCAGCGCATGTCGCCGTTTCGCGCGAGATCGAAGCCGCCTGCGCGCCGTTCAACGCCTTGTCTTTTCCGCCGGGAGAGAAAGCCGGCTAAATAGGCCGATCATTTGTCAGCGCTCATCGGCTCTTTTCGAAGACCCGTCACGGGCACAAAAAACGCCCGGCCAAAGCCGGGCGTATAGGCACCATCGTCGGGAGCTGAATTCGTTTCACCGCATCACCTGATCCGGAAAGTCTGCGACTTTCCTGAGATGCGAGGTTACGCCGGCGCGGCGGCAGGGGGGCCGATCCGCGGCGGCAGGGATTCGATCTTGGCGACGCCGGCTTTCACCGCCGCCTGGACCTTTTCAAAGGCCCTGACCTCGATCTGACGGACGCGTTCGCGCGAAATGTCGAACTCGTCCGACAATTGTTCGAGCGTCACCGGATCGTCCGAGAGACGCCGCGCCTCGAAGATGCGGCGTTCGCGATCGTTCAAAACAGCGAGCGCGCTTGTCAGTGCGCCATGCCGGTTTGCGCTCTCTTCCTGATCGGCCAGGATCTTTTCCTGGCTCGAGGATTCATCGACGAGCCAATCCTGCCATTCGCCTTCGCCTTCTTCGCGCAGCGGCGTGTTGAGCGAAGCATCGCCCGACATGCGGCGGTTCATATCGACGACATCGGTCTCGCTGACGCCGAGCTTTGTCGCGATCAGTTTCACCTGATCGGGACGCAGATCGCCATCCTCAAGCGCCGAGATCTGGCTCTTCGCCTTGCGCAGGTTGAAGAACAATTTCTTCTGGCTCGCGGTCGTGCCCATTTTCACGAGCGACCAGGAGCGCAGGATATATTCTTGAATCGACGCGCGGATCCACCACATGGCATAGGTGGCCAGGCGGAAGCCTTTATCGGGCTCGAAGCGTTTGACCGCTTGCATGAGACCGACATTGCCTTCGGACATGACTTCGCCGATCGGCAGTCCGTAGCCACGATAGCCCATGGCGATCTTGGCGACGAGACGCAGATGCGAAGTGACAAGCTTGTGCGCGGCATCGAGATCTTCGTGCTCACGCCAGCGCTTGGCGAGCATATATTCTTCTTCCGGCGCCAGCATAGGGAAACGCCGGATTTCGTTCAGGTACCGGGAAAGACCGGCTTCCCCGGAAAGAATTGGAAGCGCAGCAGCCATTGGTATTAAACCCTCCTCTCGGGCCCCTTATAATCAGCGAGCCCGCAAACGCCGCCACCAAGTTCCGTCAACGGCGCAACATCCTCATATAGGGATGATTGCCTGGACTGAAAGTGGCCGGCTGCCGCACACGCATTACAAATTGGCAAGCTTTCGCCGGACGTCGTTCTCACAAATCGATAACGAATAAACTGCCTTTCAGTTTGGGCTTTTTTACGCTCGCCCTATCAAAATCCGTTGAACGCGCCGAAGCGAAACAAGAGCCGGCCTTTAACAACGGGTTAAGTGCCTTTCCGTGATTTTGGACCATCGTGGCGGCTGCAGGCCGGCCCGGCCATGCGCTGGATCAAACCGACGGCGTGGCGGCGCTTTGCGAGCATAGTTCGTAAAGCGAGGCGTGTTGAACCCTCTCCCAGAGGGAGAGGGTGGCGCCGAAGGCGCCGGGTGAGGGGTTAGAGTTTCATCCAGACGAGGCGTAACCCCTCATCCGGCCGGCTCTGCCGGCCACCTTCTCCCACAGGGAGAAGGAAAAAGCGCGCCCAGGATCAAAGCCCCGCCGCCAGCGCTGCCCGCAAGGCCTCGAGGTCTTCGGGCAATTCGCTTTCGAAATAGAGCTCTTTCTGGGTGACCGGATGCGGAAAGCCCAGAATACCGGCGTGCAGCGCCTGCCGGTTGAGGCTCAACAGTAAAGCTCTCGCTTTAGGCCCGAGCAGAGGCTCCTTCGTCTTGAAGCCCTTGGCATAGAGCGGATCGCCCAGGATCGGATGGCCGAGATGGGCCATATGGACCCGGATCTGATGCGTGCGCCCGGTCTCGAGCGTGCAGGCGATGAGGCTCGCGATCGGCGCATCGCGCTCCGGTACGGAGAAGCTTTCGAGCACTTCCCAATGGGTAATGGCGTGCCTTCCCCGCGCCTCCGGCACGACCGCCATTTTCTGCCGATCCGTCGGATGCCGGCCGAGCGCCGCCTCGACCGTGCCGGAGGGACGTTCCGGCACGCCCCAGACGAGGGCGTAATAGGTGCGCTCCAGCGCCAGCGTGCGGCCATGGTCGGCGAAAAGCTTGGTCAGGCCGCCATGCGCCCGATCGGTCTTGGCGACGACGAGAAGACCGGACGTATCCTTGTCGAGCCGATGCACGATGCCCGGCCGCCGGACGCCGCCGATCCCCGACAGGCTTTCACCGCAATGGCCGATCAGCGCATTGACCAAAGTACCGCTCTGATGGCCGGCGGCCGGATGGACGACGAGGCCCGCGGGCTTATCGAGGACGAGAAGATGCTCGTCCTCGAAGACGATATTGAGCGGGATATTTTCAGCCCTCGGCACCGGATCGACGGGCTCAGGCGTGATGAGCGTCACGGTCTGGCCGGCGCGCAGCTTCGTCGCGGCGGTGGCGGGCTTGCCATCGACTGCGACCTCGCCTTGGTCGATGAGGCTTTTGAGCCTGGTGCGGGAGAGCCCGGCGGCAGCCGCCGCGCGCACGAGAAAATGGTCGAGCCTTTCGCCTGCGTCGGCGTCTTTGACAAGATAGACGCCCGCTTCCTCCGGCTCGGCCAAAACCTCGTCCGGTTCGAGCCCGTCCTCCTCCGCTAGGAGCAGGATTGCCGCCGCCTCGGCAGCTTCAGCTTCCACGTCCGCTTTCGATATGCGCTTCGCCACCGATGAACCGTCCAGATATTTCTATGTTTTGTTGCGCATGCTTCACCATGAAGCACGCATTTGCTCAAGAAATGGAAAAATCATCTTTCACAGGCGGACGGCTTCTTGCAAACCATGATCGCGCCGCCAAAGCGAGACTATTCCAGTGCCCCTGCCCACCGAGACTTTCGCTCGATCCCCCATGTCGCTTCCAAGGCTTTATTTACGCGTCATCGCGCTTTTAAGGCCGGAAGCGCGGCTCGCCGTGATCCTGGCCGTCTCCAATCTGTTTTTGGCAACCGCGCAATTCGCCGAGCCTGTGCTCTTCGGACGCATCATCGACCGGCTGACCGCCGCCGCCGCGGCGGCGCGCGTCCCGACTTTGGCCGAGCTCACGCCGCTGCTCGCGGCCTGGGTCGGGTTCGCGCTGTTTTCCATCGCCGCCGCCGTTTTGATCGCGCTTCATGCGGACAGGCTCGCGCATCGCCGCCGCATGGCGGTGATGGCGCTTTATTTCGAACATGTCCTGCATCTGCCGCTCAGCTTTCATTCGTCGATCCATTCGGGGCGGCTTTTGAAAGTCATGCTCGAAGGCGCCGCCGGCCTGTTCGGCCTCTGGCTTTCCTTCTTCCGCGAGAATTGCGCCTCGCTCGCGGCTTTGGTGATCCTGCTGCCGGTGTCGCTCGTCGTGAACTGGCGGCTCGCCTCGCTGCTGATCGTGCTTGTTCTCCTCTTCGGCTTTCTGACGGCCTATGTGCTGCGCAAGACCGAAAAGCTGCAAAGATCCGTCGAGCAGCGCCATAGCACTTTTGCGGAGCGGGCGTCGGACGCGCTCGGCAATGTGCCGGTCATCCAGAGCTTCACCCGCGTCGACGATGAAGTGCGCGCGATGCGCGACATCATCAATGCGGTGCTTGCCGCGCAATTGCCGGTGCTGACGTGGTGGGCGCTCGCCGTGGTCGGCGCCAAGGCGGCGGCGACCTTGACCCTGCTCGGCATATTTCTGCTCGGCACCTGGCTCTATCTGCAAGGTCTCGCCAGCATCGGCGAAATCGTCGCCTTCATGAGCTTCGCCACCATGCTGATCGCGCGGCTCGAACAATTGGTCGCCTTTTTCAACTCGCTGTTTCTGCAGGCGCCGAAGCTGCAGGAGTTTTTCGATGTGATCGATACGGTGCCGCGCGTCGCGGATAGCCCAAACGCGAAGGACCCCGGCCGGCTCAAGGGCGCGGTCACCTTCGACCATGTGAGCTTTTCCTATGATGCGCGGCGTCCCGCCATCAGCGATGTCAGTTTCGACGTGATGCCGGGCGAGACGATCGCGCTTGTCGGTGCGACGGGCTCGGGCAAATCGACGACGCTCAATCTACTGCACCGCGTCTATGATCCGCAGCAGGGCCGCATATTGATCGACGGGATCGATATTCGCGACATGAGCCTTGTTGGCCTCCGCCGCAACATCGGCGTCGTGTTCCAGGAGGCTATGCTCTTTGCCCGCTCGATCGAAGAAAACCTGCGGATCGGCGATCCCGACGCCACGCCCGAGGAGATCGACCTTGCGCTGCAACGCGCCCAGGCCGCCGATTTCGTGACCCATCAAAGCGACGGGCTTGCGACCGCCGTCGGCGAACGCGGCCGCTCATTGTCCGGCGGCGAGCGTCAAAGGATCTCGATCGCACGGGCGCTTTTGAAGGACCCGCCGATCATGATTTTCGACGAGGCCACCTCGGCGCTCGACGCCACGACCGAGCGGCAATTGCAGGCAGCGCTCGAATCCGCGACGCAAGGCCGGACGACCTTCATCATCGCGCATCGGCTTGCAACCATCCGCCACGCGAACCGCATTTTCGTTTTCGATCACGGGAAAATCGTCGAACAGGGCTCCTTCGACGAATTGGTCGCCAGGGGCGGCACCTTTGCCGCGCTGGCCAAGGCGCAATTTTTGGCGGTTGAGGCGGAAAAAGCCGATGGCGAACTGGGCTAATCGGCTCTAGCGTAAGGATTAACCTGCTTGAGTGCACCGCGGTAAAAATTCTTGAAGATTATCCTGGCATTGCTATTGCTTCTAGCAGAGTGCCCCTTTTTCCGGCCAAAGCCGAGGTTAGGCTCCTTGCAATTCGGACAGCCGGATCGCAGATTGAAGTAAAGGCGCTGGAATTTCAGGCAAAGCCGCGGCGCGGCAAGCTTGAGAAGGTCTCAGAAGGGCGGCGTGATCGCCCAAAGCAAGCGGCTCGGCCGTTGTAGGCACCGCGGATCATGTTGAACGAGGGATAAGATGCCAGACCAAGAATCTCCGAACAAAAAGGAATTGCTGCCTTACAGCCCCTCGCCTTTTCGCGCAAAAACGGAAGTGCCCTCGGCCGATCGCGCGCCCTATCGCATAGAAGGCGCCGATCATACCAATCCGGAAAACTTTCCGGTCGGCGGTTGCCAGGGGGCGCATACGGCCTACCGCAAGGAAAACGCCCATGGCGTCTTCGCCATGCGGGCGCGGCCGGTGCCGAAGATCGAGCCTACGGCAATCCCCGAGGAGGCCCAGCCAGCTCCGCCCACCGGCGAGCTCTATGCGATCTGCGACCGCCGCGACATTCGCGACCGCATGGGCAAGAGCTTCCCCCTGATGCGCATGTGGACCGACGGCAAGACCCGGCCTTGGGACGTGTTCATCTGCCGCTTCGGCAAGCAATATTTCGCCTATGAGAACGCCTGCCCGCATTCCGGGCAGCGCCTGGATTGGGAGAAGAACAATTTCTTCGAGCCCAACTATCTGAAGGTGCTTCAGTGCGGCAAGCACGGCGCGATCTTCGACGTCGAGACCGGCGTCTGCACCAAGGGCCCCTGCGAAGGTGAGCGGCTGGTACAGATTCCCTGCATCGTCGATGAGGACGATGTCTGCCTCTTGAACGTCAATCTGGTCTTGCAGAGCGACGAGCCGCCGGAGGAAGAGGGCGAGGGCAAGGATCTCGTGCTCGAGAACGACGGCTTCAAACTGCAGTCGACGAAGCGCACCTTCCTGTAAGGCGCTGGTGGCTGGATCTAGACAACGCATCATGGCCGGGCTTGTCCCGGCCATCTTCGTCTTAGGCCGCTTTAAGCAAAGCGCGAATGGCAGGCAGGCGTTTAGCGGCGAACAGCGTACCTGATGTGCGGGTTAAGCCCGCGCTTGACGGTTGAGAGCTGCGTCCCGCCTGTCAGCACCAATCATGCTATTCAGAGGCGGCCATTCATCTCTTGGCGGCGAGCATGGCGAGCAGATCGCTTTAGTCAATGATCGCTTCGCGACCGCCTGCGGCGGCGGCCCCAAGGGCCGTCATTGACAAAAACGATCCGGCTCGCCGAAAATCTCCGCCATCGGATGAATGACGAAATCTGACGCTTACCGGGGCCGACGCCATCATGGCGGGGCGCAAATCGTTTGCATCCAGCAATGCTGTTCGGCGTCAAGCGCCCGCTTCCAACGGCGCTTGGATGGCCGGGTCAAGCCCGGCCATGACGCTTCCCTTCCATTTGCGTGAAAAAGCCGCCGTTACTCTCCGCCCGCCACATTGGCCGGCGCGATCCGCAAGGCGGTGATCCGGTTGCGGATCTTGCGCAGCACTTCAAAGCGGAAATTGTGGAAGGTGAAGACCTGACCCGATTCCGGGATCGCCCGCGCCTCATGAATCACGAGGCCGGCAATCGTCGTCGCTTCTTCGTCGGGCAGATCCCAGGCCATCACGCGATTGAGATCGCGAATCGGCACCGAGCCCTCGACCATGACGGAGCCGTCGGCCTGCGGCCTGACGCCCTGCACGGCCAAGTCATGCTCGTCCCTTATATCGCCGACGATTTCTTCCAAAATATCCTCAAGCGTCACAAGACCCATGACTTCACCATATTCGTCAACGACGAGCGCGAAATGCGTCTTCCGCTTGAGGAAGGCCTGCAATTGATCGTCGACTGAGGTCGTATTCGGTACGAACCAGGCCTCGAGCGCTATATCGTCAACCTTGAGCTTATCGACATCGCCGCAGACATCGACGGCGCGAAGCAGATCCTTCGCGTGCAGAACGCCGATGATATTGTCAGGCCTCTCGCGCCAGAGCGGCATGCGCGTATAGGGCGAATTCACGACTTCGCGCAAAAGTTCCCGCGGCGGCAGATCGGCATTGATCGTGCGCATCCGCGTCCGATGCACCATGACATCCGAAACCTCGAGCTCGTTGAGGTCGAGGAGCCCGCCGAACATGTCGCGCTCGCCGCGCTCGACGCCTCCCTCACGGTGCAGGAATTCGACCGTGCTCTTCAATTGCTCATGGCCGGACAGCATCGATTTCTGCCGCGTGACGTCGATGCCCATCAATTTGAACAGGCTTCGCACCACGGCCTCGATCGCGAGGAGAACCGGGCCGAAGATCGCGACGAAGACCGACATGACCCTGACGACGATCAGCGATATCCGATCTGGATAATTGATGGCGAGCGTCTTCGGCATGATCTCGGCGAAGACGAGCAGCAGAAAGGTCATGATCAAGGTGGCGTAGACCACCCCATTGTCGCCGATGAGAGCGACAAGAACGCTCGTCATGAAAGCCGAGGAACCGATATTGACGAGGGTATTGCCGAGCAGCGTCGCGCCGATGAGGCGGTTGCGGCGCCTGAGCAGCCGATTGACCAGAGCGGCGCGGGGATCCCCGCTCTTCTCCAGCGCGTACATGCGCGCGCGCGACGCCGCCGTCAGCGCGGTCTCGGATGCAGCGAAAAACGCAGCGAGCGCGACACAGAGCAAGATGATGACAAGCGCTAGCCAGAGATCGACCGGCAAACCATCGCCAGCTTCGCCGTGCATGGATTAAAGTCCCGCGTTCAATTCGTCCTTGAGGAAGGCCAAGACCTCGCCGGGATCGACTGTTTTAGCGACGAAGCATTTTCCGATGCCATGCGCCAGGATGAAGGTCAAAGCGCCATGCTCCACCTTCTTGTCCTGATACATCGCGTCCAAAATCTGCTCCGCGCCAGCATCCCAACCGGCAATATCGCGAAAACGTGTCGGTAGTCCGACAGACTTCAGATGGAGGGCGACACGTTCGGCGTCCTGCGCCGGGCAAAGCCCACGCCGCGCCGAGAAGCGGAAAGCACAAGCCATGCCGATGGCGACGCCTTCGCCATGCACGAGACGCGACCCATCATAGCCGGTCACCCGCTCCAAAGCATGACCGAATGTGTGGCCGAGATTGAGTAGAGCCCGTTCGCCGGTTTCGCGCTCGTCTCTCGCAACGACGCCGGCCTTTGCCGCGCAGCTCTTGGCGATGGCGCGCGACCGCGCCTCACCGCCCGCGAAAACCTCCTGCCAGGAGGCTTCGAGCCAATCGAAAAGGGCCAGATCATTGATGAGGCCATATTTGACGATCTCGGCATAGCCGGCGCGAAACTCCCGCACCGGCAGGGTTTCGAGCGAGCCCGTGTCGGCCAGCACCAGCGACGGCTGATGGAAAGCGCCGATCAAGTTCTTGCCATAGGGCGAATTGATTCCGGTCTTGCCGCCGACGGAGGAATCGACCTGTGCCAGAAGCGAGGTCGGAATCTGGATGAAGCGCATGCCGCGCCGCACGGAGGCCGCCGCATAGCCGGCAAGATCGCCGACGACGCCGCCACCCAAGGCGACGACAAGGTCGTTGCGTTCGATCTTGGCGCCTATGATCTCGTCGCAGACACGCTCGAAGACCGAATAGGTCTTTGAGCCCTCGCCCGGCGCGACAATGATTTTCGCGTGTTTGATCTGGGCGGCGTCGAGACCGCGCTCCAGGGCCGGCAAATGGTGCCTGGCGACATTCTCGTCGGTGACGATGGCGCAGGCGGCGCCGGGCGCCAGCCGCTTGATATGATCGCCCGCCTCCTCGATGAGGCCATCGCCGATCAGAATATCATAGCCGCGGCCGCTGAGCTTGACGCCGATTTTTTCGAGTTTCGACACGTTTTTTCCGGATATTGACTTGCCATATCCCGAAGCCAGATCGGGCGAGGCCAAAAAGGCCTCGAGCTGGGCCATCATCTCATCGACCACGTCATCATGCGAACCTTCATGTGACTGGACGGTGATATCGGCTTGGGCATAGACGGGATAGCGCTCCTCGATCAAGCGGCGAAGCGTCACCTCCGGCTCGGCATTGTTGAGGAGCGGGCGTGTCGTGCGCCGCCTGACGCGCCGCCAGAGCACGTCGAAATCGGCTTTCAGCCAGATCGATATGCCTTCGGCTGCGATGCGCTCGCGGACTTCGGCATTCATGAAGGCGCCGCCGCCGGTCGCGAGCACGCGCGGCCCTTCGCCCAGGAGCCGTGCCATCACCCTTTTTTCGCCGTCGCGGAAATAGGCCTCCCCATGCCGCGCGAAAATATCCTCGATCGACATGGCGGCCGCCTGTTCGATCACGACATCCGCATCGACGAAGTTCAGGCCGAGGCGCTGTGCCAGCCGCCGCCCGGTGGAGGTCTTGCCGGAGCCCATCATGCCGACGAGCACGATCGGGCGCCCGCCAAGCGCCGAGAGGACAGGCGCTGCCCGGCGGTCATGCAGGCGTCCGTCGTCGGAAATCGGGGCCGGGGAAATACCGCTACTCATCCGGCAAGATGTAACATGCCGCCCGCCGGGATTTAAGCCGCACTTCCCGATAAAAGGCGAAAACCGCTCCAAAATAGCGCCTTCGGCCAGATTTGGAGGCCGGGGGCGAGGCCATGATCTTCATGACTTGCAAAGAAGATTCAGCTTATGAAAGGGATTGCCGCTAGGCGAGAATCATGAAAGCCAAGCGCTCTCATAAGACTTAATCGTTTCGATTTCTCCCGCGGGCCAGGTCCCTTGCGCCACGTGCCCAGACCTTTTTGCGATTATTGTTTCATGTGACCGGAGACTGCCTGCGTGCCGAGCCTTTTCCGCTTTTTGATCCTCGTCGGCCTCTTGGCGGGACTAGCCTATGCCGGGATGATCGCGCTCGTGACCTTTGTCGAGCCGCAGCCGCGCGAAATGAGCCAGACCGTCCCGCCCGCTCGCCTTAACAAATGAGGCGGCCCATGTCCGATAGAGCGTCTGACGATAAGGCTTCCCTTTCCCTCCTCGACGGTTTTCTCGACATGATCGCGGCCGAGCGCGGCGCCGCCCAAAATACGCTCGACGCCTACCGGCGCGACCTTACCGATTATGTCGCCTTCCTCGCCCGCGCCAAGAAGAAGGCGCTGACGGCGAACACGGAGACGGTCCGCGCCTATCTGCAAGATCTCGACGCGCGCGGCCTCAAGGCGACGTCGAGCGCCCGGAAACTCTCCTCGATCCGGCAGTTTCATCATTTTCTGGTCGCCGAGGGGCGCCGAACGGACGATCCGACGCTTGTGCTCTCCGGACCAAAGCAGGCGAGGCGGCTGCCGAATTGCCTGACCATCGCCGAGGTCGATCGCCTGCTCAATCTCGCCAAGGAAGGTCTCGACGACGCGAACCGCCCGCCGCGCGAGCGCCTGCGCGCGGCCCGGACCGCCTGCCTCATCGAACTCCTCTACGCCACCGGATTGCGCGTCTCGGAACTCGTCAGTCTGCCGAAGCGCGCCGCCTCCACCCGCGATCCTCTGCTGAGCGTCCGCGGCAAAGGCAATCGCGAGAGACTGGTGCCGCTATCGCCGCTGGCGCGGGAGGCTATGAGTTTCTACCGCAAGCTTCTCGACACCGTCGATGCAGGCGCGGCGACAGGCCCCTGGCTGTTTCCAGCCGACAGTGAAAGCGGCCATCTCACGCGGCAAGCCTTTGCGCGCGACTTGAAAACCGTCGCGGCGGCAGCGGGCATCAACACGTCCCGCATCAGCCCGCATGTGCTGCGCCATGCTTTTGCGAGCCATCTTCTGCAAAACGGCGCCGATCTGCGTGTCGTACAGGAATTATTGGGCCATGCCGATATTTCGACGACCCAGATCTACACCCATGTGCTCGACGAGCGCATGAAGGCCATGGTCCGGGATCTTCACCCGCTCGGAGATGAGGACGCGCGGTTTTAGGCGAGGTTTGCCGCCGGCCGGCCGGCGAGCCAGGCCTTCAAAAAGGCGTCGGACCAGCGCGCCACCGCGCCATCATGCAGGAACCAGCCTTCGAGATGGCGGTGGCGCGGATGCGCATTGGGCAGAATCGTGCGCTCGGCGCCTTGCACCGTCCATTTGCACATCATCGCGTAAGTGACTTCCGGATGGAACTGGAAGCCATAGGCGCAGGAGCCATAGCGGAAGGCCTGGGCCTCGAAATCATGCCCGGCGGCGAGCAACGTCGCACCCTTCGGCAGATCGAAGCCCTCGCGATGCCATTGATAGACTTTTTCGGGAAACGGACAGGGACAGAGGCCATGGCCGTGCTCGGTCGGACGGATCGGATAATAGCCGACTTCGACCTTGCCTTCCGGATGCGGATAGACGCGATGGCCGAGATGTCGGGCGAGCATTTGCGCGCCAAGGCAGATGCCGAGGAAAGGCTTATCCTCGCGCAACGGCACTTTGAGCCAATCCATTTCCCGGCAGAGCCATTCGTCTTCGTCATTGGCGCTCATCGGGCCGCCGAAGACGATCACGCCGGCATGGCCATCTAATGATTTGGGAAGGACGTCGCCGAAACGCGGCCGCCTGACATCAAGTTCATAGCCCTGCGCTTCGAGCAGGCGCCCGAGGCGACCCGGCGTGGAGGCTTCCTGGTGAAGGACGATAAGAACCTGACCGAGCGGCGTCTTTTTCTTGTCCATTTTCTCCGTTGCGTTCCCCATCGAGGGTTTAGGCAGGACGCCGCCGAAAACCCCAATAAAAAGGACGCATCCTCAAGATCATGAATGTCTGTCGATTTGACAGCGGGTCCGCCAACAGCGCGGGACCCAATCGGGTCACTTACCCTTCAGCTTCTGTCCTTGCATATGCGCAACGACGGGCAAAATCAGGGCGTCGGGTAGTAATGGCATGATTATGGTAAAAATTCTATTGATCACACCCGGTACGACCACGCGGCGCTTTGCCACAAGCCCGGCATAGCCCGCCTCCGCCACCTCCATGGCGCTCGCACCCGCGAAACGCGCAATATTTGGGGCGACTTCCATTTTCGCGCGCGCCTGAAATCCCGTCAGGGTCACTCCAGGGCAAAGAAGCGTGACCGTCACCCCATCGCGACGCAATTCCTGCCATAGCGCCCGGCTGAACGAGCGCACGAAAGCCTTCGACGCATAATAGACGGCCATGCCTGGCCCCGGCAGATAGGCGGCAATCGACGCGACATTCAAAATGCCGCCCTTGGCCGCCCGGATGTGCGGCGCGAAGCGGAGCGTGAGCTCGACGAGCGCCCTGACATTGAGATCGACCATGCCGAGTTCGTCTTGCGGATCGAGATCGGCCGCCTCACCCGCAAGGCCGTAACCGGCATTATTGACGAGGATGTCGACGCTGGCATCCGCCGCCTGAAGCTGCGCCGCGACCGCCTCGACCGCGTCTTTTCCGGTGAGATCGACCGGGATTACCAGAGGCCGCGGCCGGCTGGTCGCCGCGATTTCATTCGCCAGAGTCTCAAGCTTGTCCTTGCTGCGGGCGACCAAAGCGAGGTCGTGACCGTGATAGGCAAAGACCCTGGCAAGGTCGGCTCCAATCCCGCCGGAGGCGCCGGTTACCAAAGTCACACGCCTTGCGCTCACGCCTCGCCTCGCGCCGGCTTCGGCGACCAAGGCCCCTCGGGCGCTGCTTCAGAGCGCGTTTCGGCTGCCACTTTCTGGCGCAAAAGCACCCGGTCGCGGTTCGACACGCCGAGGAGTTCGGCGACGCGCCAGACGGTATTTTCCTCGATTTCGTCGACGGTCCCGTCGGCGAAGGCCATATCCCACATCATCTCGATGATCCTGTGGCGGCCCTCGTCATCGAGCTGACGCTTCAGGACATGGGTGAAATGATAGAAATCGACGGCTTCGCGGTCGCTTTGCTGCGCTTCCCGGATCAAGGCTGCGGCCTCCCCGGCGTCGAGGCCGAAGCGCTCCTTGACCAGAGTTTTCAACCGCCGGCTTTCCGCCGCATCGGTGACTCCGTCGGCATCGGCGACATGGACGAGCAAGGCGACGGCGGCAACGCGGTAGTCGTCTTCACCGAACCGGCGCGGCGTCTCGGTTTGGCCGAGATCAGCCAATAGATTTTTCAATGCGGCGAACATGAATCCTCCGTCTCGGCGACGGCCCAATGCAAAGCCAGAACGGGCGCGGCGCGATCGCGCCCAAATCGATATAAGTATGCGCGGCGTAAAATGCTCGCCATGCGGAACCTTAGCGGATCGGCAGACAGGTCCAATCGCCTTCCGGATGATGAAGGGCGCGACGCTGCCCGCTGATCCAACGATTGCAGGCCGCTCTCGACGGAAAGCAGACCTTCTCATCATACCAATCGAGCGTCCGGCCATAGGCCGTGTTGACGAACCGGCCGCCGGCAAAATGCCCGAGCCAGATGCTCGGCCAAGGCAGCGAAATCGTCGGCCCCCAATCCTCGAAAACGCAGGGAGCCCCGTCCGGCGGGACAAAGGCGCCGGGCACGAGGGTCACATCCGGAACCTGTCCAAAGGCAGCGGACAAGGGAGCCACTGTTGAGCCAAGCATCGCCGCGAATGCCAAGGCGCGCGCCATCTGTCGCATGGATCCCCCCTGTCCTACTCAATCCCCATGCGCTTCAAGCGCGAAAGACCCTGGAGGGCAAGCAGAAAGTGCGGCCGGCCCATAACCATTGCGCGAGCCGCAAAGGAGGCCATCAGGGAAAGTAAACCGGAGAGTAAGTGGGAAAGGGACAGCAGGTCGGCCAGGGCGCCAGGCTCCGCGCCCAATATTCCGAATTTGGCACTGAATAGTCCATCGGGGAGATAGGCGCATAGGGCGTGCCGGGGAACTCGACCCAACGCCATACGCCGTGAGCCCGGTCCCGATAGGCATGCGGATAGGGATGCTTAGCCCGATATGGACCATTGGCGGCGTGAGCCGGAACCAGCATGACCCCGGCCATCAATATATACGCGGCGGCGCGCAGCATTTGTCGCATGGATCCCCCGTCCGTCTCGTCGCGCATGTGCTTTAAGCGCGAACGATCATGAAAGACGAGCGGAAAGTGCCGCCGCCTCATGATCATTGTGTGACAGTCACGGGAAGGAGGGAATGTAAGGGTAGTAGGGATCGGGGCAGCAATTGGGGAAAACCTCCCAGGCAGCAGGCGGCGGGAGCGGCGGTCCATAGCCCGCCGGCAGATAGGTCACCCAGCCATAGCCCGGATAATAGGGAGCCGGATATGGATAGGGCTCCGGGTATGCAGGCGGAGGCGGCGGATTCGCGCGCGGTGGCGCATATAAAATATCGGCGGCGTGAGCCGGAGCGAGCGTCATGCCCGCCATCAATGCGAATGCCGCGGCTCGCAACGTCTGTCGCATGGGACCATCCTTCGGTGCATCTTCAGGCGCGATACACGATCGCTTCTGCGGCTCAGTTTCAACGACGGATGTTAATCGCGCTTTAAACCCGCGGGCCGACGAAGCGCGAAAGCATGAGATGACGCAAACTGCTTACCAGTGGAAGAACGGATCCGACTGCCAGGACTGGACCGTGTTCGGCGCGTAACCGGCCGGAGCATAGGCCAAGCCGGCTTGCGGCTGGTGGTGCGAGCGCGCCGCATAATGGGTGCCCGCATGGGTCCGATGCGCTTTCGCAAACATGGTGCTGCGCGGCGGCGCGCCCGAAATCGAAATCGAGGCGCCTTCGGCCTGGACCATTTGATAGAGCTGTTGCGCATGGCCGGGCGAAAGGCGGATGCAACCATGCGAGGCGGGACGGCCGAGCTGCGCCACCGAATAGGTACCATGGATCGCATAGCCGCCGGCGAAGAAGATCGAATAGGGCATCGGCGACATGTGATATTTCTTGGAGTAATGCATCCGCTGCAGACTATAGGGCGCGAAGGTCCCGTTCGGCGTCACATAGCCCGAGCGGGCCGTGGACACCGGCCAAGTGTAACTGCCGCTGTTCGAGGTGACATTCATGGATTGATGGGTGAGGTCGATATGGACCTGGACAGTCGCTTGCGCGCTCGTCATCCAAAGCGCGCTGCACATCATTATCAAAACGCCAATCACGCTACGCATCGTCAACTCCTACACGCGTGGGTCGCTGAATATCCACCGTCCATTTCAAGATGATTACCGTTTTGACGGCGCGGGTAAACGACGAAGTTAAAACAAGGTTGACGCAAGTGGTTTATGACAAGGTCGCAAAATCAGATGACTTGAGTCGATAGAAGCTGCTTTTGCTGAATTCCGTTCGGGCTTACTTGTCCGTTACTCTACGCCGTCGATCGATTCATGAAGGGCTCGTCATGCGCCGTCACATGCTGTTGATCCAAACCTGTCTGATCGGTCTCTGTGCCGTGACGGCCCTTGGTCTTCCTTCAAGCGCGAAGGCGCAGGACCGCGGCACGCTGACACCCGTCACGCTTCCGCCGCTGCCGCATCCAAACGATCCGTCGACGCCTGCCAAGGCCGTCTTCGGCCGCGAGACCGCGCCGGCTCCGCTTGCGGCGCGAGCCATCGGCTTTTATTCGCGCGGCTGCCTCGCCGGCGCCAAGGCGCTCTCGGTCGATGGACCGACATGGCAGGTCATGCGCGTGTCGCGCGACCGCTATTGGGGCCATCCGGACCTCATCGCCTTTCTCGAGCGCTTTTCGAAGAAAGTCGCGCAGGTCAGTCATTGGCCGGGCATTCTCGTCGGCGACATGTCGCAGCCGCGCGGCGGTCCGATGCTGACCGGCCATGCCTCGCATCAGATCGGGCTCGACGCCGATATTTGGCTGACGCCCATGCCGGACCACCATCTGCCGCGCGAGGACCGCGAGGAGATGATGGCGACCAATGTCGTGCGCGCGGACCGCCGCGACGTCGATCCGGCGAAATGGACTCCGGATCATCTCGCCGTCATCAAGGCCGCGGCGCAAGACCCGGAGGTCGAGCGCATTTTCGTCAATGCCGCGATCAAGAAAGCGCTGTGCCGCGAAGCGACGGGCGACAGATCCTGGCTCGCCAAGGTCCGCCCCTTTTGGGGCCACGACTATCATTTCCACGTGCGGATCGTCTGTCCCAAAGGCAGCGATGCCTGCGAAGATCAAGATCCGGTTAGCCCCGGCGACGGCTGCGATGCCTCGCTCGCCGGCTGGTTTAAAGAGTCGATCCTGCATCCAAGGCCAAGCCCTACGCCGCCGAAACCGCGGCCGCCTCTGACGCTGGCGCAACTTCCGGCCGCCTGCCGCAGCATCGTCGTCGTCAAATAAAAAACGCTTCACCATCGGGTGAAGCGCCTTTTTGTTTCATCCGACGAAGGCTGCCCCGCTCCTCGGATACGGGGCCGCTTTTCGCCTCAGCCTCACATGTGAGGATGATGATGCGGCATATGCGGTTGATGATGCATCAGCATATGAGGATGATGGCGGCGATGGACGACGACGGCCGGATGATGATTACGGTGCACGCTGCGCCCGGTCGTCATCTGCTGATCCTTCATAGACGTCTGTCCACTTGTGGCGGCCTGCGCGGCGGTGACGCTCAAAAAGCCGCAAGCGGCCATGATCGCGAGTGTATGTCCGATTTTCATGATGGTTTCCTCCACATCCTGATGATTCAATATTTAGGAAGAGTCGCGGCTCCCTTGGGAGACGGGAGTTGTCGAAAGGCCTTCTGTCTCGGACGCGAGTTTCCCCCTTTTGGCGACGAATAAAATTCGCCCCGCTGACAACGCCGCAGCAATGAAAACGTTGCCTTAGGTATTGGCCGTTCGATGCGGCATGCAGAGGCGAGGCGCCTCAATGCTCTTCCGTCTTGTCGGCCGGCCCGGAAAAACGATCGGTCAAGGCGAGAAGAAAAGCCGATACGACGAAGACCAAATGAATACCCACATACCAACCGAGATCGCGATCCGACGTGTCCTTCACACTCATGAAGGCGCGCAGCAATTGGATCGCCGAAATCGCCACGATCGACGACATGAGTTTCAGTTTCAGCCCGGCGAAATCGATTTTGCCCATCCACTCGGGCCAATCCCTATGTTCGGCCTGAGTGATCCGCGAGACGAAATTCTCATAGCCCGAACAAATCACCAGCACGATGAGCGATCCCGTCAAAGTGAGATCGATGAGGCCGAGCACCGCGAGAATGATCGACGATTCGCTGGCGTCGATGGCGTGCGGGACGGCTTCGGCGAAAGCCCAAACAGCTTTCACCGCCAGAACCGCGAGGCTCAGCGCCAGGGCAATGTAGAAGGGAATGAGAAGCCACCGGCTGGCGAAGAGAACTTTTTCGAGCGTGCTTTTCAGCAAGGATCAATGCCCCACATGCGGACAGGGCGGCACATGGTCAATCCAAGTGCCGCTAGAGCGGGATGAGGAAAAGTGTGAGCGGTTTTCCGCTCGCATCCCGCTCTACATTTATGAAATCGATCACGTTTTATGATCTATGCGCCGCGCGGAGATCTATTCCGCCGCGATGCCCGTTCCGATGGGGCAGGAAACACCTGTCCCGCCAAGGCCGCAATAGCCATCCGGGTTCTTGGCGAGATATTGCTGGTGATAGGCCTCGGCATAATAGAAGGGCGGCGCGTCGAGGATCTCGGTGGTGATCGGCCCGAATCCCTTCGCCTTGAGAGCCGCGCCGAAAGCCGCCTTGCTCGCTTCGGCCGCGGCGCGCTGCGCCGCATTGGCGACATAGATGCCGGAGCGATATTGCGTGCCGACATCATTGCCCTGCCGCATGCCCTGCGTCGGGTCATGCGCCTCCCAAAAGGTCTTCAACAGGGTTTCATAGGAAATGCGCTTCGGATCGAAGGCCACAAACACCACTTCGTTATGGCCGGTGAGACCGGAGCAGACTTCCTCATAGGTCGGGTTCGGCGTCAGACCGCCGGCATAACCCACGGCGGTCGCATAAATGCCGTCGCCCAATTGCCAGAATTTGCGCTCGGCGCCCCAGAAACAGCCAAAGCCGAAAACTGCTGTCTCGATGCCGTCTGGAAACGGCGGCTGCAGCGGATTGCCGTTGAGGAAATGACGTTCGGCGGTCGGCATGGCCTCCGCTCGTCCCGGTAAAGCCTCGGCGGCGGAGGGCATCGCAAGATGCTTGCGGAATGAAAACATGGCGGCGTCCCATACAGGAAACAGGATTTTCCCTTAAATAGGGCTTTCCGGCGCCAGTATAAAGAGCAACGCCCCTAACGCGTGGCCTAGTCCGCCCCAGCCGCCTTGGCAGCCTGAAGCGGAAGATGCTCGCCTCGAATCGGTCCGGTGCTCGTAAGTCTTTTTATTCGCATCGGATTGGTCCGAAAACCGCTTCGCACTTTTCGGTCCGATGCTCTACCGGTTGGAATAGCCGATCTTGGGTGCCGGTTTGCGGGTGAGCGCCAGAAGGATCAGGCCGCAGAGACCGACAATCAGCCAGGTCGGCATGAGAAACAGGGTGAGCAGGACGGGATCCCAGAGAAAGGGATGAATATTCCGCTCGACCGCCGGCTTCAGCAGCGGAAATTGATGGGGAAAGAAGGAAATCACCGTCTGCCCGAACGGCGTCAGCGACAGCGCGCCGCCGGCGATCGATCGCGTCCCGTCGATGATGAGCGAGGCAAAAGCCGCAGCGACGGCAAGAATACCCATGAATCGGAAGAGCAAACGCAGCATTGTTCGCCTGAGGAGACGTAAGAGCATCGGACCCAAAAGTGGGAACCGGTTTTGGGACCAATCCGATGCTCAAACAAAAAGAAAGAGCGGTGGCAGCCATCCTATCTTGGCCTGGACGACATTACTCGCAGAAAAACCACGGGAAAATCAATAAGGCGCATGCCCGGAAGGGGGCCGGATCAAGACTTGCGCTCAGGTCTTTCGTGACTATAGTGCGCGCACATTCGCGAGGCGTGACATCGCGGCCTTTTTCGCGAACAGTTCGGTCTCGAACCTTCCTCGCAAATGAATGGCCCGGCGCGCGAAAGAGCGGCTTTTCCAGGCCGCTTAAGCGAGTTCCCGGAGGGGTGGCCGAGTGGTTGAAGGCGCACGCCTGGAAAGTGTGTATAGGTGAAAGCCTATCGCGGGTTCGAATCCCGCTCCCTCCGCCAGCTAATTTGAAGCTACTAAATGCTTTATAGACCACTTAGTTAAGTAGACGCTTTTTGGGCGATACCCCTCACGCGCCCCTTACATTATACCCCTCACCGTTTCTTTGCTGTGACCGCTGTCTATGTCAGCTTGCTGCAATGAACTCAGCTCGGGTAAACGAAATGCCGCTTCCTGATGGCCGCGCTTCCCGCTTCTCCCAAATCTATATCGACAGAGGCGGCGCTCTACGCGATGACGCAAGGATGCGACAGCGACTTAGCGCAAGCCTGCCAGAAAGAGGCATCGATAATTTAGCAAAAGAACTGCATTCCGAGCTTGGAATCGTCGTGCGCTTTGGCCCCTATGGCGTCTACTGGAACGACTTCTATGAGGAAGCAGAATTACGTGATGTGCTGGATAGTGTAACCCTTATATTTAACATCCTAAACCGCGATCACTTGTTTGAGAGACGAGCGAAAGATTATCTGAAAACCGTTTCCCGAATTTTTGCTGAGCAGAATGTTGGCTATAAGGTAGATGATCTGGGGGTCGTTCATTTCGTTGTTGATGAAGAATTTGAGCGAGGTCGGAACACGTGCATTGCTGCTTTGCACTTGCCTCGCTATGTCGCTGTAGCTGCCAACCTCGACAAGGCGTTTTCTGTTCTGGATACTACGCCACCCGACGGAAAATCCAGCGTGCGTTCGGTATTCGACGCATTAGAGGGTTTGTTTCGGCTTATGTTTACTAACGCCCATCGATTAGGGGGAAGCGAAATTGATCAGTATCTCCGGCCCGCGATTGCGAGAACCTATATGCCGGGGTCTGCTGATTTACGGGCTGCCGGAAAGTTTTTGGATTCGATGAAGGATTGGGTAGAGACCGCACATTTCTACCGGCATGAGCAAGGCAAGGAAGAGCCCGCCCAGCCGCCCCTTGATATTGCTGTTGCTCTAATTAGCACCGGGACAGGCTTCCTTCGGTGGCTCGCGGAGCTTGATCAGAGAGGTAGTCCGAATACCTAGGGAAGTATCTGGCTCAGTTGGTGATCTGTGAGCGCGCTTTAAATGCGCCCCGATTTGAAGCGATTTGAAAGAGGTGTCACTGTGGCATTAATCAAAAATTTCACGCGCAAAGACCGCGATCGGGTTTCTCTCCATGAAGAAATCCAAGCGACTTACACAAGTTTTGAACGGGACGGTCGGGTTGTCCTGCAAATCGACACCTACGGGCGAGATACTCGTCAGGTCCCCGGCAAGCAGAGCCAAACGATACAACTCGATCATGACGGGGCCGAGGCGCTTTGCGGCATCCTAAAGCGTGAATTTCATTTCTGATTGATACCGTATGGGATCAATCAGACACGACTCAAGCTTCTCGCAAGCGCCTGCCAGTGCGGACGTATCAAACATTCCTCACGGGCTTCCCAAAATATAGCGGCGATTGCGCTCCTGAATGGGCCGCGCGTTCATCGCATAGATCGTTTTGAAGGCGTCGATATCGGCCTGCGCCACGTCGATCGGGTCGGCATAGACGATCCAATTGACGATCTCCGAACAGGGCGGCGTCGTCAGCGAGCCCTCATAATAATAAGTGCTGCTTTTGCCCGGCAGAAAGGCTTTCGGGTCGATGTCGGATTTCGCAAGCTGGCTGCCGGCCTGCTTCGGCGCCTGCGCCATGACGGCGGCAAAAGCGTCGTTGGATTTGCCGGGTTTGAGAAAGACGCCGATGACCGCGAGCTGGCCGTCCGGCCCCGCATGCACGAAATGCGCTTCCATCGCCGTGCGCACGCCGGCGACCGTGTGTTCGCTTGGCGCGTGAAAGTGAAACTGTTTCAGCTCGAATGTTTTGCCGTCGAGCACCAGACTGCCTCCTGGCGCGGCGTCGGCCTGGATCGTATGGCCATTATTGGCGATTTTGAAGGGCTGGGGCTTCCAATCGATCTTGAGCGCCGGCAGCTCCGCGTGGATCGCGTTGGTCAGGTCGATCGGCGATTGCTGGCGGCCGGTGGCGCAAGCCTCGAAGGTCTTATCGAGTTCGCCCCATTTCGGCGCCTCCTCATAATTCCAATGCGGGCCTTCGGCACGCGCCGCCATCGCGCAGACCGGACAAGCGAATAAGCCTCCAAGCATGGAGCGGCGCGACAGCGGCATGACAATTCCTCCCATTGAGTCTTGATATCGATTTTTTAGGGTCACTGTGATTTCGGATTGAATCAATCCCAAATCACAGTGACTTATTTTCATGGTTTAGAGGTGGGCTGATGCAATCAAGTTGACGCAAACTCCGTCAACTTGATTGCATCGCAAAACCGCCCACACCTTGTCCCCATCCCGCTCTAGCATGATTGAGGGCGAGATTGCAGCCGCGCTTACGATGCCTTTGTCCTTTGTATGTGTCATGACATGCTGCCGGTTCATTAGGTGGAAGAGCGATTCGCCTCGGAGAGGACCAATCCCATGACTTTGAGCCCTATCGGCCCCCGAGCGGTGATGGCCCTTTTCGCGCTCTTCGCCTTTCCGGCCTTGGCAGAGGAGAAAAGCCCGGATCAGGCGCAAGCCAGCGGCAAGCAAAGCCCTTCGGTCTGGGCCATCCCAGGCATCAACGCGCTGCCGGATGACGCGCATGGCAAGCTCGTGCGGCGCGGGCGCGACCTCATCACCATGACCTATGCCTTCATAGGCCCCCACGCCCTCGACAAGGACAATCGCTTTGCCGGCAACGATCTCGCCTGCGGCAATTGCCATCTCCAGGCAGGCACGAAGAAATTCGGCCTGCCTATCTATGGGCTCTATTGGGATTTCCCGCATTACAGCGGACGGACGGGCGCCAATATTTCGATCGAGGACCGTATCAATTCCTGCATGACGCGGAGCATGAACGGGCGCCCGCTTCCCGTCGACTCGCCGGAAATGCAAGCGCTGACGGCATACGTCAAATTTCTCTCGACCGGTCTCACGAAAGGCGACCAGCTCGCGGGGCACGGCGCGGGCAGCATGCCGGAACTCGATCGCGCCGCGGACCCGAAGCACGGCGAGTTGCTCTATACGGGCTCGTGCCTCGACTGCCACAATATCAACGGAACAGGCATTGCCCGAAGCAAGCAGGCATTGAGCCTCGGCTATGCCGTGCCGCCGCTGTGGGGCGACGACAGTTTCAACGACGGAGCGGGCATGGCGAGGCTCATCACGCTTGCGAATTTCCTTCATTCCAACATGCCGCATGGAGCCGATTACCGAAACCCGAACCTGACGATAGAAGACGCGTGGGATATCGCGGCCTATGTGGAATCGCAGGCGCGGCCGCATAAATCAGGGCTCGAACACGACTTCTCCGACGACCTCCTGAATAAACCCGTCGACGCGGCCTATGGGCCTTACGCCGATCAGTTTCCGGAAGCGCAGCATAAATACGGACCCTTCGCTCCGATCCGCGCGGAATTGGCGCGTCTGAAAGCCGAGGAAAAACGATCGCAGGATGCAAAATGAAGCGGTTTGAACGGAGCTGGATCGGCAGTTCTACTTAGCGGCCGCTGTGGATTGTTTCGCTTCAAAGCCGATCCAGTCGATTTTCACCGATCGTGCAATCGGCCGTCAACTTTTGGGTGCTTGGATGGCAGCTTAACACGCGTGTGTTTTGCGGAACGGCGTTTGGGATGGCCATGTTCAAGCTGCGCGACCTTGTGCGTCCTCGTGCGAAGCGGCCGGAGCCTCATCCGGCGGATGCCGAACAAGCAGCAAATTTGAATCGCAGAATCTCGAAACTGCTCAACACCAATAAAACACCCTCCGCTATCGCGGAAAGAACGATCGAAACAAGAAGCGAAGAACGCTTCGTTCCTCTATGGACAGCGACATCGTTCACTTTGAAAAACGGCAAGAGATATGATGCGCGCATCATGAACATGTCGCGGTTTGGCGTCGCACTCGATGCGGATTTTTCGAACATTCCGGTCAGAGATATTACCTTTGTCGGAAAGCACGCCGTGACGCATATCCGCAGCCTCAGACCGGGCGCGGTTTTCAAGTTCAAAATCCCGCTTGAAGACAAGCACTGCGACCCGTCGATCATTCTTTGAATGCTTGCGCGTGGGCAAGGCAGAGATGACGCTTCGGCTGTCTGGTATCAGCTTGCCGTATCCATGCATTCATCCGCTTTTTCAATGTGAAGATCTGACGAATTGTCGACATCCATCTGTCGCGCTAAAGCTGCGTCATTCGCAAACATGTATCGGTCCGGCCACAGGTCGCGGATATCGAACGGCGCATACATCCGTAAAACTGCTTTCTGATGGATTCAGATGGGTCGACATGGCAGCCTCCATTTCAGTGGATTGGGGGATTTATTATGATCCGACATTTGCTTTTATCTTCGATTGCCGTTGCAGCTTTGACGGGCACCGCTTTGGCTGCCGACCTTCCCTCTCGCAAGGCGCCGCCGGTTTTCATACCGCCGCCGATCTTCACTTGGACCGGCGTCTACATCGGCGGTCAGATCGGCTATCAATGGGGCACGACCAATCCGAGCGAATATGGCCCGGGAAGCATTTTTGTCTCGAGCCTCTCGAGCTATAATGCGAGCGGCGTTGTCGGCGGCGCGCATGTCGGTTTCAATTATCAAGTCAGCCAATTTGTTTTCGGTCTTGAAGGCGATGTCGACGGGACGAGCTACTCGGGTTCCAGCAGTTTCTTCGGAGCTGTCCCGGCCGCCTTCACTTCCTACAACTCACGCATCAACGCCGAAGGGTCGATTCGCGGCCGCGTCGGCATTGCTTGGGATCGCGCGCTCTTCTACGCGACCGGCGGTGTTGCCTTCGCGAATATCCGCACGT
This sequence comes from Methyloferula stellata AR4, assembly GCF_000385335.1. Classification (NCBI taxonomy): domain Bacteria; kingdom Pseudomonadati; phylum Pseudomonadota; class Alphaproteobacteria; order Hyphomicrobiales; family Beijerinckiaceae; genus Methyloferula; species Methyloferula stellata. The sequence goes on along the minus strand of NZ_ARWA01000001.1, from coordinate 785,623 downwards.
CCTATGCGTCAACCGGCACGCCTGGCGTGCCGGCTCCTCTTGGTGCACTAGCCTTGCCAGCTATCCCGGCCACACCGCCCGGAGTTGACTCGTTCTCAAACAGCCGCACGGGCTGGACCGTTGGCGGCGGTATCGAATATGCCGTCACCAATAATTGGTCGGTGCGCGCCGAATATCGCTATACTGATTTCGGTCGCCTCACTGATGGCCTCGCAGCGACCTATGCGGGATTTGTCGTCCGCACGCATGTCACCGACAATGCGGTGCGCGCCGGCTTCAGCTACAAGTTCGATTGGTATACGCCGCCGCCGCCGGTCGTCGCCAAATATTGAGATTCTCTCTCGAGCCGAGGTCCGTCTCGGAAAACTTGCGCCGGCAGTTGCGACTGCCGGCATTTTCGTGCCGGGTTCGTTGGCGGAATGGCGTTCGGTCGATGTTGGCGCGGGTTTGGCACCGGGCGGCAGCACTCGGCCAAGCTGAGTGCCAAGCTGGCGGCGGCGAAAATCCAAAGCGTCCCCAATCCCAGAGAAATTAAGCCCCGCGCCCCCTGTTTTACCGGCGGAAAATAAGTATATTTATGGATGCGCCTTTTGCTGTCCTCGGGGTGCTGAGATTTCTACCTTTATGGCGTTCGGCACCGCCAATGGAAGCAGGGGTGGTGAAAAGGTCTAATCCCATCGCCCAAATCATCCCGAAAATGCGTGAAAATCCCTTCGTCCAGTGTTCTCCTGCCGGGCAGCGTGCATCTGCCGATGCCGCGGGTGCTGCTCAGAAGGTGACTGCCGGTGGCGGCCAGGCCGCGCAAAAAGACGCGAAGCAACGGCGGCAAATCCAAGATACCGCCAGTTTGTTCTCGGCCATCGTCGAATCGTCGGATGATGCCATCATCAGTAAGACGCTCGCGGGCATTATCACGAGCTGGAACAAAAGCGCCGAACGCCTTTTCGGCTATAGCGCCGACGAGGCCATCGGCCAGCCCATAACGATACTCATCCCGCCCGATCGTCTCGAGGAAGAACCGAGAATCATCAAGCGCATCGAGGTGGGCGAACGCGTCGATCATTTCGAGACGATCCGGCGCCGCAAAGACGGCAGTCTGCTCGATATTTCGCTGACCATCTCGCCCATTCGCAATGACGAGGGGATGATCGTCGGCGCCTCCAAGATCGCGCGCGACATCACCGACAGCAAGCGCGGCCAGGAGAAACAATTGCTCCTGCTCCGGGAGATGAACCACCGCGTGAAAAATCTTTTCGCGCTCGCGACCGGCCTTGTGACCCTCAGCGCCCGCTCGGCCGAAACGCCGGAGGCGCTTGCCGCCGCGATCCGGGAGCGGCTATCGGCGCTCGCCCGTGCGCATGATCTGACCTTGCCTAGTCTTCAGGCAGACGAGGTCAAGCCCAATCGGGAAACCACGCTCACCGCGCTCCTGAAAACGATTCTCGCTCCCTTCCAAACGGAGGGGCGCCTTATTCTCATCGATGGATGCGATGCGGCGGTCGGCGAATCGTCTTTGACGAGCCTTGCCCTGCTGCTGCATGAATTCGCCACCAATTCCGCAAAATATGGGGCGCTGTCCTCGCTTAAGGGCAAGTTGCACGTGCATCTCGCCGCGGCGGATCAGGACATTCACGTGATCTGGACGGAGTCCGATGGACCGCCATTGCCGGAAAAGGCCGGACCGGAAGGTTTCGGAAGCAGGCTCGCGCGAGCGACCGTCCAAGGCCACTTGCAGGGCACGATCGATCACGAATGGAAACAGGAGGGGCTTGTCATCAAGCTCCGCGTCCCGATGGAGCGCTTGGGCGCATAACCCGGGCACCTGATCTCGCCCAGGCGAAATATGCACGGCGGCAGGGCCGGCAGACGCCGATCACCATAAATTGTCGAAATCCAAGCGATTTAAGCGCTATCCGCCCAGCGGGCGATAGGCGTTTAGGACGGCTTTTGGTAGTTTGAGGCTATATCGCGCATGGCAGACCCGTCCTGCGCCCCCGGGCATTTCGTCAATGGCAGTCCAAGAGCCGCAGCCTTCTTCCGCACTCATCGCCGGGGACGCGGACGGCTTCCTCGCCATAGAGGCGTCCGGCCTCGGCACGTGGCGCTGGGATCTTGCGAGCAATCTCGTCCATCTGTCGGGGCGCGCGCGCGAATTGATCGGCACTTCCGACGCGGCCTTAGCCTATCCGGCCTTTCTCGAAAGGCTTTATCAGGACGACCGCAATGGCATCGATCATGCGCTACGGCAAAGTTTTGCCAAGGGCGAAAGTTTTGATCTCGATTTCCGAACCGTGCCCACCGATGGCAAGAGCCTCTGGCTTCGCATGCGCGGCGCCAGCTTTCCGGCGCGTGGCGAGCAGCGCGGGATTCTGATCGATATCGTCCAAAGGAAAGCGTCGGAAGAAGCCAATAGCAGGCTTGCCGCCATCGTGGCTTCGTCGGAAGACGCCATTATCGGCAAATCGCTCGACGGCATCGTCACCGATTGGAACCGCGGCGCCGAGGCGATTTTCGGCTACGGTGCCGACGAGATCGTCGGCCAATCGATCTCGATTCTTCTGCCTCCCGGACAAGAGGGCGAAACTGACATCATTCTCGACCGGATCAAGCGCGGCGAGCGGGTCGAACATTTCGAGACGCGCCGGCTTTGCAAGGACGGGGAGATCATCGATGTCGCGGTGACGGTCTCGCCCGTCTGGGATCATGCCGGACGCCTGCTCGGCGCATCCAAGGTCGCGCGCGATATTACCGCTGCCAAACGCGCGCAAAGCGCGCTAGCCGAGCGCGAAGCGCATTTGCAATCCGTCCTCGACACGGTCCCGGACGCCATGATCGTCATCGACACGGCGGGAATCATGCAATCCTTCAGCGCCACGGCCGAACGGCTATTCGGCTATTCGGCGGCGGAAGCCATCGGCCAGAACGTCAGCGTTCTCATGCCCCAGCCCTATCGCGAACAGCATGACGGCTATCTCAACCGCTACCTCCTGACCGGCGAAAAGCGGATCATCGGAATAGGCCGCCTTGTGGTTGGTTCACGCAAGGACGGTTCGACCTTTCCGATGGAATTGTCGGTCGGCGAAATGCGCTGGGGCGAGCGCCGCTTTTTTACCGGATTCGTCCGCGATCTGACGGAACGGCAGCAGACCCAATTGCGGCTGCAGGAATTGCAGGCCGAACTCATCCACATGTCCCGGTTCTCGGCGCTGGGCGAAATGGCCTCGACCTTGGCGCACGAGTTGAATCAGCCGCTGACCGCCGCGGCGAGCTATTTGAACGGCGCGCGGCGGCTTATGGACGGCGGCCAGGCCGAGACTCTGCCGACGGCGCGCGACGCCATCGAGCACGCCGCCGAGCAGGTCTTGCGGGCGGGCCAGATCATCCGCCGCTTGCGCGACTTCGTGGCGCGGGGCGAAAACGAACGGCAGATTGAAAATCTGCCCAAACTCGTCGAAGAAGCCAGCGCGCTCGCGCTCGTCGGCGCCAAGGAAACCGGCGTCAGGGTCATGTTCCAGCTCGACGCGCGCGCCGAATTCGTTCTGGCCGACAAGATCCAGGTCCAGCAGGTTTTGCTCAATCTGATGCGCAATGCGATCGAAGCCATGCAGGAAGTGACGAAGCGCGAACTGACGATCTCCACTCATGCCTTGGACGGCGAGACCGTGCGGATCGACGTGGCTGACACTGGGCCGGGCATCGCCGAGGAGATCGCGAAACAGCTTTTTCAACCCTTCGTCACGACCAAACGCGAAGGCATGGGAGTCGGGCTCTCCATTTCGCGGACGATTATCGAAGCCCATGGCGGCCATCTTTGGGCCGAACCTAATCCGGGCGGCGGCACCATCTTTCGCCTGACCCTCAAGACCATCGGCCCGGAGGAGCTGGACGATGGCAAGTAGTGCTGTTGTGCATCTGATCGATGATGATGAAAGCGTGCGGCAGGCCTTGGCGTTTCTGTTGACGACGGCCGGGCACGCGGTGCGGGTCTACGAATCGGGAACAGCCTTTCTCGATGCGCTCGCAACCCTGCAGCCCGGATGCATCATCAGCGATGTGCGCATGCCGGGCATCGACGGCCTTGAACTGCAGCGGCGTCTGAAGGGCCTCGATATCAACCTTCCCTTCATCATCATGACGGGCCATGCCGACGTGCCGCTCGCCGTCGAGGCGATGAAGGCGGGCGCGATCGATTTCATCGAAAAACCCTTCGACGACGAATTGCTGCTATCGGCAATCAACACGGCGCTCGCCCGCTTTTCCGAGGCGGGGCATCGCGAGGCGGAAATCGCCCAAATTCAGACGAAACTTCAGTCTCTGTCGGCCCGCGAGCGGCAAGTATTGCAAGGGCTCCTCGCCGGGCATCCGAACAAGACCATCGCCTATGACCTCAATCTCAGCCCGCGTACGGTCGAGGTCCATCGGGCCAATGTCATGACGAAAATGGGCGCGACCAGCCTTTCCGATCTCATCCGCATGTCGCTTCTCGCCAAAGCCCTCCCCGGCGATTAGAGCATGACCCCATAAAGTTGCAGACTTTTTGGACAAGATCATGTGTTAAAACAAACGATTAGAACGTGACGACGATTCAACTCAAAGCGGTCACGTTCTGAACCCTCCGCCCAATCCCGCATTGTCCGGTTGCGCTATATCAAGGCGCCCACCCCCGCTCTTTCTCTAAAAAGCGATTTGCGAAAAAAGTGCGGCTTGCGGCGGAGTTCCCCAAATCATGGCCCCAAGATTATGACTCACGGTCAGGAGATAGTCCTTGTCGTCGACGACGACTTGGCCGTCCGCGAATCACTTAAATTCGCCTTGGAGCTGGAGGGACTCACCGTGCGCGTCTGCGGCAGCGGCGAAGAATTGCTGAATCACCCGGATCTGCCGGCGGCGCGCTGTATCCTGCTCGACTATAAAATGCCGGTGATGGACGGGCTCGAAGTTCTCGAGCAGCTGGCGGCGCGGAAGACGCCGGTTCCCGTCATTCTCATCACGAGCCGCGCCACCAATGCCATTTTGCGCCGCGCCAAAGCGGCGGGCGTTCGCCGGATTCTGGAAAAACCGCTGCTCGATGGGGCCCTCCTCGACAATATTCAGGCTGTTTTGGGTGGCGCCGACCCCCTCTAGCCGACCCTGCGGCAGGCTGCCCTAGGTAGAATCCCTAGGTGGCAAAGCGTAGGACCTAACCGAATATTCTGGGGGTGGAACACCCGATAGACAGAACGGGTCAACCTTGCACGCCAACGAGGCCCCCGATGTCAGCACAACTCGCCATCCCGTCCAATCCTGTTTCCACGGCCGATCAAGCTCTGCTCGCCCGCACGTCTTGGTTAAAAACGGTCGATGGCGGGGCGGCGAGCGGCGGGCTTCAGCCCTCGGGATCGGTTCAGCATTTTGCCCAGGACCGGGAAATTTACGGCGAAGGCGACAATGCCGGGGTTTTCTTCAAGGTGGTTTCGGGTGTCATTCGGACCTGCAAATTCCTGAGCGACGGACGCCGCCAGATCGACGCTTTCCACGTTGCCGGCGATATTTTCGGCTTCGAAATGGGCTGGGAACATACGCTTTCGGCCGAGGCCGTTTGCGATTGCACGGTGATCCCCTATCGCCGCCGCGGCATCGAAACCGCCAATGACGAAGTCCTGTCACAGCAGCTTTTCACTTATGCCATGCGCAGCTTCACCCGGGCGCAGGAACATTCTCTGCTGCTCGGCCGCAGAAGCGCCGTCGAGAAAGTCGCCGCCTTCCTCATCGAATGGGCTGAACAATCCCCCGCCGGCACCGTTGTCAGCTTGGCGATGACGCGCCAGGACATTGCCGACTATCTTGGCCTCACCATCGAAACCGTGTCGCGGACGCTCTCACAGCTTGAGCGCGACGCGCTGATCGAACTCCCCACCGCCCGGCAGATCCGGCTGAAGGATATGGCCGCGCTGCAACACATGAACGCCTGAATCACGATTGGTTTGGATTTGAATCGATCCAAACTTTGAACGTGAAAATGTCATCAGACTCACATCGACGAGGTGGAGCATAACCTGACCGGACGTCGGATCTGGACGATGTCCGGTCTGGTTATGCTCCCGCCTTGAGCCGGAACCATCGTTGCGGATAAGGCTTCCTGATCTGACCGAATCGAGAGGGACGGCAATGACGACGGGTCTCATTGACATGCCGGATCGAGACGCAAAGCCGCTATCCCAAGACGAACTCGATCTCATCCAGGCTTGGTGGCGCGCGGCGAATTATCTGTCGGTCGGCCAGGTTTATCTTCTCGACAATCCGCTGCTACGCGAGCCGCTCACGCTCGCAGATGTCAAGCCGCGCCTGCTCGGCCATTGGGGCACGACGCCTGGCCTCAATTTCATCTATGCGCATTTGAATCGCCTCATCAAAGCACACGATCTCAACGTGCTTTTTATCGCCGGCCCCGGTCATGGTGCGCCGGGCGTCGTGGCCAATTGCTGGCTCGAGGGCACCTATAGCGAGGTCTATCCCGAGATTTCGCAGGATGAAGAGGGGATGCGCCGCCTTTTCCGGCAATTCTCCTTCCCGGGCGGCATCCCGAGCCATGCTTCGCCGGACACGCCCGGATCGATCCACGAAGGCGGCGAACTCGGCTATTCCCTCTCGCATGCCTTCGGCGCGGTCTTCGACAATCCCGATTTGATCGCGGCTTGCGTCATCGGCGACGGCGAGGCCGAAACGGGGCCGCTCGCGACCGCTTGGCACGGCAATAAATTCCTTAATCCCGTGAGTGACGGCGCAGTTCTGCCGATTCTGCATTTGAACGGCTATAAGATCGCCAATCCAACCGTGCTCGCCCGCATCAGCCATGGCGAACTCGATGCTTTATTGCGCGGCTATGGCTACGCGCCGATTTTCGTCGAAGGCGACGATCCGATGCTGATGCATCAGGCCATGGCCGCGGCTTTGGATAGCGCGGTCGCGGCGATAGAAGCCATTCAGCAAGAAGCCCGCGCGGGCGGACCGGCGGTAGGACGCCCGATCTGGCCGATGATCGTGCTGCGCAGCCCCAAAGGCTGGACCGGACCCAAAACCGTCGACGGATTGAAGACCGAAGGATTCTGGCGCTCGCATCAGGTGCCCTTCACGCTCGATAAGCCGGAACATTTGAGCCTGCTCGACGACTGGATGCGAAGCTATAAGCCCGACGAGCTCTTCGACGAGAAAGGCGCCTTGCGCGCAGAGATCGCGGCGCTCGCACCGTCCGGCACCCGCCGGATGAGCGCCAATCCGCATGCCAATGGCGGCGCTTTGATGCGGCCATTGCGGCTGCCGGATTTCAGCGCCTATGCCGTCACCGTACCGCATCCGGGCGAGCCCGAGGCCGAAGCCACCGCCGTCATGGGCGCGTTCCTGCGCGACGTGATGCGGGATAATGCCACCGCCCGGAATTTCCGGGTGTTCGGTCCGGACGAGACCGCATCGAACCGGCTGCAAGCGCTTTTCGAAGTCACCGACCGCGCCTGGGATGCGGAGACGATTCCCGAGGACACTTATCTCGCGCCCAATGGCCGCGTGATGGAGATTTTGAGCGAGCACACCTGCCAGGGCTGGCTCGAAGGCTATCTGCTCACCGGCCGCCATGGCCTGTTTTCCTGCTATGAAGCCTTCATCCACATCGTCGATTCGATGTTCAACCAGCACGCCAAATGGCTGAAAACCTCGCGCGAAATCGCCTGGCGTCGGCCGATCGCATCGCTGAACTATCTTTTGACCTCGCATGTCTGGCGGCAGGATCACAACGGCTTCAGCCATCAGGACCCGGGCTTCGTCGATCATGTCGTGAATAAAAAGGCCGATATCGTCCGGGTCTATTTTCCGCCGGACGCCAATACCCTTCTCTATGTCACCGACCATTGCCTCAGAAGCTGGGACCGCATCAATGTCATCGTCGCGGGCAAACAGCCTTCGCCGCAATGGCTCAACATGGACGCCGCGATCAAACATTGCACGCAGGGCATCGGCATCTGGGAATGGGCGAGCAACGATCGCGGCAGCGAGCCGGATGTCGTCATGGCCTGTGCCGGCGATGTTCCGACTTTGGAGACCCTGGCCGCGGTCGATCTTCTGCATCAGCATGTGCCGGATCTCAAAGTGCGCGTCGTGAACGTCGTCGATCTGATGACTCTGCAGCCGAAGAGCCAGCATCCGCATGGCCTGGCCGATAAGGATTTCGACGCGCTCTTCACCAAGGACAAGCCGGTGATCTTCGCCTATCACGGCTATCCCTGGCTCATTCACCGGCTTGCCTATCGCCGGACCAATCACGGCAATATGCATGTCCACGGCTACCAGGAAGAAGGCTCGACGACGACGCCTTTCGACATGGTGGTGCGCAACGAGCTCGACCGCTTTCATCTTGTCGCCGATGTCATCGACCGGGTGCCGAAGCTTGGCGCCGCGGCCGTCTATGCCAAACAGGCGATCCGCGACAGGCTCATCGAGCACAAGCGCTATATCGCAGAGCACGGCAAGGATATGCCGGAGATCAGCGACTGGCGCTGGCCGCACGAAGCTTAGACAATTGCATGAACGAATGGCGGTGTGCTCACCTTCTCCCCTCGCGGGAGAAGGTGCCGAGCGAATGCGAGGCGGATGAGGGGGCAGCATCTTAACCCTCACCCGGTCGGCTCCGCCGACCACCCTCTCCCGCAAGGGGAGAGAGTTGGTACGGCCTCATTAATTGGCCGTCCGTAGAGCCGCAGACTTCCATAACCCCCGATCACGCGCCGTTGATCGCCAAATTGCGTCAGGTCAAAGCCGCGATAAGGGCGAGGTTCCAGGCTCGAAATCTCGAAAAGGGAGATCGACATGGAATTGATGGACGCAATAAGGCATCGCCGCTCGGTCCGCGCTTTCACCGATGCGCCGGTTCCGAAAGAGGTTTTGCTCGGTCTCGTGGATGCCGCTACCTTGGCGCCCAGCGCGAATAATGCCGAACACTGGCACTTTACGATCATTCAGAACCAAGCCTTGCTCGATCGGATTTCCGACGCGTCAAAGGCACATATGCTGAAGGTGACGGATTTGGCCTCTGCCGGAAGCCGTGTGCGCGAGCATTTGACCGCAGCGTCCGACTTTCACGTTTTCTACCATGCCCCTGCGGTTATTCTGATTTCCACGCTCAGCGGCGATTTCGCCATTGAAGATGCCGCGCTCGCCGCCGAGAATTTGATGCTCGCCGCGCGTGGTCAAGGCTTAGGGACATGCTGGATCGGTTTTGCTCAAAAATGGCTGGAGACGGCCGAAGGCAAACAGGCTGTCGAACTCGATCCGCATTATATTCCGGTTGCGCCAATCATCGTGGGTACGCCGAAGGGCGAGACGCCGCCTGTGCCGCGCAAGACGCCGGCCGTGCATTGGATCGATTGAGGCCGCGGAAGACCTAAATCCGAACCGGCGGATCTCAGCCGGTTCGGCGGCAGGTATCCGCCCTACGACTGTATATTCACGAATGCTTAGGCGGCTGCCGGAAGCTGTCGGCACAAAGCTTGAAGAGCTGCCATCCGCAATCGAAGACGAGATCGTTGATCGTCCGCATATGGCTGATCAGCTTTTTGGAATTCTCTTGCATTTGGTTGCCGAAGGCGGAGAGCGCCGCGCCGGCGTCCCCGTCGAATTTGACGGGCGTGAGAGCTTTCGAAGCCTGTTCCGCTTCCTGCTGCAGAAATTCGGTTTGGTTCTCTCCAATGGCTTTCGCGGTCTTGGCCACGATCTCATTGGCCGACGTCAGGATTTCGGCATTGCGTTCCTGCACCTCGAGAAATTTTGCCGGAAACGAACCGTCAAGGCCCGGGACTTTCGTTTCGAATTGCGATGCGTCGGTCATGTGCTTCTCCTGCGCATCGCGTGACGACATAGGGATGTCACCATCTCAGCGTCTGATGCACGCGCATGCACGCACATAACCGATGCAACCGCCTTGATCCTGATCAAAACAGCACACATCGGCCGGCGTCGGAGCCTTTCCTTCGCTGTGTTTGACTCCGATCAATGGAAATGAACCGCGCCGCGCCTAACTTTCAAGAGACGGCAGCGACCGTCCTTCCTCTTCGTGCGCAGCCTCGCGGACGAAGAGGTTTTCTCCCCGCAGGAGTTCGCATGCTCGATTTAATCGCTGCCGATAAGCGCTTCAGCCTGACATACCAGCCCGATCATCAAAATGAAGCCGGTTCCGCGCAGCTCGCGCCGGAAGCAAAGATTGAAACGGACAATCAGTCAGGCGGCAATACACTCGACCGGCTTTTGCATGCCGCGCAGGCGCGTTTCACCGGCTCATTGTCCCCGGTGTCGCTGACGCTTGCCTATCTCGACTGGGGCCTGCATCTCGCCAATGCTCCCGGACGGCAGATCGAACTCGCCGAAGAAGCGGCCCAGCAATGGGCGCGCCTCGCATCGCCGGCGCAATGGACGACACCCAAGCCGGAGGACCATCGGTTTCAGGACGCAGCTTGGTCGCAGCCGCCATTCAACTTTATCGCGGAGGCATTTCTTCTCGGCGAGGAATGGTGGCGCGATGCGACCACCGGCTTGCCGGGCGTTGCAAAATCACATGCAGACGTCGTGTCTTTTGCCGCGCGGCAGATGATCGACATGTTTTCGCCGTCGAATTTTCCCTGGATGAACCCAGAAGTGTTGCGCGCGACGGTTAGCCGATCCGGCTGGAACTTCGTCAAGGGCGAACGCAATTTAGCAGAAGATCTGCGCCGCACCGTCAACCACCAGCCGATGGAGGATGCAGGGAGCTTCGTCGTCGGCAAGGATGTCGCGGTCACGCCCGGCAAAGTGGTGCTGCGCAACGAACTCATGGAACTCATCCAATATGCGCCCGCGACAGAGCAGGTCCGGCCCGAGCCGATCCTGATCGTGCCGGCCTGGATCATGAAATATTATATTTTGGATCTCTCGCCGCACAATTCCTTCATCCGTTATCTCGTCTCGCAAGGTTACACGGTCTTCTGCATTTCGTGGCGCAATCCGGGGCCTGAGATGCGCAACACAGGCTTCGACGATTATCGCCGGCTCGGCGTCATGGCGGCTTTGGACGCGATCGAGGCGATTTGCAAAGATGCGCCAGTTCATGCCTGCGGCTATTGCATCGGCGGCACATTGCTGTCGATCGCCGCGGCGGCCATGGCGCGTGACGGCGACAATCGCCTGGCAAGCGTGACGCTGCTCGCGGCGCAGACGGATTTCACCGAAGCAGGCGAGCTGCAGCTCTTTACAGATGAAAGCCAGCTTGCGCTTTTGGACGATGTGATGTGGAAGCAAGGCTATCTCGACAGCAAGCAGATGGCCGGCGCCTTCCAAATGCTGCGTTCGAACGATCTTGTCTGGTCGCGGATCATCAAGACCTATCTTCTGGGCGAACGCGAACATCCCTTCGATCTGATGGCCTGGAACGCCGACGCCACGCGCCTGCCCTATAAGATGCATTCGGAATATTTGCGCGACATGTTCCTCAACAATGATCTCGCCGAAGGCCGCTTTATGGTCGAAGGCCGGCCGATTGCGATCTCCGAGATCAGGCTTCCGATCTTTTCGGTGAGCACGGAGACCGACCATGTCGCGCCCTGGCACTCGGTCTATAAGATCCATCTTCTGAACCAGGGCGACATCACCTTCGTGCTCACCTCCGGCGGCCATAATGCCGGCATCGTCAGTGAGCCCGGTCATAAGAACCGGCATTACCGCATCGCTCGCCGCAAGCCCGGCGCGCCTTATCTCTCAACCGAGGATTGGAAGGAAGCCGCCACGCAAGAGGAAGGCTCCTGGTGGCCCAAATGGGTCGCCTGGCTCGATGCGCGATCGAGACCGTCGATCGCCCCGCCGCCGCAAGGCGCCCCGGACAAAGGCTATGCGCCGATCGCCGATGCGCCCGGAACCTATGTGCGCGAAAGCTGAGCGAGGAGACCCATCGTGAATATTCAGAGCCCCCTCGCATCCCAGGCGATGATCGAGAACAAGACGTTCGACGAGATCGCGGTCGGCGATAGCGCCAGTCTCACGCGCGTGACGACGCAGCAGGATATCGACCTCTTCGCGGTCATCAGCGGCGACGTCAATCCGGCGCATATGGACAAGGCCTATGCCGACACCGACATGTTCCACAAGATCATCGCGCATGGGATGCTGGGCGCCGGCCTGATTTCCAGCGTGCTCGGCACGAAACTGCCCGGACCCGGCACGATCTATCTCGGACAGGACCTGCGCTTTTTGCATCCCGTCAGCATCGGCGACACGATCACGGCCACTTTGACGGTGACGGAAAAACGCCCGGAGCATGGCGACCTCACGCTCGATTGCCGATGCACCAATCAGAAAGGCGAAGTGGTCATCAGCGGCACCGCGCATGTGCGTGCGCCAAAAGAGAAAGTGAGACGACCGCGCGTCGAACTTCCAGACGTGCAATTGAGCCGCCACGAACGGTTGCGCACGTTGCTCGCGAGGACGGCCGGCGGCGAACCCATGCTGACCGCCGTCGCACATCCTTGCGACGCCAATGCGATTGGCGCCGCGGTCGAGGCGGCACGTGTCGGCCTCATCACGCCAATCCTGGTCGGCCCGAAGGCGAAGATCCTCAAGGCAGCCGAAGACGCGAAGGTCGATATTTCGCCCTTCCGCCTGATCGACGTGCCACACAGCAATGCCGCGGCGGCGATGGCTGTCGATCTGGTGCATAAAGGCGAAGCGGCGCTTTTGATGAAAGGCTCGCTTCATACGGACGAACTGCTTCACGCCGTGCTCGCGCCGGAAGCCGGTCTTCTCACCAAGCGCCGGCTGAGCCATGTCTATCTGATGGATGTGCCAACCTATCCGCGGCCTTTGCTCGTGACCGATGCGGCGGTTAACATCGCGCCTACACTCGAAGACAAACGCGACATTGTGCAAAACGCCATCGACCTTGCGCATGTCATGGGAATTGAGATGCCGCGCGTCGCGGTGCTTTCCGCCGTCGAAACGATCAACCCCAAGCTGCGCTCGACGCTCGATGCCGCCGCGCTCTGCAAAATGGCCGATCGCGGACAGATCACCGGCGGTCTTTTGGACGGACCGCTCGCCTTCGACAATGCGATCAGCCCCGCGGCCGCGGCGGAAAAAGGAATCATATCGCAAGTGGCAGGCGTCGCCGATATTCTGGTCGTGCCCGATCTCGAATCCGGCAATATGCTGGCAAAGCAGCTTATCTATCTTGCCGGCGCGGATGCCGCCGGCGTCGTGCTCGGCGCGCGCGTTCCGATCATCCTGACAAGCCGCGCCGATGGCGAACGCACCCGCATGGCCTCCTGCGCCGTCGCGGTGCTGATCGCACGCGAACGCGCCAAGGCAGCGCAAACGGCCGTCGGAGTCTGAGCATGGCCGACGCTATCCTGACGCTCAACGCGGGCTCGTCGAGCCTTAAATTCTCGCTTTTCGAAATCGGGGCCTCGGGGGCTCTGACGCTCGTTTCGCATGGCCTGTCGGAGCTTGACGGCAAGGAGCAGCATTTTCTGGCCAAGGATCCATCCGGCAAAGTGCTCACCGAAGAGCGCTGGACTCCCAAGGATCAGCATTTCCAGCCTGTCCTCGAACATCTGATCGAGTGGACCGAAGGCCATCTCGGCCAGGACCACCTGATCGCCGTCGGCCATCGCGTCGTCCATGGCGGCCCCGATCACGACCGGCCCGAACTCGTGACGAAGCCTCTGCTTGATGCGCTGGACCGTCTGGTTCCGCTCGCGCCCTTGCACGAACCACATAATCTCGCACCGATCCGCGCCATCATGGCGGCCCGTCCGAACCTGCCGCAGGTCGCCTGTTTCGATACCGCCTTCCATCACACGATGCCGGTCGTCGCGACACGCTTCGCCTTACCCCGTGAATATGAGGAAGCGGGCGTGCGCCGGTACGGCTTCCACGGCCTCTCCTACGAATATATCTCCCGCCGCCTGCGCGACATCGCGCCTGCCCTCGCCAATGGTCGTGTGATCGCCGCGCATCTCGGCAATGGCGCGAGCCTCTGCGCCATGCAAGACGGGCGCAGCATGGATACGACCATGGGCTTCACCGCGCTCGACGGGCTGATGATGGGCACGCGCTGCGGCGCGCTCGATCCAGGTGTCATTCTTTATCTTGAGCAGGAACGCGGCCTAACGGCGAAGCAAGTCGAGGATCTGCTCTATAAGCAATCTGGCCTGCTCGGCGTCTCCGGCGGGATAGCAAGCGATATGCGGACTCTGCTCGCCAGCAAAAATCCTCACGCGGAAGAGGCCATAGAGCTTTTCGTGTTCCGGATCGTGCGCGAAACCGGTGCGCTCACAAGCTCGCTCGGAGGGCTCGAAGGCATCGTCTTCACGGCGGGCATAGGCGAACACGCGCCGGAAATTCGGGCGCGCGTTTGCGCGCGACTTGGCTGGCTCGGCGTCGTTCTCGATGAAAAAGCCAATGCGCGCGATGCCGATCTCATCAGCGCGCCGCAAAGTCGCGTCGCGGTTCGTGTCATTCCAACCAATGAGGAAGCCATGATCGCGCAACATACACTGGATACGATCAAACAGGCTGCGCCGGCCGGACTTTAAGGACCTCACGCATGACACATGAAAGCGAACCGACTTTAGCCGCGCCTCTCGTCGACCTTCGCGGCAAGCGCGGCTTGATCGTCGGCATTGCCAACGATCAGAGCATTGCGGCCGGCTGCGCCGAAGTTTTCGCTCAGGCCGGTGCAAGACTCGCCGCGACCTTCCTGAACGCGAAGGCCGAACCCTATGTCCGCGCCGTCACCGACAGGCTCCAATGCGAGATCGTGCTGCCCTGCGATGTCCGCGAGACCGGTCAGCTCGAGGCCGTCTTCGACGCGGTCAAGGCGCAATGGGGCGGTCTCGACTTTCTATTGCATTCGATCGCCTTCGCGCCGCGCGAGGATCTGCATAGCCGCGTCACGGATTGTTCCATGGACGGCTTCGACATTGCGATGAACATTTCCTGCCATTCCTTCATCCGCATGGCGCATCTGGCCGAGCCCTTAATGCCGGATGGCGGCTGCCTGCTCGCCGTGACCTTCTACGGCTCAGAGCGCGTCGTCGAACATTATAATCTCATGGGTCCGGTCAAGGCGGCGCTCGAAAGCAGCATGCGCTATATCGCGGCCGAGCTTGGCCCCAAGGGCATCCGCGCCCATGCGATCTCGCCCGGTCCGATCAAGACGCGGGCTGCGAGCGGCATCGAGCATTTCGACGAGCTTTTGGCGGAGGCGGCTTCGCGCGCGCCCGAACATCACCTGGTCGAGATCGCCGATGTCGGCAATCTCGCGGCCTTCCTCGTCAGCGACGCCGCGCGCCGCATCACCGGGACGATCATACCCGTCGACGGCGGCGAACATCTCGCAGCTTGACACGGTTTTATCCTACGGCTCAGCTTGTTGACGCGGATCAAAGCGGCGAACCTATAGGCCTATTATCGTTGCATTTTAACGGTCGAAGGATCGAGTTTCGACAGGAGCAACTATGAGCTACGCGACATTGATGGTCCATTTGGATCTGAATGCATCGAATGAAGGAATTTTGCAGTTAGCCGGCGATCTTGCCGAGCGTTTCGAGGCGAGCGTGATCGGCATCGCCGCCTGCCAGCCTTTGCAGATGATCTATGGCGACGGCTACATGCTGGCCGATATCGTCGAGCAGGATCGCGTTGAGATGGAAAAGGAGATGCTGGCGGTGGAAGATCGCTTCCGGGCGGCTCTCCACAACCGCGCCAAAGAGATTCACTGGCGCTCGACCATGACGCTTGCGCCAATCGCCGATTATATCGCGCATCAGGCCCGGGCGGCCGATCTCATCATCATCGACCCCAAGGGCGGCGATTCCAAACTCGACCCGTCGCGCCGCGTCGATGTCAGCGATTTCGTGATGCGCGTCGGCCGTCCCGTGCTGCTTGTGGGCACTGGCGAAACGACGCTCAATCTGCAGAACGCGCTCGTTGCCTGGAAGGATACGCGCGAAGCGCAGCGCGCCGTTGCAAACGCTTTGCCGCTTTTGAAGAAAGCCGCGCATGTGACCGTCGTCGAGGTCGCCGCGGAAGAGGATTTGGCGCATGCCCGCGAGCACGTGAACGACGTGAGCGAGTGGCTGAAGCACCATGGCATCGCTGCGGAGCCTTTCGCCGCCGTCACCGGCGAAGACGATGCGGGTCGCCTCGAAATGATCGTGAAGGAGAAAGGCGCCGGACTGGTGGTTGCCGGCGCCTATGGGCACAGCCGCGTCCGCGAATGGATCCTCGGTGGGGTCACCCGCGACCTGCTGATGGGCAAGGGCCGCAGCACTTTGGTCTCGCACTAGGGCCTATATAAAACGTCTGGCGCATCCCTTCTCCCGCTTGCGGGAGAAGGTGCCGAATAAAATGAGGCGGATGAGGGTGCCCTCAACCCGCAACCACCCCTCATCCGTCATGCTTCGCATGCCACCTTCTCCCGCTTGCGGGAGAAGGAACGCGCTCAATCGTTGAGGCTGTCATGCACGCCATGGTGCTGAAGAAACTGCGCACGCCGCTGGAATGGACCGAGCTGCCCGACCGGGAGCCCGGGCCAGGCGAGATCCGCATCAAAATCACGGCCTGCGGCGTCTGCCGCACCGATTTACATGTGGTCGATGGCGAATTGCCTCACCCGAAACTGCCGATCATTCCGGGCCACGAAGTCGTCGGCAGAATCGACGCGATGGGCGCTGGCGTCGAAGGCTTGCAAATGGGCGAGCGCGTCGGCATTCCCTGGCTCGGCCACACCTGCGGGGTCTGCTCCTATTGCGTCTCGCAGCATGAGAATCTCTGCGATCATCCGCTCTTCACCGGCTATACGCGCGACGGTGGCTTTGCCACCGCGCTGATCGCCGATGCGCGCTTCGCCTTTCCGCTCGGCGAAACCGGCGATGATGTCGCGCTCGCGCCTCTGCTCTGCGCAGGCCTGATCGGCTGGCGCTCTTTGGTCATCGCGGGCGAGGGTAAGAAATTGGGCCTCTATGGCTTTGGCGCCGCCGCCCATATCATCGCGCAAGTTGCGATATGGCAGGGACGGCAGGTCTTTGGCTTCACCCAGCCGGGCGATGTCACGACGCAGGCTTTCGCGCGGCGTCTGGGCGCCGTCTGGGCCGGGGGCTCGGACGAGAGCCCCCCCGAACCGCTCGATGCCGCGATCATCTTCGCACCCGTCGGAAGCCTCGTGCCTGCCGCGCTGCGCGCCGTCCACAAAGGCGGCCGTGTCGTCTGCGCCGGCATTCATATGAGCGATATTCCGAGTTTCCCTTATGAGATTTTGTGGGAAGAACGCCAGCTCGTGTCCGTCGCCAATCTCACCCGCCAGGACGGCATCGATTTTCTGAAGCTCGCACCGCAGGTCGGGATCGTGACCGAGACGACGCGCTATCCGCTGCAAAAAGCCAATGAAGCACTGGCCGACCTGCGCGCCGGACGTTTCGACGGTGCCGCTGTGCTTGTGCCTTAGGAGACTGACTCAAACGATAGGGCGCCGTTCCTTCTCCCCTTGCGGGAGAGGGTTTGCATACGTCGATTTCGCAATGTTCCAATCCAAACGCATCATGCCGAACCAATCAGCGCCAAAGCCTCAGCCTTAAGTACCTCCGTGCTCTTTGAAGCATCGAGTCTGTGCCACGTGATGTCGCCCAAATCTTCTTGCGCCTGACCGGCGACGACATCGGCCGTGGCATCCGAGGCATCGCCCCGCCGCTCATTTACACGTTTCGTCAAAAGATCGAGCGGCGCCTCGAGCCAGATACCGGTGAAGCAAAGGCCAGCCGCGGCCGCGAGATCGGCCAAAACCTTCCGGCCTTCCGGCTTCGTATAGGTCGCATCGAGGATAACGCCGCGCCCAGCTTTCAACCCCGTTTCTGCGAGCTGTTTCAGCCGCTCATAGACCTGGGCTGAGATTTCGGACCGGTAGGCTTCCGCCGGCAAGCGCTCCATTTCGTCGCCGCCAAACATGTTCTTCCGCTCAATGTCGCTGCGCAAATGGAGCGCGCCTGGCGCCGCGCCGATCGATGGCGCGAGCGCCGCGCAGAGCACGCTCTTGCCGGTTCCCGAGAGACCCCCGACCGCGACGAGACATGGCGCGACGGGATCGAGGAAGCGGCCCGCGGCCTCCAAATAGGATCGCGCATTGTCGCGCAGGCCTGTCTTTGCCGGGTCGAGCCTGCTTTGCGCGGCCATGACGATGGCGCGTATCGCCGCGCGAAGGGCGAGGAAGAGCGGCAAAAGTGCCAAGCCTTCGATTTCGCTTTGCGCGTCGTCTGAGGCCCAAAGATAGCGGTTCAACAGGAGATTGGCGTCGGCGGCAAGGCCGCGGTGCCATAGATCCATGATCAAAAAGGCAAGATCGTAGAGAATATCCGTGACGGCGAGGGCTTCGTTGAATTCGATGGCGTCGAAGAGTACAGGCGCGCCGTCGATCAAGACGATATTGCGCAAATGAAGATCGCCATGGCAGCGCCGCACCTTGCCTTTGCCACCACGCCGCAAAAGCAGCGGTTCGCCCTGATCGAAGGCCGTGATCAGCCGCGCCCGGAACGCACCTGAATCATCCTCCGATGCGAAGACGTCCGTGCGATCGCAAAGCTCGTCTACTGTCGCAACCAAGGCGCGCCGCAGCGCAGCCGTCGCAGCCTCACCGTCGCGAATCGGCGCCTGCCGATGCGCGGCGCTCACGGCCGCGGCAAGCCGCGCGAGAAGCGTGGACTCAAACGGCCCTTGTTCCGCGAGACGATCGAGCGTCGCTTCCTCATTGAAACGGCGCAGATGAACGGCCCATTCGACGGGCTCGCCATCGCCGCCAAGGTGAAGCCCATGCGCGGCGCGCGTGATGGGCACCGTTTCAAGATAGAGAGCCGGGGCATTGTCGCGATTGACCGCGATCTCAGCTTCGCAGGCCGCCTTTCGTTTCTCGAGAGTCGAGAAATCCATATAGGAAAAGTGGACCGCGCGTTTCACCTTATAGACGTCGTCACCCGCCAGAAACACGACGGCTCCATGTGTGTCGATGCGCTTGATCGGCGCAGACAAGCCATAGGTCGCGGCATCGCCGAGAAACGCAAAGACGGCACTTTGATCCGCGGTCTCGGCTTTATCTGGCGGCTGCATCTGTCATCACGCCATCTCATGGAAGAACCAGCGCCGGACGATATAGACGAGACCGAGATAGGCAAGAGTCGTTAAGGCCAGCGCACCCAGAAGCCCGGCGGATAAAGGCACGAAGCCAAACCAGGCGCCAAGCGGCGTGAAGGGGACCAGCACGGCGAGGCTGACGGCGGCAAGCGAGCTGAAGGCCAGCGCCGGATGCGGCAGATTGCGGAAGGGCTGCGCCGTACGAATGATGAAGATGACAAGCACCTGCGTCGCCATAGATTCCACGAACCAGCTCGTATGGAACAAGGTTTCGTCCGCCTTGAAGACGTGCAGCAAAAGCCAAAAGGTGACGAAGTCGAAAATCGAGCTCAGCGGCCCGACAATGAACATGAATTTCCGGACCGCCTTCAAGTCCCAGCGCCGCGGCTTGGCGACCATGGCCTCGTCGACATAATCGAGCGGGATGGTCGTTTCCGAGAAATCGTAAAGCAGATTGTTGAGGAGGATTTGAATCGGCAGCATGGGCAGGAACGGCAGAATGATGACGCCGCCGGCCATCGAGAACATATTGCCGAAATTCGAGCTCGTGCCCATCATCACATATTTGAGGATATTCGCGTAGGTCCGGCGGCCTTCGCGCACACCTTCCGCCAGCACGTCGAGATCCTTGCGCAGCAAAATCATGCTCGCCGCTTCCTTCGCGACGTCGACGGCGGTATCGACGGAAAAACCAACATCGGCCGCGTGCAGCGACGGCGCATCATTGATGCCGTCGCCGAGATAGCCGACGACATGGCCTCTCGTTCGGAAAGCGGTAATGATGCGCGATTTCTGTTGCGGCGTGACACGGCAGAACAAGGTCGTGTCGTCGAGCCGTGCCGCAAGCGCCTCGTCGCCAAGCTTGTCGAGCTCTGGCCCCGTCAGCGTCCCTTTGATGTCGAGGTCGAGGTCGCCGCAGACATGACGCGTCACCTGCTCATTGTCGCCGGTCACGACCTTGACGGTAACGCCAAGCCCCGCCAATTCGGCGATAGCGGCTTTGGCACCCGCTTTAGGCGGATCGAGAAAAGCGAGAAAGCCCACGAAGGTAAGTGCGCTCTCATCTCCAACGCGGGCATGGCAGCAAGTGGCTTCGACATCGCGCGACGCGACGCCAAGAACGCGAAAGCCTTCCTTGCTAAGCGCGGCAAAGGTTTGCTCCGCGATTTCACGCGCCACGGCATCGAGTGGCAGCAACTGAGAACCTTCAATCGCATAATGCGATGAAAGACGCAGCACGTCTTCGGGTGCACCCTTGACGACGAGAAGCCGGCGGCCAGCGTTTTCGAGCAAAACCGAGACACGCCGCCGCTCGAAATCGAACGGCACTTCATCGATCTTCGTCCAGCCTGAAAGATCGGCGACTTTGGCCGCCAGGATCGCTTCGTCTAGAGGGCTTTTGATCCCGGTCTCAAAGGCGGCATTGAGCTCCGCCATTTGCATCACGCTGTCGCTCTCATGCCCGGCGAGATCGACTTCACGCACGAGCTTGATTTTGGCATCGGTCAAAGTGCCGGTCTTGTCGCTGCACAAGATATCCATACTGCCGAGATCGTGAATGGCAGAGAGGCGTTTCACGATCACCTGCTTGCGTGCCATGCGCATGGCGCCATGCGCGAGCGTGACCGAGATCACCATGGGCAAAAGTTCGGGTGTCAGTCCGACGGCGAGCGCCAAGGCAAAAAGAAAGGATTCGAGCGGCGGCCGGTGGAAGGCCAGATTGACGAGCAGCGTGAAGAGGACGAGAAAAATCGTGATCCGGACGATCATCAGCCCGAAATCGCGGACCCCGATTGCAAAGGCCGTGGGCGGCGGCGGTTTTTGAAGCGCGCCTGCGATCGATCCCAATTGTGCATTTTTCCCGGTCACGACGATCAGCGCCTTGGCGGTTCCGCTGACGACCGAGCTTCCCATGAAGACTTGATGACGCGGCAGCAGCGCGGCTTGCGCGTGATCGGCGGCGCCCGCGACCGCTTCCTTTTCGGCCGGATAGGGTTCGCCGGTGAGAAGCGCCTCGTTCACATAGAGGTCACGCGCTTCGATCAGGCGGCAATCGGCCGGGATCAGATCGCCCGCCGCGAGCGAAATGACATCGCCCGGCACGAGATCGCATGCCTCCACCTCTATCTGGCGTCCGTCGCGAAAGACCTGCGCGGTGAGCGACACCTGTTTACGCAGCGCCTCCGCCGCGTCCTCGGCACGGCGCTCCTGCACGACATCGAGAATGACCGACATCAGAACGATGACGGTGATGATGACGAAGCTCGGCACATCGCCGGTCAGGGCCGATACCCCGGCCGCGGCGATGAGGATCAAGACCAGCGGATTGCGGAAGCGGCCGAGGAATTTGATCAGCAGTCCCGTCGGCCCGTGTGTCGCGATGACGTTTTGACCGTAAGCGGCAAGCCGCGCCGCAGCCTCGGCACTGCTGAGACCAGCCTGGGACGTCCGCAGCTCACGCAGAAGCTCGGGGAGCGCCAGGGCCGCGGCATCGGAAGACGCCGGCGGCTCCGCTGCGCCTGGCGCAGACGTGGTGCCAAAGAGAGATATGCCCGGTTTTGCGCGATCGAACCAATGAAACATGAGGGCTCCAAACGAACCGGCGCGCTCCTGGCAAGTCCGGCATCCGTGCGGCAACAGGCAAAGCATAGAGCGGATTTGTAACAATCCGGCATTGGCCAAGAGCCGTCAGCTTATCCGCTTTGAGGCCGATCAGCTTGATTCTCATCAAAAGCATTCATCATTCCGAGATATCGGCAGGCGAAACTATTCCGGTGGATTGTCCGCATCGGCGTGGAGCGGAGAATGTTCAACTTGAATCAATTCACCACGCCATGTCTTTATGAACGCATCGAATTCTTCCCAAAGCCGGTTTTCAGCTTTGGGTTCGGTGCTTGGCTTACCGGCATTGACTTCGGTCAATCCATCGAATTGGCTTTGGAATAGGTTCAACGACAAACGTGAGCTGGAGCATGTCATGACATCAACCGACAAATTTGAATCGGCCGCCCCATGGTCCGCAATCACTTTCGATGAGATCCATAGAGATCTTTCACGCAACTGGTGGGCCGTAGGGCTTCGCGGCATTTTCGGCATCCTCTTCGGATTGGTCGCCTTCTTCATGCCGGCCGTGACGATGCTGTCGCTGGTCCTGGTTTTCGCCGTCTATCTTCTGGTCGATGGCGTTTTTGCCATCGTTGCGTCCGTGCAGGAGGCACGGCGCGGCAGGCCCTGGGGCTGGCTGACTGTAGAGGGTATCGTTGATATTTTGACGGCCACGGCCGTCACCACATGGCCTGGAGAGACGGTATTGATCTTCGTGCTGCTCGTCGCGGCTTGGGCGCTTGTCTCGGGCGGATTCATGATCGCCGCGGCCGTCCGGTTGAGACAGGATCACGGCCGCTGGTGGCTTCTCGCTGGCGGTATCGTCTCCGTGCTTTACGGGATCTTGCTGGTGATCGCGCCCATCATCGGCGCCATCGTGCTGACTTGGTGGCTCGGCGCCTATGCCATGGCTTTCGGCTTCTTCCTTCTGGGTCTCGCCTTTCAGCTGCGCTCGCAGCACAAAAAGGCGACCGCGCCTGGAGCAGCGCCGGAAGCCGCCCATTCCGCGTAAAGACACTGGAAGCTCGGCTGCCACCTAGCTTTTTCAAAATATTGTGAGAGCGCCATCACGGCGCTTTCGCATGCGATGCACTATCTTCGAAATGTTACAGCTGAAACATTCGAAGCAGAGCGAAGCAAAATGCCCCAGCCCAATGCAGCGAAATCCGGCACGTTCAAAATTGCCGGCGAAACGGAAGTCAACCGCCTCGGCTTCGGCGCGATGCGCCTGACTGGCTCCGGCATCTGGGGCGAACCCCTGGATCGTCCCGAGGCGATCCGTACCTTGAAGCGCCTGCCGGAGCTTGGCATCAATTTTATCGATACGGCCGATTCCTATGGACCGGATGTATCGGAGCGGCTCATCTGCGAAGCGCTTCATCCCTATAAGGGCATGCTCATCGCCACGAAGGGCGGCTTGGCACGCACCGGGCCGGATGTATGGGTGCCCTTGGGGCGGCCCGAATATCTCGTCCAGCAGGTGCACAAAAGCCTGCGCAACCTCGGCGTCGAACAGCTCGGCCTTTGGCAATTGCACCGGATCGACCCCAAAGTCCCGCGCGACGAGCAATTCGCAACGATCAAGTCGCTCCTCGACACGAAGCTCATCCGCTATGCGGGCCTGAGCGAAGTCTCCGTCGAAGACATCGAAGCCGCCTCGAAGGTCTTCAAGGTGGCGACCGTGCAGAACCGCTACAATCTCGTCGACCGGAAAAGCGAGGACGTGCTTGCCTATTGCGAACAGCATGGGATCGGTTTCATCCCTTGGTACCCGCTGGCCGCCGGCAATCTCGCCAAGCCCGGATCGATCCTCGACGCCATTGCGAAACGCCACGGCGCCGCGCCCAGTCAGGTCGCGCTGGCCTGGGTCTTGAAGCGCAGCCCGGTCATGCTTCCCATTCCCGGCACATCGAAGGTCTCGCATCTCGAAGAGAATGTGGCGGCCGTCGATATCGCGCTGACCGACGAGGAATTCAAAATTCTCGATCGCGAAGGCATGGCCGAATCGACAGTTTGACGGCAGATCGACCCGCGCGCCGGGCTGTCGTCTCGGACAGCCCGCGATGCTTTTAGCTGCAATGTCTCCGTCATAAATGCCGAGGGTCTTTGATTCTCGGCAAAAACATTTCAATTTGAACCGGCCCGAACCCAAAAGGAGCCGGCTCAATGCTTTATGGACACCAAGCCGGCACGATCGTCAGACTGCGCCGGAGTCTTGCCACCCTGTTCGACGATAATGCGCGGCAGAACAGGGCCACCCGATATTTCAATGCCGCATTGGCATTCCTGATCATCGTCAGCGTCGGCGCCGTCATCCTTGAATCGGTCGAGCCCATTCGCGCGCGCCATCCGAGGCTCTTCATTTATATCGAGCATATCGCCACGGCGATTTTCGTTCTGGAATATGCGCTGAGGGTCTGGACCGCGGTCGACCTGCACAAAGGCCCCGTCCCGCACCCCTTGCGGGACCGGCTGCGCTATATCACCAGCTTTTTCGGCCTCATCGATCTGATTTCGATCCTGCCGGCCGCGCTCGGTTTGCTCGGCGCCGGAGATTTCCGTGTGCTGCGCCTGGTGCGCCTGTTGCGCATGCTCAAACTGACGCGGCATTCGACTGTCTTTGCGATGATCTGGAACGTATTGCGCGAGGAGGCCCATGCGATCGGCGCTTTGGTGTTCATCCTTTTCCTGACCGTGACGATCAGCGGCGCGCTCATGTATATGATCGAGGGCGAAGAACAGGCGACGCTTTTCACGTCGATTCCGGTCTGCATGTGGTGGGCGATCGAAACCCTGACCACGGTCGGCTATGGCGATATGATCCCGGCGACCGCCGCCGGTCGCATCCTCGGCGGCGCGGTGATCATCGTCGGAATCGTGACGCTCGCGCTTTTCTCCGGTCTCATCACCGTGAGCTTCATCGACCAATTGCGCCTGCGCCGCGACCGGCCGAATGTGAAGACCACATCGACCGAAATCGAGATCGTACAGATCGATGCCGGCGGCGCGACATGCCCGCATTGCGGCGGCACGTTGCGCCATGGCGAGGTGTAAGGCATCGCGCCATGCGATGCCTCTGCATGGCGAAACGCCGAAGACGTCAGACTGGCCGCACGGCAGCGCGGCCGGGCCCGTGGATTACGCGGGCGATCTCCTGCATCGTTGATGTCGGGAGCGGAAAGTCAGGCGTCGGGCCTGGCTTGCTCGGCGTATAATCGCCCTTCGCCCAGCGCGCCAACTCCGCATGCGCTGCTTGCGCGGCAGTCTCGTAGATTTCCAGTTCCGCTGGCGGATCGCAGACGAATTCGAGCAGCATATTGTTCGGGTCGCGCACATAAAGCGAATAGCAGATGCCGTGATTCATGCCACAACAGGCGAGACCGAGATCGTCGAATTTCGTCTTCAACGTATTGATGTGGTCAAAGTTGCCGACGGAGACCGCAATGTGATGATCGATGCCGTCCTGCGGCAGTTTGTTCGCGGGCCCGTAGGCATCGGGCAGAAATTGGAAGAAGGCCAGAAATCCGCCGTCACCCATTTCGAAGAAGCAATGCAGAAAAGGTATCTCGCGATCGCCGGTCGGAAGCATTCCGCTCATCGCGACCGTCATCGGCATGCCGATAATGTCTTCATAGAAATGCCGGGTCGCCTCCATATCGTCGGTCCTGACGGCATGGTGATGCAACCGGCAAACCTGATTGCTGTTGCGCCGGATGTCGCGGGTCGCCTGCAGGACAACGCGCTTCGCCACATCGGCCTCAAACTTTTTTAGATTCGCGTTCAAACCCATCCTGAATCTCCTCCTCAATCGAGACATCTCGACATTGGAAAGAGCGCGTGACCGCGTTGTTG